>JBBRPM010000020.1:0-74020 GCA_038228115.1 Chthoniobacterales bacterium
ACTGCTCCTCCGCTGGACCCGCCTTTTGCCCACCTACCGCCCAAACCTCTTAACAACCCCCGGCTGTCTCGTAGTCTTCTCACTGCAAAGTAGAATCAGCCGTTCTTCAACAGCCTGTTAGTTGTTCGGCTATTTTGTCGCATTGGCTCTGGGTGACTCCCTTCATCGTTTGCCCTTTCGGGAGATACTGCCGGATCAGTCCGTTGGTGTTCTCGTTGGTCCCGCGTTCCCAGCTATGGTGGGGCGTCGCAAAGTAGAACTTCACTGCGCTCACCGCTTCCACCTGCGCATACCAATGAAACTCTGTCCCGTGGTCGGAGGTGATCGTTTTCACGCGCTCAGGATGCCTCGCCAGCAGGGCCAGCAGCGCCCGGTTGGCTTCCGCCGCCGTCCGCGCTTTCAGCTTGCCGACGAGCACGTGACCCGTCTTGCGCTCCACCAGCGTCAGGATGCAGTCGCTGCTTTCCCCAAGGCTTTCTCCCAGCACCGTGTCGATCTCCCAATCCCCGATCCGCTTTCGGCGTTCCACCACCGCAGGCCGCTCGCCAATCATCCTTTTCCCGGCCAGTCGCCCTCGACTGTCGTGGCGTCCATAGCGTTTTCGGCCCTGCTTGCGCGCGCACCGCAGATGGGTGTGCAGCGTTCCGCCCGCCTTCAGATCCCGCCACACATGCCGGTAGATGGTTTCATGGCTGATGGCCATCTCTCCGCTCCACGCAAGGTGCCCGGACACCTGCTCGGGACTCCACTTTCTCCTCAACAACTCTTCCACCCGCGCCCACTCCTCCCGCCCAAACTGGCTGTTGCGCCGCGACCGGTAGCGCTGCGCGTGCGCTCGCTGGTGCGCTCGCTGGTGCGCTCGCTTCGAGCGATACCATCCGTCGTGCGGCGCGGCGTTGCGCGCCAACTCCCGCCCCACCGTGCTCCGGTGTCGCCCCAGTTGCCGCGCAATCTCCGCTTGGCTCAGTCCCACGCTCCGCAGCGCCGCCAGGGCGCTGCGCTCTTCGGCATTGAGTTATCGATAGTTCATCGCCATCCTCCTGCCACAGTTCCCCACCAACCGAGACTCTCTTCCTCTTCCAACCTCCAAATACTCCGTGTTGCACTTACTCTGTGAATTCGCGCACCCAAACACCGAAAAACCGGACCGATCAGAACCCCCCAAGCCCAGACCCACACCATCGGAAGCGGAACAAGACCGGCAAGAATTGGTTTTTTCCTTCAGCCAAAGCCCTCTCGAAAACACACCCCATATCCAGAGGTGCCGTGTATTATTGAACCGATTCGGGCTTGCAACTTTCGCATAGGCACTTGCCCACTCCCGGCAATCTGCGGCAGTGATGCGCCGGACTTCGTTTGAATCCGCATTGGGCCAGCTTTTCAGGAGCGCGACTTTGATCTCTTTTCCAGTAAGCAAGGGTGCTGCTCTTAATTTTTACTCCTTCCTCGATGTGTTTCATCCTAAGCGTGACGGCCTGCAGCAACGTCATTTTCGCATCCCCCGGTTTAACTTCCGTGTTCCTGCGCTTGCGGTGCTCTTTCTTGATCTCCCCAAGTTTTCCTTCGGCGATCGAAAAATGAGTGGTCTTGAGCGATTTCCAAATCTCTTTGCCGTTGAGAAACAACCGGGCATAATATCGTCCTGATTTATGACGCACCAAATTTTGGAGGCGAGTTTTTTCCCACGTTTTCACGGTATTGCTCTCTTTCATGGCGATGCCGTGGAAGAGCGCCGTGAAATAGCCAGTTGGTTGGCTCTAAAAGTCGCCTCATTATCTCTGTAAAGCACCCGTAGCTCAGTTGGATAGAGCATCGGATTTCTAATCCGGCGGTCGCTGGTTCGAGTCCAGTCGGGTGCGCCACTTTCCACTCGGGGAGGGCGATTCTGCTACTCAGAAAGATCGCTCAGCGCCTGCTTCGCAGCGGCGCGGATTTCGCCGTCGGGATCATTGAGCAGTGGGAGCAGGAGGGCGCGGGCGCGGGGGTCGTGCAGCTCGGCCATGGTGTGGATCGCGATGTAGCGGATGCGCGAGGGTTGGTCGCGGGCGAGGGCTTTGGTGCAGAGCACGAGTTGGTTGTCGCGCTCCTTGGTATGGTCGAGGTCGCTCAGGATGGTGAACATTTCGCCTTTCACGTCCTCTCGGTGCTCCAGTGGGAAAAGGCGATTGAGCGCGATGAGCGCGGCGGCAGGGGTCACGTTGGCGAGTTCGCCGATGGCGGCGATGCGGGCGACGGGGTCGTTTTGAGCACTGAGGAAACGGCGCTCGATCGTGCCCAAATCCACGGGCACTTCGGCCATCGTTGCCGCTTCTGCGACCACGGTCGGCGCGGCGTTTTTCAGCGTGGGCTCGGATTGTTGCGGAGGAAAATTTTCCACGGCGGCAGACGGCAGCGCGTCGCGTTCGGGTACGGATTGGTCGGACGTCGCCGGGCCATTTTCAGAGCACCCGCCGACCGCGAGCGCGAGGAGGACCGGACAAAGCGCGTATCGCCGGACGAATGCCTGCATCCAAACGTTTCGCCGCTTCGCAAATGCCCGGAGAAAATTAGCCGAGACAATCATGAAGCCTTTTGGTAGCAACTCGAATCGTTCTTCGAACTCCCGCTGATTGCGCTGTGGAGGAAAAAAGCTCATCCCGATAAACCATCAGAACAACCCAAACAACAAAACGAAAATGAAAACTAAAAACACCCGGAAGTTCCTGCTCGGAACGATCCTCGCCCTCACCGCCTCCTTCGCCCTCCCGACCGCAGTGCGTGCCGCCGATCACGGAGACGGACCGACCGCCGCCAACGATCAGGCGTGCGACATTGGAGATATTTATTTCTTCATGGATCCGACGGATGCCACGAACCAGACTGCGGTGATCATCGGCGCTTTCCGTGGATTCCTCGTGCCGTCCGAGGCCAGCAATTTCGCCATATTCGATCCAACCGTCCGCTACCGCTTTTTGATCGAAAACACGGGCGACGCCGTTCCAGATCTGACGATTGATGTCAATTTTGTCAAGCGCACTTCGAGTGCGAGCCCGCAGACGGCGGCGATTCGCATCAGCGGCGTCCCGGGAGTTTTCACCGCGCCCGCGACCAATCCGACCCTCGCAGACTCGGCGAATACGCAGACGGTGACCCCGCTCGGTTCCACCGGCATCAGCTTCTTCGCCGGGGAAGTCGATGATCCATTTTTCTTCGACATCGTGGGCTTTAACCGCGCGGTGGCGGCCCTGACGGCGACTCCTCCCAATCCCGGTGCAGCGGTCGTCGCGCTCTCTCGTGGGCGGGATAGCTTCGCCGGTTACAATACGATGTCGATTGCGCTCAAAGTGCCGATTTCGCTGCTCAAAGCCTCCGGCGCCAACGCTCCGACGACGCTGGGGCTCAGCTTTGAAACGCAGCGTCATATCGTGGAGACGCCGGGGCTCGACGGGGAGACCATTATCGGCGGCGGCTACCGGACGATCGACCGCACGGGCATCCCGGCGGTGAATACCGCACTCGTTCCGTTTGCCTTGAGGAATCGCTACAACGCCGGCAACACGCTGCAAGACAGTCAGGGCCGGTTTGCTTCGCAGATCGTCGCGACGATCACCGCGGTGATGACGGGACTCGGCAAAACGCCGACGCAGATCAACGCAGCCGTCACCACGCTGGCAAGCGTCGCTGTGAATAAAGGCGATATGCTGCGCCTCAATACAACCATCCCGAATACAGGTAATGGGGGCGGAACGAATGCACCCGCAGGCTTTCCAAACGGGCGTCGCTTGGGCGACGATGTGATCGATACCATCCTCACGATCCTGAATAGTGGATCTCCTTTGGGCGATGGCGTAGGCGCAAACGATGTCGCCTTCACCAATGCGTTTCCCTTCCTCGCGCTACCCCAGCAGCCCCGCGCGAATGGCGTGACGGACGACAACACGCGTAACTAAAAATCGGTTTTCGCGCCGCGCCGGTTTGCTTTCTGCGAACCGGCGCGGCTTGCGTGTACGCACCATGCGCCCGTTTTTTTTCGCTGCCATTTTTGGAGTCGCACTTATCGCCCGCGCGGTGGATTCGGGCGATGGCGGCATCCGGTTTTTAGAAAACCGCGTCCAGCGTGATCCCGATGATTTCACCGCGTGGAATCAACTCGCCGAGCGCTACCACCAGCAGCTCCGGCGCACCGGCGATGACCGCTGCATCGAGCGCGAGCAGCGCGCGGCGGAGATGTCGTTGCGGGAGATGTCAGCATCGCAAAATGCCGTGGGGCAGGCCGCACTGGCGCAGGCGCGTTTGACGGCGCATCGTTTTGTCGAAGCGCACGCAGCGGCGGCAGAATTGCGGGAGCTTTTGCCGGGGAAATTGCGGCCGCTGGAATTGCTCGCGGATGCGGCGACGGAACTCGGCGACTACGACGAGGCGCGAAAGGTCTGCGCGGAAATGGCGAAGCTCGAAGACCCACAACTTTCCACCGCGCCCCGGCTCGCCAAGCTCGCGATCATCGAAGGCAAGCTGGATCAGGCGCGTGAGCTTTTTGAGCAGGGTCTCGCGCGCTGTGTCGTGCTCGACCCGTCGCAACCGGAACTGGTCAGTTGGTTTCATCTGCAACTCGGCGAGCTGGCGTTCAAGCGCGGCGATTGGGACGCGGCGGGAGAACACTACACCTCCGCGAGCGAAGCCTGGCCGGATGGCTACGCGGTCGAGGATCACGTCGCGGAACTCGCTGCGGCCCGCGGACAGACGGAGGAAGCCGTTGCTCTTTACGAAAAGCTCGCGAAGCGCATTCCGCGACCCGAGTTCTTTCAGGCGCTTGGTGATCTCAATTTTTTGCTCAAGCAATCGGATCGCGCTGCCATGTGGTTTTCACGCGCGGAGGATGCATATCTGGCCAGCGTGAAGTCGGGAGCCGTCCACTACTTTCATCATCTGGCCGGCTTTTATGCGGATTCAAAAGTGGACGCTGCGCGCGCCGTGGAGTGGGCGCAAAAAGACCTCACGCTCCGCCACAGCATCCAGGCGCACGATGCGATGGCCTGGGCGTTTTACCGCGCGGAGCAGGGGAGCGACGCCGCCGCCGAATGCGCCAAAGCGCTCGCGACCGGAACGCGTGATCCGCATCTGCTCTACCACGCGGCCATGATCCGCATGGCCACCGGCGACATCGCGGGTGGTAAAGCCGCGCTGCAAGCGGCTGCGGAAGTGAATCCGAAATTTAACACCTTTCACGTCCACCGATGATCTACGCCGAACTTCCAAGCATTTGCATGCCGCGCGTTTCCGCCCTTCGACGTTGGGGTTTCAGGTTCGGAAGTTCGGCGCTCCTCCTCCTCTTCTTCCTTCCCTTCTGGCAGGCCGGTGCGCATCCCGTCGCGCAAGGCGCGATGGAAATCGTCGCGCACTCCGATCGCGTGGAAATTCGCGCGCGGGTCAGCGTCGAGGAAGCATTTGTCGCGGAAGGTTTCACCAAGGACGCGCCCGCCGAAAACACCGCTGCCATCTGGACGCGGCACGGCGATTATTTGTTGAAGCACCTCTTCGTGGATGCGGACGGCACGCGGCTCGCGGGTCGGCTGGTGCGCATCGTTCCGCCTCGCGCCGCTTTTACCAGCGAGCACATCGACTATGAATTTGCCTGCGCGCTCCCGAAAGGCGCGGTGCCGAAGCGCGTGACCGTCACGCAGAATGTGCTGAACGAATTTGAATTCGCCGTCGGCAATCCATGGGAAGCCACGTTCGTTGTGACCGTCTCCCAGGAAGGTCGCACCGCGGTGAGCGGCCTCCTTTTCACCAGCAAAGCGCCGGTCGTCCTCGACTGCGACTGGGTCACCATCCACGCGCCAGCGGGCGAGGCGCAGATCGATCGCGGGCGCATGTTCCGCGAATACGTCCACCACGGCATCATGCACATCCTGACTGGCTACGATCATTTGCTCTTTATGACGGGCCTCGTGCTCGCCGTCGCGTCTCTCGTGGATCTGGTGAAAGTCGTCACCGCCTTCACCCTCGCGCACACCGTCACGCTCACACTTTCCGTCCTGAATATTTTCCGGCTCTCGTCGCATCTCGTCGAGCCGATGATCGCCGCCAGCATCGTTTTCGTCGCCGCGCAGAATATTTTCTTTCCTGCGCAAAGCCGCGGTTGGACGCGGCTTCTCGTCGCCTTCGGATTCGGACTTTTCCACGGACTCGGTTTTGCCGGCGGGCTGCTCGACGCCATGGAAGGCCTGCCGGGCCTCGCCGTCGCGACTGCCATCGTGGCCTTCAGCATCGGCGTGGAACTCGGGCATCAGGCCGTCGTGCTTCCGCTTTTTTTTGGCTTGAAAGCGCTGCGCAAAAATCCGGCGACGCTGACCCGTTTTCCGATTCCACGCTACGCCTCGGCGCTCGTCTGTTTTGCCGGCATGTATTACCTCGTCGCTGCCTTGCGCTGATGCGGCGGCGCGATTTTTTCTCGCAAACCCATCGCGCTCCCTCATTCCTAATCGCCGTTCCAATTTCCCCATGATCACTCGTTCCCGCTTCCTCGTCCTCGCCGCCGTTTCACTCGCGCTTTTCGGCTGCGATAAGAGCACGCCTCCGGCTGGCGACACAAAACCCGGCGACAAAAAACTGCGCATCGCGGTCATCCCAAAAGGCACCACGCATTTCCACTGGAAGTCCGTGGAAGCTGGCGCACGCAAGGCTGGCGAGGAACTTGGCGTGGAGATCGTGTGGAAAGGCCCGATCGGTGAGAACGATCGCGCGCAGCAAATCGCCATCGTCGAGCAGTTCGTCTCGGAAGGTCTCGATGGTATCGCCGTCGCGCCGCTCGATGATGCGGCGCTGGTCCGGCCTGTGCATGCCGCAATGGAAAAGAAAATTCCCGTCGTCATTTTCGACTCCGCGCTCAAGGGCGAACTCGGGAAAGATTTCGTGAGCTACGTGGCGACGAACAACAAACTCGGCGGCGTGATGGCCGGCGAGGAATTCGCGCGCATCATGGGTGGAAAAGGAAAAGCGATGCTGCTGCGCTACATGGAAGGCTCGGCTAGCACGGTCGAACGCGAGGCCGGCTTTCTCGAAGCGCTCGCGAAGTTCCCCGACATCACGCTCATTTCATCGAATCGTTATCTCGGCGCGACCGCCGCGGAAGCGCAGACGAATGCGATGAACATGATCGACCAGATCAAGGAAGCGGACGGCGTCTTCACCTCGAATGAATCGGCGACCTTCGGCATGCTGCTCGCCCTCCTGCAAAACGGACTCGCCGGGAAGATCAAGCTCGTGGGCTTCGATTCCTCGGACGCGCTGATTGAGGCGATGAGGAAAGGCGAACTGCAAGCGACCATCGCGCAGAACCCGATCAAGATGGGTTACGAATGTGTGAAGACACTCGTCGCGGCAATTCACGGGCAGCCATTCGAGAAGTCCATCGATAGCGGCGCGATGCTGATCACGCCCGCGAATCTCGACTCGCCGGAAGTGAAGGCACTGCTCCGCAAATAGTCGCCGGCCATGTCCGCTCTTCTGCAAATGGAAGGAGTGCGGAAACGCTTTGGCGCGACGCTTGCGCTCGACGGCGTCGATTTGGACGTGGATGCGGGGGAAGTGCTCGCGCTGATCGGTGAAAATGGCGCGGGAAAAAGCACGCTGATGAAAGTGCTCTCCGGCGCGCACGCGCCCAACGAAGGGCGCATGCAACTCGCCGGCGAAGCCTTTGCCCCAAAGGATCCAGCGGCGGCGCGGCGCGCGGGCGTGTCGATGATTTATCAGGAACTTTCGCTCGCGCTGCATCTCACCGTCGCGGAAAACATCGTGCTCGGGATGGAGCCGATGCGTGGCCCGTTTGTGCGTCGGGCGGAAATGCGCCGTCTCGCCATCGACGCGATGACCGAACTCGGGCGACCCGACATCTCGCCCGAGATACCGGTGCGGAAACTTCCGGTCGCGGATCGGCAGCTCGTGGAAATCGGCCGCGCGCTCGCGGTAGGCGCGCGCGTGCTGGTGCTCGATGAGCCGACGAGCAGCCTGGCGCGTCATGACATTGAGCGGCTCTTCGACCTCGTGCGGAAGCTGAAGGCGCGCGGGCTCGCGATCATCTACATCTCGCATTTTCTCGAAGAAGTCCGCGCGCTCTGCGACCGCTTCATCGTGCTGCGCGATGGCCGCAGCGTCGGCTCTGGCGTGACGGCAGAGACGAAAAACGCGGACATCATCCGGCTGATGGTCGGGCGTTCCGTGGACGATTTGTATCCCCGCTCGGAGCGCACTGCCGGCGAGCCGGTGTTGGTTTTGGAAAAAATTGCGGGCGTTTCCAAACCCGCGGATGCCTCGCTCACGCTGCATCGTGGCGAAGTGCTGGGCATCGCCGGGCTCATCGGATCAGGGCGCACGGAGATGCTGCGCGCGATTTTCGGACTCGATCCGATCCGCACGGGACGGCTCGCTGTGAAAACACGCCACGGCCCGGCGACGCCCGCGCAGCAATGGTCGCGTGGCGTCGGGCTTGTGAGCGAGGATCGAAAAGGCGAGGGACTCGCGCTGAATTTGAACATCGCGGAAAACACGACGCTCACGAGTTTGCCGCGCTGGGTGAGTCCGCGCGCGCAATCGCGATCGGCGCAGCGCTGGATCGGGCGTCTCGGCATCCGCTGCCGCGAAACGACGCAAGCCGTGGGCGAACTTTCCGGCGGCAATCAGCAGAAGGTCGCCCTCGCGCGGCTGCTGGAACACGACGCCGATATTTTTCTGCTCGATGAACCCACGCGCGGCATCGACGTGGCGGCGAAGGCGGAAATTTATCGCCTCATCAACGAGCTCGCCTGCGCGGGAAAAGCCGTGCTGCTCGTGAGCAGTTATCTGCCGGAGCTACTCGGCATTTGCGACCGCATCGCCGTGATGTGCAAAGGCCGGCTCGGCCCCGCGCGCCCGGTCTCCGAAATCGACGAACACCAAATCATGATCGAAGCGACGGACACTTCCCCCGCATGAAAACCTCGACGTCCATCCTCACGCGACTCGGCCCGCTCATCGGTCTCGTGTTTGTCGTGGCGCTTTTCGCCGTGCTGCGACCGCGCACTTTTCTCACGGTGGGAAATTTCCAAATCATGCTGCTGCAAACCGCCGTCGTCGCGACCGCGGCGCTCGGCATGACGATGATCATCATCTCCGGCGGGATCGACCTTTCCATCGGCTCGAACATCGCGCTCTGTACCGTCGTGATCGCATCGCTGCTCGCGAAAGGAGTGCCACCAGTTTTTGCCGCGCTCGGCAGCATCGCGGTCGGCTCGCTGTGCGGGCTGCTCATCGGCACGCTCATCACGCGGCTGCGGCTCACGCCTTTCATCGTCACGCTTGGCACGTGGGGCGCGCTGCGCGGTGCGGCGAAAGGGCTCGCGCACGAAAGCATCGTGACCGCTCCCGCGACTTGGCTGAACGGGCTCCTGCAAACACCGGGGCCCGGCTCGCGCTGGATGCTCGTCGCGCCGGGAGTCTGGCTGATGCTGGCGCTGACCGTTTTCGTGAGCGCGCTGCTGCGTTTCACGCGTTTTGGCCGGTATATTTTCGCCGTCGGCTCCAATGAACAAACCGCGCGTCTTTGCGGCATCTCCGTCGGTCGTACTAAGTTGCTCACCTACGCGCTCGGACTCGCTTTTGCCGGCATCGCCGGGCTGATGCAGTTTTCCTATCTCACCGTCGGCGACCCGACCACGGCGAATGGGATCGAGCTGGCCGTCATCGCGGCCGTCGTCATCGGGGGCGGGAGTCTCAGCGGAGGCGAAGGCTCCGTGTTCGGCACCGTCATCGGCGCACTGATCATGACGGTCGTCGCCAATGGCTGCACGAAAATGAATCTCGCAAACTGGATTCAGGAAATCGTCACCGGCATCATCATCATCGCCGCCGTCGTCCTCGATCGGCTGCGCCATCGCGTGGGCACCTAGCCCTGCGATGGCGTGGAGGGGCGACGCTGCGTTTTTGTCGCGGCGACAGACTTGCGCCGGACTTTGGCGACGATCAAACCAGCCACGAGGAGGACGACGACGATGGCGCTACCGCCCACCATCCAGTTCCTCGCGCGGCGACGGCGGTTTTCTTCATCGGTTTTCGCGCGCAGATCCGTCATGTGGCGGAGGAGGATGGAGACGGTGGTCTCCAGATGTTCGGGCGCGAGATGCTTCTTTTTGCTTTGAAGTTCCGGGTCTTTGAGCGCGGCGTTCACCGCATCCGCCGGGAAAAGTTTTAAGGCGGTATCGCTCGCGGCGGCGACGGCGCGGCCTGTTTCGTTGTCGAAAATGATCACTGCGCCGACTTGATCCGCGAGCCACTTCGCGCGAGCCGCCTTCAATGTTTGATCAAGCGTCTCGGCGGCGCGGGATGGCATCACGTTCAGCGTTCCCACAGTCATCACGTAAACGTGGACATCGCGATCGCGGGCCGCGGCGCCGAGCCGATCGGCCAGACGCGACGCCACCTCCGGCGTGAACGCTTTTCCCTGATCCAAAAGATGATTCGCAGGCTGCGCCGGTATGTCTATTTCCGCCGCCACGCAGGCCAGCCCGAGGCTGTAAACTACCGCGAAACACCCGGCAAGGAACTTCAATGAAAACGCGTGGGCAGGAGGCATGTGCTGTCTTGCGGAATCAGCATGCGCCGGGCCGCGATCATGGCTGGTAGAGGGTTTGCGGGGAGCGTGCATCTCGAAGTTCATGGCGGATTCCTTTTTTCCAATCGAAATGACGGTGGCGGGTGGATTGCTCAAATGCTACGAAATGCCATGAACCCGCTCGTGCTCTGCCTCGCCGCCTTCCTCGCGTCGGCATCCTTCTCCCTTTCGGCCCCGGTGATCGGTGATGCGCCGCTGACTCCGCGCCTCGCGCAGCTCAATGCGGAGGTGGAGAAAAATCCCGGGAATCCGCAAACGCTCCAGGATCGCGGTCACGCCTTTGCGCTGCTCGGTTTGAAAAACGAGGCGCTGGCCGATTTGCAACGCGCCCTCACCCTCGCACCCGACAGCGACAAAGTGCTCAACCGAGTCGCGTGGTCGTATTTCAATCTGAAGGAATATCACCGCGCGCTGGACGCCTGGCTCGAGTCCGCGCGGCTCTCCGGCTACCAGCGGTATTACGATTATTACGCGGTCGCGCTTGGATATTGGGGCGTCGGCGAGAGCGCAAAGGCGGCCGCATTTTACCAAGTGGCCGTGGAGCAGGATGAAACTTTCGGCGAATGGAAAACGCTAGTGACGCGGACGGAATCGTGGACGTGGAGCGAGAAAACCGCGATCTACGGGCTCTTCGACGCATGGCGGCTGGGCTATCGCGAGAAGGAAGACAAGAAGCCGTAGCGCTCGGTTTTTTCCTCGCGCCGAAAACCATGCGCCCCTAGTTTCGCGCTCCTTTTTCCATGGAAACACCGCGCGTGCTCAAAATCGGTCTGCCCAGTGGCAGCCTGCAGGAGCCAACCTTCGCCCTTTTTGCCAAAGCCGGATACACGATTTCCGGCGCGAGCCGATCGTATCGTCCTTCCGTCGATGATCCCGAACTGGCGGTGCAACTGCTGCGCGCGCAGGAAATCTCGCGCTACGTCGAACACGGATACCTCGATTGCGGGCTGACTGGCGCGGACTGGATCGCGAACAATGAATCGGACGTGCAAGTGCTGGCCGAGATGACTTTCTCCAAAGTCAGCAACCGGCCCACGCGCTGGGTCATCGCCGTGGCGGAAGATTCGGATATTCGCACCGTGCAGGATTTGCAGGGCAAAGTCATTGCGACCGAGGCGGTCCGGCTCACGACGAATTTTCTCGCGAGACACAAGGTGACTGCGGATGTCGAGTTTTCGTGGGGCGCGACCGAAGTGAAGGTGCCGGACCTCGTCGATGCGATCGTGGATGTGACGGAGACGGGCTCATCGCTGCGGGCGAACAAGCTGCGGATTCTTGAGACGATCATGGAGTCGTCGCCGCAATTCATCGCGAACAAGGAAGCGATGGAGCGCGATCCGTGGAAGCGATCGAAAATCGAAACCGTGACGATGATGCTGCAGGCCGCCTACAACGCGCGGGGACAGGTCGGCATCAAAATGAATTTGCCGGAGGAGCAACTACCCGCACTTTTGCGAACGCTGCCGGCGCTCCGCATGCCCACCGTCTCCCGCCTCGCGAATGGAAACTGGGTCGCGGTCGATACGATCACGGACGAAAAAACCGTGCGAGAGATCATCCCGATTTTGAAGAGCCTCGGCGCGGAGGGCATCATCGAATACGCGCTGAACAAGCTGGTCCACTAGCCCAGCGTGACGCGGCTCAAAGCATTCCTGATCGTTGCACTGCTGTGGGCCGCGATCTATTTGCCGGGCCTGGGCTCCACGGAGATTCGGGGTGAAGAAGGGCGTCGCATTCTGGCCGCGGTGACGATGCTCGACGAGGGCGACTGGCTCGTGCCGCATGTCGGCGGAAAGCCCTTCCTGCGCAAGCCGCCCCTCGTGAATTGGGCCATCGCCGGCTCTTTCAAAATGCTGCATCGCCGCGACGAATGGGCCGCGCGGCTGCCGTCGGCGCTCTGCGTGCTGGCGCTCTGCGGAGTGATGCTCGCCGTCAGCGGACCGCGCGCGCGCACGGTGTTCACGACGGATGTGGCATTCGTCGCGTGCGTGTTTGCGATGACGCAGTTTGGCCTGCTCGCGAAGGCGCGTTTCGCCGGCGCGGAAATCGAGGGCATCTACGTGCCGCTCGCCGGCATGGCCCTCGCGACGTGGCTCGCCTTCTGGCAGCAGCAGCGGAGCGCGTGGCTGACGTGGACGGTGCCGTTTGTTTTTCTCGGCGTCGCAGGTCTGGCCAAAGGTCCGGTGCATCTCCTGTTTTTCTACGCGATCGTCGTCGCGGTTTTGTGGCGGGCAAAGGAACTCGCGCAATTGCGTCGCGGTCCGCATTTTGCCGGCATCGCGATCATGCTCGGCATCGTGGCGCTGTGGGCGGTGCCGTATTTTCAGCGCCATCCCGAGGCGCTGGCAGTGTGGAACCATCAAATGGCCGGGCGCGTGACGCAGAACAAATTCGACGGCGAAAGTTACGCGCTCAACATTCCGCGCGGGCTCATCGACGCGCTACCGTGTTTGCTTTTCGCACCGGTCCTTTGGTCGCGACGGAAAATGTGGACGGGCCGGGAAGCGGCTCTGGTGCAGGGAACGATGCTCGCCGTGGTCGTATGCTTTTTCACGATGCTGCTCGTGCCCGGCGTGCTGACGCGCTACGTGCTGCCGCTGGGCCTGCCCCTGGCGCTCCTGCTCGCACTGGCCATGGCGGAGGAAAAACATGATCCGCCGCGCGACGCCTTGCGGCTGTGGTGGCACGCCAACGCCGGAGGCGCGCTCGGCCTGCTCGCGCTGGCGATTGCTTCGCCGACGGCGGTGGCGATCGGCGAGCAAAAGCATCTGCGTGTGGTCGGTGAGCGCTTCGGCGGGATGGCGACGTTCATCGTCTGGCCGATCCTGGCTGCGTCCGCGGTCATCATTGTATGCCTCGTCGTTTTCGTCGGGCGGAAAAAGTTCGCGCGTCCGACGCGGCTGGCGGGTGCCTCAGCCGCGTTGTTCGGCGCGGCGGCGATGCTCTACGCGGCGGTCGCCGTCCCATTCATCAATCACGCTGACAACCTGCGACCGCTGGCCGCTGCGATCGACGCGGAAATTTCCACCGGAGAAAAGCTCTGCATTTTCGACCCCGAATATCAGCCCGCAATTTTCTATCTGCGTACGCCGTATTTTTACGCGACGACGATCAAGGAATTGCCCGGCGACACGCGCTACTTCCTCACCCGCAGCGGCAATCGCAAGAAGCTGCAACGAGAGCGGCCCGACTTTAGCGTGGTGAAGGAGTTCAGCGGGAAGGAGAAAAACCAGCTCGTGCTTTTTCAGCGCAACGCCCCGGTTTTGCCGCACTGATCGAGCAGGACGTTACTTCCCTTCCGGCGGATTGGGAGCCGGCGGCTCCGGCACTGGCTTGGGAGCTTCGGGCGCGGGTTTGGCAGGCTCGGGATTCGGCGGCGGGACAGGGGCATCGCCCGGTTTTGCGGGCGCAGGCGGCGTGGGCTGTTCCGGCTTCGGAGATGGTGCGGGAATCGGCGTAGCTTTATCCGCGGGAGGCGGCGGCATGAAGCCGGGCGGAAGCGGCGGCGCACTCACTGGAGGCGTAGTGACGGTGATCGGCTCACGCTTCGGCGGCATCGCGCCGGTCGGTGGGAACGGGATTGGCGGCGGATTGCTGCCCGGATTTTCCGGCGTTCCAGGCGCGCCAGGAGGCGGCGTCTCGGGCTTCTTTTCGGTGAGGAGCGTGGCGCGATCCTTGAGCAAAGTATCGACCGTCGCTTTCGCGATCAGATAGGGCCGCTGCTCAAACTTCTTTTCCGCAGCGAGCTTGTCTTCCAGCCGCTTTTGCGTGGCTTGAAATTCCTTGTCGAGTTTGTCCTTGTCCTCGGGCTTCTCGTCCTTCCCTGGCTCGCGAGTCTTCGCGAGGTCCGCCGTCACCGTCATCGTGACTGGCACATTCTCGGCGATCGGTTTTCCGATTTTCAGCACGTAGGTGAACTTGTCGAAGGTGGTGAAAGTCACGACGACCGGCTTGTCGAGGCCCGTGTCTTCCGGCTTCGCATCCGGCGCGAGCACATCGGCAAATGTGGCGTTTGAAAACACATTTGCGAACGACGACACCTTCGTCGGATCGAGCGGTTGCTCATCGGGCTTCGCGTCCGCGAGCTTCCAATCGCCCGTCGCCGCTTCGCGTGTGAGCATCCAGTGCATCGGCTCCGTCGTGCCCTCGACCTTGATCGTCTTCGGCAGTTCGATTTTGAAAAAGTCGTGCTGCAGCCACTTCTCCGCCTTGGCATCCACGTCTTCGAGCGTGTCGGAAACGAGCGAGACCTTGGTCGAGCCGAGCGGCGCGACGTAGCGCCCCGCGGGCATTCCCGGCATGTCTTCACCCATGCCCATGCCGCCCATGCCCTCGTTTTTTTTGAGATACTTTTTCCCGAGCAAAAGCGCCGCAAGCGGCTTGCCATCCTTGTCCTTTAACTCCGCCAGCATGCCCGTCGGCGAGCCGCCATCCGAACCGGGCGCGATGAGTTCCAGTCGCGAAAATTGCGACGGCCCGACTTTCACGTCCTGCACCGTTTTCAAATTCCACAGCTTGCGAATCAAGTCGCTGACTTGATCGAACGACGCCGGATAATCGGCGCGTTCCTGCACCACCCAGCCGTCGCCTTTTTTCGCCAGATTCAATTCGGTCCCCGTTCCTTTCACGGTCACACGGGCGACATCGTTGATGGAAAAATCGAGCACCTTGGAGCCCGCGCCGTCCGACTGACGGCTGGCCGCGGTGTCGCTTTGCTGGAGTGAATACCACGCGCCGCCGATGAGCAGCGCGACGAGGAGCAGGAGGGCGAGATGTTTGCCTTTCATGTGTTTGAAAAAAGAAGGGTGGTTAGCGAGCCGCTTCGCGTTTGCGCCGCACCATGGCGAGGCCGATTCCGCCAAGCGCCACGAGCACCGGCATGCCGGCGATGTTCGTCCACTTGATGCGATTTTCGAGCGAGTCGGTGTCGGCGCGCAGCTTTTTGCGCTCCGCCTTGAGTTGCTGTTTCACGTCGGTTTCCTTTTTGCGGAAAGTTGCAATCGCCGCCTGCTGTTCGGGTGAAAGGATGAAACGCTGGCCGCCTTCCGCGCCCTTCGAGCGCTGGAGTTCGTTCACATTTTTCTGCGCATCCGCCAAGCTCGTTTCGAGGTCTTTGATCTTCGTCCGATAGTTCGCCTCGGCATCGGCCTGCATCTTTTTTACGACCGTGAAGGGACGTTCCCGCGACGCGCGGCTGCGGACGGTGATCAGATTGTTGTCGCCCGTCATCTGCTCGATCGCGCCCTGCGCGAATGCGAGGTTGCCATTCTGCGGCATCACCATGCGCTGCCCGCCAAATGGATTCATCGCCTCGGTCACTGCGACTTGATCCTCAATCATGTCCGTGTCGCCGATGAGAATCACGGCGTTGGATTCCGCAGTCTCTTTCAAACTCTGATCGGCAGGCTGATCTTTCTTTTCCTCAGGTTTCGGTTCGTCCGGTTTCGCGCCCGGAGGCTTGGCGTCAGGAGCTTTCGGCTTTCCTTCCGGGAATGCCGTTTTGAATTTCCCGGTGAGGCGCACCGCGAGGGCCATCTCGGTGCCCGAAGGGGCGAAGGATTTGATGACTTCTTCGCCGCCCATTTGCGCGGTCATCGGATCGACGAGTTGCGAGTTTTTCGACGAGTGAATGAGCACGGTTTCCGTCAGTCCTTCCGCCGGCGTGCCGGAAAAGGCGCCCGCGAAAACCAACAGCAAATTGTCCACGTCGCCAGTCAGCACGTCGTCCTTGTTCACGGCTTTTTCCGTGAGCTGCAAAACAGACGGCGCGCGACCCTGCCGCGTGCGGCCCACGAAATCCATGTCCGCGACGACTTTGGTCGCGTCGAAGGTAAGGCCCCAAGCCTTCAGCAGTTTGTCGATCGAGGAACTGCTCGGTGGCCCCATCTGCTGCGATTGCCGATCGAGCACCGCGAGCGGGTCGAGAAACGCGATCAGTTTTCCGCCGCGCATCACGAATTGATCAATCGCAAACTGCGCCGCTTCCGAGAGCATCTTCGGGTGAATGAGCACGAGCACCTTCACGTCGTCGGGGATTTTGTCCGCGGTCACTTCTACGGTTTTCACCGTGAAATCGCGCTGCAATTCCGTCATCAAAACCCACGGCTGCTGACCCTGCTGGCCCATCCGCATCATCATCGGATTCATGCCGCCGCCATTCACGGGGAGTGCGCTCATGAGACCGACGACCGGCTTGGTCGGCGTCGCCACGCGCGAGACGGCACGCGCGATGTCATATTCCAAAAGGCGCTCACGATTCGGCGCGAGAAAAGGAATTGCTTCCTTTTGATCGAGCATGCTCACGCTCAGGCCGAGGTAGATGTTTTCGCCCTGCGGCAGCGCTTGTCCCTCGATGCCGTCGAGCTTCGCGGAATCTTCCGCGTCCGAGTCGGGCTGTGGGTCTAGTTTTTGAATGTCGATCTGTCCCTTTGAAGCCTGACGGAATTCGCCGAGCAAATCCTCCACGCGCTGCGCATAGGTCTTCAGCATCACCGGCATCTCGTTTTCACCGCGCGTGCAGTAGAACCGGATTTGCACGGGCGTATCGAGCTTCGCCAAAATCGCCTTGGTGCCGGGCGACAGCGTGTAAGCGCGCTCCGCCGTGAGGTCGATGCGCTGCTTGCCGCGGGCGGCGATAATGTTGACTGCGACAAGGATCGCGAACATCGCGACGATGCCGAGGGTCGAATAGATATAGGTTTCGAGGCCTTTTTTCATTGGGTAGATAGGGAAAAGATTTCAGTTCTTCCTCTTCCTCTTCCGCTGAGTCTTCCTCCCTCCCCGGATCGAGGAAAATGAAGAGGAAGTGGAAGAGGAAGAGATGAGGGATCAGCCGGCGCGATGGGCGCGAATGATGACGCCGGTCGTGAACAGGGAGAACACGATGAGCGAGAGGAAATAGAGGATGTCGCGCGAGTCGATCACCCCTTTTTGGATGCTCTCGAAATGCGTCATCACGCTGAACGCGGCGACACCATCGACGAGCCACGGCTTTGCCCACTGCACGAGCAAATCGGTGACTGGCGGCCAGCCGGCGAGGATGAGGAAAAGCGAGAGCACCACCGCGAGGATGAAGCTCACGACTTGATTGCGCGTCATCGCCGAAGTCATCGCGCTGATCGCGAGATAAGCACCGGCCATCAGCAGGCTGCCGATGTAGCCCGCGAGGATCACGCCATTATCCGGGTGGCCGAGATAGTTGACCGTGACCACGATGGGAAAGGTGAGCAGCAGCGCGAGCGCGAGGACGGCCCATGAAGCGAGGAATTTCCCCACGATCGCCTGCCACGTCGTGACGGGCATCGTGAGCAAAAGTTCGATCGTGCCGAGACGCCGCTCTTCCGACCACATCCGCATGCCGACGGCGGGGACAAGGAACAAATAAAGCCACGGATGCCAGGTGAAAAACGGCATCAAGTTTGCCTCACCGCGATCAAAAAATCCCGCGACCATGAAGGTGAAAAATCCTGACAACAGCAGGAAGATGACGATGAAGACGAACGCCACCGGCGACGAAAAATAGCCGGCGATCTCGCGCTTCGCGATGGTCTTAATGTTCCGCAAACTACCGCTCATATTTTTTCTCCTTTCGCCACGTCCGTATCGGGCAGCGTGATGTTTCGGAAGACCTCGTCGAGTCGCCCTTCTTCCGTGTGTAGTTCCCTGATTCTCCATTTCTCGCGCGCAGCGATTTCGCCGATGGCGAGCGCCACATCTCCGCTGTCGCCGTTCCTGCCGGGAAAAGCGCGCACCGTCAGCGGCGACTCGCTGATGACGACCGAACGCGCCACGCCAGAAACCTGATTCACCTTCGCCGTCACGCTCGCCGCCACACCCTCCGCGAGGCTCAGCGTCACCGCGCCCGCATTTTCCGAGCGCCGTTTCAGCTCCTGCGGCGTCCCGTTCGCCACAATCGCGCCGCGGTCGATGATGATCGCCCGCGAGCAAACCGCCTCCACTTCCTCCAAAATGTGCGTCGAGAAAATGATCGCCTTCTTCTCACCCATCCGCCGGATCAGCGTCCGCACTTCATGCTTTTGATTCGGGTCGAGACCATCCGTCGGCTCATCAAGGATCAGCACTTCGGGATCGTGGATGATCGACTGCGCGAAACACGTCCGATGCCGGTAGCCTTTGGAAAGTGTCTCAATGCTCTGATGCCGCACCGGCTCCAGAAAACACATGTCGATCACGCGATCGACCGCCTTGTTCAGTTCGCCACCGCTCAGCCCGCGGAGTTCCGCCGTGAACGCGAGAAAACCCGACACGCTCATGTCCGCATAAGACGGCGCGTTTTCCGGGAGATAACCCATCAGCCGCTTCGCCTCGATCGGCCGATCCACGATGTCGAAGCCTCCGATGGAAATCTCGCCGCCGGTCGGAGGGATGAAGCCGGTGATCATCCGCATGGTGGTCGATTTGCCCGCGCCATTTGGCCCGAGAAACCCGAGCACCTCGCCCTTTTCCACGGTGAAGGACACACCGTTCACGGCCACTTTCGGACCGAATGTTTTTTTGAGGTTACGAACTTTGATCATTTGGGATGGGGTTAAAAAAGTCGCGAGGGGGCGTGAAGAAAACAGTGCGCATCCGACATGTGTCGAAGCAATTCGTTCAAGGTTTTTTAATCGTGTGAGCCGCTTCCACTCAGCGATCGCGCCGCTTTTTCGCCCGTGGCGAAGTAAGTTGCGCTGCACGCTGACCGGGCCTTTGATCGCGCCCGGACTTTCCATGAACAAGAAAACGCTCGTCGCAAAAATCATCGCGCTCCTCGTCGCGGAGGCCGAGTCCTACGCGCGCTCGGCGAAGGCCTCGCAGGCCGAGGCGACCGATGAGCAGAGCAAGGCGGAAAACAAATACGACACGCGCGGGCTCGAAGCGTCCTACCTCGCGCACGGCCAATCTCGGCACGCTGCAGAAGTCGAAGAGGCGATCGAATTGTTCCGAGGGCTTCCATTGCGGGATTTCGGGGCGGGGGACGCAGTCGATTTGAGTGCGCTCGTGGAAGTCGATCGCAAGGGAAAGATCACGCGCTATTTCATCGGCCCGCGCGCAGGCGGCACGGAAATCACGCACGCCGGCAAGACCGTGCTCGTCATCACGCCACAATCGCCGCTCGGACGCCAACTGACGGGCGCGAGGGCAGGGGATCGTTTGCAGATCGAGCTTGGCGGCTCACGCGAAGCCTGCCGCGTCGTGGCCGTTTCGTAGCGGCGGCAACCCGCGTGAGAAAATGTGGTGGCGGAGCCGTTCCCCAACGACCCCGCCACCGAAGTTCGAGCAAATGCGCCCCGTTCCCATTGCGCCGATGCCCGTCCCCAAATGACCCGGAGCCCCCGTCAAGAAACTCCAGACCACCTATCCCGAGCCAACCCGTCAAGGAGCTCGGAAAGTTTTCAAAAAAATTATTCCCGCCGCTGCCGGATACCAAAAAGGGCAAGCATCCCGCCAAGCAGCAGCGCTGCACTGCCGGGCTCCGGCACGGCTTGAGCCCCGCCCCACGCCAGACCAGCAGATGCGCCACCTAAATCTTCCGCGAACAACGCCGGAGCGAGTGCCGGAGCCAGCGCGCCCAATGTCACCACGCCGCCATCGTCGATGACCAGCGACGCCAGTGTTTGATTGACGCCGATGTTCAGCATAGCGGTCGATGCTACGTGGGCTGTGGAGTTGCCACTTCCCAAGGCGGACGCCAGGTTCGTCGTGCCGCCATTCGCATTCAATACGGAGTAAGTCTGCGTCCCGCTGAGCGTCAGCGTCCCGTTACCGATTTTTGTGATTCCCCCATCCGGCGTGACGCCGAGCGCGGGATCGTGGCTCAGAGTCTGCGCGATCGTGATGTTGAATCCATTCGTATCAATCGTTCCACCGCCCGCTTTCACATTTGCCTCGGTGAGGCCCTGTATAAATGTGGCGCTGGCAGCCCCAGCTTTGAGCGTGCCGCCATTGAAGTTGAAGGTGGCGCTGGTGCCGAGGTCTTTCGCTACCTTTTGTACGCTGAGCGTTCCGCCATTGAGGTTGTAAGTGCCGGATGACGCTACCTGCGAGAGAGTCAAACCATCGACTCCGGTGACCGTCAGCACGCCTCCAGTCTGATTCACGGTTCCCGTTCCGCCGACGGCTGCATTGTCAAAGTTCTTTCCGACGAAAAGGTGCAATGCCGAGATATTTCCGCCGGTGAACGTCAACACCCCGGTGCTGCCGCCTAGGTCGCTAATGTTTAGGTCGCCCGCGACGGAGAAGCGACCGGTACCTTCAACGGTGAGGGAGCCGGTGTCGCCACCCTGGTTGGCTATGCTGGAGAAGACGCTGGCGGTAACATCCGCCCCGCTGCTGACAAGCATCGAGCCAGCACGCACCAGGATGATTGGAAGACTATCCGTGCCTGCCAGGGTCAGCTTTCCGTTGCCGGTCTTGGTTAAAGTGCCGGTTCCTGTCAGCGCGCCGCCAAGGGTGATATCATGCAACACATTAGCCGAGTCTGCCGCCTTGAACGTAAAACCAGCACTGTTCAGTTGCATCGCCAACGGTGATGTCCAATCCGCGGCCGCACCGATGGTGCCCGCCGTCAAAAGAGTGTTTGCCAGAAGGCCCGCGGTATTGGCATTCAGGATACCGCCGGCACCGACATACAGCGTGCCGCCGTTCACGACCAGTGCAGCGGTCCCGCCCACAGCATCCGTGGCTGCGCCAAAGGCGATGCGGCCAAGTGTGGTTGTGCCGCCCGTCAAATACAACTCGGATTGAATGGCACTACCTGCCTTCCCGATTACGATGCCGCCAGCCGCCGTGTCATTGGCAGCCGTGAGCGTGCCGCCTGCGACCTGAAGATAGTTCCAGCGATTGTTCTGCTCCTGACCCAGCACGATTTGATTGGTGACTGTCGAGTCGCCGCCACCAAAGTAGGCCGTCATCGAAGAGTTGGTTACATTATCCCCGAGGTTCAAATTGCCGATGTTCACCGTGCCGTTCGTGACCACAAAACCAGAGGCCTGTGGGATCACAGGCGGGATGAACGTGGTCAGATTGGGAGCGCCTGGATTGGCCGTGCGTACGATGGTCACCGTCGTCGCGGTGAAGGCGCCGCCATCCACCCGGATCACCGCGCCATCGCCGCCACCTGAGGCTGTTCGGATTCCGCCATTAAAAGTCGCGGAACCAGAACTCAAAAGAAAGCTGCTCCCTTGATTGATGGTTGAAAGCGCACTTGAGGTCAAAGCGCCACCGTTGACCTGTATTTGACCAGCGTTCGCCGCGGTAAAGATACTGGTGCCATTGATGACACCGCCGGTCCCCAAGAACAAAACCCCGGCATTCACTCCAGTGGCTCCCGAGTAGCTATTGTTGCCAGTTAGCGTAAGCGTTCCCACACCATTTTTCGTCAAAGACGCGCCAGCACCGCTCAAAATGCCGGAATACGTGGTGTTTTGCGTATTGCCGCCCACGGTCAGCACCACCGCTGCAGAGGCGGTGTTAAGCAGTGCCAGATCTTGCGCTCCCTTCAACCCGCCAAGCGTCGCTGCCGTCAACGTGCCGAAACTCAGCGCGCCGCCTTGGTTGTTATAATTGAGAGTGCTGTTTTGCAGGGCGAGCGCATTGTCAGTGGTGAGCGTCCCGCCGGCGATCACAGTATTGCCGTTGAAAGTGTTCGCAGCGGTCAAAATCACATTGTCTGTGCCAGCTTGCGTCAGAGCACCCGTGCCACTGATCACATTGCCTAACGGGTAGTCGTCGGTGCGATTCAAAAGCAGTGTAGCATTGTTGACGATGTTTCCAGCCACCGAGCCTGCGGCTCCCCCGGCACCCAATTGCAAGATGCCATTGCTCACCGTTGTGGCCCCGGTGTAGGTGTTAGTTGCGGAAAGCACCAGTGTGCCTGTGCCAACCTTGTTCACCGAGCCGCTGCCAGCGGTTTGGCTCAATACACCGGAAAGCGTGAAAGCATTAGCTTGAGTGTCCACCGTGGTCGTGGTTCCAGCAGTGATGACGACGTTGTTTCCGAGCGTCAAACTTGCCGCCGCAGCCTGCAACGTGGCCGAACCGGTTACCGCCAGATCACCCGCACCGAGAGCACTGCCGCTGCCCACGCCCAATTTGCCTGCCACGAGTGTTGTGCCAATCGAGCCGGAAGACGGCCCATAGCTGTTCGCGCCGGAAAGCACTAGCGTCCCCGCGCCCGTTTTCGTGATCGTCTTCGAGCCTGCCGTATTCGCTAGGTTCCCGGAGATAGTGAGCGCGTCCCCCGAGTTTAGGATCGATACGGTGGTTTCTGACGACAGTGCGACGGGAGCCGTCATGGAATGGGAGCCGTTGATCACATCAATCGTAGCTACACCCGCGAGATTGTCCAAGGTGAGAGTTCCGCTGCCGTTGGCGATCACATAGCCAGCGAGGGTGCTGTCAAAGCTGATGGAGCCCACCGCTCTGCTGCCATCCAAAGTGACGGTTCGCTGCGTCGTCTGGGCAGTGGTAAAATTTGCGGTGTCTCCCGCGACGGTCGGCACGGTAGGATTCGTGCTCCAGTTTCCGCCTGCCGACCAATTGTCGTTGGATAGCGAAGTCCATTGGGAGGTCAACGTGGGTGTTCCGCCGATCGTCAAGCTGATGAATCCCGCGAAGCTCGTCGAATCAAAGGCATAGGTGAGTCCCGTCTGCGCGTTCAGAATGGAGGCCGAGGAAAACAAGCTCGTGGGATTCCCGGTAAGAGTGCCGCCATACTGAAACAGCATGAACGTGCCAGCCTGGATGAATTTGTTCACGGTTCCCACCTGATAGAGGTTAAATCCTCCACCGGTCAGGCCGCCGGTCAGTGAGCCGAGAGTTAGATTGGTCGTGCTGATCAGGTCGTTCGCGCCGGAGACCGGGAACTCGTAATTGAAGGTGGTTCCCGTCGCGATCGTGAAGGCTCCTGTCGTCAAGGTTCCGATGCTGCTGCCGGGAGTGACCGTGCTTCCCAAAACCGTGGTGACGTTTCCCGATATAGTGCCGCTACCCATCAGGGTTTGTGTGCTGCCAAGCGTGATTCCGCCGCCCGTCAGGCCCGTGACATCCAGCGTACTTCCCGCTCCAACATTGATCGTCGAGGATGAGGCAATATTGTTTGTGCTTGCTGCGCTCAGGGCCAGCGTGCCCGTTCCGCTAATCGTGGTGTTGCCGGAGTAAGTATTGCCCCGGTTGGACAATATCCATTTCCCGGCACCGGTCTTGGCGATAGCCACCGTGCCGCCTGCCCCGGTGGTTGTGCTGGCGTCTCCGAGTGGTGCCGCCAGAGTGTTATCGTTCGTATTGTTCCCTGTGAGCGTGAGTGTGCGATTGCCCGAGCCGGAATAAGCACCGGCCAGGGTGTTGTTGAAGTTCAACGCCCCGCTGCCGGAGGCATCGAGTCCGCCGCCATTCTGTGTCAACGTGAAGGAGCGATCCGTGGACTGCGCCGGAGCAAGGTTGCTGCCGGAAGGTGCATACTGCAACGTGCCGCCATCCAGAATAAGCGAGGGAGCCGCGGCGATTGAGTTGCCGATGCCACTGGTCACTCCGCCGTTCGCCATTACTGGAGTGCTCAAAATTCCACCTGAGATGATCGTTGCGCCAGAGTAAGAACTGTTCAGATTGCCATCCGAAAGAATCAGCGTGCCCGTTCCTTTCTTGATCAACGGCCCAAATTGGTTGACGACGGTGGTGGCAACGGTGCCGGTGATCGAAAATATGTTCGACCCGGTCACTTCTACGGTGCCGCCTCCGCCGCCGATATTCACAGGGCGTTTATTGGAACCGGCATTATCGAGTGCAAACGTTGCCGTGGCTTGCAGCGTGCCACCGTTCAAGTTAACGCCAGCCCCAGTGGCGATCGCTCCCACATTCGCATTGGATGATATGCTGAGAGTTCCGCTATTGACGTAAGTCAGCCCTGAGTAGGTATTCGTGCCGGCCAGGGTTAGAGTTCCAAAGCCGCCCTTCGTTAGCGATGAAGCTGCGCTACCATTGGCAATCACCGAATTGATGGCGAGGTTGCCGGTTCCAAGATGCTGAAGGATCAATTCCGTGCTTGTTGGCTTGAGGGTGCCGTTATTGACGGAGGTGCCGAGGGTATAGCTCGCGCTGCCGGAGAATAACAAGCTGCCGGTCGTCATGGCCAGGGTGAAGCCTCCCAAGTCCAGCGATTGAGCAGTGGAGTTGGTGATTTTGAGGGTGTTAGTGGTGAAATTCCCCCCAAGCGTGGCATTGCCAACGTCGTTCAGTCGATCGTTTGTCGTACGCGTCGCAGTCGCAATGGATGTCGTCAAGTCAGCATAGCTTGAGTAGGCGGCGAGGGTGGAGGGACTGGTGGTGCCGCCGGTCATCCAATCGCTGCCATAAGTGAATCTAGAGCTGTAAAGCGACGTGGCCGCACTGGTGCCCGTTGTTGTGAGCACGGACGTGGTTGTGATCGTAGCCGTGCCACTGCCTAGCGTGACGTCCGAAGGCTGAAGGTTCAACGTGCCGCCGGCGATCCCCGTGGTGAGCGTGCCCATGGTGAGCGTCGTCGATGTGCCTCCGTTTGGATCGACAATAAGGCGACCGCCACCCGCCAAGACCGAAAGACCACCTATCGTCTGCGTAGTGATATTAGCGCCGGTTTTGCCGAGCAGCGACATCGTGCCGCCGCCGAAGCCAATCGCCCCGGTCGAGAGCAGGATGCCCGTGTTATTGGTTGCATAGTCGAACTTCACGGTGCCGCCGTTGAAGTTGGTGCCACCCGCAGCAGTGAATGGGGAGGCAGATGCCGTATCGGTAAGCGTCCAGGTGCCCGTGCCGACCTTGATCAGCGTGGTATTGGTCGTGCCTTGGAACACCCGCCCGGCAAACGTCGTGTCGATGTTTTTGCTGCCGACAATGAAGGTTTGCGTCCCTCCGGCGGAACTTGTGCCAAACAGCCCGCTATTTCCATTGGTGCCGGCGACCGCGCCGAACGAGAAAATCGCGCTGCCACCGCCACGAGAGAAAATGCCGCCAGTTGTGTTGGCGAAATCTAGTGTAACAAAAGGATTAAGCTGCGTGGCTGTCCCCGAACTGGCGGCGATCAAACGAAACCCGTTATTGTTGCCCCAAGTGGCCGTTCCGCCCATGGCGGCGAAAAGAGATTGTGGAACCGCCGTGGTATTGGTGATCGAGAAAGTGACGTTGCCGTTGCCACCCATCACGGCATTGGTGACAGCGGATGACGTGAAGGTTGAAGAACCCGTATTTGCGTAAATAATATTACCTGTCCCGGTGAGTCCCTGATTCGTTGTCAGAGTCGTTCCACTGTTCAAAACATAGCTCGCTGTGGCGCTTTGGGCGGCTTGGATGGACAACGTCCCTGCGGTAATGATGGCATTTCCCGTCCACAGGCTGGCAGTTGTTTGCAAGGTCAGCGTGCCCGCTCCCGCTTTGATGAAGCCAGAGGAGCCGGAAATTGCGCCACCGACCGTCAGAGTATTCGCGGCGACCGTAATTTGCCGGATGCCAACGCCGCCCAAGGTGACGGCACCTGCGCCGAGGTTAAGACTGTTGGTTCCCGTGAAGGTAAAATCGCCATTCCACAACTGCGCGTTGTTGTTTGTTAAAACAGTTGCTCCCGCTGTGGCATTGATGGTTCCCCCGTTGATCGTAAAAGCCCCGGCTCCGGACCCCAAGGCAGTGGCACTGTTGATATTCAGCGTCCCCGCTCCCAACGTAACTCCGCCGCCAAAGCTATTTGTCCCGGAAAGAGTCAGGGTGCCCGTCCCGTTTTTCGTTAAAGCGACTGTTCCCCCTGTATTCGCGATATTTCCGCTGATCACGATGCCGCCTGCACCGTTCAGGGTTAAGGATTTGTTACCCGTGGTAGTGCTGTCGATTCCGCTGGTAAAGGAGAGCGTCTGTCCGAGGGTGGTGCTACTATTGGAGAAGGTGAAGGACTGGTCTCCGGCGACATCTCCCAAAACTACACTCGCTCCGACCACCTCGCTGTTGGTTACAGTCGAGGATACGGTCACAGCGCCAATGTCATTGAGAGTGAGCGTTTCTCCGAACGAACCCAACGTATATGCGGCGGTTGCGGCGGAGTTGAACGCCACCGTTTGGAGCGTGATGGCACCGAGGGTCAGCGTGGTGTTTGCGCTCGCGGCATTGAAAGTCGCGGTGTCGCCGGTTCCCGGGATATTGCCGCCCAGCCAGTTCAAGGTATTCGCCCATGTCGCGTCCGAAGCACCCGTCCAGGCATCGCTCGTCGCGTGCAGGGATGGGCTCAGGGCAACCGCATAGAGTGCAATCGAGGCCACGCACATGAGCGGACGTCTGCGCGAGCCAAATGGATGAAGGGAAAAACGGGAGGTGTTCAGACGACGGGTGGAGATGGCGGGGCGCAATTTGTTCATGGGCACGAGGGGTTGGATTGAGAGATGATCCGCGGGCTTCGCCTTCTTTTAACTACTGCGTTGGAAATTTTTTCACGCGCCCTTCCTCATCGCTGATTCTTGTTAAAATCAACTGCCTCGCGGATAGCCGTTAGGCAAAAGCCGACTCCCTTGCCGCGCGACGGGTAAGTGGTCGCCACGAAAGCGGGCGATTGTTTGCAGATCGAGATCTGTGGCTCACGCGAAGCTTGCCGCGTGTCGGCCGTTTCGTAGCCAGATTTACGCGCGCCGCCGCCGCCCGAAGAGCGCGAGCATTCCTCCGACAAGCAGCGAAACACTCCCCGGCTCCGGCACCGCCTGCGCGCCTCCGGCAAAGCTCGCGGAGGCCGCGTCGAAGCCATCCATCGCCAGCACTGGAGCGGGTAGCGGAGTGCCCAAAGTGACAACCGCGCCGTCGCCGATGATGAGTGAGCCGAGCGTTTGGTTTGCTCCGAAATTCACGTTCGCGTTCGCAGTCACCGTGGCCGTCCCGGTCGTGAAGGAGCCGCCCACGTTTGTCACACCCGCCGAGGCAGTCAGCGCAGAGTAGGTTTGGGCACCATTGAGCGTTAGCTTGCCATTACCGGTCTTCGTTAAAGTGCCAGCGCCGGAAAGCGCGCCGCCGAGGGTGATGTCGTGCGCCGCATCGAGGGCGTCCGCTGCCTTCACCGTCGCCGCGCCGTTGACTTGCATATCGATGAGGGACGTCCAGTCCGCCTTGGCTCCCAGCGTTCCGCCCGCGAGCTTGATCGTCGAGAGAACTGACGAGTTTTGCACGATGCCGCCGCTTCCGACATAGAGCGAGCCACCGGCGAGATTGATGACGCTGGTGCCGCTGGCGGCCTGGCCCATTTTGATGATCTCGGCGGTGGCGGTTCCAGCGCGAACTAGAAACAGTGCGTTGCCGACCTGCGGCGCTCCGACGAACACGCCGTTGAGCGTGTCAGTAGAGGTGAAGCTACCGCCATTGATGTCGAGGACTGACCAGCGCCCGCCATTATTCAGGCCGATGGTCACCGCGCCTCCGACGCTCAGGCTTCCGCTGTCGATGCGGGCATTCACGGCGGAGTTGGTGCCGTTCGAGGTGCTCATGTTGAGAGCGCCGGTGACAACGACGGTGGCTCCATTGATGTAAAGCCCGGTCCCCGTCACGCCCGCCGCCGGCTCCGTGGTATTAGTTAGCGCGGCACGGCCCAGACTCAGCGTGGTGACCGTCAGCATTCCGCCCGTCGCGTTGATGAGCCAGTTCTGGTTCGCATTTCCCAGTGCGTTCAAGCCGCCATTAAAAGTGGCACTCCCGGCCGAGATGTTGAAGACGACCGCGCCGGCGTTGTTCGCGACATTGCTCAAGGCATTCGACGTGAGGGAACCACCATCCACCGTGAGCGTCCCGCCCGCATTCACCTGCACGAAACCGCCGTTGATGAAGCCGCCGGTGTTCAGCGCCAGCGTCCCGGCGTTCACCGTCGTCGCTCCAGTGTAGATGTTGTTTCCCGCGAGGTTGAGCGTGCCGAGACCTGTTTTGGTGAGGGACGCTCCGAAGCCGGTTCCATCGCTAAGTTGACCGGTGTAAAGATTGGTCTGCGCGTTCCCCACGGTGAGGGCGACTGCCTGAGCGAAATCATTGCTCAGCGCGAGATTCTGCGCGCCGGTGATGTTGCCGAGCGTCGCCGCATTGAGCGCGCCGAAGCTGAGGGTGCCGCCTTGATTGTTGTAATTGAGCCGGCTCGTTTGGAGCGCGAGTGCATTTCCCACGATGAGGGTTCCGCCGGACACAATCGTGTCGCCCGTGAAGCTGTTGACCGCATTCACCGTGGCTGTCCCGCTTCCAGCTTTCGTGAGAGTGCCCGTGCCGCTGATGGAAGCATTGAGTGCGAGAAGAGCGTCCGACCGATTGATCACGAGTGCTGCATTATTCAGGATCGCTCCGGATACCGAGCCGGCGATTCCGCCGTTGCCGAGGCTCAGGGTGCCGTTGCTGATGGTGGTGAGCCCCGCGTAGGTGGCGTCGCCAGCGAGCACGAGCGTGCCGGAGCCGGTCTTATTCAGCGCGCCATTCGCACTCGTGTCGCTGACTATTCCGGCGAGCGTGAAAACGTTAGCCTGCGTGTCCACCGTGGCCGTGACGCCGTTGCCGATGATGACGTTATTCGCCGGAGCAAGCGCCGCTGCGCCTGCGCGCAGCGTCGTGTTTGCGGCCATCGTGAGGCTGCCAGTCCCGAGCGCCTGCGTGTGGGCGACTTCGATTGTGCCTGCGTTCAAAGCGGTGTTGCCGGTGAAGGAACCGTTCGCGCCAGAAAGGATGAGCGTGCCAGGACCGTCTTTGCTCAGTGCTGCCGCGCCGTCGATCGCACCGGAAACGGTGAGCGTCTTATTCGCGGCGACCACTTCCATCGACGTATCACTGAGGAGCGAAAGCGGTGCGCCGATAGCGTGGCTGCCGCTGCTGAGCCGGATCAGCGCGGGCGTTGCTCCGTTGTCGATGCGCAGGGTGCCGCCGCCGACCGGCGAAATCGTATAGTCAAAGCTGTTATCAAACTCGATTGAGCCGACGGTCTTGGTTCCGTTCAAATCGATGATCGAAGATGCATTGATCGAGCTGAGAAAATTCGCGGTCGTGCCCGCGAAATTTGGAATGCCGTTGCTCCACTTCAAAGAATCGCCCCAGCTTCCCCCGCCGAGCGCGTTCCACGATGTCGTCAGCGTCGGCAGACCGCCGATCGTGAGATCGACAAAGCTCCCGCTCGTCGCGAAGGAATACGTGAGACCCGCCTGCGGATTCAGGATGGAAGCCGGAGAGAAGGCTGCCACGCCCGCGCCGCCGATGGTGCCGCTGAACTGGAAGAGGTGATACATGCCGGCATTCAGCCACTTGCTGGTGGTGTTCTCAGTGTAGAGGAAAAAGCTGCCGCCATTGATGGTCAGGCCGTTCAGGTCGGCGACGTTGACCTGATCGTTGGAAGGTGTCGCGTTGAATTCATATTTCAGCAGCGCGCCAGAGGAAATCGTGAGCGAGCCGAGGCTCAGTGTGCCCACGCTGTTGCCCGCCGCGAGGATGCCGCCGCTCGCGACGGTGACTGCGCCGCTGATCGTGCCTGTGCCGCCGAGCGTCGCGCCGCTGCTCACGAGCACCGCGCCCGTGCCCGTCGCGGAGCCGCTGACATTATTTGCTTTCAAAGTGCCCGCCGAAATCGTGGTGCCGCCTGAGTAGGTGCTGGCTCCGCTGAGCGTCAGCGCGCCAGTGCCGACTTTGGCCAGCGAGCTGCCCGCTCCGCTCAGCGCGCCGGAGTAAGTCGTGTTGGCACTGTTACCACCGACCGTCAGCGCGATCGATCCCGCGCCGGCATTCGTCAGCGCGAGGTTTTGCGCGCCTTTCAAGCCGCCAAAGGTCGCTGCATTGAGCGTCGTGAAGCCGAGCGCGCCGCCCTGGTTGTTGTAGTCGAGCGTGCTCTTGGAAAGCGCGAGCGCGTGAGCCAGCGCGAGCGTCCCACCGGAGACCGTGGTGTCACCCGAGTGTGTGTTTTCATTCGCCAGCGTGAGCGTGCCGGAACCTGCTTTTGTGAAGCCGAGCGCTCCGCCGCCGGTGCCATCGCGCAGCGTGCCCGAGTAGGTCTTCGAGGCACTGCTGGTGGTCGTGAAAGCAGCCGGAGTCGCGCTCGCGTTTTCGATCACCGGCGTGCCGACGTTCGCGGCGTCCGTCGAGAGCGTGCCGATGGAGGCAGCATTGCCGCCGAGCTGGAGAGTTGGCGTGGAAAAGTTGAACCCGCCGAAATTCCCGGTTCCCGAACTGCCACCGAAACTCAGGTTATTGCCGCTACCAAGCGCGCCGGCACTCGCCGCGGTGAGCACGCCGTTGTTGAGATAAATGCCGCCGGTGAAAAGATTCGTGCCGCTGACGGCGAGGGTGCCTTGCCCCGCTTTGGTGAGAGCGATCGGCGTCACGCCGCCGCCCGCGTCAATGATGTTTGAGGCAATGGTCAGCGGAGCGGAGACGTTGTTGTTGATTACGATGAGATCCTTGCCATTTCCCGAAGTCAGCGACGTGCCGCCGGTAATCGTGGACGGACTGCTGATCGTCCCATTGGTGACGAGGATGCCGCCGCTCTCGATGACGTTATTTCCTGAAAGCGTAAGCGTGTTTGCCGCAAACGTATTGAAGCGCAGGCTGCCCGTCGTCGCATCGGTCCCCGCCGTGATGCTCGCGCTCATGTCGGTGTTCTGCGTATTCGCTGCAAAGGCGGCGATGTAGGTCGCGCCGCCGGTCAACGTCGTATTCCGCGCCCATTCGTTTCCGTTGAAAGTGACTGCGTTGCCGAGGATGCCCGAGGCCGTATTTGCAGAGGTCGTGGTGAAACCCACATTGGTTCCGCTGAGAAGATTGAGCGTCCCACCGGCATTGCGGGAAAGCGCGCCCATGTCCACGCGGATAGTGCTGCTCGCACCACTGCGACCGGGGGCAATCGTAGAGTCACCTTGATTGAGCGTCGTGCCCGCAAAGGCTTGGAACTGGGTGGTGCTCCCGATATTGGAAATCGGGTTTAGCACGCCGCCGCCGAGTACCAGCGGGGAGCTGGATGAGATGGTGTTGCTCAGGTTGGTGGCGGTGAAGTTGATCGTCAACTGACCGCCGTTGACCGTCGTTGCTCCCGTAAACTGCTGCGGGCCGCTGCCGCTCGCGATGATCACGGTGCCGAGACCGTTCTTTGTGAGGCCGACGCCGCTGCCACCCAGGATCGCGGTGATCAAGCCAGAGCGCACATCATACGACGTGCCGGTGAGCACGCCGGTCGTGCCGGTGATGCCGCCGCCTTGAAGCTGCACCGCGCCGACCGTGTCATTGAACGCGCCGATCGCGAGGACGCCGCCGCTGACGGAGTTGTTTTGGTTCAAATTCCCACCGCGGATGTTCACCGCCGATCCGTCGGGGATCACGTCGGAACCAAGCAAGCTGAAGGTTCCCGCGTTGATTGTCGTCGCCCCGGAATACGCATTCACTCCGCCGCTCGCGAGCGAGAGCGTGCCCGCGCCGGCCTTGGTCACGCCGCCCGTACTGGAGGCGAGGATCGGCGTGGAAATGGTGAGGTTATCCGCCGCTTGATCCGCGCGGATGACGAGTTCCGTCGCCCCGCCCGTTGTCAGCCCCACGCCGCCGCTGAAGGTCGCTGCCGACGAACCGCTCTTGAGCAGGCCGCCGTTGGTCAGAGTCAGTGTCGCCGGCACATCCAGCGCGAAGTTGTTGGCACCCGCGATATTCAGCGTGTTGATCGCAATATCGGTCTGCGCCGTGATCGCTCCGGTCATGCGGACATACTGCCCCGCCGCGCCCCCGGCGCTGACGATGTCTGTGCCACCCGCCGCGATCGAACTGTTCGGATCGATGCCGTAATCGATCCCGCGCACGAAGCCCGCCGCATCGTAATACGCATAGTTGTTGGCGATGCCCGCCGCCGTTCCAAAAAAGGTGCGCTGATTGATGTAGCCGGTTGCCTGGCCGGTCAGGACGATTTTGTTATCCGTGCCATTCGTCCCGCCGATCGAAAGCAGGTTCGCCGTCGCCCCCGCACTCGAACTCAGCGAGTTGAAGGTCAGTGCCATCGTCTGCGCCGCCACACGGGTCGATTGCACTGTTCCCTCACCCCGCGTGAAACTCAGCCCCGCGAGATTCTGGCTCAGCGCGGAGATCGTTCCAGTGTTGTCGTAGTTGAAAGTCCCGGTGCCAGTCATGGCGAGCGTGTTGGCGCTATTCACGCTGCCGGTCGTGGCCAGCACGCGCATCGTCCCCGAGTTGACCGTCATGCCGCCGGTGAAGGTATTCGCCGCCGCGAGCGTCGTGCCTGAGTTACCCACGCCGTTCACGTTCAATGCCAGCCGCCCGCCGCCCGTCCCATCCCCTACCACGCCGTTGAACACGACGTTGCCCACATTTGTTCCAAAATTTGCCGCCGCGAAGCTCGTGAGATTCAGCGTCGTCGTGCCCATGCCGCTGCCCTGCACACCCGCGTTTACAAACAACTCATGGAGCGCGGTGGAAAGGACGTTGTTTGCCCAATTCTGCGTCGCCCCGAGCGTGATCGTCCCGAGCGAAGCCGCCAGCGTCACCGCGCCGCCGACCCCCGCGGTGCTCGACCCATTCGGAACATACAAACCGCCCGAGCCGAGAGTGAGTGATGGCGAGGACGTGCCTGCCAGCGTGGGTGTCCCGCGATTGATCCCGAGACTGTTTGCAAACTGAGCACCGCTCACCGTCACCGTATAAGCACCTGTCGCCGTGTTACTGGCCGCGATGACCGCGTCGCTGCCCTGAAAATACACGCCGCCCCCGCCACCCGTGCCGGCCTGCGTGGCATTCCAAAAGTTGTCCACGCCCCACGTCCCGTTCGGGGTCACGGTGGTGCCGGTCGTGGTTCCATTGTCATCCCAATACAGCACTCCCGCTTCCGCCTTTTCCACAGTCAAGGCTGCGGCAAAGAAAGCGATCGAGGCTGCGCAGATCAAAGGTCGCCGAAGCGGAGCGCCAGGAAAAACGCGTGACACGAGGGGACGACGAATGGAGACAGTTGCGGGGAGTAAGTTCATAGGGATGGAAGGGGTTACTGAAATGTAATCCGTGGCCTTCCCCGCCTTTTAACAACTTTTATCAGATGCGTTGAAATTTTTCCACGCGTGTTTCCACTCCGGATGATTCTTGTTAAAAGATCACCTCTCTCGCGGATAGCACTTCAGTCCAATGCCGACTCCTGATTCCTCCGACCACACCGCACAAGTGCAGGCCCTCTTTGTCCGGCACTCGGCGGCGCTGCGTGGGTTCGTCGTCTCGCTCGTGGCGGATTTCGCAGCGGTCGATGATGTGCTGCACGATACTTTTCTGACCGTCACCGCAAAGGCGGCGGAATTTGAGTTGGGGACGAATTTTGTGGCGTGGGCGAAGGCTGTCGCGCGTTTCAAAGTGCTCCACGCGCGCCGGGCGCATTGGCGCGAGATCAATGGGATTTCCGATGAAGCCATCGAGGCGCTGTGTGCGTCGGAACCGGAGGCGGATGCCGCGCCGCTGGAGCGTCAGCTCGCCGCACTGGCGAGCTGCGTGGAGGCGCTGCCAAAGCAGACGCGCCGCGCGGTGGAACTCCGCTACCGGCAGGCGCACACTGTGCCCGAGGCCGCCGAACGGCTGGGCTGGACGCAGGGCTCGCTTTACGTGGTGCTCTGCCGCGCCCGCAGTGCGCTGCGGGAATGTATTCAGCGAAAACTGGCGGAGGCGATTTGAAGATGCACGACGCCCGTCTCGAACTGCTCATTCATCGCTGCCTCGATGGCGGCCTTTCCGCGGAGGAGGCAGCCGAATTGGACGCACTCATTCTTTCGTCACCGGATGCGCGTCGGGAGTATTGGGAGGCGGCTTCCGTCCACGCGCTCATCCGCGAGTGGGGCGCGGAGGAGTGGGGGAAAGGCGACGCGCCGGCCACGATCGTGCCATTTCCCGAGAGCCGCGGGAAAATGCTGCGCTGGGCATGGGCGCTTGCCGCCGCTGCCGCGTTTATTTTGTTTGCAGGCGGCTGGTGGTGGCACGGTCGGGAGCCCGGTCGAAGCGACGGGGATTTGGCGGACGACGACACGATGGAGTGGCTGCCCGGCGAGTATGTGGCCACGCTCGCGCGCTCGGCCGAGGTGGAGTGGATCGAGCCGGCGACCGGCTTCACGTCGGGCATGCGGCTCGCGCCGGGCTGGCTGAAAATCAAACGTGGCACGGTGCAGGTCGATTTCCTCAGCGGTGCGCGCGTCGTCATCGAGGGCCCCGCGGAATTTCAGCTCGTCGGCGAAAACGAAGGCTTCTGCCGTTTCGGAAAAGTGAAGGCGCACGTGCCCGAAAGCGCGCACGGTTTCAAGGTCGGTTCGCCGCAAATTTCGCTCGTCGATCTCGGCACGGAATTCGGCATGGACGTGCCGCAGGGTGGCGATTCCGAGGTGCATGTCTTCGAGGGAAGTGTAGCGCTCACGCAGCCGGTGTCGCGTCAGCTCTGGCAGGGCGAATCGGTGCGCGTGGAATCTGGCGGACTTCGCGACATCGTGGAAAGCGCGACCGTGTTTCCCGATGAAGATGAACTCACGCGGAAAGCCGACGCCGCCGATCTCCACCGTCACGCCGAGTGGCGCGGAGCCGCCATCCGCTTTGCGTCCGAGCCGGCGCTCATCGCCTACTTCCGCGCCGAGGCCGCCGCCGCGGACAGCCGCGATCTGCCAAATCTCGCGCTGCAGCAGCGGGAAGGCAGCACGGACGCGACCATCGTCGGCGCAGGCTGGAGCGAGGGCCGCTGGCCGGGCAGTCGCGCGCTTGAGTTCACGTCGCCCGCAGATCGCGTGCGTTTTTACATCCCGGGCGAAGCCGCCGCCTTCACGCTCGCCGTCTGGATTCGCGTGGACAGTCTGCCGCATAAACGCTGCGGAATTCTTTTCCCGTCCATGCCGCGCGAGCATGAGCTGCAATGGAGCATGACGCGCGGCGGCGAGCAGTTCGTCGCCGTCTCGCACGGCGGCCTGCCCAATCGCATCTTCGATTCCGCGGTCAGCGGTTCAGCCGTGACGCCGATGGATTTCGGGCGCTGGATGCACCTCGCCTGCACCTACGATGCGGCCACGGGCAGCGTCGTTTTTTATAAAGACGGACGCGTCGTCGGCACGAACACGCTCCCCAACAAACTGCCCGTGACCCTCGAAGGAATGGACCTCGGAAACTGGGCCGCGCGCCCCGATCAGCCCGAGTGGAACTGGACGCGCATGGCCTCGATCGGACACGCCGTGCGCAACTTCGTCGGCCGCCTCGATGAATTCGCGCTCCTAAACCGCGCCCTCACCGAAGCTGAAATCCAAAGCCTTTACCAAAACGGCGAACTCGCGCCGCGCTGATCGAGTCCGTCTTCCTGGCCTCAGCCCCTGACGTGCGCGACAGGAAACATATCGCGCCCGCGACACCGAAGCGGTATTGCCACACGCCCTATCCCACCCGTTTCCCGCCATGAAATTTCTTCCCTTCCTCGCCTGCGCTTTCGCCGCGCTTTCACCACTCCGCGCTGCGGAAAACGAATCGCGTTTTCTCTACGTCGCCGTGCCCGGCATCGTGAATGACCTGCAATACGGCGGCCACGGTGTGCTCATCTTCGACATGGACCACGACCACAAATTTGTGCGCCGCATTCCCTTCGGCGGGCTCGACGAAAAAGGCACGCCGCGCAACGTCAAAGGCGTGTGCGCACACGCTGCCACAAAGCGCCTTTTCATTTCCACCACACACACACTTTCCTGCATCGATCTCGTCTCCGAAAAAGTGCTTTGGGAAAAGCCGTTCGAGGGCGGCTGCGATCGCATGTCCATCACGCCCGATGGCCGGGACATCTACCTGCCGTCGTTTGAAAAAGACTTCTGGAATGTCGTCGATGCCGCCACCGGTGAAATTGTGAAGCGCCTCGACACTCCAAGTGCGGGCGCGCACAACACCATCGTCGATGCCACCGGAGCGCACGCTTATCTCGCCGGCCTGCACTCGCCCATCCTCCGCGTCGTCGATACGAAAACGCGCGAAGTCGTGAAGGAAGTCGGCCCCTTCAACTCGGCCATCCGCCCCTACACGGTGAACGGCAAGGGCACGCTTTGTTTTGTGAACATCAACGGTCTTCTTGGCTTTGAAGTCGGCGATCTCGCGAGCGGTCGAAAACTTTTCCGCGTCGAAGTGCAGGGCTTTGAAATCGGCGCGGTGAAACGCCACGGCTGCCCGAGCCACGGCATCGGCCTGACGCCCGATGAAAAAGAGATTTGGCTCAGCGACGGCCACAATCAGCGCCTGCATTTCTTCGACGCCACGGTGATGCCGCCCACACAACTCGGAAGCATCGCCCTGCGCGACGCGCCGGGCTGGGTCACGTTCAGCCTCGACGGTAAATTCGCGTACGCCTCCAGCGGCGAAGTCATCGACGTCGCCACGCACAAAGTTCTCACGACGCTGGAAGACGAGCAGGGCCATCACGTCGAAAGCGAAAAGCTCCTCGAAATCGATTTCGCCAATGGCCAGCCCATCCGCAACGGCGATCAATTCGGCCTGGGCCGCGTGCCCTAAAAGAAAGCGGTGATCGCAGGTTTCGCGGACCTTTTGCGGTAGCGCCCTCGCCCCCAGCGGGAGCATTTCGGAACACGTGTTTGCGCCCATTGCATCCACCACCGCGTTGCCTGAATCTTCCCCACGTCGTGACTAAATCCGCCTCCATCCTCGACCTCACTTTTCCCGCTTTGGAAAAGGAAATCGTCGCCGCCAAAATCGCACCCGTTCACACCCGCGCGCTGTGGCGGGCGCTGCATCGCGAAGCGGTCAGTGATCTTCGAAATCGGACGGATTTTGAGCCGCCGCTCAAACGCTGGGTTGCGGAAAAAATCGGCGTGGGAAAGCAGTTCATCATCGAGCAACCGGAAGTCGTCGCGGACACCGCGAGCAACGATGGTCTGACGCGGAAGTTTCTCCTGCGACTCGATGATGGGCAGACGATCGAGACCGTTCTCATGCGCTTTCGCGGTCGCTTTACCGCGTGCCTCAGCACCCAGGCCGGCTGCGCGATGGGCTGCGTTTTTTGCGCAACTGGACAGGTGGGATTTGTGCGGCATTTGCGCCCCGGCGAAATCGTAGCGCAAGTGCTCCACGCGCAACGCGCGCTGCGAGCGGCGGGCGAGGCGGATCTGCGAAACCTGGTGCTGATGGGCATGGGCGAGCCGCTGCACAACTACGAGTCAGTCATGACCGCGCTCGCGATTGTTTCCGAAAGGCGCGGCCTCGCTATCGCGCCGTCGCACATCACGATCAGCACCGTCGGCGTCGTGCCGGGAATCCTGCGGCTCGCGGAGGAAAGCCAGCCGTATCATCTCGCCGTGAGCCTCCACGGAGCGACGGAAGAAGATCGTGGCGCGCTCGTGCCCGTCAGCCGTCGCTGGCCGCTCGGGGACTTGATCGCCGCCTGCCGCACCTACATCGAGCGCACCGGTCGCCGCATCTTTTTCGAGTGGACTTTGATCGCCGGGAAAAACGATTCCGCCGCGCACGCCGAACGTCTCGGCACACTCCTCGCGGGACTCGCGGTGCATGTGAATTTGATCCCGCTCAATCCCACGGCTGGCTTCGACGGCGTCGCCACTGAGGCCACGGCCGCCGCAGATTTTCAAAAGACGCTGCGTGCCGCGGGACTCCCGAGCACCGTCCGCCAGCGGCGCGGTATCGATGTTGCCGCGGGCTGCGGCCAACTGCGAGCCGAAGCCACGCGCAAACGCTGAGCCCTACGCCTCCGCGAGTACCCTCGCGATCACCGACGGCTGACTCTCCAGCGCGCGCCAGGCGGATTCCAGTTCACCGTTTTCATACGGCAGCCAAAGTCCCGAAGCCGTCGCATAAAGCCCCGCGCTCACCGGCGCTTTCAACATCTCGGAAAGGGCGCGCCAATACGCGCTGAGCTGAGGCAAATAGTGCGCGTGAAGTTTGGCGGCGTCCGGCTCGCGATTGGTCTTCCAATCAAGGATCAGCCAGCTTTCCGCGGCGGGATCGAAGATCGCGAGATCGATGATTCCCTCCAGACATTCGCGCTCATTCATCGCCCACAAAAACGGCATCTCAGCATGCGCGATGACGCCCGGTTTTCGCAGGATACGCGTGATGTCGGTGTCGCCTGAAAACTGATCGCGCAGACGCGTCCATTCTTCCTCGGAAAGCGCGGGATTCGGCGAGCGGCCAAGGTTTTTCTGAAAGAGCAAATCCCACTCCGCCAGCTCGCCGCGCCAGTCGATCTGCTCCACGAAATCGTGCCACCATGTGCCGTAAAGCGTGCCCGTGTTTTCGGTCCGCGCGCTCTGGCGCGTGCGCTCGAAATACGCCGCGAGGTCGGCTTCCGCGTGCGCAGCCTCGGCGAGGGCGCTCGGGTTGCGTTTGATGAAAAGCGTGGCGCGATTTCGAGCCGTGGAAATTGCGTCGTCGGGGCAGGGGAGCAGCGGCTCCACAGCGTGCTCTCCGGCGCGGCGATCCAGCGTGGAGGCCTGATGCGCGCTGGTCTGTGCGCACGCTTCGGGCGTCGTGCTAAGCGCGGTGAATGGCGAGCCTTCACCGCAATTTAACAGGCGCGCCGGTGCGTTTTTAGAGAGCCCCGTTTTGCCGCTGAAAATCGCGTGATCGTGCGCGAGCACGAGCGTGTGTTTTGCCCGTGTTAGCGCGACGTAAAGCAGCCGCTCCAACTCCTGCCGGCTCTCGATTTCGAGCAGTTCCTTCAATCCCGCGCTGATGTCCTCCGAGTCGAGCGCCGGTTGAAAAGCGCGGTTCTCCGGATGCCGCAGCACGCGCGGATAACCACGGCTGCGCTGCCGCACGCCGCGCGCGAAAAATGGCACGATGACCGCCTGCCATTCCGAGCCCTTTGCCTTGTGGATCGTGATGAGCTGGATGGCATCGCGCGAGGTCGTGCGCACTTCCCGCGTTGCGCTGAAATCTCCGCGCAATCTCTCCGCGAAATCGGTCAGCGTCTGCCCGCCCGCCTCGGCGCTTGCCGCCAGCGTGAGCAGGTCTTCCAGCTCCGGCACGAGATGCTCGAACTCCCCCGCAGGCAAGGCCTGGAGCCGATCGCGGAGGCGCGTCGCGCGGACGACATCCTGCATCGCGGTGAAAAGCGGAAGCGAAAGCGCGTGCGTCCGCGCGGCGGTCAGGAGGTTCAGCGTTTCCGCGACGATGCCCGTCCGCTTTGTCGCCGAGACGATTTGGAAGTGGCGTGCGTCCGCCTCCGAAAAGGCCGCGAGATCGTGATCGGAGACGCCGAAAATTTCGCGCAGCACGCCGACGATTTCATACGCGTCGCGCGGCGCGGCCATGATGGTCGCGAGGGCCGTGAACCAAGCATACGCCGGGCTGTCGCCTTTGAGGTCGCGCTCGGACTGAATCTGCACATCCAGCCCTTCCGCCCGCAGCGCATCACGCAGCGGCGGAAACCAGTTTTTGCGCGGACACAGGATCGCCACCTCGCGCCACGACTGCGCGCGAAGCCGCTCCAAACCTTGCTCGCGGAGCCATGCCGCGATGCGCTGCGCTTCGAGTTGCGTGCGCTGCCAGTCGTTCCATCCATCCATTTGCGGCAGCTCGCCGGGGTCAAAGCGGATGATCTGTCCCGGCAGGACGCCGGGCCGCGCATTGAGCGGCACGAACGCGACCTGACGCGCCGTGTTGTTCAGCACGGCGGGGAAGGTTTCGTTCACGAAATCGATCTGGTTTTGATCCAGCCGGAACGTGACGGAAAACGTGACCGACTCGCCGACGCCCCTGGCCGTGAGCGCATCGTGGACGCTGCGATAGTGCGAAAGATCGGCGCGTTCCCCAAAGATCGACTGCTGGAAATCGCCGACCATGCAGAAGTGCCCGGCGCGCGGCGGAGCAGTCTTCGTTTCGAGCCAGTCGCCGCTCGCGCCCGGCGGACGCGTGATCGCGAGCAGCACATCGAACTGCGCGGGATCGGTGTCCTGCGCTTCATCGAGGATCACGCGGTAGCCGCGCTCGCGGACACACTGCGCCGCCTCGGGATGCCGCATCAGATCGCTCGCGAGCGCGATTTGGTCATCGTAATTGATTGCACCTTTCGCGAGCCGGAACGCGCGATATTCTCGCGAAATTTCTGCCGCTGCGTGCAGCGAGGAGCAGCGCAGCCACTCGCGCACCGGCCCGAGCGTTTTCTCCCACACCGCCATAAATTCCTTCGCCGTGGAGCCGCTTTTTGGGAGCGGCATAAATCCATCGCCCGTCTGCCATTCGCTTTCCCAAAGGCGCAGACGTTCCTGCGTTGCTGCGATCGTTTTGGCCGCGTTGCCTTTTCCGATGAAGGCGAGCAGCTCATCGCACGCGGGCGCGGGGCAATCGCACGGCGATTCCCACTCCATCAGCGAGCCGCCGGTACGGCCGAGTTCCATCAGCTCGCGCACGGGTACGAGCCGCAGCAGGGACTGGCGCTGCGTGTCGGAAAGCCCGGCGGCGATGGTCGTGTGCTGCTGCACAAATTCCATCCACAGCGCCGCGTCATCTTTCAGCAAATCGAGCCGGCCCGGCAGCCCGAGATGGTGCCCGTGCTGGCGCAGCAATTTCACGCAAAAGCTGTGAATGGTGCCGAAGAAAGCGCGATTAAATGCGGCCAGCGTTTCGAGCGAAACGCGCTCATCGAGGATGCACTGCCGCGCGCGCTGCTGCATCTCGTCGGCGGCGCGATTCGTGAAAGTGACGACGACGAGCGCGGGCAGCAAATCCTTCGCCCGCGGATCGCGCGCGATGGCTGTGATGCGATCGGTGATCGCGCGCGTCTTGCCGCTGCCGGCGGAGGCTACGACGGAGAAATTGCGATCCAGTTCCGTGATGAAAAGATCGCGCTGCGGCTGATCAATGGGCGCGTTCATCGGGCCTCTCCTGTGAAGGCGGGATGCGTCAGTTCCCATTTTTGCTCCAGCACTTCCTCGTCGATGGCGAGCGTGGCGAGCGGGTAGTCGGCGTTGAAAGAAAACTCGGAACGCAGCGCGCCGCGCATGCCGAAAACGCCGCGCTTCTGCATTTCAAAAAGCCCGCGCCAGAGTGCGTGCTGCGTCGTGATGTCGATGAGCGTGAGCTGCGGTGTGTCGAGCGCGAGTTCCGGCGTCAGCACGCTGGCGCCGACGGTGATCGCGTCCCGCTGGTGAAGGGCGAGGGCGTAGAGCGCGAGCTGCACGCCTTCCCCGGATGCTAGTTTCTTAGCAGAGAGCGCCTTGCGATTTCCGGTTTTGAAATCGACGATCCACGCATCCTCGTACGTGTCGGAAGTGGTGAGGATGAGATCGACGCGGCCCCGGACGTGCAGTTTGGCGTCGTCCCCGAGCGGGATCGCCGTGTCGTTGAATTTCCATTCCGTCGCGAGGTGCGTGCGGCCTTTCACCTCCGCGATGCGGTGGGCGAGACGATCCGCAATTTGCAGCGCCTGCTGCCACGAGGAGAGCCACCACTCAGGCATGGGACGCCCGCATGTGCGCAGGATGTCGCGGATGCGATCGCGAAAAGCGCGGGCGTTTTCGCTGACGATGGCGACGATGCGCTCCGGCGCGGGCAGCGCGGCGAAGGCTTCGCGTTCCGGCGAAAGCGCGCGCAGCCACGCATGGACCCACTGACCGGTCGCGAGGCTCCATGGCGTTTCGTCGCTGTCGGCATTCGCATCGACGCCGAGCAGGCGGCGCATCCAGATGAGTGCGGGTGCGGTGAGCGCCTTTTCCCATTCGGTCGCGGAAAGTCGCGGCGCGTGAGCGAGCGGTTTGCGCAGAGAAAATTCGTATTCGCCGAAGGGCTGCGTGGCATCGCGCCGGGCGGTGAAGGCAACGCGCGTCTGCTGGGCCGCGGCCAGATCGGGCGCGACGCGTTTCCACAAACCGCTCACGGCGAGCCAGCGTTTCGTTTCATCGCCAAGCGCAGTCATCGAGCCCTGCGAAACAGCGCGGCCCCGCGCGCAAAAATAGAGCCGCGTGAAATAGTCGCTCGGGTTCAGGCGGCGATCGGGCGCGGCTTCGTCGTAAAGTTGCGCGGTCGCGGCGACAGCGACGCTGGCCGATTCGAGCAGGTTGAGAAACTGACGGAGCGCGATCTCGCGGCGTTGCGTCGGGCCGAGGCAGAGCGTCTTTCCGGGCCCGACGGTTTCGTGGCCTTCGCCTTGCGAACCCTGACTGGTGGCTCGTTCGTTGAGCGTGCGCACTTCCAGATTGAGCGCGTCGATTTCGGCTTCGCCGAGAAAGCCCGCGTCTTCAAACGAAGGCGGCCACTGGCCTTCACTGAGCCCGGCGACGATGAGATGCGTCCACGATTGCGACCCGGCCTGAATGGCCGGAAGGAGATGCACACGGCTGTAGGGATGATTGCCGATCGCCGCGCGCGTGGCCCGAAACGAAACGAGTGTTTCGCGCATCCAGCGCAACCACGCGCGGCGCGAAATCGGGAGCGGGAGAGTCTGCTGCCAGTCTTCGGCGAGCCGGGAAAGCTCGTCCGCGCGTTCGGTCCAGCCGAGTTCGCGGAAGATCGTATCGCTCTTCGCGATGAACCCGGCGAGCGTCCCGCGCTCGGGCAGCAGCGGCAGCGCGCGGATGCCTTCGGCGATGACGGCGGCGTGGCGTTTGCCAGGATGGCGCGCGAAAAATTCGGCGACCACGGCGAGGTCGTCGATGAGCAGGTCGTTGAAAAGTCGCGTGAGCGCGTCGTCGATTTCCGCGAGCGGGATGCCTCCAAAAAGTTTTTCCGGCGCGGCGTATTCGCGAAGAAAACCTAGCAGCGACGGGATGCGCGGACTTTCCTGGAGCGCGGTCCATGCCGGCCACGCGGCGTCTTCGAGCGGGCCGGGCGCTTGATGCGCGAGGCCGTCGTTGTGCGGGATGTCGAAGTCGGCGAGCAGCGCGGCGACGCGGCGGGAGAGCGCTCCGGCGGTGGGAAAAACGACGCCGAGCCGCTCGCACGCAGGATCGGCGAGGAAGTGCAGCGCCTTCGCCACGACGGCTTCCGCGTGCCCGGCGGTGTCGTGGCCGACGAGAAATTCTATTTCCCGCGCCGGTTCACGGTCCGGTTGCGCGTTGGTGAGTTGCAGCACTTCGACCAGCGGGCGCGGCGTTTCGTCGGCGGGGACGGGCTCGGCGGAGCCAAAGGTTTCTTCCCACGTGCCGATCCACGTCGCGTCGAGCGACTGCGCTTCCGGGCGCGGATCGGTGAGGCAGACGGTGGCGCTGGCGCTGGCAAAAGTGGCGGCGGCGAGCAGCGGCCAGAGCGGCCAGTGCGCGGCGTCGAAGCTGGTAATGAAAAGCGCGGCGAAATGCGGCGCGGCGAGGCGCGCTTTTTCGAGCAGCGCGCGGTCGGCGGCGTGCATAGTTTGGAAGCCGGCGTCGCGCACGAGCATTTCAAAATCCGCGACAGTGGGACGCAGCGCGGGCGGACCGCTCTGCGCGAAATCCCAGCCGCCGGCGCTCAGGAGATCGATCGCTTTCAGCAGACGATCTGGCGACGCCGCGACGCTCGCGGCTTCATCGCCACGACGCTCTGCCGCGGTCGCGAGCAGCAGGTGCAAGTGCTCGCGAATCGGCACGGGCGCGGTGATGCCGAGGTGACGTGAGAGGCGTTCGCGCAATTCGCCGGGAGTGAGGAAATGCACGCCGGGAAGACCGATGCCGGCAGCCAGCGCGCGCGCTTTTAAATAGTAAGCGTCGCTGCGAAATGGGACGACGACCGCGACGGGGAGGCGCTCGCCACCGGTACGTTGCGCAACACGTTCCAGCCACGGCTCGAAGATCTGCGCGTGCGCGGAGGCGGGATGAGCGGCGGTGTGGAGAGAGACTTTCATAACACAGTCATTTCGACCGGAGCGCAGGCGGAAAGACGGGCGGAGCGCAGTGGAGAAATCTCTCACCTGGCCTTTCGGGCGAAGGCGGAGGGCAGGCATTGAAGAGACGTTTGAGGTTTCTCCACTGCGCTCCGCCCGCAGGCCCGCCGGAGCTTCGGTCGAAATGACAACCGGTTTTTTGGGGGGCTGCGCCGCGATTCCTCACAGCCACTTTTTTCGCTTAAAGAAAATGATCTGCCCGACGGAGATCGCGATCATTACCACCAGGCAGACGATGTAGCCGTGCGGCATGTGAAGCTCCGGCATGTTGAAGGGCATCTTGCCGTCGGAGTAGTCGAAATTCATCCCGTAAAGGCCGGCGACGAAAGTGAGCGGGATGAAGATGGAGGACATGACGGTGAGCACGCGCATGATTTCGTTGGTTTTCATGCCGACGGCGGAGAGGTAGAGTTCCATCAGGCCGGAGTTCACGTCGCGGTAAGTTTCCAGCAAGTCCATGATCTGAATCGTGTGATCGTAGCAGTCGCGCAGAAAAACTTTGGTGTTATCGGAAATGAGATCGCTTTCATCGTGCAGCAGTGCGGTGACGACATCCCGGCTGGGCCAGATATAGCGGCGCAATTGCATGAGCGTGCGCTTGTTGTTTTGGATTTTGCTGACGCAATCGCGATTCGGTTTCGCGAGCACTTCATCCTCGAGCTTTTCGATCGCGTCGCCGAGCTGCTCCAGCACGGGGAAGCAGTGATCGACGATGGAATCGATGAGCGCGTAGGCGAGGTAATCCGCGCCGGATTTACGAATGTAGCCGCGACCGGCGCGGATGCGGACGCGGATGGGATCGAAGACATCCTGGCCGATTTCTTCCTGCACAGTGATGAGGAGGTTTTTGCAAAGGAACATGCTGACCTGCTCGCCGCACATGCACTGCTGCGCGTCGTAGTAAACCATGTCCATCACGATGAAGAGATGGCCGTCGTAGCATTCGACTTTCGGGCGCTGGCCCATGTTCAGCACGTCTTCGAGAGCGAGCGGATGCAGCCCGTATTTCTCGCCGATCGTTTTCAAAACCTCGACGTCGCCGAGGCCATCCACATCGAGCCAGCGCACTTTTCCATCCTGAAGATCCGCCGCCGGGAGGTCGGCGAGACTCGCGATGGTGCGTTCGCTGATCGACTGCACATCGTATTCCACCAGCCGCATCACCGGCTTCTGCGCATCGCACTCGGCGGGCAGGGGAATCAGCGTGGCGGGACTGGAGCCGGGCGTGGGAAAGCGGGAGCGGAACATGTGGAAAGTAAGGAGTGGAAAGTAGTCAGTAGTCAGATGGCGTGTGCGCGTTCTGACAACTGCTTACTGACAACTTCTTACTGATTACCTCCTACTCCGCCATCACCGCGGACCAAAAGGCGTGTGCGACTTCGGGCTTCGCGATGTCGCTATGCGCGCCGGACGTGCCGCCGCCGTCGCAAATGTATTTCGTGCTTTCGATATTGTAGATGGTGCCGGCCTTAAATTGATACGGGTAATCCCTCGGCTGGAGTTCGATATCGACAATGTTCAGGCCCGGTCCGCGCGCGCCAAACGAGCCGACGCCGCCGTATTTCGGGAGCGTGCCGGGCGCGAATTGCACATCGCCGCGCGCTCCGGCGGCGATGGGGTAGTAGCGACCGACGGCGGAGTCCTTGGCGGAGATCGTGGTGAGGATCGGGCCGCTGACTTTTCCGCTGTCGATGATCGAGCGGAAGAAACCGGGCAAGCCAGGCTTCGACGGGATGTCCGAGCAGAACGACCACAGCGAAAGTGCGCCCTGCATCAGCACGAGTGTATGCACCGGGCGCACGAGCTGCCCCGTGCCGCCGGGCCCGGCGAGCGTGGCGGAGACGACGATGCAGCCGAAGCTGTGTCCCATCAAATGCACGCGCACTTTCGCGCCGCCAGTTTGCTGGATTTGCGTGAGCAGATTGAAGCCGGCCGTCTCGCCGACCGCTTTCGCGCGATCTTTCATTTTCCAAAAAGTAAGCGTGCGCAGGGGAGCGAGCAGGCCGCCGAGGCTGGGCCAGCCAAAGCTCACGCCTTCCTGCTCCGCCTCGTACACGCGATCGGGATCGAACGGCGCGCGATCCGCACCGGGGGCTGCTCCTTCATCCGCCGCGCCGAGCCCCGCTTCCGCATTGAGCGTCACATAAGCCGCGCGCACTTCCGCCGGCAACTCGTCGGGCGCGATGTCATTGAGCGCCGACTCGACGATCACCTGCAAAGCGGTGCGGGCCGCGGGCGTGTCGGCCAAACGCTCCGCGTATTTTTCCACGAGATCATCCACCGGCGACTCGCCCGGCGCGCCGAAGGAAACATTGCCACCGCCGAAATCCTCGTCGCCCCACGCCAGGCTCGGCCAGTGGATGCCGACGAGCAGCGGATGAAACCCCGGGCGTGCTTTTGCAATCGCGGCGCGATCTGCCGTGCAGGCGGCCATCGCATCGATCCACGCATTATATTGCCGCAGCGCGGAAGGCACATCGCCCTGCCAGCCGTGGCTCATGAGAAAGACATCAGTGACGGGCTCATCGCGCAGAGCCGCGAGGATTTTGTCGCTCATCTTCCCCGCCGGATCATCCGTGCGCTCGTTTCCCGAGGCGTCGAATCCGATGAGGTGATACTTCAGTCCCGCGGGTGAGGTTTGAATGGGCATGGCTTTTGGTGTTTGGAGTTTGGCTTGCCAATCCACCGCGGAAACCATCTGCTGACTGGCGTCCGCCGTTACGGCTGGGCGGCGGAAAGATCCGAAACGCCTACTTAGGATGACTCAATTTGTCGAACTCGAAATCAGCCTCCAACGAATCGACTCCACGGTTCGGGTCGCGCTGCGTTTTGACCGCTCCGACAGCGAATCGGATGTCGCTCCCATCCTCGGTCTCGCCGCTTTCGATCTCGCCGCGCTGCTCGCGGTGAGCGGCGATCGGAAGGAATACGGACGCCTGCTTTCGCAGTCACTTTTCGCCGACCCGAAGATCAAATCCGCTTTTGAAAAAGGCTGCGTGATGGCGGACACGCTCGATATGCCGACGCGGCTGCGGATGGTGGTGGATAAAAGCGCGGCGGATTTGCACAGCCTCGTCTGGGAGGCGCTCTGCGACGTGGATACCGGCGAGTGGCTGGCCACGCGCGAGCGCATGCTGATTTCGCGGTTCATTTCCCGCGACGACTGGCGGCCAGTGAATCTCCGCGCGCAGGACGAGATGCGCGCGTTGGTGGCCATCGCGAGTCCGGGAAACGTGGCGAATTATCAGCCCGGCGGTCGCGTGCTCGCGCCGGTGGATGTGGCGGGCGAAACGCAGCGCGCTACGTCCGGCCTCGGCACCATTCCGGTGACGGTGCTCGGAGGAAAAGGCACGGGCACTCTGAATAACATCCTCGGGAAATTGCGCGAGGGTTACGACATCCTCGTGCTCGTTTGCCACGGTGCCTTTATCGATGGAAATCCGCTGCTTTATCTCGAAGACGACGCGGGCAATGTCGCCGTCCTGCAAGGCACCGAACTCGCCACGCGCCTCAGCGAGTTGAAGCAGCGTCCGCGTCTCGTCGTCCTCGCTTCGTGTGAAAGCGCGGGCACTGGCGCGAGCGGCGATGAAGGCGTGCTGGCCGCGCTCGGGCCGCAACTCGCGGAGGCAGGCATCCCGGCGGTCGTGGCGATGCAGGGCAGCATCACCATGCAAACCGCGGGCGCGTTTTTGCCGGTCTTTTTTCACGAGATGCAGGAAGACGGGCAGCTCGACCGCGCGATGGCCGTGGCGCGCGGCGCGGTGCGGGACCGGCCGGATTGGTGGATGCCCGTGCTTTTCATGTCGCTGAAACGCGGACGCATCTGGTGGTACACACCGGGATTTACGGGCGAGCAGCCGGGCTTCGATCGCTGGCCGTCGCTCGTCAGCAATATCCGCAAAGGCCGCTGCACGCCGATCCTCGGGTCCGGTTTACTGGAATCGCTTGTGGGCTCCTTCCGCGAAATCGCGCGGCAGTGGGCGAAGAAATATCGCTACCCGATGGCCGGTGAAGAGTGCGAGGAGCTGCCCCTGGTCGCGCAGTATCTGGCGGTCGATCAAGGTCAGGAAACGTTCGTGCGGGATGAATTTAGCGATGCCTTGCGCGCCGGGGTGCTGCGCCAGTATCCGGAGATTTCCGAGGAGATCGCGAGCGGCGATATTCTTCAGCTTATCTCTACTGCCGGGGCGATTCGCCGGGAGCAGGAAAGTGACGAGCCGCATCAAGTGCTGGCCGGGCTGGACCTGCCCGTCTATCTCACCACCAATCCCGACAACCTGCTCGCCGACGCGCTGACCGCCGCGAACAAGAAACCGCTCGTGGCACTCTGCCCGCGGCGCGATGATAGCGGGGATGAGACAACCGCCGAGGCTCCCACTTTTGAACCCACCAAGGACGCGCCTTTGGTCTATCATCTCTTCGGCCATCTGCGCGATCTGGAGTCGGTGGTGCTGACTCAAGATAACTACTTTGACTACCTCATTGATGTGACCCGGAACAACGACATCATCCCGACGAGCGTGCGCGCGAAACTAACTAATACCGCGCTTCTATTCCTGGGCTTCCAGCTTCGCGATTGGGACTTTCGCGTTTTCTTTAGCAGCATCAAGGGACGGGAAGGCCGCGCCTTGCTCGGGAAATACGCGCACGTCGCCGTGCAGATCGACCCGGAGCAGGATCGGACCGTCGATCCGAAACGCGCGCGGCAGTATCTGGAACGTTACTTTTCCAATACCAAAATCAGCATCTACTGGGGCCGCGCCGAAGACTTCCTGAAGGAACTCCAGCGCGAGATGAATAAGAAGCCGTGACGAAACTGGAAACGTCGGGCGCTGCCAAGGTATCGCTGGTCACCGCCACCGCGATCGTCGTCTCGAACATGATCGGCACCGGCGTCTTCACGAGCCTGCATTTTCAAGTCGCACCGCTGCCGTCTGGCTTTGTCATCCTTGTGTTGTGGCTGGTCGGCGGGCTGTGCGCTCTTTGTGGCGCGCTGGCCTACGGCGAACTCGCAGCCGCCCTGCCGCGGTCGGGAGGCGAGTATCATTTTCTCTCGGAGGTATTCCATCCCGCCATCGGTTTTCTGGCGGGCTGGCTCTCGGCTACCGTGGGTTTTGCGGCCCCGATCGCGGCGGCGGCGATGGCTTTCGGGAAGTACTTTTCCGATGTCGTTCCCGGTGCTTCGCCGCTCATGCTTTCGCTGGTAGTCTCGGCGCTGGTTACGCTCGTTCATTTGCGCGGTTCGGAGCTGGGCGCTGCTTTTCAAAACTGGGCGACGACGCTAAAGATCACGCTCATCCTCATCTTCATCATCGCCGGCTGTTTCGTGAAAGGAGTCGATGATATTTCCTTCGCCCCGCAGCCCGGGGCGACGGCCATGATAATGAGTCCGGCCTTTGCCTTTAGTCTCGTGTTTGTCATGTATGCCTACTCGGGCTGGAATGCCGCGACCTATATCGTCGGCGAAGTCCGCAATCCTTCTCGCAACGTGCCGCTCGCTATCACGCTCGGCACCTTGATCGTGGCAGGGCTTTACCTCGCGCTAAACGCTACCTTCCTCCGCGTTGCGCCCATGTCCGAATTGGGCGCGGCGGGAAAATTTGAAGTGGGTTACATCGCGGCCACGCATATATTCGGCGAGGCGGGCGGTCGTATCATGGCAGGATTGATTTGCCTCGGACTCGTGGCCTCGATCAGCGCGATGACGTGGATCGGGCCGCGCGTCAGCATGGCGATGGGCGAAGATCACCGTTTGCTTTCCCCTCTTGCCCGGAAATCACGCGCAGGCGTGCCTTTCGTTGCGACGTTACTTCAGTTCGTTTTCGTCAGCGCTTTATTGCTCACGGCTTCATTCGATCAAATCATCAACTACGTGCAATTCAGCCTCACTCTTTGCTCGATGCTCGCCGTGATCGGCGTCTTCGTGCTGCGCGTGCGCCAGCCGGATTTGCCGCGGCCTTACCGCACGTGGGGCTACCCCGTCACCCCGCTGATTTTCCTCGTCATCAGCACTTGGATGCTCGTCTTCACCTGGCAGCAGCATCGTCAGGAATCACTCGCCGGCCTTGGCACACTTTTGTTAGGACTTTTGCTCTACTTCGTTTCCCCGAAAACAAAACCGGAACCTTCAATCCCATGAAACTAACTACCATCCTGACTGCCGCCTTGCTCCTGACCATCCCAGCCCGAGCCATGGCCAAACCAAAGCCTGCTCCCAATGCGGAGTCCGCCCTCCCGGCCACGCCGCCGCGCGTGGAGGCGACCATCCCGCCGGATGAAGCCGCGCATTTCCTCGCCGGGATGCCGGTGACGGGTGTCCTCGAACCGCTGACTCAAACGGCGGCATGGCGCGCGCATGCGGCGGCGCTTGATGTCGCATGGCAGCGTATGGAGACGCGGCAGCTCGCGAATCTGCGCTTGTGGGCGCACGGCGTTCCGACGGCGAGCACGCTCCACTACTTTTTTAGCGGGCCGGATTTTCTCTACGCGGACCTGCTTTTCCCATCCGTTTCCACTTATGTTTTGTGCGCGATCGAACCCGTCGGCGGAGTCGCTGATCTTACCAGCTTGAACGAGCCCTCCCTGGCGGCGTCTCTCGGGAACTTGCGCACCAGCCTGGGTAGTATTTTGAAGTATCACTATTTCATTACCAAGGAACTGCGCGCCGATCTGACGCGCGATCGAATCAGCGGCACGCTTCCGCTGCTCTATGTCTTCCTCGCGCGCGGCGGACACACGATCCGCACCGTCACGGCAATGCCGGATGGCGTGAAAATCGTCTTCAGTGCAGCGACCGGCGGCACCAAGACGCTCTACTATTTCCGCACCGATCTCTCGAACGGCGGAAGTAACACCGCGTTCTTCGATCTCTGCAAAAAGCAGCACGGAGCGGTCGCGCTGCTAAAGGCCGCGTCCTATCTCCTGCACACTCCCGGCTTCTCCAAGTGCCGTGACTTCCTGCTGCAAAACTCCAGCGCCATCGTGCAGGACGATTCAGGAATTCCGTTTCGTGATTTCGCGGCGAAGGACTGGAACGTGAAGCTATTCGGGAACTACGCGGGCACGCACGGCGAGTTCGCGAAATACCACCAGCCCGACCTGCTCACGGCTTATCGGAGCGGCGGCGCTGCCCCGCTAGGCTTTGCCTTTGGTTACCAGCCGGATGCCGGAAAAGCCGCGCTGATGATCGCGACGAAACGGTGAGGCGTAGATGGGGTTTCCTACTTGGACTCCGCCTTGTTGGCCTTGATCACTTCTTGCCCACCGCCAAGTCCCAGGAGGCAAGCTGTGGTTTGGTTTTGGGCTTTGTCTTTGCTCCGTCCTGCACGACGCGGAAAAACTTCGCTAGTCTGCTAACGTCGCGGCCGAGTGCTGGACTGTAGGTGCCTTCTGAGCCATGGAACATGCTGGTCTCTGGACACCAGAGGCATTCTGGGGCTAGCCAACGGATGGGACCGACGGGGCTGGTTGCTCCGGGACGCACGGTTCCTTCGACGTTGAGGAAGATCGGCTGGCCTGCTTGATCGCAGTCTAGGCGCTCGCTGACGGCTCCGGTGCTGGTGGTGACTAGGTGGACGTGGGGCCCGCCTCCGCAGCCAGCTCCGACGATGATGTCGCAGGCGCTCGCGCTGCCGCCGCCGTGCGGATAGATGGGATCTCCATCGATGGGGACGATGCACAGGCCCACGGCGGCGTAGGTCACTTGGGGCGTGCCGTTGCCATCGAGTTCTTGGATGCAACGTCCGCCATCGTAGATGAAGAATGTGGTAACGGGCAGTGAAGGCGCAGTGCCTCCCGGCACAGTGCGGGAAATGATCCGGTCGCAGGCATCATAGGTGAAGCCAAGGACGGTGGCTCCATTGCTAGAGACGCTGAGGAGGCGTCCACGGGTGTCGTATTGGAACTGCTGGGCGGGTGCGGTGCCATTGCTCATGGTGGACACGGAGCCGTCGTTACACCATTCCACAGCATCGCCGGGCCAGGTGGTGTATTGGTGCATTTGCAAGTCGGCGGGGGGCGACTGGAAACTCTGGGTGTAGCTGCCGGGCTGCCGTCCGCCGATGGTGGTGATGCGCTGGCCTTCAAGGGTGAGGGTGAATTATTCATCCGATTCTGTTACCAACTGGCCGTTAGGAGCGGCGCGGAATTTGGTGACTTCCCGGGTGACGCGGCCTAGGAGGTCGAGGGTTCGTTGGTGTGCGCGCAGCGGGGCGGTAGTGTTGGCGCCGTTGCTGAACTTGCATACCTCTGTGGTCGCACGTTGGCAGGCATCGCGTCCGGTGGTGGTGCTGGAGAGGACGGTGCCTGCGTCGTTAGGGAAACGCTGATTTAATCGCCCGCTTCACGGAATGGGGTAGTCAAGCGTGGTGAAAGATAGTTATCGTAAGGCATGGAACAACAAATGAGTTTCGCGCAAACGGAGTATGCGATGAAGAAGAAGGTGACGCGCAGGGAGCGCTTCCTTGGGGAGATGGAGGAGGTGGTGCCGTGGGGGCGACTGGTGGAGGTGATCCGGCCGCACGATCCGACGGGGGAGCGCGGGCGGCCGCCAATCGGGATCGAGCGGATGCTGCGCATTTATTTCCTCCAGCAGTGGTATGGGCTGGCCGATGAGGCACTCGAAGATGCCATTGATGACAGTCAGGCGATGCGCACGTTTGCCGGCCTCGACTTGAGCGTGGGAGCGGTGCCGGATGCCACGACCGAGGAGGCGGAAGGGAATAGGGAGGCCGGGGGACGGGCGAGCCCTTGCTGAACTTCCGGCACTTGCTGGAAGCGCACGATTTGACCCGGAGGCTTTTTGAGGAAGTGGGTGCTTTGCTGGAGGAGCGCAAGTTACTGATGAAGGAGGGCACCATCGTCGATGCGACGATCATTGCCGCACCTTCCTCGACCAAGAACGCACGCCAGGAGCGCGACCCCGAAATGCATCAGACTAAGAAGGGTAACCAATGGTATTTTGGCATGAAGGCCCATATCGGCGTGGATGCGAAGTCAGGGTTGGTGCATCGGGTGAGCGGCACGGCGGCCAGCGTCGCGGACATCGTGCAGACTCATACCTTGCTGCACGGGGAGGAGAAGGAAGTTTATGCGGACGCAGGTTATCTCGGCGTGGAAAAGCGCGAGGAGATCGCCACCCATCGCGCGGGGGCGGAGTGGCATGTGGCGGCCAAGCGTGGCAAGGTCAAGGCGATGGCCGAAGGCCTGGTCAAAGAAGTCACCTTGCGGCTGGAGAAGGCCAAGGCGCAAGTGCGGGCGCGGGTGGAGTCCTTTCCAAGGCATCAAGAACCAATTCAAACACCGAAAGGTTCGCTACCGCGGCCTGAGGAAGAACACCGCCCAGCTTTACAGTCTGTTTGCCCTGGCCAACCTGGTGATCGCCCGGCGTGCCCTGTTGCAGGCCGCGAATGCATAAAACTCTCGAAAACATGACAATATGCCCTGATCGCTCAAAACAAACGGTCGTCTCACCCCCGCTTACCCTTCAACTACCTCGTAGCCTACCTTTAACTTTTCTCTTCCCAGCCAAGAGTTCGCCGTCTTCCTTCTTCTCTAACATCAGCTTCATTATTCAGCGTTTCCTTAGAATCCACCACGCGACCGGCCACTGCCCCGCCTGTGATGCCGCCGATGGCCGATGATGAGAACGAGGCGCGCCACAGCCCCGGCTGACCGGCGACCGGCACGAGTTCGGCGAACACCGGAGGCTGCCCCGAAACTTCCAACGCTAGAAATGACCCCGGCGGCAAACACTGCGCACGCACGAAAATGTCCCCGCCAGCCGTCGAGAGCACCGGAGGCTCCAAGGCGAAGACTTGCGCCGCCGGAATCTCGATGCGGTAAAATCCCGTCGCACCGGTCGATTCGGGATCGACCCACTGGCAGGTCGTGCCTTCCGCCGTGACGAGCGCCACCTGTTTGAATGAGGCCGTCGGTGTCGGGACGAGAGTCACCGTTTTCTGCATGACATACTGGACGCCCGGCTGCGCATCCCACTGGAGGCACACTTGTTTTCCCAGCAGGCCCTGGGTGAAATGGATCGTCGGATTCGTGCCGGTCGGATCAGCTGAAGGGCGCGGGGAGAAAATCCCGATCAGCAGTGCTGAAATGGCGAGGGCTAAAATCAACGTGCAGACGCGACGGAGGCGGGTGAGGGAATGGCCGGTGTTTATAGGAATAGTTGCGGAGTTCTGAATGGAACCACTGCACTTGGGGGAAGTGAGACGCTGCTGCCTGAGGAACGTTGTATCCTAAAGCCTGCGCTCCGGCTATCGAAATACCGCCGCCGAGAGCGTGGCTCTAAGCCTCCTCCTGCGCCTTGAATTCCAAGAGCAGCTCCGCCAGCCGCACGAGCGCTTTTTCCGCGTCGCGCCCGATTGCTTCCAGCGTGATGCGCGTGCCGAAGTCGAGATTCGCGGTCAGCACTTCCATGATGCTTTCCGCGGAAAAGCGAGCGTCCTCTTTAATGATGAAGACTTCGCAGTCCAAGTCGCGCACGGCGCGGACAAACTCCGCGGCGGGTCGGGCGTGCAGACCTAGTTCGTTGACAATTTCGACTTCTCTCCGCATGGCGATGTCAGGATAGGTTGGCGCGTGTTTTCAACAAGTGACGTTCCCAAGGCTCTGCCGGTTGCGGCGCAATACGTAGTCACTTTTCTCAAGCCCGAGATGTTGCACGTCTATCGGCAGATCACGGCGCTGCGCGCGTATCGTCCGGTGGTAATTTGCCAGAAGCGGGAAAACGCAGACGCGTTTCCTTTCGACGATCTCGTGCTCCAGCCGAAGCCGCGCATGCATCCGCTGCGGCGGCTTTGGCAAAAGCAAATTTGTGGGCAGCCAATCACCATCTACCACTCGGAAGCGCGGCGCACGCTGGCGGCATTGCATCGCGTCGGGGCGGACGTCCTGCACGTGTACTTCGGGCACATCGGCGTGCATCTTCTCCCGCTGCTGGAAATCGCGGACCTGCCGGTGATCGTGAGTTTTCACGGCGCGGATGCGGGCTTCGATCAGGATGCGGGGCGGACGCGGCGGATGTTTGAAAAATGCGCGCTGCTGCTGGTGCGCTCGGAGTCGATCGGGAAGCGACTCGTCGAGATGGGTTGTGCGCCGGAAAAAATCCGGCTGCATCGCACGGGCGTGCCGCTCCAGCAGATTCTATTTTCCCAGCGCACCGCGCCCGCAGATGGTGCGTGGCGCTGCGTGCAGGCGTGCCGCTTGATCGCGAAGAAGGGGCTCGCGACGAGCCTGCGCGCGTTCGCGGAGTTTGCGCGGGAGTTTCCAAGGGCGTCGCTCACCATCGCTGGCGAAGGGCCGCAACTCGAGGAGCTGCGCGCTCTGGCGACGGAGCTGGGCATCGCGCGGCAGTTGGCGTTCGCGGGCTTTCTGTCGCAGGAAAAACTGCGCGCGGTTTTTGAGGCGGCGCACTTCTTTTTGCACCCGAGCGAGCTGACCGGGGAAGGGGATCGCGAGGGCGTGCCCAACTCGATGCTGGAGGCGATGGCGTCCGGCCTCGCAGTGCTGGCGACGACGCATGGTGGACTCCCGGAAGCCGTGGAAAACGGCGTGAGCGGCGTCCTCGTGGCGGAGCGGGATCACGCTGCGCTCGCTTGTGCCATGAGCCGGCTGGCGCGCGATGAAGCTTCTTTTTCGACGATGAGTCTGGCGGCTCGCGAGCGGGTGACGCGGGAGTTCGATCTTGAGGCGCAGACGCGTATTTTGGAGCGTTGCTACGACGAAGCGCGGGTGCAGTAGGAGCGTCGGCGATGGGAACTGGGGAGTGAGTTGGATGGGCGAAACTGATCCATCGTGCGGCACGATTTATGGTGATTATGGGAAAAGCGACTCCGACCTCACCTGACTCTTCCCTCAAAAGCTAATCTTACAATGAATCTGTCCTCCTTCGCCTCTACCCCGACTTCCACTTCCCGTTTTCCATCCCGGAATTTGCGAAAAACAATTTTATCTGCCATCATGCGGCCCGATCACTTGCTCTCGCGGGAGAGCCCTCTCCTTCCCTCGATGCTACGTCCTCGTTTTTTCTCCACATCCACCCTCGCAGCCTCCTGCCTGGCCATCGGCCTGTGCATGAATTTTTCTTCCATCGCCGCGCCCGTGCCGGTCGATGTCTCGTTTCCGGCTCAGACCGTCCTTTCGGAAAATCAGCCTTTCGGTTCCTCCATTATCGTCGCGGATTTCGATGGCGACGGATTGCCGGACGTGGTCGCGGCCTCGCTGCGGGACAACCAGATTTCGTGGTACCACAATCTCGGCAACGGCGCGTTTTCGCCGGCCATTTTGATTTCAAACGCAGCGATCGAGCCTTCGAGTCTCGTGGCCGCAGACATTGATGCGGATGGGCGCATCGACATCGTTTCCGCGTCGCGTCTGGACAATAAAATCGCGTGGTATCGCAACGTCGGCGGTACGCCCGCGGCGACATTCGGCTCGCCGAATTCCAATCAGCGCATCATTTCCACGAGCGCGCAGTTTGCCTTCTCGGTCACGGTCGCGGATGTAAATGGTGACGGGCTTTGGGATGTCGTGTCGGCGTCGCTGTTCGATAACAAAGTCGCGTATTACCTGAATCTCGGGGGCGGAAATTTTGGATGGAGATCGTCCGCGCCGACGGCGAATCAGCACATCATTTCCACGGCGGGCGGTGGACCGAGCTGCGTGGCGGCGGGCGACCTTGATGGCGACGGCATCACCGATCTCGCGGTCACCTCGGTAAATGACAACACGCTGGCGTGGTTCAAAGGCGGCTACGATGACGCGGGCACGCCGACGTTTGTCCGGCATGTGGTTTCCAGCGATCAGGGCCGCGCCTACAATGTGGCGATCGGTGATCTGAACAAGGACCATCATCCCGATTTGATCTGCGCGGCTGCATACGGCAACAAGGTCACCTATTTCCGCAACCTGATGGGGAATGCGGAATCGGCCGAGCCCTTCTTCGCGCCGGAGCAGATCATTTCCGACACCGCGACTGGCGTGACATCCGTGCTCGCCGCGGACATCGATCGCGATGGGAATCTCGACATCGTGTGCTCGCTGCTGCTCGACAATCGGATCCTCTGGATTCGCAATACGGGCGTGGACGAAAATGGCGAAGTGACCTTCGGCCCTGAGTCGCTCGTGTCCGATGGCGCGCAGGGTCCGATCGCGGTGGCGGTCGCGGATTTCGATGGCGATGGCGTGATGGATATTTCCTCGTCCTCGCAGGATGACGCCAAGGTCGCGATCTATCTGAATGCGGGCGAATTTAACGGCGACGTGACGCTTCCTCCGACGCTGACGCGCCCGGAAAGCGGGACGGTCACGACGACGCCGATCACCGTTTCCTACACGCTGCCGGAGGATGCGCTCGCCGGTTCAGTGACCGTGAGTTTTGTGAGCGGCGCGACGACGCGCGAACTCATCGTGGGTGCCGACGGCGAATCCGCGGGCGAACACACGTTCAGCTTCGATCCTGCTCATCCGGACGACTCTCCCGCGCTGCTGGGCGGGAATGCTCCGATCAAGGATGGGACTTACTCCGTCAGCGTTTCGTATCAGGACGCGGTGGGAAATCCTGCCGCCGCTTCGCTCTCCGCGACCGGCGTCGTGATTGATGCGGAAGCGCCTTTCCTGCCCGGCGCGGCGACCAAAGTTCTCGCGGTAAAAGGCGGTGTCGTGCCCGGAGCGGGCGTCGCTGGCTCGGGCATCCCGGCGGATGCCCGACTGCGCGTGCTCGGCGTGCCGTCGATCAATGACGCGGGCCATCTCGCGATCACCGCGAGCTACTCTTCCGGCGCGACCGTGCGGTCTGTCGTCATCGGGCCAGGCTCGGGTGGAAATCCGGCGGTCCTTGCGGGCGTCGGCGACTCCGTGCCGAATGTGAGTGGAAATTTGCAGACACAGTTGGCGTTCATCAGTTTCGCCGATGTCCTGCTGAACGACTCCGACGCCATCGCATTCCAAGGCGCACTGCGCGGCCTCGGCTCCGCCGCTTCCACGGTGAACGTGCGAAATGATCGCGGCATCTGGTCGAACGCTGGCGACGGAAAGCTGCGTCAGATCGCTCGCGAATACGATGCCGCGCCCGGCACCACGGTCCGCTTCGATTCCTTCACATCGGTCGCGCTCAGCTCAAATTTCGTGCTCGATGGCGAAACCATCCAGCGCGCGAACATCGCCTTTGTCGCAAAGCTCATCGGCACCGGCGTCGCCACCACCAATGACGAGGGACTTTGGAATTGTGAAGTGTCCTCTGCCAGCACGGTGACTTCCAAACTCCTGCTGCGCAAAGGCCAGTTGCTTTCTCTCCGCGGCGCAGCTGCGAAACGGATTCGCGGAATCGTCGCACTCCCGCCCGTCGATGGCGCAGCGGGCCAGGGCCGCGGCTCGGTGCCAGCAGGTGTCACGGCACGCGTTGAGTTCACGGATTTGACGCAGGCGCTCGTGCAAATCGGCAGCGATGGCGTGGTCCACGATGTCGCGATTTCCGCAGACACTTTGGCGGACACCGATGTGCGCGTCGTCCGCTTCGGCGTGCCGACGCAAAACGTGCTCGGCGACGTGATGGCGGTCGCCTCGCTCAATTCGCGGGTCGATAATACCGCGCTCGTTTTCACCCCGGAAACCGGCGCGCCGACGCTCGCCGTGCGCCAGGGCGCGGATGCGGATGGCATCGAGGGCGCGAAGTTTTCCGCCTTTAAAATCGGCGTCCTAAACCCCGATCAAAGCTACGCATTCCTCGGCACCACGGTGGGCCGCAACTTGAATTCCACCAACGACGAGGGCATCTGGTTTTTCGCTACCACCTCGCTCAGCACCACGCCGGTGCTCATCGCCCGCGAAGGCGCGCAGCCTCCGGGGACTCCGCTCGGCGCGAAGTGGGACACCTTCCGCTCGATCGCCCTGCCAGACGGCGCGAAAGGCCCGGTCTTCCTCGCCGACCTGGAAGTGCCAGCCGCCGGACGCCCGAATCCCGCGCGCATCACTGCCAGCAATGCGAGCGGCGTGTGGGCCGTCGATTCCAACGGCGTCCTCCGCCTCATCGTGCGCCAGGGCGACACCTTCCCCGGCAGTGCGCTCACGATCCGTGCGCTCACGGTCTTGGGAAATGTGGTCGGTTCACCTGCGCAGACGCGCAGCTTCAATGGCCACGCCGAACTCGTCTATCGCGCGACGCTTAGCGACGGCTCCGAGGCCATCGCCAAAGCGCGCGTCCCGTAATCCCGCTCAGAGCGTTTCGGCCCGCGGCCCGTTCATCCGCGCACCGAGATTCCCGTAGCGATGGTAGGAGTGGCTGACGCTCTGCTCGCGCAAATACCACAGCAATTCCACGCGGCCTTCCGCGAGCACGGCTGCGTCGGCGATGAAGAAACCCGTTTCCGCCGCTGCCTCGCGAATGCTGTCTGGCACACGATCCGCAGCCGCATAGCGGACGCGGCGGGTGCGGCGCTGGCGGATCGCGTTGGCGAGGTGCGCGTCGGATTCCTCGATGAATTCAATCGCGCCCGCCCACGAATGCGTCAGCTCTTCCAGCAGTGAAACTGCCGCGAGTTCCAGGTCGGGCGGCGAGCTGATCGTGATGCGGCAGCCCGCCGCTTTCGCCGCGCACGTGCGTGCGAAGATTTCAAAAAAAGTATCCGCCGGATGAATGCGAATACGGACTTCGCGAAAGGCGAGGTAACGCCGGAAATTGTCCTCGCCGATGAGGCGGAAGTGATCGTGCTCGCCGCTGAATTCATCGCGGCGCGCGTCGTCGTAACTTTCGATCGCCGTGATGAGGCGGCCCATCTCCGGCTCTGCCGGTGCCCGCCCGCGCAGGTGCATCCGCAAATGGTTCAGCCGCGGATGCTCGATGTGGCGGCCGGGCGTTTCCACCAGCCGTTCGTCGAAGTGCAGCAGCGGTGCGAGATAGTTCGGACCGCCCGCTTTCAGGCCGGGTCCGACGTGCGATTTCCCAAAGCCGCCGAAGGGCTGGCGCAGCACGATCGCTCCGGTCGTCGGGCGATTGATGTAGAGATTTCCCGCGCGGATGTGCGCGCGCCATTGCTCGATTTCGCGATCGTCGAGACTCTCGATTCCCGACGTGAGGCCGTAGCCCGTCTCGTTCACGATCGCGATCGCTTCATCGAGGGAAGTGAAGCGCATCACGCTCAGCACCGGTCCGAAAAATTCCGTGCGGTGCGAGCGGCTGCCGGGTTGCACGCCATACTTCACGCCGGGCGACCAGAGCTGCGGATGGCCATCAATCGCGCGCGGCTCGACTGCCCAGTCCTCGCCATCATCGAGCGAGGTGAGCGCCCACGCGAGATCGCCGGACGGCTGGGAAATCAGCGGCCCGATGCGCGTCGTGAAATCCCACGCCGATCCCACGCGCAGGCTCGCGACCGCTTCGCAAAGAGCGTCGCGAAAAGCCGGGTCATCGTAGATTTCCGCTTCGAGCAGGAGCAGCGAAGTGGCCGAGCATTTTTGGCCGCTGTGACTGAACGCCGAATGCAGCACGTTGCGAATGGCCTGCTCGCGATCGGACAGCGCGGTGACGATCGTCGCGTTTTTTCCGCCTGTCTCCGCGAGCAAGACCAGCGCTGGTTTGGCGGCGAGCATCTTCAGCGCGGTGTGCGTGCCGCCGGTCAGAATCACAGTATCGACGCCTCCGTGCTGCACGAGTTTTTCGCCCGCGCCGCCGCCGGGGCAGGGGAGAAATTGCAGCGTTTTTCGCGTCACGCCCGCGCGCCAGAAACACGCGCAAAGTTCCCACGCGACAAGCACGGATGCCGAGGCCGGTTTGAAGATGACCGTGTTGCCGGCGGCGAGCGCGGCGGCGATTCCGCCGCATGGAATCGCGATGGGAAAATTCCACGGCGATACGACGACGACGACTCCTTTTCCGCGCGCGACGGCCTGCTTCAGCGCGGACAAGCTCCGCGCCGATGCGCGATAAAACTCCACGAAATCCACGGCCTCCGAAACCTCGGGATCAGCCTCGCCAATCGTCTTCCCGCCATTGGCCAGAGCCGCACCGATCAACTCCGCACGGCTGCGCCGCAGTTCCTGCGCGACCTTCCCCAAAATCTCCGAGCGCGCATCGACCGTCATGGCGCGCCAGCCGTCTTCATCCCGCCGCGCGCACGCGACCGCGCGCTCTATGTCATCGTCACCAGCCTCCACGCGCGGTCCGAGCGAAACGCCGGGCCGCGAGGGATCGCGGCACTCGCGCTGCGTGCGGCCTTCGCGCACCTCCGCACCGTCCACGACGAGCGGCACGTCCGCCGTGCGTGTCTGCCAGCGCGCGGTGATCTCCTCCGCCCACGCGACATTCTGCGGCAGCGTGAAATCCGTGTCGGGCTCGTTGCAAAATTCGCTCCACTTCATCTCGGGCCGCGCGTCATCGGAGAGCGCGGCGTGGCGATCCTGCGTGCGACGCGGCACATCGGAGACGGCGGTAAACGCGTCGCGAAAACCGCGTTCGAGCGCGCTCCATTCCTTGCTGTCCACTTGCAGGTGAAACGTGTGGCGCAGGAAATTTTCCTCGCCCGTGTTTTCGTCGAGGCGGCGGATGAGGTAGCCGATCGCGTGGACAAAATCCGCCTTCCTACACGCGGGCGCGTAAAGGAGGAGATCGTGCGTTTCCGCCTCGATCGCGCGTCGCTGGTGATTGGCCATGCCTTCCAGCATTTCGATTTGCACGCGCTCGCCCGCGCCGTTTTCCAAAGCGAGGACGAGCGCGAAAGCGACGTCGAACAAATTGTGCGAAGCCACTCCGACGCGCACCGCCGCCAGATTCTCGGGCCGCATCGCATCGACGATCATGCGCTTGTAGTTCGCATCGGTTTCGCGCTTCGTTTTGAACGGCGCTTGTGGCCATCCCCGCAGGCTGGCCTCGACGCGCTCCATCTCCATGTTCGCGCCTTTCACCAGCCGGATCACCACGGGCGCACCACCGCGTGCGACGCGGGCGCAGGCCCATTCGTGGATCGTCCGCTGCATGGCGGCGGAGTCGGGAATGTAGGCCTGGAGAGCGATGCCAGCCGATACGCCTTCCATTCCCGGTTGATCGAGCGTGCGCATGAAGGCCTCCGCCGTGATGCTCAAATCGCGATATTCCTCCATGTCGAGATAGACGAATTTCGGGACGCTCGTGCCATCTGCCCGCACGAAACGCTGACGCGCGGCCTCGCGATAAAGCGGATCAAGGCGCGCGCACAGCGTGGAGACGGTGGCGTCGCGGGCGAGTGGCGAGATTTGCGAAAACAGCGTCGAGATTTTCACCGAGATGACCTCGATCTCCGGCTGTCGCAACGCATCGAGATAGCGCGCCATCCGCCGCGCGGCCTCCGCTTCGCTGAGCACGGCTTCGCCGAGAAAATTGACGTTCATGCGCAGCCCGGCTGCGGTGCGCGAACGGAGATGTTCCGCGAGTAATTCCGTCTCCGCGGGCAGGACGACGTTGGCCGTTTCCTGCTGCATCCGCTCTTTCACCAGCGGCACGGCGACGCCCGGCATCCACCCGCCGAAGGACTGAAAACCAAAAAGCAGCGCGCGATTGATCGGGCTGAAAAAGCGCGGGATGCCCTGCACATCGAGGATGTGCGTGAACTGATCGACCGTGCGCGCGGGAGTGCGCGAGCGAAAGGATTGGTCGGTCATTTGCACCAGCGTCGCGAGGTCGCCGGGAGTTTGCAGCATGCGCTCCAGCTCGGCCTGCTGGCGGCGCTCCGGCGGTGTTTGGAGCGCCGCAGCGCGCTGCTGCAATTGCCGCGCGAGGAGGATCGCGCGCTCGATGGAAGAGGGATCAACTTCGACGTTCATACGCGCCCAATGTAGGACAGTTCATGCAGTCCGGCCAAGGCCGCCGTTGACATCGCGCGGGACTTTTGCCGTCATGCGCGCCTTCAAGACGACGCTCATGATTCAAAAGAAAATCTGCATGCTGGGAACTTCGGGAGTGGGAAAGACGAGCCTCGTAGCGCGCTTCGTGCAGAGTTTGTTTGCGGAAAAATATCTGACCACCGTGGGGGTGAAGATCGATAAGAAGACGGTGCCGGTGGATGGCGGCGAGATGATGCTGATGATTTGGGATTTGGCGGGCGACGATGATTTCCAGCGGCTGGAGACCTCGTATCTGCGCGGCTCCGGTGGTTATCTGCTGGTGGCCGACGGGACGCGGGAGGTGACGCTGGAGAAGGCGATGGACATCCAGGAGCGCGTGGTCGCCGCGATCGGCGCGGTGCCTTTCGTGCTCGCGCTGAACAAGGCGGACCTCGCGCCGGAATGGGATTTGGATGCGGCGCGCCTCGCAGCTTTGACGGCGCGCGGCTGGAAGATCGTGAAGACGAGCGCCAAGGATGGGACAGCCGTGGACGAAGTTTTCGCGGAGCTGAGCCGGATGATGCTGCCCCAGAAATAGACGCGCATGCCAGCCGGAGAATCGTCATCCAGTGCGGTGCTCGACGCTCTCGGTTACGCGTTGTTCGTGCGCGATGACGCGGGGATTTTGCGGCTCGCCGAGGATGCGCCGGAATGGCTGGCGCGCTTGTGGCCTGCGGCGGGCCAGCCCGGGGCGGAACTGCCGGTCGCGGACGCCTCGCCGTTTTTGGAAAACTTCCTGATCGACGCGCAGGAATGCTGGGGCGGTGACGCCGATGGACGCCGTGAATCGGGGCCGTGGGTCGAGCCGAATGCGCGCGGAGAAGAGGTGCAGCTTCAGGCGCTCGCGCTGCACGCGAAAGGCCGCGCGTGTTTGCTGATCGAGCGTTTGGGCGAGGCGTTTGCAGCGCGCGTGGCCGTTTTGCAAAAGGCGCGCGAGACGGTGATCACGCTGCAAAAACTGGATGCGGAGATTCAAAAAAAAGAGATCCTCGTGCATTGCCTGGCCGAGGATTTGAGCCGGTCGCTGGGCAATAGCGTGACGGCGCTGCGGCTGCTGGAGCTGGAAAATTTGCCGGCGAAAGCATTGCCCCTGCTGAACCTCGCGCTGCGCAGCGCGCAGGAGCAGCGCAGCCTGATCGAGAAGGTGCTCGGTTTTTTCCCGGATGAATTGAGCGGTCTCTACGGGCGCGGTGAAGGCGGCCCGGCAGGCGCGGATTTGCGCAGGGCGCTGCGGCAGTCCGTCGAAAATCTGCACCCGCATTTTTCGGAAAAAGGCGTTCGGCTTTCCCAGGCGGAAGCGGTGGAGGAAGAACTGCGCATCCTCGCGGACGAAGCGCACGCGGGTCGCGTCGTGGAAAATTTACTGCGGGTCGCGCTCGACGGTTCGCCCTCGGGATCGGAAGTGGTGGTGCGGGTGGCGCTGGAGGAAGACGCGGCGCTTTTCACGCTCGAATTTTCGCAGGACGCAGCGCGCATCGAGTCGGAGGGGACGCTCGGGCCGCAGTCGGGAGCGGGGTCGCCGGAGGCATTTTTGCGGCTGCGCTTTTGCCGGATCGCGGTGGAGGGTTGCCGCGGCGAGATGGGCTTTCGTCCGCGCGAAGGCGGAGGCACTTGCGCGTGGGTGCGGCTGCCGCGGTGGAGTGCGGCGACATGAAGACGCTGGTCGTCATCGACAGCGACCCGATTTCCCGCGCGCTGGTCTCGCAGTGCCTCGCGGGAAAAGGCTGGCGCATCCTGGAAGCGGAAAATGGCGAGTCGGGAATCGAGCTTGTAACTAAGCTCCACGCGACGGCGGTGCTGTGCGACATCCGCACGCCGCGCGGCAACGGCTTCAAAGTCTGCTCCTACATCCGCGAGCACGCCGACCTGAAGAAGACGCGCGTGATCCTGACGACCGCGAGCCACTTTCTGAATGACCGCGCGACCGCGTTGCAATGCGGCGCGGACGCTTATCTGGAAAAGCCATTTCTGCCCGGCGAGCTGTGCGGTATCCTCGATTCCTGCGCGGACGATCCGGCCGTGCCCGCAGTGCTGCGGGTAGAAAAAACAAGCGTCGGGCCGACGTCGATTCGCTTTTGGGGCGTGCGCGGTTCCATCCCCACACCGGGACCGGAGACGGCGGGATTCGGCGGCAATACTGCGTGCGTGGAAGTGCGCGTCGGCGGGCAAATCCTCGTGCTCGACGCTGGCACGGGAATCCGGCGGCTGGGGCAGGCGCTGGCGAAAGAATTTTGTGACCGGCATCTGAACGTGACGCTGCTCGTCACACACACGCACTGGGATCACATTCAGGGTTTTCCCTTTTTCGTGCCAGCGTACAGCCCGCGGGTGAATGTGCGCGTTCTCGGTTACGGTGGCGCGGTGCAGGGTTTGCGCGGCGCGCTTTTCGAGCAAATGCAGAGCGCGTTTTTTCCCGTGGGTCTCGACCAGATGGCGAGCCACGTCACCTTCGAGGAACTCGGCGATACGGACTTGCAAATCGGCGCGGTGAAAGTGCGCACGATCTTTGCAAATCATCCCGGCATCTGTCTCGGTTACCGCCTTTCCACGCCTGAAGGCGACATCGTCTATCTGCCCGATCACGAGGGCTACGAGCGCGGTGAAGTGGAGCGGCAGCAAAGCGCCGGCGGCGGCTCGCCGGATGGCGTCGAGTACGCGCGGTCGCAGGATGAAAAAGTCGTCGAGTTCATGCGCGACGCCGCGGTCGTCATCGCAGATTCGCAGTATGACGAAGCGGAGTATTCGGCGCGGCGCGGGTGGGGTCACATGTGCGCGGATGACACGGTGCAGTTCGCGGTGCGGGCAAAGGCAAAGAGGCTTTTTCTGTTCCACCACGACCCGGATCATCGGGATGAAAAGATCGCGGAAATGGTGGCTCGCGCGCAGGCGCGGGTGGAGGCGGCGGGGTCGGATTTGTGGGTGGAGGCGGCGCGCGAGGGGCAGGAAGTCTCCTTAAAGATTGCCTGAAACGAACGTAGCGGCTCTGATGGTCGCCCCCTCAAGAGATGTTGCGCGCTATTCGAGTTCTCGCATTTGCCTGCCTTGCTGCCGTGTCGTCTTTTGATGCACTGGCGGCGAAGGAGTCAGCGTCCCGTCTTCTCGTCATCGCCCCGGAGTCATGGCAGCCCGCGCTCGCCGGTTTCATCGCGTTCAAGGCCACGCAATTGCCCACTACACTGTGTTCGCTGGAAAGTATCCTGCGCAGCTCTGCGGGAGTGGATGATCCGGAGAAACTAAAGCGCTATTTGTTTGAAGAGTGGCGCAGTCATCTGCTCGGCTATGTGTTGCTCGTGGGAGACGTGGATGTGATGCCGGTGCGCTACGCGGTGCTGGATCGGGCGACGCCGGCGACTTGCGACTACGCTTTCTTTCCGAGCGATCTCTACTATGCGGATTTGGCGAAGCGCGATGGCTCTTTCGAGAACTGGAATGCCCGGCAGGAAGGCTATCACGCGCGTTACTTTGGCGAAGTCCGCGGCGATAAGAACAAGGAGGACGCCATCAACTATGACGGCGTGGAATACCTGCCTGAAATCGCCGTGGGACGCTGGCCCGTCAGCACGCCCCAGCAGGCGCGGCTCATCGGAGGCAAGACCGAGGCCTATGAGCGCGGAGTCATCGCGGACTTCGATCCCTATGTGCGGCGCGCTGCGTTTGCCTCGGTCGGCGGATGGGTCGATTCGCGGGGCATGATGGACCGGCTAGCAGCGAAACTAGTCAATCCCTGGCAGGTCGAGAAACGTTACTTCTCCGACCGTCGGCGCGCTTCTGGCACGCTGCCGCCGAATCACGAACAACTGCGCTCCCTGCTTAATGGCGGAGTGAGTCTCGCGGTCCACACCGGACACGGGCAATCGGATGCATGGGAGCAATGTCTCTCCATGGCCGATCTCGATCACTTAACGAATGCCGCCAATCTCCCGGTGTTAATTTCCGCTGGATGCAGCACGGCATACTTCACGACGCTGCCGCCGGAAGAGCCTTACGTGGATGTGGAAGGGAAGGAGCATGCTGGCACCCTGGCCGGTGAACTATTCACCGCGCCGCCCGTCCCGCCTTCGCCGTACCAGCAGGGCCGCTGCAATCCCACGGGACTGGGGGAGCAATTACTCAAGCGCAGTGCAAATGGCGCGGTCGCCTATATCGGATGCAGCGCGGATAGTCAGCCGAGCGGACTTACTTTGGTGGAAGGTTTTGTCTCGGCAGTTTCCAAAAGGAAGTCACCCCGTCTCGGGGACTGCTGGAGCGATGCGATCCGCTACTATTATGACCGGGAGAATCTCGCTTCACTCAAACCGAACCCCGCCTCCTATCCATCCAGTGTGTTTTTGCAGGGGATGAAATTCATGGTCTTTGGTGATCCCAGTATGCGCCTGCCTGAGTCCCGGTGATGAGTCTTCGGCTGAGCTTATTTCATCGGCGCGAATGTATGGTGCCGACCTGGCGCGGTTGGCTGCTGCTCCTAACTCTCGGACTAGCTGTCTGTGCGGGCGCAGTGTTGGGAGTTTACCCTTTTCTCGCGGTCGAAGATCCAAAGCCGGGAGGGATGCTAGTCGTCGAGGGCTGGAGTTCGGAGGAGGCGATGGGCGAGGTGGTCGATGAGTGGAAGCGACAGCACTACGATGGACTCTTTGTCACAGGCGGCCCGATCGAGAAGAACTCGCCGCTGGCGGGTTATAAGACGTTTGCTGAATACGGTGCCAGCGTGCTGGCTCACTTGGGATGCGATCCGAAAGTCATCCACGCGATTTCCACGCCGAAAGTAGTCAAAGACCGCACTTACTCGGAAGCAGTAGGTTTGAAGGGCTGGCTGAAAGCGAACGGCGTGGCGGCGACGACGGTGAATCTCTATTCGATGGGTGCGCATTCGCGGCGGAGCCGGCTGCTGTTTCAAAAGGCTTTCGGCAGCGAGGCGCAGATCGGGATCGTGGCGAGTGCCGAGCAGGAGTTCGATCCGAAGCACTGGTGGCAGAGCAGCGTCGGTTTCCGCAGTGTGACGAGCGAGGCGATCGCGTATTTGTATGCCCGCCTGCTTTTTCATCCGGCGGAAGAGTGAAGCGCTTGTTTGAATGGGAAATGATCCGGGTGCGTTTGCCATTCTTTCGCTTTGGCATCGGGCTGCCGCCGGGTTCAAATGCCACCCTGTCCTTTTCCAAAGTGAATCCGATCCGCACCCCATTTCCATTTGCGCCGACTCCTGCGCGCACGGGCTGGGCGGTCCCTGTCCGCTGATGTTTACCCGCGGACATCTCATCATGAGAATCGTGCTGGCGGCGCTCGCGTGCGCCGTGGGGCTGGCGCTTTATTTCGGGAGCCGGCCGGTTTTTTACGGGCGCTCGCTGGTGCGGCTCGGTGAACCGGCGGACGCCGTGCGCACCCGCGCGCTGGCAAAAGAGCTGATGCAGCCGCAATTGATCGAGCGCACGGCCCGGCGACTCGGCACGCAGGCGACGGCGACGGAGCTGAGCGGGACGCGCCTTTTCAGCGTGGAGGCGCAGCCCGTGGGTGCGCGCGAGATCGAGGTGAAAGTGCGGGCGTTTTCCCGGGCGTGGGCCGAGCAATGGGGCGCGGCGATGGTGGCGGAATACGCGGACTTCCAGCGCGTGCGGCGGCGGAAGGAGGCGGTGGATTTTGTGCGCGGGCTGAATCGGGAGCTGACGGAAATCGCGGAGAAGCTCGGGGACTCGGAGGCGAAGCGATTCGCGGCGACGGACAAGGCGGGGCTGGCGCTGGAGCTGGCGGAGATCAATGAGCTGCGCAATCCGGCGCGCGTGTTGGGACCGCTCGTGAAACGCATCGCCGTGCTGGGCGAAGTGCGGGCGCAGTTGCAAAATCCCGAGACGCCGATCGTGGAAAAACTGTCGCTGCTGGCGGCGATGGAGCACGCGAACGGCGACGAAAACGCGGAGGCGGCGTCCGGTTGGGAAAGTCTCGAAGTGCGGCGGCGTCCGCTCCTGGCGCTGCCGCGGCGCTGGATTTTGCCGGGCTCGCGCCGGAGGCGATGGCGATGGCGATCGGCGATGAAATCGCGGAACTCGACGGAAAATTGCAGGCGGAGTTCGACGCGAATTTTCACCGTTTCGATGTCGATTATCGAAATCTCGTGGATCAGAAAGCGGCGCTGGAAACGAAGGATGCGGAGCCGCCGACGCCGGCAGAGGGTGCGCTAAATTTGCGCGTGCGCATGCTGGCGGAGCGGATCGGAAGTCTCGGCGCGATGAAGGACACGGAAAGTGCCGAGGTGAGCTTTGGCGGGATGCGGGAACTGCCGGAGCGCCCGGTTTCGCCCGATCCGTGGCGCTTCGCGCTCTTCACTTTGCTCGGTGCAGCACTGCTGGCAGCGGTGGGGCCGATGCTGGCGGATCGTCTGAGCTTTGGCCGTACGCAGGTGGGGAAGGTGGAGAAAGATTTCGGCGTCGAGGCGCTGGGAAGCGTCCCGGTGCTGACGAATTTCCCGCGGCGGGAACCGATGCTCGCGGATGAGGATGATGCGCGACTCGCTTCGCTCACGAGCGTTTTTCACGAGATCCGGGAGAAGCTGTCGGACGGTGATTCGCGACCGCGCGTGGTGATAATCACGAGCGCGATGCCGGGCGAGGGGAAGACGGTGGCGGCGGCGAATCTCGGCATATCTTTCGCGGCTTCCGGGCTGCGGACGCTGCTCGTGGATTCGGATGTGCAGCGGGGACGTTTGCATCGTCTTTTCGGCTATCGGCCTGCGCCGGGGCTGGCGGATTTGCTGTCGGGAAATGAAACGCTGGAGACGGCGATTCGCGCGACGCCCTACGAAAATCTGTGCGTGTTGAACGCTGGAAACGCGCCCGCTTCGGGAAGTGATCCGCTCGCGGCGAAGGCGTTCGCGAGCACGCTGGCGCAGCTCCGGGAGTCGTTCGATCTGCTCATTCTCGACGCGCCGCCGGTGCTCGGTTTGACGGCGACAGCGCTGCTTGCGCCGCACGCGGACGCGACGATCGTGGTCGCGTCCTCCGGCCAGGTGCCGCCGGGTGCCGTGCGCGCGGCGCTCGAGAGTTTGCGCGGTTCGGGTGCGAAAGTGCGCGGGTTCATTTTGAACCGCGCGGTGACCTGACGCCGCGCATCACCGCTCCGCGGCGATCGGCTCCAGTGCAGGGTTGGCGCGGACTTTCTCCGCCTCGGCCTCCGCGTCTGAAAGCAGGCGCAGCGCGATGCGGGCGAGGGCGATGGTGAGGCCGAGGGTGAGCGCGAGGCCGCCGATCCAGAGCGCGTATTCGTGGGGCTGCGGGTGCGTTTGGTGGCGCAGGATTTTCAAGCTGAACTGCGCGAGGGTGCCGAGATACGCGTAGAGAAAAAGGCCGGGTGCCTGACCGAGCGCGATCCAAAGCATGCAGGTGCCAAAGCGGATGCGCGTGATGCCGTAGAGGTAATTCAGGAGGCTGGTGGGGAAGAGCGGATGGACCTGGCTGAGGAAGATGATCTTCCAGCCATCGCGCGCGATGAGTCCGTCGAGCGCGGCCCATTTCGGGTCGGAGAAAAAACGGCGTTCGATCCACTGCCGGCCGACGGCGCGGCTGATGCCGAAAGCCGCCGCCGCGCCCGCGAGACAGCCGAGCATGTTCAAAAGAAAACCCCACCACAATCCGAAGAAAAGGCCGCTGCCCATGGCGACGATGCCGCCGGGGAGCAGCAGCAGATTGCACCCGGCGAAGAGCGCGGGATAGAGGACGCCGCCCCATATTTCCATCCCGCCGATGGTGGTCTGTGCGCGCGTGATGTAATCGGCGACCGGATAGGTGCGCACGAGCCAGACGACGAAAATGGCGGCGGCTACGAGGCCGAGGAGTTGCAGGCGAAAGGCGCGTTTGATCCGGGACATGCGAAGGGTGGGACCGCGTTTTTTTCCGGCATCTCGGCGCGCCGCGGCGTGGACTCGGCGACGGCTATTTCCTCGAAGGCGGGTCGAGGGCCGACCGGCGGTTTTTGTCGTAGAGCCACTCGCCGTGCTTTGGCGTGGGTTGCGGTGTCGCGACCGGCTTCGGCGTCGGGGCTGGCGTGGCGGGCTCTTCGACGGAGATCATTTTCTTGACGTCGCAACCGACGAGAAAAAGGACGGCGAGGAGAAGAGGGAACGCTTTCATGACGCTGAGGGATAGCCGGGTGCTGGCGGCAAATGAAGTGCAAAGTAAAAGGGCGTGAGCGGCGGAATCTTTTCGAGGGTGAAGACATCGGCCTGCTCCGAAACGATGCGGAGCGTGCCGCCGGTCGTGAGGACTTCGACGCACGTAGTTTGCGGCGGGAGCGTGTCTGGCGGGAGCTGGATTTGCACGCGATGCAGCGGCTCGGTCGGGTGTAGATTGGCGACGACGAGAAAGCGCGGGCCGCTCGCAGGGCCGCCGCGGAGAAAGGTGTAGAGCCAGTGGCCGCTGGCGGTTTCGCCGGCGAGGCGGCCGTAGTTTTCGTTGGGGATATTGGCGTGATTGAGCGCGGTGAATGCGCCATCGCGGAAAGCGGGCTCGCCGACGAGATGGACAAGCCGCGCATAAAAAGCGCGCAGTTCGCACTGCGCCGTGGAAAGCCGCGCGCCGTCGTAGCGGTGGCCGTTCACCCACTTCGCCAGCTCGGGCATCGACCAGTAATCGAAGATCGTCGTGCGCGCGTTGTCGCCGCTGAAGCCATCCGCTCCGCGCGCTGGCTCGCCGACTTCCTGCCCGCTGTAAAGCAGCACCGGTCCGCGCGAGAGACCGAAGAGAATCGCCGAGACCGCGCGCCCGACTTCCGCACCGACTCCGCCCCACACGCGGTCGCCCGCGAGCCGGACTTCGTCGTGATTTTCCGCGTAGCGGAGCGAATGCTGAAAGACGTGCTCGTCGCCATGCGCGTCGTCGAGGTCGTTGGCCCAGCCGCAGCCGTCGTAGAGCGACTTCAGCTTTTTATAAGACGGATCGTCATAGACCGCGTCGAAGCCCGCGTGCAAAAGCGCGAGCATCACATTGCCCGCGGTCACTTTCATCGGGTCATTGTCGTAGGCTTCGCCGATAAAAATCACCGCCGGATTTCGCACGCGCGCACGGGCCACAGCCCACGTCCAAAATTCCGCCGGGACCATGTGCGCCATGTCGCAGCGGAAGCCATCGACGCCCAGCTCCTGCCAGTAGGTGAGCACGCGATCCATTTTCACCCATGTGTCGGGGATCGGCTCTGCGCCTTGCTCTCCGCGCGGGTAAGCGTGCGTGCCGGTCGTGAAATCGAAGCCGTAATTCAGCTTCACCGTTTCATACCAGTCGTGCAGCGCGGGCTGCCATTGGCAGACGTTGTTGCCGGTCACGCGGCCGTGCTCCAGCTCGTCCGCGCAGGGCTGGCCATCGGGCGGGAGGCGGAGCGGGGGACCGCCGCCGGGCGAGTCGCGCTGGAGCCAGAAAAAGTTGTTCGCCGGATCGAAGAAGCGCGTGCAGTCATCCCGCGCGCCGAAGGTGTGCTCGGGCATGACGATCGAGTGGTGCGAACGCGCGACGTGATTTGGCACGAAGTCGATGAGCACGCCGATTTGCGCGGCGTGAAGGCGATCGAGCAGCGCGCGAAATTCGGTGAGGCGGTCCGCGGGATTCACGGCGTAATCCGGGCACACATCGAAGCAGTCGCGAATCGCATACGGCGAACCGGCGCGGCCTTTCAGCAAAGCGGGATCGTCCGCCGGCGCGCCGATCTCCGCGTAATCCGTGCTCGTCGCCTGCCGCAGCACGCCCGTGAGCCAGACGTGCGTGAAACCCATCGCCGCGATCGACGCGATGGCAGCGTCGTTGATGTCCGCGAATTTCCCGCAACCGTTTTCCGCCAGCGTCCCGTTCAGCTTGCGCGTTTCATTCACGTTTCCAAAAAGGCGCGGCACCAATTGGTAAATGCGCATCCGCTCGCGGCACGACTTTGCGTCGGGCGCGGGAGGATTCGTCGGGACATCGGGCATCGGCATTCATCTTCGCGCCACGCCGGCCACCGGTTCGAGCGAAAGTTTCACGGAATCCGCACTTGATCAGAAATGGTCCGCCGCATGCCGCCTGTGGTCCTGACACGCTCCTCTCGAGCGTCAGCCTCAGGGCGAATTTCCAGAAGCATCCGCACCATTGCTAAAAGCGGACCGAGCACCTCCCTCCGCCGACAACTTCACCCGACTTCTACCAGTCCAGTGCCTGGATCAAGGCATCCAGCTTGTTCGCGATCGTCTGCCCCTGCTCCTGCGTGGGCGGATCACTCACCGAAATCGCCAGAGCACACATTGCAGGATTGCGCGCCGTCCCGTCGCTCGCCGCATCCAGTTCCGAACTCGTCACCCCGCGCCATCCGCGGTCACCTCAGACTTCCCGGCCACCCCCTCAAGAAAACGTGTCGGCTGCTCAAGCAAACGTGTCGGCTGCTCAAGCAAACGTGTCATCTGGTCGAGCGATCGTGTCATCTGGTCGAGCGATCGTGTCATCTGGTCGAGCGATTGAGTCATCTGGTCGAGCGATTGAGTCATCTGGTCGAGCGATTGAGTCATCTGGTCGAGCGATTGAGTCATCTGGTCGAGCGAATTGCTCACCCGCCCCACCATTTCGCCGATTTCGCAACTCATTTGGCTTTAGGGCACCTCTGGAAACATCCCCGCCTCAAGCCATGCTTTCATTGGAGGCAAAACGTGGCCAAGGTGAGCCATGAAGCGTTACCGCAGGACAGAACGAGGGGGCGGATTGTTTTCCGCGATCGAGCACGAACAA
>JBBRPM010000021.1:0-69626 GCA_038228115.1 Chthoniobacterales bacterium
GGTCGTTCACGTCGCTGGGATAGTTGGTGGAATAGGTCTTGATCTTTGCCATCCCAAGGGTTCCACACCAAGTGTATAATAAAGTACAGATATAATTTCCATACCCTCATGCTTCGCTCGCAAGTGCATCACAGGCTCTAGCAGACTGTCGCCGCGCGAAAAATCCAGCACCGATGCGGAGTTGCGCTTTACCCGCGGACTCTGCTAGGACCAGCGCCCATGAACAACCAATTCACGCACTCGTCCGGCCTCGCAAAGGCCATCCTTGCCACTGCGATCGCAGCCTTTTGCACCATCGCCTCCGCCCGCGCGGGTGCGGATGTGGGTGACAAAAAAACGGTGATGGCCGACGCGCCGTACGAAGGCGGACGCGGCCTGATCACACTTGAAGGACCTTCGGGCATGTTTATCAATCCGACTTCGGCCACTCTGCCGCAGGGCGCGTTCACCGCGCAGTATTGTCTGCTCTTTCCCAATCAGGACACGGACGTGGTCGGGCACGGCGTCATGATGTCGTACGGCGTAAAAGACTGGCTGGAAGTCGGGCTCACGGGGAATCTCGTGGATCTCAATGCCGGCGTGGATCGCGACCTGGCGGCGGGTGGTCCGCTGGTGCGGATTCGTTTGCTGAAAGACGAGTCGTGGTGGCCGCAGTTCAGCGTCGGCGGTTATATGAAATGGGGATCGCCAGCTTTGAATCAAATCACCGCCTTTGCTGCTGCCTACAAGCGCGTGCCGATCAGCGAAACCGGCCCGGTGCGTTCGCTCGGTTTTCATGCCGGCGTGCGCGAGAGTTGGTTCGATGCGGTGGCTGTCCAGAGTGATTCGTTCACCGGCTATTTCGGCGCGGAAGTGCAGCTCCCGTACCGCGTGTATCTCGTCGGCGAAATCAGCACTCCCGGCTTCACCCGCGGCGGCGTGCGGCCGAAGAGCAATCCCTATGCATGGGGCGCGCAGTGGCGTCTCGGCGGCGTGAATCTCAGTGTCGCGGCGATGGATCAGGATGGCACCGGACGCGTCGGCATCTGGAGCGGCTTCGCCTTTTCGCACGGTCTGTAAAACACGAATTCCCCGCCGTGAAAACGCCCGTCCGTCTCGTCGCTTCACTCACCGCGATCGCGCTGCTTTCTGGCTGCGCCGGCGGGAGCGGCGTGAAGTTTTCCGATCTCTTCGATGAGTCCGCCGCGGCGGAAGGCACGGGCATTCAGGGCAGCTCGCTGGTCCGCGCGGTCGTCATTTTGGCGACGCATCAGGCGACGGCGAAACAGGCCGCAGTCGCGCAGGAAAACGGACGCCGGGCCGTGGCAAAACTAAAGGCGCGCATCGCCGCGGAAGACATAGCCCCGCAGCATCGCGAGCCATCGCCAGTCAAGAAATCCGGCGCGTCGCAGGTGGCGAAAATGAAGCCGGTGAAGAAGCTGCCGCGGGTGATCGCGATCGTGACGGAGAAAGATGCGCAGACGGATGGCCGGGCGGCGCGGGCGGTGATGCTTTTCGACACGCACGCGCAGCAGGTGATCGGGAATAAAGTGTACGACATCGAGAAAGAACCGGGCGCCGGCGAGGACGTGCGCTTTGAAACGCACGCCGCGAACTATCTCGGTGCTTCGCTCTGAGTTTCTGGCTCCTCGTTCCGTCGCGGCGGAAAGGTTTGATAAAGCGCGAGAGGAAGCGGAAGAGGAAGAGTAACCGAAGCGCGCACCGCGCTTGTCCATGCCCACCACTCTCACCTTCGAGCACTATGAAGTGATGACCCGCGAAGACGGTTCGCTTTGCGAACTCGGGCGCGGCGCGATGGGCATCACCTACAAGGGATTCGATACGCGGCTGCGAGTGCCGGTGGCGCTGAAGGTGATTAATGCGGCGCATCTTCACAGCGAGACGGCGCGGCAGCGTTTTGTGCGCGAGGCGCGCTCGGCGGCGCGGCTGCGGCACCGGAATGTCGCGTCCGTGTTTCACCTCGGGCAGGAAGGCGAAAACTATTTTTACGCGATGGAATTTATCGACGGCGAAACCGTCGATGCGCGCGTGAAAAAAAGCGGTCCGCTCGCGCCCGCGCTGGCGCTGAAAATCGCCGCGCAAGTCGCCCGCGCGCTGAACGCCGCGCAGACGCACGAACTCGTGCATCGCGACATCAAGCCCGCGAACCTGATGCTCGTCCACGAGGACGATGAGCTGATCGTGAAAGTGATCGATTTCGGCCTGGCCAAAGTCGCGCTCGGCGGCGGCGGCGAGGACGCGGCGACGCTGACGATGAGCGGCTTCCTCGGCACGCCGCACTTTGCCAGCCCGGAGCAACTCGAAGAGCGCGAGATCGACGTGCGCTCGGATATTTATTCGCTCGGCGTCACGCTCTGGTTTTCGCTCACCGGGAAGACGCCGTTCGCCGGCTCGGTCTTGCAGGTGATGAGCCAGCACATCACGCGGCAGCCGCCCTTTGAGCAGCTCGAAAATGTGCCCGCGCCCGTGGTGGAATTGCTGCGCGGAATGCTCGACAAAAATCCCGCGCAACGACCGCAGACGGCGATCCAGTTGCGCCGGGAAATCGAGCGCTGTCTCGAACAAATCGGCGACACTGCGGACGACACGCCGGACATCGCGCCGCGGCAGGGCGGCGGGGCGACGACGGTCTCGGAAGCGGACGAGACGCAGTTTGAAACCGGCGCGGCGATCGGCACGCGTTTCATCGTTAGCGAGCAAATCGGCGAGACGGAAGCGGGCCGCGTTTTCCGCGCGCGGGACAACGCGGAAAATCGCGAGGTGCGGCTGCTGGCGCTGGATCGCGATCTCACGGCGGACACGGAAGCTGTCGCACAGATCGAGGCGGATGCGAAGAAGCTCGTCGCGCTCGCGCATCCGAATGTGCTCGGCGTTTACGGCATCACGAACGATGGCCGGTCGGCGTATCTCACGCTCGAATGGATCGACGGATTTTCCCTGCGCGATCTTCTGCGCGTGCGCCGCGAACTGAGTCTGGGCGAGGTTCTTCAGCTCCTGCCACAGGCGGCGAGCGGCGTGGATGCGGCGGAATCCGTGCAGTGCGAACGGCTCGCCGTCACGCTGCCGCAGTTGTCGGTGAACTTTCCCGCGTGTGAAATCGCGCCGGAAATTTTGCTGCGTCGCGCGATCGCGGAGTGGCCGGATTTTCAGGTGAAATTCAACGCGCTCCCGATTTCCCGCGACCGCTTTTCGCTAACGTGGGATGGCGCGCAAACGATCGTCGGGCAGAAGGGTGCCGGGAGTGAAAGCGATGGCCGGGTCGTGCAGGAGTTCGGCGCTGTCGTGTACGAAATGCTCGGCGGCGCGCCGGCTTCGGTGGGTCCGAATCGTTACACGCCGCTCGCTTCCATCGGGGAAAAGGAAAACGAAGTTTTGCGTCGCGCGATCCTCCAGCCGCAATCTTTCGCGTCCGCGTCCGACTTTGTGGACGCCCTCGCCGCGCCCGCGGAAAGGGTGGAGTCCGCGCCGGTCCGCGCTACCGCTGCGGCGACGACGACGCCGGAATCGCCCGCGACGGAATTTCGCGTGGAGGAAAAAATAGCGCCGCCCGTGACTCCGGCGGCGGTGCCGATTCCCGTGCCGGAAATGGAGCAGACGGCGGTCGTCGATTCTATGCCGCCGATCGTTGAAAAGACTGCGGACGAAGTTTCTTCGCCGGAGCTGGTCGCCGTGGAAACAGCTCTGGTGCAGGCTCGCGAGGCGGAGGTGCCAGCGCCGGAAGAAGCGCCCGTCGTTCCCAAGGCGGAGGAGTTGCGGGAACGGGAGCCGGTCGGGATTTCCGAAAGGGAGGGCGAGGCTCCTGCCGAGCCTGCGCCCGTAGCGGAGACCGGTGCCCGGCTCGGCGGGAGCCTTGCCCTCCCATCGGCAGAGCTGCCTTTAGAACTTCCCCGGCCACGGCGGATGCTTCCTTACTCGGTCGCGGCCATCGTGTTTTTGATCCTGATGACGGCTTTCCTCATGAACAAACCGAAGGCGGCGCGCCTCGCGATCAGCACGCCGGTCCCGGTCGCCGTGCCGACACCGATCCGCGTGGAACCCACGCCGGTGCCCACTCCCGCGCCGCCGTCGCGGATGGAACTGGCCAATGCCGCACTGAAGAAAGCGCTCGCACTCGAGGCAGGTCAGGACAACCGCGCGGCTCTCGCGGCGTGGCTGGCGCTGGCGAAGGATTACTCGGAATTGAAGCCGGGAAAAAACGGGCTGGAGTCGCTGATCCAACGCTTTCGCAATCGCCCCGGTGGACTGCCGCGCGCGGAGTTCGACGCGATGCGCGGAGACATCACGAGCGCGGCGAAACTTGATACATTGTCCGCGATGATGCTGCTCGGCGAGCAGCTCAAACTCTCTGATCCGCCAGCATCACTCGAATGGTTTTCCGCAGCCGCGGACAAGCACCACGATCCTGAAGCGATGACGGCGATGGCCTATCTGCTTTCCAATGGCGTCGGTCCCGGTGCCAATCCGGAGCAGGTGGTGCATTACCTGAACAAGGCGGTGGAGAAAGAAGAGCCGAACGCGATGATGGCGCTCGGGCAGCTCTACCTTTCCGGCGACTTCGGCGTGGAGAAAGACGAGGCGCGGGCGATCACGCTCTTGCAGGCCGCGGCGGCGAAAGGCAACAGCCGCGCGATGAATACGCTCGGCGATTGTTACCACCGCGGGATCGGCGTGAAACGCGACTATGCCGAGGCGTGGCGTCTTTTTTCGGAAGCGGAAAAAAACGGCAGCGCGGAGGCGAGCGGGAATCTTGGCGTCATGTATTTAAGGGGACATGGCGTATCGAAAAAGGATCCGCAGCGCGCGGCGCAGAAATTTAAGGAAGCCAGCGAAAAGGGCGACGCAGCGGGCATGTATTCCTACGCGATCTGTCTCGAAGACGGCATCGGCGTGCCGGGAAATTTCGAGTCTGCAAAGGCGATGTATTTGCGAGCCGCGGCAGGCGGGCAAAAGGATGCGATAGGCTGGTGCAAAGTTCACGGCTTTGACGTGCCGGCACCGAAATGATACGAGTCGCGCTCGTCCAGTTCGACATCGCGTGGGAAGACAAGGCGGCGAATTTTGCGCGAGTGCGGTCGTTGTTAAGCAACGCGCCTCCGGTGCCGGGATCGCTGATCGTGCTGCCGGAAATGTTTGCGTGCGGCTTCTCGATGAATCTCGGAATCACGCGCCAAACGGAAACGCGTGAGGATGAAACTTTCCTCGCGGGACTCGCGCGGGAATGGCGGTCGTTTGTGATCGGCGGGATGGTGAGCCCGACGGAAAACGGGCGCGGGCGGAACGAGTCGGTCGCATTTTCGCCGGGAGGTGAACCGCTCGCGCGCTACACGAAAATCCATCCGTTCAGTCTCGGCGGGGAAGCGGAGGGGCACGAGGCGGGGCACGACATCGTGACGTTCGACTGCGCGGGTTTCACGGTCGCGCCGTTCGTTTGCTACGACTTGCGCTTCCCGGAAATTTTCCGCGCAGCGGCGCGGCGCGGCGCGAATCTTTTCGTCGTGATCGCGCTGTGGCCGGCGAAGCGGCAGCAGCATTGGCTCACGCTTTTACAAGCGCGGGCCATCGAGAATCAGGCCTACGTGATCGGGGTGAATCGCGTGGGGAATGAGCCGCAGTTTTCCTACGCAGGACGCAGCGTGGTGGTCGATCCGCAGGGCGTGATCATCGCGGACGCGGGCGAGCGGGAGCGCGTGCTGAGTGCGACGATCGAATTGGAAACGGTCGAGTCGTGGCGGCGGGATTTTCCGGCGCTGCGTGATGCGCATTGGCGCGAGGAGTAAGCGGGGACGCCAAATCCCGTGGTCGCGTTTTCGGTGTCTTCGACGGGTCGCCGATGACGGCACGCGGGTCGCGTGCTCCACCCTCGGAATCTGCTAAACGCACTCTTTCTTTCGTGTGCTTTTCATGGCGGCGAAAATGAGTCCGCCGCTGATGAGCAGGAGCGGGAGCAGGCTGAGGCGAGTCTTGGGCCAGAGAAATTCGCCGAGATTGCATGATGCCCAATCGCACTGCGGCGAGCCGATGGGAAAGACGCCAAAGCCGAGGAGGCCGTCATACACACCGACGGGATTGATCGAGACGGGGCCGTGCATCGCGGCGAGGAGAAAGGGATCCTGCTCGCCGCGGTCGATGGTGCCTTGATATTCGGCGCGCTTGGCGGCGATGGCGGTGGCGATGTCTGCTTCGTCGGTGCCAGCCAGGCGGAGGCGGTCGGCGTCCTTGTCGAGGCGTGCTTCGAGGAGTTGGCGGATGAGTTTTTCCGGGCGGCCCTGGGTGAAAAAGGGGAGCGCGTATTCGGTGACGATGTTGCAGAAGAAGTCGTCTTTACGGTGCTCATTATCGAGCCGCGCGTGACCGCCGACGGCGAGGGCGTTTTGCGCGTCGGTGACGGTGAGGAGGAACTGCTGCGCGAAGGAAAGCACGAGCAGGATGAGCGCGATTTTTTTCCACCGCACGAAAGCGACGACGAGCGGGAGCGCGAGGAAGGGAAGTCCGGGCACGAGGTAACGCGGGCCGGCGGAGTAACCGCCGTGGTAGCCGTTGAAACTCATATTCACAAAAAAGAAGAAGCCGAAGATGGCGAGGCAAAGGCGCGCCTCGGCGGCAAGGGTGCGTTCGCGCAGCCAGCAGACGAGGCCGGCGGCTCCGAGGATGAGGACGGGCGCGAGCCAGAAGACGCCGCGGTAGGGCGAGACGAGGAGGAGCGCGCCGACGTAGGGATTTGGCAGCGCGAACATGCCGAGCGAGCCGGCGGGGTCTTTGAAGAGCGGGTTTTGGAAGTCGTTATTCAGCGCAGTGGGCGAGCCGAAATTGACGTAGTGATACCAGCCAAGCAGGGCTGCGGGGAGCAGGCCGCCGAGCGAATATAGGATCGCGCGTTTCCAGCGGACGCCACTGGCGAGGAACGCGGAAAGGCCGAGCGCGATGACGGCTCCGCCGGCGACGTAATTCGTGACGACAGCGAAGCCCGCGCAGAAGCCGGCGAGTGCGGGACGCGGCGTGTGGCGCAGCCAGTAGAAGCTGGCGATGAGCAGGACGGCGGTGAGATTGTGATCGAAGAGGATCGTGCCGAACGGGAAGAACGTGGTGCCGAAAGCGAGCGCGAAAGTGGCGAGCAAAGCGGCGACTTTTTCCCCTGCGCAAAAATCGCACGCCAGCCGGTAAAACAAGACGCAGCCTAGTGCGGAGAGCAGGCCGACGCTAAAAATGGTGGTGAGCCACGCGTTGAGATTCAGCGTCCACCAGTGATCGGGATTAATGCCGCACGCGCGTTCGATTTTCCAGATGATCCAATATGACGGCAGTGCGAGGAAGGAGGTGCCGGGCGGTTTGTTCGGGTGAAAATGGCCGGTCTTCGGGACGTAGGCGAGGTCGCCGGAGGCGCAGACCATGTGCATCGGTTCGTCGGTAATGCCGGGCGTATTCGCGGGCTTTCCGCTGATGGGAAAAAACGTCCACTCGGCATCGACCCAGCACATCGCGTGGCGCTTGCCGTCGAAGTCGTATTCGGCGTGATCGACAGGCGCGCGGAAGAGATCGTTCGTCGCGGGATCGCCGGCATAGACGAGGAAGTCGTCGATGGCGAAGCGGTGCTCCTCGGCCATGGCGCGGACTTCGGCGAAGCGCGAATTTTGATTCCAGCCGCCGCCTTGATTGAAATAGGCGAACGTGAAAAGGCACGCGAGGAAGAGGAGGAGTTCGGTGCGCGGGAAACGGGGCATCGCGCACGTCTAAAGACCAAAGGCGAAAGGCTAAAGAGCAAAGTCAGACAGCGCACTCTCGACTTTGGAAATTGGAATCTGGAACTTGGAAATTCCAACTTCCATGTGGCCCCAGAATTACACTCCGCTCGGCGGCGTCGTGCCATCCGCGCTCGTCGCCGCGCTGCCGGTGATGGTGCTGCTGGCGCTGCTCGGCGTGTGGCATGTGCGCGCGCATTTTGCGGCGCTGGCTGGACTCATCACGGCGGCGGCGCTGGCGCTTTTCATTTACAAAATGCCCGCGGGACTGGTGCTGGCCTCGGCTGGCTACGGCGCGCTGTTCGGGCTGTTTCCGATCGGTTGGATCGTCGTGAATGCGCTCTTCATTTACCAACTTTCCGTGGAGACGGGACAGTTCGCGGTTTTAAAAGAGCAGATCGCCGCTCTGGCGGGAGATCGGCGTATTCAGGCGCTGCTGGTCGCGTTTTGTTTTGGCGCTTTCATTGAAGGTTGCGCGGGCTTTGGTGCGCCGGTCGCGATCACGGGCGCGATGTTGATCGGCTTGGGATTCAGGCCGCTGGAGGCCGCGAAGCTGGCGCTGATCGGCAATACCGCGCCGGTCGCGTTTGGCTCGCTCGGGATTCCGATCACGACTTTGACCACAGTGACGGGGCTCGATCTGCATGCGCTGAGCGCGATGGTCGGGCGGCAGTTGCCGGTGTTTTCGCTCATCGTCCCGTTCTGGCTCGTGGCCGCGCAAGTCGGCTGGCGCGGGATGGTGGAAGTGTGGCCGGCGTGTTTCGTCTGCGGCGCGAGTTTCGCGGTGACACAATTTGCGGTGAGCAATTTTCACGGGCCGTGGCTGGTCGATTTGGCGAGCGCGATTGCAGCGATGATCGCGCTCGTCCTGCTTTTGCGCGTGTGGAAACCAACCGGTTCGATGTTTGATGTTCAGCCCGCCGCAGGTGCCGGGGAATTGGGGACACGTCACCGAACCACGGACGGCCCCTGCAGGGAGCTGAACATCGAACTTCCAACATCGAACATCGAACATCGAACGAAGACCTCCGCCTTCCGCGCCTGGCTCCCGTGGCTCATGCTGTCCGTCTTCGTCGCCACCTGGACGATCGCCCCGGTGAAAGCGCAACTCGTCGCGCTCGCGCCGTGGAAACACGCGGTGCCGCTGCTGGATGGCGCGGTGATCCGCATGCCTCCGGTCGCACCGGCGGCGGAGCCGGAGCCGGCGGTGTTCAAGTTTGAATTTTTTGCAGCAACGGGGACGGCTTTGCTTTTCGCGGGTGTCTCGACCGGAATCGCGCTGGGCTTGCGGCCCGCAGCCATTATGCGCACTTACCTTCGGGTCGTCTGGCGCGTGCGGGTTTCGCTGCTCACGATCGCACTCATGCTGGCGCTCGGATTTACGACGCGCTACTCGGGCACGGACACGACGCTGGGGCTCGCGCTCGCGAATACGGGCACGTGGTTTCCGTTCTTCTCGCCGCTCCTCGGCTGGCTCGGCGTCGCACTCACGGGCAGCGATACGTCTTCCAACGTGCTCTTCGGAAACCTGCAAAAGGTCACCGCCGAGCAGCTCCACATCTCGCCGATCCTGACGGCAGCGGCGAACAGCACGGGCGGCGTGATGGGCAAAATGATCGACGCCCAGAGCATCGTGGTCGCGAGCGTGGCGACGGGCGGGCATGTGGACAGCCCGGATGCGGGGACGATTTTGCGCGCGGTCTTTTTGCACAGCCTCGCCCTCGCGCTGCTGGCGGGCGTGCTGGTGCTGCTGCAGGCGCGGTGTTTTCCGAGTCTGATACCGACGCCGTGAATTTCCGGCGGTCTAAATCGTTGCGTAGTCTGCCATGTCCGTTGAAAGTCGAGGCATGTCATCGGTCGTATCCGCCGCTCTCACGCTCGCACAAATGAGCGCCGGCGTGCGGGAAGTCTGTGAGCCGCATCCGGTGGCACGGGTGGAGTTGTTTGGCTCGCGAGCGAGCGGACTGGCTCATTCGGAAAGCGATGTGGATTTGCTGATCGAGTTTCTGCCCGGCGCGTCCATCGGTCTGCTCGAGATGGGTAGCTTAAAAGAGGAGTTGGAACAACGACTCGGCTGCCACGTCGATCTCGTCAGTCGTGCCGCGGTCGAGCGCAGCCGCAATCCGTATCGCCGCCGCAGTGTTCTGGACACTACGGTGACTGTGTATGCGCGATGAGAAACAACTCGGTCTGCTGAGGGACATCCTCGATTCGGCAATCACGATCCAAGGCTATCTCCGCGGAATCACCCGCGATGCATTTATGGCCAACATCGAGAAACAGGACGCCGTATTGCGACGCTTTGAAATCATCGGCGAAGCAGCGACTCGTCTCTCCGGGCGCTTTTTCCCGCTCTACCTTTCCGTGCCATGCGTGGGATGAGGAATATCATCGCGCACGACTACGGTGATGTGGATCTCGATCAAGTTTGGAAAACTGCGTGCAGCGATCTCGCGCCGCTGATCAAGGCGCCGGCCGCTTACTTCGACGAAAATCCGGCACCCTAGGCGCACGCTGACAAACCTGTTTACAGCCGCGAGGTGCCCACGCATCTTCCCCGCCTCATGGCCCATCGCACCTGGCAAGTTCTCGCACCTGTCCTCCTCGCCGCCGTCTCGGCCCTGGCGGGGCCGAATGAACTCAAAAAGAGCGTCGCCCGCATCAATGTGACGGCGCAGGAGGCGAACTATCGCATCCCGTGGCTGCCCGGAAACAGCGGCGGCGGCAGCGGCACCGGCTGGGTGGTGGAAGGTGACCGGCTCGTCACGAATGCGCACGTGGTGAGCAATGCGCGGTTCATCACGCTGGAAAAGGAGAACGATCCGAAAAAGTATATCGCGACCGTGGAGCACATCGCGCACGACTGCGATCTGGCGTTGTTGAAGGTGGAAGATCCCGAGTTTTTCAAATACACGAAACCGTTGCCGATCGGGGGCATCCCGGAGCTGGAATCTACGGTCTCCGTGTTCGGCTATCCGATCGGTGGGGAGCGGATGAGCGTGACGCAGGGCATCGTGTCGCGGGTGGATTTTCGCACATATACCCATTCGGTTGTGGATTCGCATCTCACGATCCAGATCGATGCGGCGATCAATCCGGGAAATAGCGGCGGGCCGGTTTTGCAGGATGGGAAAGTGGTCGGCGTCGCGTTTCAAGGCTACAGCGGCGATGTGGCGCAGAACGTCGGCTACATGATCCCGACGCCGGTGATTAAGCATTTCCTGAAGGATGTGAAGGACGGGAAATACGACCGGTATATGGACCTTTCGATCGGCACTTTCCCGACGCCAAATCGCGCGATGCGGAAAGCGCTGGGGCTGGAAGACGACGACCGCGGCGTGCTGGTGACGAATGTGCTGGACGGTGGCGTCGCGGCGCATCTGCTGCAAAAAGGCGATGTGATCGTGGCCGTGGACGGCTTGAAGGTGGAGAGCGACGGCTTCGTGGATCTGGAAGGCGAGCGGGTGCCGATGGCGGAGGTGGCGGAGCGGAAATTCCTAGGAGACACCGCGAAGTTTTCGATCATTCGCGACGCGAAACCGGCGGAGGTGGAGGTGAAATTTACCGGAGCGTGGCAATACAACATTCAGGCGAATCGCTACGACGAACAGCCGCTCTACGTCCTGCTCGGCGGACTGCTTTTTCAACCGCTGTCGCGCAACTTGATCGGCGCTTACACCTTTCAAAACCCGCGGATCGACTACTATTTCGAGTATTACATTTCGAAGGAAATCTACGAGGAACACCCGGACATCATCGTGCTAACCACGATCCTCGCTGATCCGCTGAACACATATCTGGCGGAATTCCGGGAGCAGATCGTGGATGAGGTGAACGGCAAGAAGATCAAGACGCTGAAGGAGATGGCGGCGGCGTTCGCGGAAAAGCCGGAGTATTTCGTAGTCAAATTCGTCGGAGCGGGTCGTCCGCTGGTCTTGGAGCGCGCCGCCGTCGAGGCCGCGCGCGAACGAATCAAGGCCCGCTACAATGTGACCGAGGAACAAAATCTCCCCGCCAGCTAAGCTCCCATGCGTTTTATCCTGCTCTCCATTTTCCTGTTCGTCAGCGGCGGCATTTCGGCTCAGGCCGCGGACGCCAAGCCCGCGAAGAAGCTCTCCGTCGTGCGTGTGAACGTCACGAATCAGCCGTGGGATTTCCTGCGGCCGTGGGGCAAACGTCCGCCGTATTCCCGGCGCGCCATCGGCGCGGTGTTGCCGGGCGGAAGGGTCATCGTTACCGCCGAAATGGTGGCCAACGCGACTTTTCTTGAACTGGAATCACCCGAGGGCGGAGCCAAGGTTCCCGCCACGATCGAAGTGGTGGATTACGAGGCAAATCTGGCGCTTTTAAAGACGGACGACGCAGAGTTTCTCAAAGAATACCAGCCTCTCGAAATCACCCCCGCCCAGATCGGCGATAATCTGGCGATCTGGCAGCTCGAAGCGACCGGAACGCTGCTTGTCACGCCGGGGACGCTGACCTCCATCGAGGCATCGCGTTACCCGATTTCCGATACGCCGCTGCTCGTCTATCGCGTCACCGCGAATCTACAGTTTCGCGATAGCAGCTTCACCGTGCCCGTGGCGCGGGATGGAAAACTGGTGGGTATTTTGATGCGCTTTGATAACAACTCCAAAAACACGGAACTGGTCCCGACGCCCGTCATCGAACATTTTCTAAAGGACGCTGCCGACGGGAAATATGACGGTTTTCCCAGAGCGGGAATGGGCTTCGCCAGCACCCGCGATCCGATGTTTCGCCGCTATCTCGGGCTGGATGCCGGGATTTCGGGTGGCGTGTATGTGACGCAAGTTTTGAAGGAAAGTCCGGCGGCAAAAGCGGGCTTGCAAGAGGGCGACACGATCTTGCGCGCCGCCGGAGAAAACGTGGATCAGGACGGAAATTACGATGATCCCGAATACGGGAAGCTGGCGATCAGCCATCACCTCTCGACGAAGCATTTCGTCGGCGAGACAGTCGCTTTCACAGTGATGCGGAAAGGGGAGAAAAAGGAAATCAGCGTCACTCTGGACCACCGCAATCCGTCGGATTACGTGAGCGACCCGTTCGTGATTGATCGCGCGCCGAAGTTCTACATCTTGGGCGGCCTCGTTTTACAGGAATTGAGTCGGCAATACCTCAAGGAATTTGGGACGGACTGGCAAAAGCGTGCTCCAGACGACTTGGTGTATCTCGACCGTTTCCAAAGCGACATTTATCCCGATGGCTCGAAGAAAATCGTGATCCTCAGCCGGGTGCTCCCGAGCGATGTGACGATCGGCTACGAGCAATTACGCGGTCTCGTGGTCACGAGTTTGAACGGCGTGCCTTTAAACGGGCTTTCCGACCTGCCCGCGGCGATCGCGAAAGCGGAAAAGGGACTGCACAAACTTGAATTCGACGGCGATCCTGGAACCATTTGGATCGACGCAGCCGCAAGCGAGGCGCTGGGGCCGATGCTAAAGCAGAGCTATCGCATCCCCACGTTGCAGCAACTGAAATAGGGGGGGCACCGCGTCATCGGAGGACACGCTCGCGGTGGGAAAATGCGCCAGCGATCTTTGGTTTGCACGTTTAGCAGACAAGATGCCAAGGCCAGGCGGATTTAAAATTAGCTGTTAGCAATCTGAGTGCCCGCCTCCCTTCTGCCTCACCACACGGAATTGAAGTTCACACATAAATTGCTGGGGTGGAACGGGATATAGGGTTTTATTTCCGGCGGAAAAAAACGCGGGCGGAAAACTCAGAAACGGCAAACGGCCTTCGCATGCCCGCTGGTAGAATTATTCATCTTTTTTGTGGACAGATGCCTCAACATTTGGTCCTATAGGCGCAATTGAATGACTGTTCTAAGGTAAATGCCACAGAGCAAGCACTCAAAGAATCCAAACCCTCCTGACGAATTCTTCAAACTTCAGTTTTGATCCTGAAAACCGTAGACAAAAAATCCAAGTTCCTTAACAAAAACCGACTCAATTATGACTAGCTCCAAACCCGTTACAGCAACATTCAAGTTCGCGACTCTTTTGGGCGCGATCACCGTAATAGCCGCTTCCGCATCGCAGGCCGCGCTGCTCCTTCCGGGGACTGCGGAAGGCGGATTGTCCGTTCCCGTCGTCGCCCCAAGTGGCGGAACGGTTTTGAAGGAAGCGTCATCCTCATTTACAGATACATTTGGTGCCACTGGTACGCTGCGGACTATCGTTGTCCAGACTGCCGGGGTGGGAAGTCCTTTGGATTTCTACTACCAAGTGGTGAACACGACGCCGACCGCTGCTGTATCACCTGGTGGCGATGAGCAAATCTACCGTGTCGCGATCCAAAATGGATTTCCATTATTGACGACGACGAATGTCGATCAAACCAGTACGCTAACCCTTGCGGGGCTCACTGGTACTTATGCCACTGGCGCATCATTGAAACCCGCTCTAACAGCGGATCGAGATTTCGGTGCAGGACAAATTGGTTCGGTGGGATTTGATTTCCCGACCCAAGCCGCAATTCCTTTTAGCAGTGGCGCAAACATTGCCTTTCTCCAAAACAGTGACTTTCTTGTCGTTCACACGAACGCAACGACTTTTGCCTCTGTTACTGGAAATGTTCTCACAAACGGTGCTGGTCAAAATCTCGTAAGTACTTTTGCTCCAATCCCAGAACCAAGCTCCATTCTTTTCGGTTTGGGAATGTTCGGTGTTGCGCTGACTAACCGCAGCAAACGGCGCGCTTCCAAGTAACTGCGTCTCCGACTCAAATTCATTATCTCATGAAAACATCTAAACGGACATTATTATTGGCACTGGCGGTTATTGCTGGCCTCGGTGCTGCCGTTACTTCCGCCTTGGCTCAAGGCGCACCTACGACGATTCAAATGTGTTACCGTGGTCAGACGATCACTGTTCCTTCATACTTGGTTGACCGTTACGTCATAAAGGGTGCCCTCCCCTATGCGTGTGACATGACACCTCCGTAGGCGTCGGAGAAATCTTAGTAATTAGGCCCCATGGTTTCAAACCATGGGGCCTTTTTATTGGCGCACAAACTGAGCGACACATCACCCAAAATGGGCACCGCAATTCTCGTCGCCATCACAGCCGCAGTCACGGCTTTGATTCTGTTTTTGGGCGGCTTTGCTTCGTACGTTTGCCTGCCAATTTACGGAGTTCTGGCTCTTTCGCCCCTAATCAACCTAATCGGTGGCGAATCCTCCCACGCAAAGCCACGCAGTTATCACTGCGTCATCGCCACAGCGATATTTTTCGCATACGTATTGCTTCGAGCATTGTTGTCTCCCAGTGGTTACGTCGCTCGGGCTGACTTGGAGATGGTTTCGGCAGCTCTCATCGTCTATCTCCTCTTTTCGCAAATTCTGAGTTCTTCGCGGCGTCGTATCCCTTTCGTAGCCGCACTTCTCATACTGGCGGTTGCGGCTTCGATCGTGGGGGGGATTCAGTATTTCAAAGGGCATAATTTCATGCCGTTCGATTTCTTTCCGCGTCCTGATTATGGGATCCGGGCGAGCGGGTTTTACGGATGCCCGAACCATTTGGCGGGCTTTCTCGAAGTAATGATGTTCTTCGGCATCTCGCTGGCCTGCTGGAGCCGATATGGGCTGCTCGTCCGAATTTTGGCGGGATACGCGGCTGCGATGTGCGCCGCGGGAATTTTGCTGACCGGCAGTCGCGGAGGCTATGCCAGTTCCATCGCAGGTTTGGCCACATTTGGCTTCCTAAGTCTTTACGTAGCCGGGAAATGGCTGCGCAAGGAGTTTTGGTACGCGGTCGCGATCACCGCGGTTTTGGCGCTTGGAGTCGGTGGCTACCTGATCCGCTCGATAGTTCACGAGAGCGACTTTCTTCAGTATCGTGTGGACTCCGTTCGGGGGGATGGAAACGACAGAATTGCGCTCGCAAAGGCGGCGATCATGCAATTTCAGCTCAACCCGATTTTTGGGACTGGGAGCCGGACTTATATTTACTACGGTCGTCAGTTCCGCGATCCACGCATTCAGCGCGACCCAAGATTCGCCCACGACGACTACCTGCAATTCTTGGCGGAATACGGGATCATCGGCATTGCAGGCTTTTTCGTGTTTCTCGCGCTGCATCTTCGGCAAGGAATCTCTGCGGTTTCCAGTGAAGCTGCGACCCTGACTGGCGACACAAACTCGGGTGCGGAGCGAAAGCGTTCTGGTAAAAAGTCGCGCTCGAACTCTGCGTGGCGTGCCGTCGCGGACGGTGAAACCGAGCGACTTCGACAGCGGCGCCCATCTTTCAAGGGCAACAACGCGCTCGCGCTCACGATTGCGGCGATAAGCAGTGTCGCGGCCTACATGATTCATTCGGTCGTGGACTTCAATCTCCACATTCCGGCGAACACTTGCGTGATGGGTTTCGTCTTCGCGATCCTCGCAAACCCGGGATTCAAGCCAGTCGCCGGTCTTCCCCCGCAGACTGCGGATCGTCGGTGGACCTGGGTCTTTTCCAAACTGATGCCGGCCGGCCTTGGCGTTTATCTGCTTGCGATTGCCGTGCCGAAATGGCCGGCGGAATTGTACCAAGAGCTGGCGCGCCGAACCTTGGCCACGCCCCGGTTGTTGGTATCAGACGAAGTCGCCTTGCGGGCTCTGGAACTAGCTGAGCGCGGGGTAAAGTATGACTCCAAAAACCCGGCGCTTTTCGCGACGATTGGCGAAGCGCAGTTCACGCTTGGTATCCTGGCTGACGACCCGGCGGACGCGGCTCGCTTTTATGAAGCCTCGTGTGTTTCTTACGAGCGGGCGGTAAAGCTTTGCCCCATGGATGTCCAATACGCCGCCTTTTTCGCGACTTCGCTGGATGCGGTCGGGCGTTTTGATGAGGCCGAAGAAATCTATCGTCGCTGCTTGGTGATGGACCCGAATGCAGGATCGACTCACACCTACTACGCCGCGCATTATCAGGCGCAGAAAAAGTTCGATCAGGCCAAGGCGGAAAGTCTTATCGCCCTGAAGCTTGGCAATACTTACGCCGAAGTGAAGCGTCTCGAAATCATCAAAAAAGAAGGAACAGGCAAATCCGACGGGCCGCCGCCCGTCAGCGTTGCTCCATAGTGCGAATCCGACATCCTACTTTACCGTTTCTGTGCTTGGATTCGGTGTCTCGCGTTCGGCTTGGATTTCCTGCCTGATGCTAGCTGCCAGTTGCGGATAAGGCACCATTCCGCCGATCATTTTCCCGTTGAGGAAAAGCGCGGGCGCTCCTGCCAGACCGTTGGCTATCGCATCTGCCCGACTGGCTTCCACGACTTTGCCAGCCCGGCCGGACGTCCTGCACTCCGAAAATTTGGTCGCGTCCAATTTGATCTCCTTCGCGATGCTTTCCAATCGCGCTTCGCTCAAATCACCCGACGAGTCGAACAGCTTGTCGTGAAACTCCCAGAATGCGCCTTGTTCCGCTGCGCACTCAGCGGCGACCGCGGCGGGAAAGGCGCGTGGATGCGACTCGATCGGGAAATAGCGATACGCGACCATCACCTCGTTTGGAAAATCGTGTCGCGCTTGGTTGAGCACTGCCGAGAGATCGCGGCAAAAGTGGCATTCAAAATCCGAAAACACCACCAGTTGTACTTTGGCATTGATGGGTCCCGAGACCTTCGCGGTCTTCAGGTCTATTTTCAGAAACGCCGGCTTTGGAGGTTCCAGAAAGACTTCGATCTGGTGACTGGCCGCAATCTCTTCTAAAAACGATGCGCGAACTTGCTCCCGAGCCGCCGCTTGCAGCGTCGTTTTGGCTTGGTTCAGGTTTTCTGGAGACGGCAAAAGGCCGTGCGCTGCAAGGTCCGCGTTCACTTCGGATTCCGATGGCTCCGCAGCCGCCGCGACCCGCGCGGCGAGCATTTGCTCCGGGTCGGCATTCGTTTTCGCGGCTTCGCTCGCGAGCAGCACCCCATCGACTTTCTTCCGCACCCACTCGAACTCCAGTTCATACATCGACTGCCGCATCGGTTGGAACGCCGCCCTCAAATCCTCCTCCATTTGCGCGCGCGTAAACTCCGCCCCATCCACCGCCGCCACTACCTCCCGCTGCGGAGTGACCAGGCTTCGCAACTGCACGGCGGCAGGCGCGAAGGCTAAAATCCCCATCGCCAAGGCCGCACCAGCCCGCCCTGGAAAGCTACACTTTGTGCCGCGCTTTTCGGCCACGGCAGCGGCGATGGCCAGCAACGTAACCGTCACCGCAGAGCCTGTGCAGAGCGGACAGAACGCGTGCAGCACTCGAAACTGGATAAACATGAGGACTGCCGAAAAGCTGACGCCAATCACCGCAATAAGAACGACCGCACCGACCAGACGCTCCCTCGTTTTCACCCCTGAAACGGCATACGCGCACAGCAATAGGAGCAGCAAAATCGCGTATAATCCGACGCCGATCGTCGGCAGTGGCACTCCCATCAGGACCCCGTATTTGCTGGTCAGCACCTCTTCGCAGCCGCCGTTCTTCGGGCAAAAAAGGGTGGGCAATCCGGCGTGGCGCTGCATGAGCAGGGTGGAAATCGAAAGACCGATCCACGCGAGAACGCAGCTCAAAAGGAGCGGTCCCTCCGCAGCGGGGCCGGCCGGTGTTTCTGCGGCATCGGGCGGCGTGGAGGTCGTATTCATGGGATGGACATGGGCGGCAGGAGTTTCGCGGCTTGGATCGCCAGCGCGCGGGGCGCTCACGAATAGTAGGCTGCACTACATTCGTCAAACCACGGCGCGGCGGGCTCGTTAGGATCATGTCGATCACGACCGAGGAATTACTTGCCAACCTGCGCAACCTCCACCATTTCAAGCGCCCTATGTCCGTCCTAGTCGTTGGTTCCATCGCGCTCGATACCGTTAAAACCCCCGTCGAAGAACACGCCGACCTGCTCGGCGGTTCCGCTTCCTACGCGGCGGTGGGCGCGAGCTTTTTCTCCCCGGTGAATATGGTCGGCGTCGTCGGCGATGACTTCCCGCCCGCGCACATCGAGTATTTTAAAAGCCGCCACATCGACCTCGCCGGCCTGCAAATCGCGAAGGGGAAAACCTTCCGCTGGTCCGGCGAATACATGTGGGATCTCAACACCCGCGAAACCCGCAGCGTCGAGCTAAACGTCTTCGAGCACTTCACGCCCACGCTGCCCGCTGGCTATGCCGCCACGCCATACGTCCTTCTGGCTAACATCGGACCGGGTTTGCAAAGCCACGTCCTCGACCAAATGCCGCGCGCGAAATTCATCATCGCCGACACGATGGACCTCTGGATCAACATCGCCAAAGACGACCTCCTCGCCCTGATCAAACGCGTGGACATGCTCATCCTCAATGACGGCGAGGCCCGCCAGCTCACCGGACTCACCAGCCTTATCAAAGCCGGAGCCGCCATCCGCGCGCTCGGCCCGAAATACGTCGCCATCAAAAAAGGCGAACACGGCTGCCTGCTCTTCGGCGACGGCAAATTCTTCTCCTGCCCGGCGTATCCGCTCGAAGACATCCACGATCCCACGGGCGCGGGCGACACTTTCGCCGGCGGCCTCGCTGGCTGGCTCGCGGCGCAGGGCGGCGAGATCACCTTCGAGCTTTTGCGAAAAGCCGTCGTCTATGGCAGCGTCCTCGCCAGCTTCAATGTCGAACGCTTCAGCCTCGAACGCATGCGCACCCTCACGCCGGATGCGGTCGCCGAGCGCTACGAAGTTTTCCGCATCATGAGCCACTTCGAGCTCATCGACTGACACTTTCCGAGTCCTGAATTTCGGCTCTTCGGCTCCGCCGAAATCAGTCCGGTTTTTGGATGGGCGCTAATTCCGTCCGGTGGCGATGGTTTGATGATGCTGACCCCACGTCTCCATGCGCCTCTTCCCCTACTTCGCCCTCACGGCCACCATCGTCGCTGCCGACGCGCCGCAGGATTTTCGTTTCAAAGTCGAGACGCTGGCGGAAGGGATGCCGCAGCCGATGGAACTCGAAGTCGCGCCGGATGGGCGCATCTTTTTCAATGAATACGGCGGGAAGCTGAAAGTTTATCACCCGGACACGAAAAAAATCGTGGAAGCGGGAACGATCGAAGTTTTCACCGAGCAGGAAAACGGTTTCCTCGGTTTCGCGCTTGATCCGAAATTTTCCGAGAACGGGTGGATCTATTGTCTGTGGTCGCCGAAGGGATTTTCCGGGCAGCACCTAAGCCGCTTCACGATGAAGGGCGACACGCTCGATCTGGCGAGCGAGAAGCTGCTGCTGGAATTTCAGGAACAACGGAAGCAGTGCTGTCATCACGCGGGCTCCGTCGAGTTCGGGCCCGATGGATGTCTCTATTTTTCGACTGGCGACAACACGCATCCGCATGAGGACTCGAATGGCTACGCGCCGATCGACGAGCGGCCGGGCCGCGAGCCTTGGGATGCGCAGAAGTCGGCGAGCAACACGAACAGTCTCAACGGCAAAATCATCCGCCTCCGACCGAAGGCGGATGGCACTTACGAAATCCCCGAGGGAAATTTGTTTCCACCCGGAACTCCGAAAACGCGGCCCGAAATTTTCGCGATGGGCTGCCGCAATCCGTGGCGCATGACAGTCGATCAGAAGACTGGATTTGTTTACTGGGGCGAAGTCGGGCCGGATGCGAATGAAGACGGGCCGCGCGGGCCGCGGGGATATGACGAGATCAATCAGGCGAAGAAGGCGGGTAACTTTGGCTGGCCGTATTTTGTCGGAAATAATTTCGCGTATTCGGACTACGACTACGTGACGAAAGTCGTCGGCAAACCTTTCGATCCGCAGCACCCGATCAATGAAGGCCCAAACAACACCGGCCTGCGCGACCTGCCGCCCGCGATGCCGGCGATGATCTACTGGCCGTATCGTCAGCCGCGCGAATTTACCGAGATGGGCGAAGGCGGTCGCACCGCGTGCGCCGGGCCGGTATATTACTGCGGTGTCGATGTCGCGAAGACGAATGGCTTTCCACAATACTTCAGCCGCTGCCTGCTATTCTGGGATTGGGAGAGGCCCGCGCTGAAATGGGCGCGGCTCGATGCGGACTCGAACTTCGTGGGGATCGAGCCTTTCACGAGCGCAGTTGTCGTCGGCAACAAACCCGAGCAAATCGAGAAACTAAAACCCGCCATCGCGGCGGGCGCGACTTTGCTGAAGCGTCCGGTCGATGCGGTTTTTGGAAACGACGGTTGCCTTTACCTCCTCGATTACGGCGAAACGTGGGGCGCGAACAAAGACTCGAAGCTCGTGAAGATTAGCTACGTCTATGGAAATCTCCCGCCCGTCGCCGTCGCGTCGGCAAATGTCACCGCCGGTCGCGAACCGCTGACGGTCAGCCTTTCCAGCGCCGGCTCGAAAGATCACGAAGGCGAGGCGCTGAAATATGAGTGGCGCTTGCAGCCCGGCGGGCCGGTGGTCTCCACGGAGGCGAATCCGCAGATCACGATCAAAGAGCCCGGCAATTACATTGCCGAATTGCGCGTCAGCGATCCGCACGGCGCGATCGGTACGGCGAGTTTTCCGATCATCGTGGGAAACACCGCGCCGCAGGTGAAATTCATCACGCCGCAGGACGGCGACTTTTTCACGCCGGGCCAGCCGGTGAAATACTCCGTCGCCGTGAACGATGCCGAAGACGGGGCATCATCCGCGAAGCCTGATGAATTCAGTGTTCGCACGCTGGTTAGCAGCACCTTCCTGCGCGCCGATGGAAAGGAAACCGCGAGCGATCCGGGTTTCGCGATGATGAAGGCGAGCGACTGCTTTAACTGCCATGCGATCGAGCAAAAAGTCGTCGGCCCACCGCTCGTCGAGGTCGCCGCCAAGTATCGCGGACAGCCCGGGGCGATCGACGCCAGCGTGAAGCGTGTGCGCGAAGGCAGCACGAAAATCTGGGGCGACGTGCCCATGCTTCCGCATCCGCAGCACACGACGGATGAAGTCACGATCATGCTGCGCTGGGTCTTCGGGCTCGAAAAAGGCAAGGGCGAACCGACGCTCTTGCGCGGGCTCACCGGCGAAGTCATCGCGCCGAAAGAAGACAAAGCGGGCCGCTTTATTCTGGAAGCCACTTACACCGATGCCGGCCGCGCGCCCGCGGGCTCACTCAGCGGCAAAGCCAGTGCCAGCCTGCGTTCGCGTCGACTGGAGGCGGAAGGCGGCGAGATTTCCGGGGCGCGCATTCTCGGCAATTTTGTCGGCGCGATCGACCACGGAAATCATGTGAAATTTGCAAACGTGAACCTCAGCGAAGTCGGCGCGATCACCGCCCGCGCAAGCTCGGGTAACGTCGGCGGCAAAATCGAATTCCATGTTGGTTCGCCGACCGGTGAACTCCTCGGCGCAGTCGATGTGCCGAACACCGGCGGTTGGGACAAATGGATCGAGCCAAAGACCGCCATCGCCTCGTCGGTGCGCGGGGATGTCTATGCCGTCTTCGTCAATCCCGGCAAAGGCGGGCTGATGAATCTCGACTGGGTGCAGTTCGACGCGAAATAGCGCCGCGATTCGTCAACGCTCCACCGGCGCTTTCACCGGACGCGAGCTGCGCAGGATCGATTCCTCCGACGGAAGTTCCTGCGCTTTGCCGCTGAAGATCACCCGATTCGGTTTCTCGCCGATGGCCGTGGCAAAGGCCTTTGCGTGCGTGCTCACGACTTTCAAATTTTGCAAAACCACGCCGAGTTCCGACATCCGCGCGTCGAGATTTTTGTCGGTGTGGTTCAGCATTGAAGTCGCGGATTTCATCGTGTCCTGCGTGCGCGCGAGCGTTGTCCGCATTTCGACAAGATCGGTCTTCAGCGGGCCCTCGATCTCCGCGATCATTTTGTCCGCGTGCTGGAGCAACGTGTCGGCGGAGGCGGTCGTTTGTTTGAGTGAAGTGGCGACCTCGCCCACTTTCGGCAGGATGTCGTTGACGCCCATTTTCACAGCGTCCACCGCTTCGCTTGTCTTTTTCAAAAGCGGCTCGATGGCCGCGATGGTCTCTTGCGCTTTCTCCAGAAACGGACCGACCGAGTTGATGAGTTCGTCGATGTTGCCGCCACCGTGGCCTTGCAGTTCCGTGCCGTCAGCGAGCCGCGGCGCGTCCGCTGAGCCGCCGGAGAGGGCGATGAATTTGTCGCTGAGCAACGTGTCGGAACTGATGCTTACCGTCACATCGCCGGGCAGGGGAGCGAGCTTGTCCGCGAGCGTCGCGAAGACGCGGACGGTGTTGCGGCGTTTTTCCGGCGGGAGTGCGTTGCGTTCGTCTTCGGTGAGCAGGCGGACGTCGGTGACGGTGCCCGCGGGCGCGCCGGCGTAGCGGACTTCGGAGTGAAGTTTCACGCCGGTCACATCCGCGAAGTCGATCCGCAGCGTGCGGCCTTTGCTCGCGGGCTTCCAACCGCCAAGCGCGTAGGTGAGCGTGCCGAGCAGCACGAGGCTGCAGATGATGACGGAAAGCGCGACGAAGTAATCGGAGGCGTTCTTTTTCATGGATTGGAGAAGGCGGTATTTTTGTGACGCGGATGACCGAGCAGGCGCGTGACGTAGTCGTCCTGCGAAAGTTTCAGCGGCACGGGACCATCGGGCTCGCCGTTGATGAACTGCTGCACTTCGGGATTCGCGCTCGCGCGCATTTCCTCCGGCGTGCCGATGGCGAGGACTTTGCCCTGATTTGGGCCGGTGCCGAGCATGAGCATGCGCGAGCCGATGCGGAAGGCGCTCGTCATATCGTGCGTCACCACGACGGCCGTGATGCCGATGCCGCGCGTGACTTGCTGCGTCAAAATATCGACGACAGAAACCATGATCGGGTCGAGCCCCGCTGTCGGCTCGTCGCTGAAGAGCAGCTCGGGATCAAGCGCCAGAGCCCGCGCGAGGCCGACGCGTTTTTTCATGCCGCCGCTGATTTCCGCGGGCTTGTAGTTTTCAAAACCGGAGAGCCCCACCATTTCGAGCTTCATCTTCACCATGAGGTCGATGATGTCCGGCGCGAGTTTGGTATGTTCTTCGATCGGCAGCGCCACGTTTTCCCCGACCGTGAGCGATTGCAGCAGCGCACCGCTTTGAAAGAGCAGACCGAAGCGACGGCGAATCCTCGCCAGCTCGCGCTCATCCATCCCGGTGATCTCTTCGCCGAAAAGTTTCACCGAACCCGACGTCGGTTTCATCGAGCCGACGACGTGACGCAACAGCGTGCTTTTTCCGCAACCCGACGCGCCCATCACGATCATCGTGTCACCTTTGTACACTTTGAAAGAGATGCCATTCAGCACGCGGCGCCCGTTGAATTCGCGGACGAGATCGGTCACTTCGACGACCGGAGTCATGGCATCACTGGTCATTGCTGCGTTGCGTTTCTTCGCGGCGGAATTGCTCGAGTTCGCGCCGCAATGGCTCCCAATACGCGCGGTCTTTCGCCTGCTCGGCGCGCGTCTCGATGTCGAGCGCGGCCCGCATCGCATCGAGGTCGCCGGTGATGGCGTGTGCGAGCAGTGGCCGCGCGGTTTGCATGGCACGCGCTTCGTCGGGAAAGCGGGTGGCGAGATCGAAAAGAAGTTCCGGCGTGCGCGCTTCGGTGAGCCAAAAAACGATCCAGCCCGCGCGCGGTGTCGCGGCGTTTTCTCGATGGTGAATCGCAACGAGCAATTCGATGACCGGCCAGTCTTTGTTGCGCTGAGTCTTTTTCGCCTGCACGAGATCTGGAATGCTCAGAAGGTGAAACTCCGCGCCAGACTCATCCGCGAAAACCGTGCGCCTTTCCCAAAGCACCTCAAACTCCCGCAGGTCGCGCAACTGCGTCATCAGATCGACGCGCAACTCTTCGACCCCAGCCGCCGCGCACCGAAAATGGACGGCGTGACCGCGAGCCAAAACCTCGGGACTGAAACGCGGAATGGCGATCCGACGCGCATCGAGTGACGCGAGCGCGGAGTGCAGACGCGTGAAATTTTCTGCATCCGCGAGCAGAAGGAAATCTACGTCTTTGCTAACTTGCGCCGCGCCGTAAAACACGCAGGCCTGCCCGCCCATGAGCAACGTCTGGACGCCATTCGCTTGCATCGTAGAAAGGACTTGTCGGATCGGGGTCGGGATCAAGGCTGCCTCCCATGGCTAGGTATTGTGCGAAGATTTTTTCGCTCTCGCGAAAACGCTCCATCGGCGTGAGGTCGAGCCATTCTTTCCATTCGTCGGGAAGCTGCTCGTAAGTCATCGTGCGCAGAGGTTAGCGCCTGCGTCGCGCGGCAGCAAGGCGTGCTCATGTCGTGAAAAAGAAAAGTGCGGTGAGCGTGGCGTTGGCGATCAGCATCATCAGGAGCGACCAGACGACGGAGCTGGTCGTGGAGTGGCCGACGCCTTCCGCGCCGCCTTCCACGGTGAGGCCCATGTGGCAGGCGATGGTGATGATGAGCCACGCGAAGACGACGCTCTTGATGAGGCCGGAGTAGAGATCGAAAGCGTCCGCAAATTCCAGCGAGCGCAGCACGTAGGCGGCGGTTGGAAAATCGAGCGCGTAGTGGCAGATGGACCAGCCGCCGACCATGCCCACGCAATTTCCAAACACGGTGAGCGTCGGCAGCATGATCAGCATCGCGAGAAAACGCGGGACGATGAGGAAGCGGATCGGATTGATCGCCATCACTTCGAGCGCCTCGATTTCCTCGGAAACCTTCATGGTGCCAAGCTCCGCAGTCACCGCCGAACCGCTGCGCCCGATCACGATCACGCCGATGAGCAGCGGGCCGAGCTCGCGTAAAAGCGACACGGAAACGAGGCCGGGCACGTAGCTCAGGCCGCCAAGTTTTTTCAGCTCGCCCGCGGATTGCATGGCCAGCGTGAGCCCGATGCTGAAAGACGTGAGACACGCCATCGGCAGCGCCTGCACGCCGATGAGCACCATCTGCCGGAACATCTGCGAGACGCTCCACGGCTGACCGCGAAACGGGCCCAGCAGCGTCCAGTAAAGGATGCGCGCGTTCAGCTTGAGGTAATCTTTCAAGCAGTCGGGGAAAGCAGCGCCGCGCGGGCGTCGTCGCGGGTCTCGACGATGGGCAGGATTTCGCCGAGACGCACTAGGTCAAAGATCGTTTTCACCCGCACGCTCAGACCGACGAGGACGATGCGACCGCCGAAAGACTGCGCGCTCCGCAAATACTCGACGATGGTCGCAAGCCCTGATGAGTCGATGTAGGGCACTCCCGCCAAATCAAGCGCCAGAGCGGGCGTCCGGGTCTTCACATGCTCCTGCAAGACCGCGCGCAGCTCAGGCGATTGATAGAGATCGATTTCGCCTTCCAGCAAAAGGACCGGGATTCCGGCGTGGTCGATCGGGCGAACTTGCATCGAAGAGCGTTACCAGCCAGCGCATCGGCGCGGAAGTGGAAAGTGCCGCGCATCGGCAGGATTGGCATTTGGCGGAAGGTGGCTTAGTTCTGCTCCGATATGAATTCCCGTGTGCTCGCCGTTTTGGCCGTCGTCGTATTTGCGATCTGCGTTGGGGCGGTTTGGTTTTTAAATTCGCAGCCCATTGCGCCCGTGGTCACGACCACGCCCGACGAAGAGAATGCCCGCGCCAAGCCCGTCGCGAGCGCGACTCCGTCGAAGACGATCGCCGTCGTCCGCCGCGCGACTCCTGAGCCGACGGCGAGAAACACGGCGCCCGAAATTGCGACGCCCGACACGAATCCACCGCCAGCGCTGGCGGCGTGGGAAGTGAAGATCGATCAAGTCCTCCGCGCCAATGTGGACGAAGCGCAGACCGCGCAAATCCTCATCAACTTGCTGCCCACGCTTCCAAAAGAAGGCCAGGCCGAGGCCGCGCAGCACATCACGAATCTTGTGCTGGACAAGGATTACAGCCGCATCCTCCCGCTCGTGAAAAATCCCGGTCTGTCCGAGGATGTGCTCGATGTTTTCGTCACCGATCTCATGAACCGCGAGGACACCGTGAAGCTGCCCGCGTTGCTCGACATCGCGAAGATTCCCAATCATCCGCACCACGAAGAGGCAGCGTCGGACCTGCAGATTTTCCTCGATGAAAACTACGGACAGGACTGGGGGAAATGGGACGCGGCGCTGAAAGCGTATTTGAAAAAGCAAGCGGCCGAGAATGCAGCGGCGGAAGCGGTCGCGCCCGGACTCGTGCCAGCGCAATGAAGCTCGTCATCGGCGCGACCGGGGCGAGCGGGGCGATTTATTTGCAGCGGCTGCTCGCGCAAATCGACGCCGTCGCGAACGAGGTGCATCTCATCACGAGCGCTTTTGCGAAGCAGGTGATCGCGGAGGAAATCGGCGAACTCATCGTGCCGGCGGGCGTCCATCAGCATGGGGAGAAGTCGATGAAGGTGCCGTTCGTCAGCGGCTCCGCGCGCTTCGATGCGATGGTCGTCGTGCCGTGCTCCATGGGCACGCTCGGGCGCATCGCGGCGGGCACGAGCGACACCGCGCTGCTCCGCGCGGCGGATGTTTTTCTAAAGGAACGCCGCCGCCTGATCCTCGTCCCGCGCGAGACGCCGTGGAATCTCATCCACGCGCGCAACGTCGTGACGCTGCTGGAGGCTGGCGCGTCGATCATGCCCGCGTCGCCCGGCTTTTACTCCAGGCCGCGTACGATCGAAGAAGTCGCCGACACCGTCGTCGCGCGCATCCTCGATCAGCTCGAGCTGCCCAATCCCGGCGCGTATCGGTGGCAGGAAAACGAATGAGTCCCGAGTCGAAGGCCCGTCTTCTCGGAGCGATCGGTTCATGGTCCATGCGCGCGCTGCTGTTCACGCTGCGTTTTCGTTTTGAAGATCGCGCGCGCATCATGGCCACGCCGCCGGAGAAGCCGCTACTCTGGGCCTTCTGGCACAACCGGCTCTTCGTGATGCCTTACGTCTTCGAGCATTTTTTCCCCGGACGCCCCGGCGCGGCGCTCACCAGCGCGAGCAAGGACGGCGAAATCCTTGCCGCTTTTCTAAAACGTTTCAGCGTGCGAGCGATTCGCGGATCGAGTTCAAGCGGCGGCGCGCGTGCTCTGGTGGAGATGAAGCGCGCGATCGAAAACGGTTACATCATGGGCATCACCCCCGACGGCCCGCGCGGCCCGCGCTATCACCTGAATCCCGGCGTGGTAAAACTCGCGCAAGTCACCGGCGGTTTCGTCCTCCCCGTGCGCATTCGTTATTCGAGGTTTTGGCAGTTAAAAAGCTGGGACGGGTTCATGATTCCGAAGCCGTTCGCGACGGTGGAGATCACGTTTGATACGCTGCACAAAGTTCTGCCGACGAAGAATCAGGATGCGTTTGAAGCAGAGCGCATCCATCTGGAGCGCACGCTCGCTGATTCAGGGTAACACGCTCGTCCTGAGCGTTCGCCAAGGCGTCCCGCCTTGACGACTTCCAAACGCTCGCGATTGCGAACACATACCTCTGAGCGGATGCAATCCGCTTCGCTCCATCTGCCTGTTAAGGTTCTGCGCGCTTTGCGCGACCGCGTGCAACGTCGGCAAGAACGCGTTCAGATCAATCAGACTTGCGTGCGCGCCGCGCTATGATCCGTTGTCCGAGCGGATTATAGAATATACAGAGCACTTTATAGAAAGTCCTTATTTTCACCGTTGGCAATCTTCCCGCACGCGGACAGGCTCCGCGGCATTCCACGGGGAATGCCTCTAAACCAAACCCCTTAGACTCCCGCATATGAACTACCGCGGAATCCGCCGCTACAACCACATCGAACGCGCCCCCCAGCGGGAGAAGAAGCCCGTGCCATCGACGGGTGGAACCACGCCGCCCAAGCCAAATCCGTAGCCTCGTGCTACACTCCGGCCATGCCCGCACTGGATTATCCTCACATCATACGGAGTACCGACGGCGTAGCCCGGCTTGATCGTCTCCCGCGGATCCGGGTCGCACAAATCGCTGCCGACCACATCGGCAACGGGTGGTCTGCCGAGGAAATCGTTCGGCAATACCCGCACCTCACAGCCGCCGAAGTCCACGCGGCCCTTTGCTATTATTACGACCACCGAGAGGAGAGTGACGCCGAACTCGACGCCGAAGTCTCCGCGCTCGATGCGGAGGATGAAAAGGTACCGTCCGCGCTGCGCCTCCGCCTTCTCGCCGCGCGCCGTGCCGGGACGGCATGACTTCGCTCTACCTCGACGTCCACGTTCCCGCCGCCATTGCCGCGGAACTGCGACGCCGGGGCGTGGATGTCCTCACCGCGCTGGAGGACAAAACGGCGGAGTTTAAGGATGATGACTTGCTGATTCGAGCAAGCTCGCTCGGACGTTTGCTGTTCACGCAAGACATCCGGTTCAAAGCCCTCGCCGGGGATTGGCAGCGCGAGGCCCGCCCATTCGCCGGCCTCGTCTTCGGCCACCAACTCCATGGCTCCATCGGCCAATACATCCGCGACCTCGAACTCATCGCCAAAGCCACCGAGCCTGCGGACTGGATGGGGCAGGTGGAACAATTGCCATTGAAGTAGAATGAGTGGTTTACCGACGGACCCGCGAAGAACGGACCTCGTCAAGGGCACCCACCCTGGCTTGAGATTGGAATGGGTGCAGGAACTCAATCCCGGAGTGAGTTTTGAGGAGCTGCGCACTCATTCGGGTGCCAAGCTTTGGTGGCGTTGCACGAAGAATCCAAAGCACGAATGGCAGGCCCAAGTTAGACGGCGGACCATTGAGGGGAACGGATGTTCGTATTGCTCCGGCCTGAAAACGCTGCCGGATGAATCGTTCGCAGCTCGGTTTCCAAAGATTGTCGCCGAGTGGCATCCCACTAAGAATGCGGGGATCGATCCTTGGCGAATCGGCTCGCAGAGCAACAAGCGCGTCTGGTGGCGGTGTCTCAGCCCGCACAAGCACGAATGGCAGGCAACAGTCCACACACGTGTCGTTCACGGGTCGGGCTGCAGACAATGTAATTGGATTCGGAATCCTTTGAGTAAGGCGTTTCCTGAGATCGCCGCTGAGTGGCACCCGACAAAGAATGGTGCGCTTACCGCTGATGGCATTTCCGCCGGCTCTAGCGTCCGCGCCTGGTGGAGATGTGTCACGAATCCTGCCCATGAATGGGAGGCAATCGTCGAGGTCCGCACGCGAGCAAAGACTCAATGCCCGGAATGCCGCCGGGCACTTGGTGCGCCAAAGCGGACAACCCTTGATAAATTCAATCCTGATCTAGCTGCCCAGTGGCACCCCACCAAGAATGGCGACCTTCGACCTTCGGACGTGTCTCCAAAAACGCATCGAAAGGCGTGGTGGATATGCCCTGCGGACGCCGCTCATGTATGGGAAGCATCGATAGGTAATCGAGCTAGGCGGGGTGCGGGATGTCCAGTATGTGCCCGCGGGAGTAGATATAACTTGGCAGGGAGGTCCTTGGCCGATCGCTTTCCGAAGATCGCCAAGGAATGGCATCCAAGCAAAAACGCGCCACTGTCTCCCGAAGGTATTCTCCCGGGAAGTTCGAGAATTGTTTGGTGGCAATGCAAGATTGATTCCACACATCAGTGGTCCGGAAGTGTAACTAGCCGAACTCACAAGAGAACTCGCGGCGTCTGCCCCTTTTGTTCTGGTCACTTTGTCACGAGCCTCAATTCGCTAGCGGCGAAGCATCCAGAGATCGCGCAGCAATGGCACCCAACGAAGAATCTTCCACTGACGCCGGAAAAAGTTAGCAGAGCTAGCTCGCGCCGAATCTGGTGGGTCTGTCCCGTGAATGCAGAGCACGAGTGGGAAAGTAGCGTAAAGAATCGGACCACATTTAAGAGCGGTTGCCCACGCTGTGCTGCCGAGAATCGAGTTCGCCGAGTTCAGGAGATGCTCTTGGAAGCTGCGGGCTCGAATACAAATCCGTACGCGACTTTCACCCAAAGCTTGAAAGCCCTTCGAGCGCTTTTGAAGAACAACGCGCCGGCCCCGTTTCAGCTCAAGCAAGCATTCCACCGGATGATTTATTCATCCGCGATCACCGTACTGGAGACCTACCTTTCCGACGCATTTCATCAGCGGGTCATTAACAGCGATGTCTTGATCGAACGGCTGCTTCTCACAACTCCCGAATTCAAGGACCGGAAATACAGCCTTTCCGAAGTTATCGACTGGCACCACGAAACAAAGCGGAAGGTCAGCGAATATCTAGTGGACATTGTCTGGCACAATCTCGCCAAGGTAAGGGCGATGTATTTAACGACGCTAGGGGTCGAATTCCCGAAAGAATGCGATCCGGTCCACCATGCGGTTTCGGTCAGACACGACCTCGTCCACCGCAATGGCAGAATGAAGGACGGTGCGCATCATCGCTTTTCGGAGAGCGATATTGAAGCTGTGTTCAATGAGATCGAGTCCTTCGTGAAGGCGATTGATGAGCGGCTAAAAGCGACATGATGATACCGATGAAACGCCGGTTCGGCAGCGGCACGACTAGTTTTGTTCGATGGCATTTTTCCCTCACCACGAAGTTGAGGACTTCGTAACGCATTTGAGCGGGGAAGATGCACTTCGCAGCCACGCGCTGCCGAAGCAGATTCGTGCATGGTACGAGAGGAGCCCGGAAAGCCTGAATCTGGATCTGAAACTCTCCGGCGACATGGCGGCGAGGACCCCGGCTGTTTCGCGTTGCGCACTGCGCCGGGAAACGCGCATCGTCTTGCGCCATGCAACTCATCGACGGCAAAGCCATCGCCCAAAAATCTAACGAGGAATCGCGGCTCGCGGTCGCGGAATTGCGCGCGCTCGGAGTGACGCCCGGGCTGGCCGTGGTGCTGGTCGGCGAGGACCCGGCGTCGATGGCCTATGTGCGCTCGAAGGACAGGATGTGTCAGGAACTCGGGATGCATTCGGTGAAGCATGAATTGCCCGCGGCAACTTCGCAGGCCGACGTGATCGCGCTGGTGCAAACGCTGAATGCGGACCCGGCGATCCACGGCATCCTCGTGCAATCGCCGCCGCCGCCGCACATCGACGAGCGCGCCGTCATTGAGGCGATCGACCCGCGCAAAGACGTGGACGGTTTTCATCCTGTGAACGTGGCGAAGCTCGTGCTCGGTGATGCGGATGGCTTTGTGCCGTGTACGCCGCTGGGCTGTCAGCGGCTGCTCGTGGAGGCGGGGATCGAGACGCGCGGGGCGAACGTCGTGGTGCTCGGGCGCTCGATGATCGTGGGGAAACCGATGGCGCTTTTGCTGATGAACAAAGGGCCGGGCGGCGATGCGACGGTGACGGTGGCGCATTCGCGCACGCGTGATCTCGCGGCGGTTTGCCGGAGTGCGGACATCCTCATCGCGGCGATCGGGCAGGCAGAGTTTGTGCGCGCGGAATTTGTGAAAGATGGGGCGGTGGTGATCGATGTCGGCATCAATCGCGTGCCCGATCCGACTTCACCGAAAGGCTCGAAACTCGTCGGCGATGTGGCCTTCGAGGAAGTCGCCCCGAAGTGCCGCGCGATCACGCCGGTGCCGGGCGGCGTGGGGCCGATGACGATCGCGATGCTGATCGCGAACACGATTGCGTCCTGCCGGCGCTGGTCGGGAAAATAGGCGCGACCGGCGATGGCGCGTCCTCTCGTCGTGGCGGATCGCTGGGCGCGGCGCGTCGAGTGGCTGCGCGGGCGTTTGGCGGAGCACAACCGGCTCGTCGTCCTGCTCGCCGTGCTCACGCTGCTGGTGGTCGCCGCCGTGTGGTATCTGCTTTTCGCGGTGCTCTACTGGCTCGCTTTTCTCTTCGCGAGCGTGGCGCGCGGCATGGATGGGCACCCGCCGGATGCGCTGCCCGCTTTCTTCATCTACAGCGCCGGGCTGCTGCTGCTGCTCACGTGGATGGCCCGGAGACGGCTCGATAATGAGCGGCTCAAAGACGAAAAAACGGCAGGGGAAATCGCGCTGGAATTTGTGCTCGCCGTGCCGCGCGCGACGCTGGCGATGTGGGGAAATTTCTCTGCGTGGCAGCGGCTCGATGAGCGCGAACTGGAGCTGGCGGCGGAGCTGGTGGAGCGCATCGTGGACGAGGAGCGCGTGCCGCTGCACGAAGTCCCGCGCGACATTCCCGACGCGGGAGATCGTGCCAAAATCCTGATGGCGCTCCAGCTCATCGACGTGCTGAACGTGCGCCAGGGCGAAGACGCCGTGTGGCTCACGTTGAAGGTGAAAGGCGGTTGAATCAATGGGAGGGCGAGACTTCGGCCGAGCCACGGCAGGTTTGATGGATGCGCGCGGCTCGGCAGGAGCCTCGCCCTCCCGCGTTTCGAGCTTGGAAAATCCGCGCCGTCGAATGATTCACTGCGCATGTTTCTGCTCCGACTCCTTTCCGTTTTCGTGTTCTTGGTTTTCACATCCGTCCTGCACGCAGCGGAGTTTCGCGGCGCGTGGGTCGCCACGGTTTACAATCTCGACTGGCCGTCGAAACCCGGCCTGCCCGCGGAGGAACAGAAGGCGCAACTGCGGGCGCTGCTGGATCGCGCCGCGACGCTGAAACTGAACGCGATCCTGCTGCAAGTGCGGCCCGAAAGCGACGCCCTGTATTCCTCGCGCATGGAGCCGTGGTCGCAGTTTCTGAGTGGAAAACAGGGCGTCTCGCCCGGCTACGATCCGCTCGCCTACGCGATCTCGGAGGCGCACGCGCGCGGCATCGAGCTGCACGCGTGGTTCAATCCTTTCCGCGCGGCCATCCACGCCGACGGGCCGCTCGCAGCGGGCCACGTAGGCCGCGAACATCCCGAGTGGATGCGGCGTTACGGAGGCCAGCTCTGGCTCGATCCAGGTGAGCCCGCGGCCCGCGATTACGTGATCTCGGTCATGGTCGATGTGGCCCGTCGCTACGATGTCGATGGGATCCACATCGACGATTATTTTTACCCGTATCCGAAAGGCGGCGCGTCGTTTCCCGACAATGCAACCTACGCGAAATACGGCGGCGGACAGAGTCTCGGCGACTGGCGTCGGGGGAATATCAACCGCTTCGTCGAAACGATGTATTCGCGTGTGAAATCGGCGCGGCCTTCGGCGAAAATCGGCATCAGTCCATTTGGCATCTGGCGTCCCGGCATCCCCGCGACGACCGAGGCGCAACTCGACTCATTCGCACAGCTTTTTTCCGACTCGCGTAAATGGCTGGCGGAAGGCTGGTGCGACTACCTCGCGCCGCAGCTCTACTGGCCGATCTCGCCCGCGAAGCAGAGTTTTCCCGTGCTCCTGAATTGGTGGCGCGCGCAGAGCCGCGGCAAAGCCGTGTGGCCCGGCCTCGGCACCGAGCGCATCGGCTCGACGCGGCCCGCACAAGAGATCATCCAGGAAATCGCGCTCACCCGCAGCGGCACCAATTCGCCGGGCCACATCCACTGGAGCATGAAAGCGCTGATGCGAAATCAAGGTGGCATCGCGGACAAACTCCGCGCCGGGCCGTATGCGGAGCGGGCGGGGAAGCCGTGAAGATTGATTTGGAGCGGCGGGAATTGTGGTAGCGAGTCCTCGCTGACGAACGTCACCGCGCGCTCCCAGTTTTACGCCTTCGCCATTTTCTCCAAACACCCAAGCAGATACGGCAGGAGCTGCTTTTTCCGCGAGACGACTCCGGCGAGTTCCCAGATGTGGGGCTGCTTTTGCGGATAGTCGATCGTGGCGAGGAATTCTGGGGCTCCGTGGATGAGGAGGAGCGAGGTCTGGTCGTTGATGTCGGTGACGAGCAGGGCGGCGAAGAGGAGGCCGTCGCGGGCGCGGGCGACTTCGAGGGCGGCGAGGAGCGCGTCCTGTTTTTCGGGGAAATGCGCGAAGGTGAGCTCTTCGATTTGCGCGACGGTGAAGCGGTGGCCGGCTTCTTCATACGGTTTGCAGTCGGCATTGATCGCCTGTTCGGGCGTGAGCGTGAGGAGCGGGGAGCCGACGGAGAAGATTTGCTCGGCGAGTTTATCGGGGTCGGTCTTCGCGATTTTGGAAAGGCGATGCAGGATGTCGCAATCGACGGGCGTGGCGGTGGGCGACGTGAGATTCAGCGTGTCGGAGATGAGGCCTGCCATGAGGAGGCCGGCAATTTTCGCGGGAATGGGCACGCCGAGCTGCTGGTAGCACATCGCGACGATGCTGCTGGTGGAGCCGACGGGGTTGTTCCAAAAGAGGATCGGCGTGTCGCTGGAAAAGCCGCCGAGTTTGTGGTGATCGAGGATTTCGACGATGGGCACTTTTTCCGCGCCGCGGACGGCTTGGGCGAGTTCATTGTGATCGACGAGGATGAGCTGGCGGGGGATTTCTTTTAGAAAATCGGACTTCGATAAAATGCCGACGAGTGCGCCCTCGGCATCGAGCACGGGGAAGATGAACGCGGGTGAATCGGCGGCGATGCGGCGTGCTTCGTCGAGCCGGGTGTCGCGGTGAAAGCGGATGTAGTCGGGCTCAAGCATGCGCTCGACGCGGACGGCACCGCGCGCGAGGAGCACGCTGGTGGCGGTGTCGTGCGGCGAGCTGATGACGGTGACGCCGGCGGCGCGGGCGCGGGCGCGCATGGCCTCATCGATCGGCAAGCCGCCGGTGATGACGATGGCTTGCACGCGCGCATCGATCGCGAAATCCTGAATGTGCGGGCGGTCGCCGACGAAAAGGACGATGCGCCGGCCAGCGTGCGTGGCGAGGCGCGGTGTGAAGGATTCGGCCTTCATCGCGCCGACCATGAGCAGCATTTCCGCGGGTTCGCCGGAAAGCTGGCCGGTGACGAGTGCGCCGCCGAAAGTGGTGACGATGTCGGCGAGCGACGCGGTGATGAGTCGCGCGGAGGTCGCCTCATCGCGCGGCGGAAAAAGGTAGTGCGAGATTTTGAAAGTGCTCAGCAGACCGAGGCAGTGATTGCTTTCATCGACCACGGGCAGACCGCGCAGCCGCATTTTGTCGATGAGCTGTACGGCGTCGTAGATCGGCGAATCGGCGCGCACGGAAATGACGTGCGGCTGCATGACGTCCTCGACGCGCGGCGAGAGGTCGTTGATCAAAAGCGGCGGAGCGACGCCGAATTTTTCGAGCACGAAATCGATGCGCTCATTCGTGTGCCCGGCTCGTGCGGCGATGACGCCGTCCTGTCCGCTGAGGCGCTTGAGCTCGGCGTAGGCGAGCGCGGAGCAGATGGAATCCATGTCGGGATTCCGATGACCGATGACGATGGTTTGCACGGCGCTAGCTCGCGACTCCGCCGCGATCACTCAAGCAACTTTTCACTACCGCTTCTTCTTCCGGTGCTTTTTCTTGGGGGAAACGGCGTGCTTTTTCTGATGATGGCGGGGTGGCAAAATCTCCTTGTCGTCCCGCTCGGGGCTGAGGATTTCCACATCGTGCCCGATGTAGAAGCGGACCTGCGTGGCGATGTCCGCATTTGGCAGCCAGACGGGGCGGTTGCTCGTTTCGTCCTTCAGCCACCATGGATATTTGGCGTTGGTGTTATCGCGATAAATGACGGCGCTGCGCTGGAGAGTTTCATCGTCGCGCAGCGGAGCGCGGAAGCGGAACTGGTAGGTGACGACCTTGCTCTCGATCCCGTCGGCGTGCAATTCACGGCGCAGGTTTTGCGCGTAGTTCATCGAGACGTCCGCGTTTGGCGTGATCGGGATGCGTGTGTGCACGACTTTTTCCCACGCGGGCGATTTCTGAAAAAGCTGGCAACCCGTCAGGCAGAGGCAGGCGCTGAGAGCGATGAAGATCGGTTTGGACATGGGCTTGGCTGGTCTGGGGGTGCGGGCCGGATGCATACCGGCGGGACCATGGTGCCTCAAGTGCTTTCTCAGCCGGGCGGCCGTGCCGCGGGGCGACTCAGCGCGGTTGCGCGGCGAGGTCCGCCTTGGCCGTGGCCCATGCCTGCCGCAAGGCGTCGCGGTCGCGCAGCACGGTTTCGAGATCGCAATGGAAATTGCTGGCGTCTCGCTTGAGCGCGGTGTTTTCACGTAGCAAAGCATCGCGCTCGGCGACGACGCGGCGGAGCACGGCGAGCGAGACGGTGGTCTGCTCGCGATCGAGCGGCATGAGCGGCGCTTCACCGAGGATTTCGACCTGGCGGCGCAGATGCTCCACTTGCTTTTGCAGATCGAGATTGTCCCGCTTTAAAAAATCGATCTCCGACTGCGTGGGTGCGTGGGCATTTTTCGCGGTGCCCAAATCGGCGGTGGCGTCGGGCGAAAATTCGCATTCGATATTCCCAAAGCGGACCTGACACGCCAGGTGCAGGTGAAAATCGCTAACGGGACAGCCATCGACGCACGAGAGATTGGTCGAATCCAAATCATGCAGCCGGTAGTGGCCGCGGATGAGGATGAGCTCGGCGTGATGAGCCGAGACGCTGCGGTCGGCGATCTGGATCGTATTATCGGCTCCGCGACCGATGGAAATCCGGGTGCCGTCGAGCACGTAGAGGTGTTCGTCGGGCTGATTTGGAAGTGCGAAGCGGAGAGAGGGCATGAAGCGGACAGGCGCAAGGGCGCAGGATTGATTTAGCAGCGCCTGTGCCGGACGGGGTCGCGGGTTCGCATCGGCGTGGTTTCACCGTTTCAAAAGTGCTCGCGTCAGACAAAGACGGACAGGTCTTTCAGCCTTAACGCCGTAGCCTTGCGCTTTTTATTCTGACAGAAGATAGGCCGTCCATTTGCAGGCATCTGTGATCGCCGTCGGTTTTTTCCACGTCCGCGAAGCCGGCTTTTTTCCAATTCTTTCCACATGAAATCGTTCCGCATTTTTTCCATTCTGCCCTCTTTCACCGCTACCGCCCTGCTGCTGCAGACGGCCCACGCGGGCTTCGTCATTTGGGGGCCGGCGCGAAATATTTCCGGCGAAAGCGATGTCAGCCTGAATGGCGCGCTGTTGTCCGCTTTCAATCTGAACGCACCGGAGGATGTCGGGAGCGGGCCGGTCGTGGCATCGGCTCCTGCCTTCGGTTCCACGGTGCTGGCGTTTGGGGACACGACGGTGAACGGCGTGCCGTTCAATGCTTTCACCGTGACGACCGGCATGGGCAGCGCCTCCCAAGGCAATGCGACGCTCGTGCCGACGGTGGGGAATTTGGTGGCGGGAAATGTAGAGGGCAGTCCCGTCGCTCCGTTCGGCGCGCTCACGGTCCCGTATCAAAGCCTGCTGAACAGCCTCGTCGGGACGGTGTCCTCACCGGGAAGCATGAATCTGACGCTGAACGGTCTGACGCCTGGCGGGCTTTATGAATTTGAGTGGTGGTATAATCAGTCGTCGATCGGAACGGCGGCGACGGATCAGACGGCCTTGGCGGGAAACAGCCGGACTTTGGATGGCAATACGACCAATGCCGCGGGCGGCACGGGGCAGTTTGCGATCGGCACATTTTTGGCGACCGATCCTTCTCAGACGATCAATTTCAGCTCCGCTGGAAATGCCGCGCTGAACGCGTTTCAACTGCGCGTGCTGAGCGCGCCGATCCCGGAGCCCGGCACAGCGCTCTTCGGCGTGGCTCTGGGCGGAGTGGTGTTTTTGCGCCGCCGATTTTTCTAGGTCGCGCGGAGATTTCGCGGGCGGACTTTCGCCCGTTGCGTTCAGCTCTCATTTGCGGAAAGGTCCGCGCCCACCATGCTCGCCGAGATTCAGCGCCGTCGCACTTTTGCCATCATTTCGCATCCCGACGCGGGCAAGACCACGCTCACGGAAAAGCTCCTGCTTTACGGCGGCGCAGTGCAGCTCGCGGGCACGGTGACGGCGCGGAAAAATGCGCGCGCGACGACTTCGGACTGGATGGAGCTGGAGCGGAAACGCGGGATTTCCATTTCGAGCACGGTGCTGCAATTCGACTACAACGGCTATCGCGTGAACCTCCTTGATACGCCGGGCCACAAGGATTTTTCGGAAGACACGTATCGGGTGCTGACGGCCGTGGACGCGGTCGTGATGGTGATCGACGCGGGCAAAGGCATCGAGGCGCAGACGCGGAAACTCTTCGAGGTGTGTCGTCGTCGCGGCGTGCCGATTTTCACGTTCATGAACAAGTGCGACCGGCCCACGCGCGATCCGCTGGCGCTGCTGGATGAACTCGAGAGCGTGCTCGGCATCGGAGCCTTCGCGGTGAACTGGCCGCTCGGGAACGGCCCCACTTTTCGCGGCCTTTACGATCGCCAAACGAAGGACGTGCATCTTTTCGAGCGCACCGTCCACGGAGCCTACCGCTCGCCTGTGCAAGTGGCCGACATCAGCGATCCGCTGGTGAAGGAAAAGCTCGATACCGACGACTACGAGCGCGCGGTCGAAGAACTGGAGATGCTGGAGATTGCCGGCGTGGACTACGACGCGGAGAAGGTTCACGCGGGGATGCAGACGCCGGTTTTCTTCGGCAGCGCGGCGAACAATTTCGGCGTACAGCTTCTCCTCGATGCCTTTCTTCAACGCAGCCTCCCACCTCAGATGAGGAAGAGTGTGAACGGTGCTGAAGCGTCCACTCCAACCTCCGGCACACCGGTCCCGCTCGATGGCCCGTTCAGTGGCTTCGTTTTCAAAATCCAAGCGAACATGGACCCGCGGCATCGCGACCGCATCGCGTTCCTCCGCATCTGTTCGGGCCATTTCGAGCGCGACATGAATGTGATCCACGCGCGCACCGGCAAGAAGGTCCGCCTCGCGAGCGCGCATAAACTTTTCGGGCAGGATCGCGAGACGATCGACGACGCTTTCGCGGGCGATGTCATTGGACTCGTCGGGCACAATGAATTTGGCATCGGCGACACGCTCACGGCCGAGCCCGGCATTCAGTTTAGCGAAATCCCGCGTTTCCCGCCCGAGTGCTTTGCGTATCTGCACAATCCGAATCCGGGAAAGTTCAAACAGTTCCGCCAAGGCCTCGAGCAGCTCTTGCAGGAAGGCGTCGTGCAAGTCTTTGAGCTGCGCGATTCCGTGCAAAAAATCCCGCTCCTTGCCGCCGTCGGCCCGCTGCAATTCGAGGTCGTGCAATATCGCCTCGAAAGCGAATACGGCGCGCCGAGCACGCTCGAAGTCGCCAGTTGGCAATCCTTCCGCTGGCTCCCGCCGGGCGCAGATACGACCGCGCTGAAACTGCCGACTGGCTGCCGCCTCGCCTACGACTCCACCGGCCAGCCCGGCATCCTTTTTCCAAACGCGTGGACGCAGAAATATTTCACCGAGCAAAATCCGGGAGCCGTGTTGCAGGAAGTGCCGGCTTAACAGCCTCTTGAAATCCCGGTTGGAGCGCCGTAGGCGCGGCATGTTTATCGATTTCTAAAGCAGACGAATCCCAAGCTCCGCAGGAGCGACACGGGCCGGAACCACGTTTGCATGCCGCTCCTACGGAGCTGCTTCGTTTTTCTAGCAGGTTCTAAAAACATGCCGCGCCTACGGCGCTGGAGGTGCAGCGAGTGCCGAATGGCGGTTTTTCAACCGGCAGTTATACAATTTACACGGTCGCGGTGCCGGAATAGTGCGCCTTGGAGTGCGGTGGCAAGCGTCAGCGCGACACCGCTTTTGGAAGGTCCGCGGGTGGGAGCAGCGTTCGCGCATCTCCCGCTCCGCGCCGGCAGAGCCTCCGAAAGCGGCGTGGCGCTAACGCTTCCCGCCGCACTCCAAGGCGCTCCGCGCTGCGCCTTCACGCCACCGGACTGTGTAATTGTATTAGTAAGGGCGAGCGAGGGCTTGCGTTCGGTCCGGGCGGCGTTGCTTGATTAGGGGGCCATGGCTGCTTACACCGATTCATTTTCCATCTGCACGCGCGGGAAGGGGACCTACGAAATCACCAATGAAGTCGCCCGCATCGTGCAGGTGAGCGGCATCAGGACGGGGACGGTCACGGTCTTCATCCAGCACACCAGCGCGTCGCTCATCATTTATGAAAACGCGGACCCGTCGGCGCGGGCGGACCTGCACGAATTCTTCGAGCGACTGGTGCCGGAGGATCAGGATTATTTCGTCCACACCGCGGAAGGCAGCGACGATATGCCGTCGCATCTGCGCATGGTTTTGACGCGCACGAGCGAGGTGATTCCGCTGGCTGGCGGGCGCATGCTTTTGGGAACGTGGCAGGGGATCTTCGTCTTCGAGCACCGCGCCGCCTCGCACACGCGGACGATCGCGGTGAGCGTGGTCGGCGAGTAAAAAGAATCCGGCGTTTTTACCCGGTAAAACGGCGCGGTTTGGCCCCGGCCCAGTTGCACCGCGTACTCTCCGGTGTAACATCTCGCGCATGCGTTCCCTCACTGCGCTCTCTCTCGCCCTTTTCACCTTCGCCGCGTCGCTTCGTGCCACCGATTTTCCCACGGTGAAAACCGTGCTGCCCGACGTGACGGTCGCGCAGGGAAACGCGGTGCCGTCGATTGATCTGCGCAGTTTTTTTGAAGTCGCCGACATCCACGGGCAGGTCGTGCAATTTCGGACGACATCGGGCACCTACAACCTCGAAATGCTCCCCGCCGCCGCGCCTCTTTCCGTGGCAAATTTCCTCAACTCTTACGTAAATACGGGCCGGTATGCGGGTACGCTCTTGCATCGCTCGGATCAGAGCCTGGGAGTGATTCAGGGCGGAGGTTATTTCTCACCGCCTTCGTCTCCATCGGCGACGCGGATCGCGAACGATGCGCCGGTCGCGCTGGAATACAACCTGCCGAATACGCGGGGGACCATCGCCATGGCGCGCACCTCGGTCTTGAATAGCGGGACGAGCGAGTGGTTCGTGAATACCAAGGACAATACGGCCACCCTGGGGCAGTCGAATGGCGGCGGGTATGCGGTCTTCGGGCGGGTGACGGGAACGGGGATGACGGTGGTCGATGCGATCGCGGCGCTAACGGTCTATAACGCCTCGAGCGTCTATGGCAGCGCGTGCGGGCAGTTGCCGCTGAAAGATTACACGGGCCCCGCTCTGCCGGTGGCGGCGAATTTCGTGACCATCAATGCCGCGGAAGCGATCCCGCTTTTCCCGGCATCCGCGGGGCAAAATGCGGTCGTGAGTTTTGCGGTGAGCAATTCCAACACCGGCCTCGTGACGGCGACGGTCAGCGGCAGCACGCTCAGCGTCGCGCCGGCGACGGGCGGGTCGGGTTTTGCGGATGTGACGGTGACGGCGACGGACACGAATGGCAACGCGGTGCAGGACACATTTCGAGTCACTGTCACGGCACTTCCGTCGGAAATCGTCGTCGAGCAGCCGGTCGGAAGCGATGTCGCGACGGGTGCCAGCCGCGCGTTTTCCACCGTGAATGTCGGCAGCAATGCGTCGCTCGCTTTCACGATCACCAATACCGGCGGCGGAAGCCTCACGCTTTCGGGAAATCCGACGGTGACGGTGGATGGGAGCGATGCAGGAATGTTCACGGTCACGGCGCAGCCGACGCCGACGGTCGCGCCTTTGGGCGGGTCCACGAGTTTCAGCGTGCGCTTTGCACCGACGAGCGCGGGGGCGAAAACGGCGGCACTGCATCTGGCCACCAATGATGCGGACGAAGGCGCGTTCGTGATCAATCTCACCGGCACGGGGAACGCGCTGCCCACGCTGACGCTGCCGGCTTCACCCGTGATCGCCGAGCCGACTTCCGCGAACGGCGCGGTGGTGACGTTTTCGGTGACGGCGAGTGATGCCGAGGACGGCGCGCTGACCGCCGTGGCGATGCCGCCGAGTGGCAGCCTTTTCGGAATGGGCGACACCACGGTGAATGTGACCGCGACAGACTCGAATGGCGCGCAGGTGACGCGCAGCTTCACCGTGCGCGTGGTCTTTGCGCGCCCGGCGTCGGTGGCGCTGAATCTCGGCGCGATGACCGGCGACGCGGCACCTGGCGCGGGCACAGGCGCGCTGCCGGCGGGCACGGTCCTGAGCACTTTTGGGCCACCAGCGATCAGCGATTTTCGTACGATCTCGGCGCGCGTGACGGTGCTCGCGGGCCGGACATCGCTAGGGGGAATTTACCGTGAGGACTCCGCAGGCGCGGCAAGTTTGGCGGCTTATCAAGGCGGACCCGTCCCGGGAATCTCGAACGCCGCCATCACGTTTAAGCGCTTCGTCGATCCCGTGATGTCGGAGAATGGAGCGATCGCTTTTCTCGCCACGCTGCAAGGCGCGACGCTGAATGCCGCCGAGGATTTTGGCGTGTGGACGGACGCGTTTGGCCCGGCGATGGAAATGGTGCTGCGCGAAGGAGCCCAAGTTCCCGGCCTGCCAGCAGGCTCGCGGCTCCAGACGGTGACGAGCCTTTCGCTGCGCGACGGCGAACTGCTCGTCCTCCTCACTTTGCGCCCGGCCACCGGCATCGTCTCGACCCTCACAGACACCGTGCTTTTACGCATGACCGGTCCGCAATCCGCGACGGTGCTGCTACGTGAAGGGCGTGAACTTTCAGGCCTGCCGGGAACGCGCGTCAGTGCGTTCAGCGTGCTGAATCCCGCGGCGCTTTCCGCAGGGCAGGGGCGCTGGCATGCGGATGGCGCGGTGGTGGCGAAAGCGACGCTTTACGACGGGCGCGTGGTGATCGCGAAAATCGCGCCCAACGGTGTCGCGACGCTGCTGCGCTCGACTGCGACCGCGGGCGCGCCGGTCAATCCACTGGGCCGCTGGATCGGCATGGGGCTGCCCGCGATGGGGAGCGAAGGTGCGGATTTTGCGGTCTTCGCGACCCTGCGCGCCGGCCTCGGTGGCGTGGTGGCGGGGAATGACACCGCGTTGCTTTTCAGCGCCGACGGTTCGACCTGGAGCACGCTCGCCCGCGAGGGAAGTCCCGCGCCAGTCGTGCCCCCCGGACCGCTCTACGCCACACTGCTGGACCCGATGACGAATGACTCCGGCAAGGTCGCCTTCATCGCCTCGCTGCAAGGCTCCGGCGTCACACCGCTAAATCGGATCGCGCTTTTCTCCGGGCAGCCCGGCAGCCCGGCGCTCGTCGCGCGTCTTAACAGCCAATCGACCGATGAAACCGGCGCGCTGACCTCGGCGCTATGGACGAAATTCGTGACGTATGCGCTCCCCGGCGGACCGGGAGCGGGCGTGATCTTCGTCGCCGAAACTGGCACTGCGACAACGGGCATCAGCACGGGGCTTTGGGCCGTGGACTCGCACGGCGTGCTCCGCCGATTGCTGCGCACGGGCGACCCGCTTACCGTTGGAGGTTCGCCGATCTCCAGCATGACTCTCCTCACAGCCGTCCCCGGAGCCTACGGAGCGACGCGCAGCTACAATGCGGGCGGCTCGATCGCGCTGCTCGCCACGTGCGCCGATCACTCCGAGAAAATCGTGCGTCTCGATATTCCGTAAGTTCGCAAATGGCGCTCACTCTTACTCCCGTCGAGACACGCGTGCTCGGCTGCCTGCTCGAAAAGGAGCGGGTGACGCCGGAAAATTATCCGATGAGTCTGCACGCGCTGACGGCGGCCTGTAATCAGACCACGGCGCGCGAACCCGTGACCGCTTTCGATGAGAAGACGGTGGAGAATGCGCTGGATGAATTGCGCGGGAAAAAGCTGGCGACGGTGATCTGGGGCGCTGGTGCGCGAGTGCAAAAATACCGGCACAATTTGCTCGATGAATACACGCTGGAGCCGCGCGAAGTGGCACTGCTGTGCGTGCTCATGCTGCGCGGCCCGCAGACGCCGGGCGAGCTACGGCAGCGGACGGAGCGACTGCATTCCTTCGCCGACACGCGCGAGGCCGACGAATGCCTGACCGCGCTGACCCAAGGCGATTCACCACTGGTGCGCATCCTCCCCGCGCGACCGGGGCAAAAGGAAAAACGAGCGGTGCAATTACTCTCGGGCGAACCAGATTTGAGCGAGCCGCCAGCCTACGAGCAACGCGCGCCCGAGCCCTCGCGGATCGAGGCGCTCGCGGCGGAAGTCGCTGCGCTCAAGATGGACATCGGTGCGCTGCGAGAGGAGTTCAGCGCGTTTCGGAAGCAGTTTGAGTGACGGGAGGGCGAGGCTTTTCCCGAGGTGAAACGTGACACAGGTTTCCAACCTGCGCCCCAGCGCGCCGGGAGCGACAGGCTGGAAGCCTGTGTCACATTCCGCCATCCCCTCCCGGTGGAGATTGTCGCCGAAGGTCTGGGAGCGCACGCGATTCTGCGGAGTGTTTGGGTGGCGTATCAAAGCGCAGCCCACCGCTTCGCGAATACGGCCCGTTGGGCGTGAGTTTGGGGAGTTTTAGTTTGGCTTTCCATTGCCTCCGTCTGAGCCTCCTGCGCGTCTCATCCTGCGGACACTGTTGCCTCTGTAATCGTTTCTCCCCCGACTCCTCCGCGCGACGGTTCTGCTGTTCGTGTCCGCGATGCTCACCGCCGCGCCGTCCTCGGCACAGTCCGTCCCATATCTCTTCGAACCCACGGCTCAAGCACCCTCGATGCGCCTCCTCTAGCAGACTGAGCCCGGCCTCCGCTACAACCTAAGTTTCTGAAAATGCGGTTGGAGCAATTGCCGTAGCTGGGTGCATGCGCATTTGCGCCCGCGGGTCCGTGAATTTAGCCAAGGTGACACGGCTCGGCGGGAAATCCCATGAGCCTTACCGCGTAATGCCGCTTACACGTCGCAAATCCCGACTGCTTGTTTCAGCGAAGCGAGCACGTCGGGACGGGCGGGGATGAACTCTTGGGCGACGTGGCCTTGGTGGCCGGTCTCGACGATGGCGCGCATGATGGGCGCGTAGTTTAGCTCCTGCGTTTCGTCGATTTCGTGCCGCCCTGGGACGCCACCGGTGTGGTAGTGCGCGAAGTATTCGTGGCTGCGTTTGATGGTCGCGATCACGTCGCCTTCCATGATTTGCATGTGGTAGATGTCGTAGAGGAGCTTGAAATGGGCGGAGCCGACCTGCTGGCACAGCTCGATTCCCCACGCGCTTTTGTCGCACTGATAGTCGGGATGATTCACGCGGCTATTGAGCAGCTCCATGACGAGGATGACGCCGCGCTTTTCACACAAAGACATGAGGCGCTTCAGTCCCACGGTGCTATTTTTGAGGCCGGTCTCGTCGTCGAGTTTGTCCCGGTTTCCCGAGAAGCAAATCAGGTGCTTCATGCCCGCGTCCGCGACGGCGGCGATTTGCGGTTCGTACGCTTCCACGAGGAGATCGTGATGTTCGAGGCGGTTAAACGCTTTGGTGATTCCGCCGAGTTCGCCGGCGGGGCTTTTGATGGTCGGATTCGCGACCATGGCGCACGTCATTTCGTGCTTTTTCAAAGTGGGAAAATCGGCGGGCTGGAGCAGATCGATGGATGTGAGACCCATCTCTTTTCCCGCGGCGCACAGGTCGTCCAGGCTCACTTTCGGGTAACACCATTTGCAGACGGAATGGTGGATGTTACCCTTGGAGCCGATGGCGGCATCGGCGGCGGAGAGGCGGGTGGCCAGCGAGGCGGCGGCGAGTGCTGCGGAGGAAGTCGTGAGAAATGAGCGGCGGGAGAACGGTTTCATGTGGTGACGGTATCGGGCGGCGCGAGGGCAGCAAGTTTGAACACGGCTCGACAAGGCGCGGTCTTCCGTCTGATAACTAGTCGATGATGCCACGCTTTCCTCACCGCTCCGTCTTTGGACGCGCGTCTGGCGTTTTGGTCCCGCTTGCGTTGGCGTTTGCCGTCGTTTTTTCCTCCTGTAAAAAGCCGACGATACGACCGCTGCGAAACGCTGCGCCGGCGGTCGTGCGGCAAGGTCCGCCGGATGTGGATTTCCGTGATGCGCGCGGGATGATCATGGATGGCGACCTCGCTGGCGGCGCGGAGGCGATGAAGCGGCTGAATGCGCGCAACGACATTCCGGCGGCGCTGCAGGACTGGGTGCTGATCTATGGCGGGATGGCCGAGCTTTTGGTCGGGCGTGAAAAAGAGGCGCGCAACATTTTCGGGCAATTGGCCGAGCGCAATGCGGCGGCGCGGACGACGGGGAAACTCTCGCCTTTTCTCTACGATCTCGGCATCGCCATGAGCGGGGAAGGGCCGGTGCCGAGCCACGTGGCGTCGCGCTACGATCGCGGGGACCACGAGGCCATCGCGCTGTATTTGTTCGGTTTGAAGGACGAGAGCCTGTCCGCGCCGGAAGACGCGATCACGTTCTACCGGCAGTTTTCGACGGCGAGCGCGCGCGGGCCGGATCTGTGGATTGGCTTCAATACCGAGCTGAAAAAGATGCGTCAGACTGCGATCGACATTTGCGAATACGAGGAACTCGTGGACGCCGCGACGAAATCCCGCACCGCTGCCGCCAGCGATGGAGCCGTGGAAAAAGCCGTGGACGAGGCGCGCGCCGTGCGGCAGCGGATCAAGCGCGGCGGGCAACTCATCGCCGCGCTCGACGCGCAACTTGGCAGCAAAACCGAAGTCATGGCGGCCCAAGACGACGCGGATGCCGAGGCCTTTCCGGCCGCCAAAGCGAAGTGGAAGGAACTGGCGTCGAAGTTCGAATTTGGCGAAGCGCGGCGCGCCATCTTTGAAGCGAAACTGACGACGCCAAAGCGGAAAAAAGAGCAGGAACTGATGGCGAGTCAGGCGGGCTATCTGGATCAGTTTAAGTTTTTTCTCCTGCTGGAACTCCGCAACGACGGTTACCCGAAGCCGGTCACTCTGCGCAACGGCGACGCGGTCGAAGGCGGCATCTCGAAGCTCGACGACTCGTTCGTTTACCTCCGCACGGGTAGCGGCGAAAAATCGGTACCATGGCGGGAACTGTCGCCTGAGAGCGTCTATGCGATGGCGAAATCACTAGTCACGTCCGATGAGGAGACGACGAAGGCGTCCATTCGGAAATGGAATCTGGGAAATTTTGCCGCGTTCATCGGAAAGACGGACGAAGCGCGCACGCTTCTGACGGAGGCCGCGAAGATGAATGAACAGTATGCGCCGGAGGTCGAGGGACTGTTGGCGCTTTCAGCGAAGCCCTGAGGCGCGACGATTTTGAACCGCAGATCTCCGTAGATTGGCGCAGATTTTCGAATTCGGGTGCGTGAGTTGAAACTCATGGAAAAGGTGACAAACCGGCCCTTTCCGAATCACAAAATCTGCGTCAATCTGCCAATATCTCCGGTTCAAAACTTCCGAAACCCGGATTGGCGAAAATCAGCGTTCATTAGCGGTTGCATCCTTTCGAAAACTTTTTCCGCTTTCGACGAAATATTTGCTTGCGCGGCACAAAAAGAACGGCACTGTGCGCGTCCATCCCAAGGCAAAAGGTCACACTTTTGCTTGCCGTCTTTGAGCAACGCCACCGCCCGCACCGACATTTTGCAGCAGAGACACCACGACGCAGAGGATTTTCCAAGCCCTCTGCGTCGTGGTGTCTCTGCCGTTTTGCTGCGGTGGAGGCTCTTCGGCAACCACTAAATTTTCCCGTTCTTCCTCGCTTGTTGTGTCGCGTGGAGGGGCGAAGAGCGAAACCCAAGGCACAGCAGAGCGAGCCATCTTATGTCAGAGCGCAAATACTTCGGAAAAATTCGTGAGGTCATTGATCCTCCAAACCTGATCGAAATCCAGCTCAACTCCTATGTGGAGTTCCTTCAAACGAATGTGACGCCCGGCAAGCGCGTCGAGACTGGACTTCAGACCGTTTTCAAAGAGGTCTTCCCGATCACATCTTATGACGACAAAGTCACTCTCGACTTTGCGAGCTATGAAATCGGCGATCCGAAGCTGAGCCAACGCGAGGCGATGCGCGAGAGCCAGACTTTCTCGGCTCCTTTGCACGTCACTTTTCTCCTAAAAGAGGAAAAGGGCACGAAGGAGGAGAAAGTTTATATGGGCGAAATCCCGCTCATGACTCCGCAGGGCACTTTCGTCATCAATGGTGCGGAACGCGTCGTAGTCTCGCAGTTGCACCGTTCGCCGGGCATCTGCTTCGAGTCCTCGATCCATCTCAATGGCAAGGTGCTCTACAGCTTCCGCATCATTCCTGATCGCGGTTCGTGGCTCGAAGTGCAATTCGATACGAACGACCTGCTATATATTTACCTCGACCGGCGGAAACGCCGCCGGAAATTCCTCGCCACCACGTTCCTGCGTGCGCTGGGTTATGGGACCGATGAGGATATCATCAAACTTTTCTACACCGTCGAGAAGCTGAAGCTCAGCGAAAGCATCGAGGAAGAAGAAATTGCTTCGAAAGTGCTCGTCTCCGAAGTGCGTGATGGCGAAATCACTGTGGCGCGCGCCTTTGAACCGCTGACCAAGGCCACCATCCGCGCGATCCTCGCCCTCGGCGTGAAGGACGTGCAAGTCGTCGATACGAAGGACGACGACACGATCATCAAGGCGCTCAAGAAAGATCCTGCGAAGGACGAAGAAGAGGCGCTCAAGGACATTTACCGCCGCCTGCGGCCTGGCGATCCACCGACCGTGCCAAACGCGCGCGGTTTGCTGAAGCGTCTCTTTTTCGATCCGAAAAAATACGATCTTGGTCGCGTCGGACGCTACAAGATCAACCAGAAGCTCAACACGAACATCCCGATCACGGAGCGCGTGATGACCAAGGAAGACTTCATCGCCGCGATGAAGTATCTCACCGGTCTGCGCCGTGGCGAAGGCACGCTGGATGACATCGATCATCTCGGTTCGCGCCGCGTCCGCACCGTGGGCGAATTGCTCGCCAATCAGTGCCGCGTGGGCCTTGCCCGCACGGAGCGTCTGGTGAAAGAGCGCATGACGTTGTTCGACGTGAACATCGAAGGCATGACTCCGCAGAAGCTCATCAATCCGAAGGCGTTGTCCGCAGTTATCCGCGACTTTTTCGGACGGAGCCAACTCTCGCAGTTCATGGATCAAACGAACCCGCTCGCCGAGCTGACCCACAAGCGCCGTCTTTCGGCCCTTGGGCCAGGCGGTCTCTCGCGAGATCGTGCGGGCTTTGAAGTCCGCGACGTTCATCCGTCGCATTACGGTCGTATCTGTCCGATCGAGACGCCTGAAGGTCCGAACATCGGACTGATTTCGTCGATGAGCACCTATGCTCGCATTAACGATTTCGGCTTCATCGAAACGCCATATCGCAAGGTCGAAAATGGCCGCGTGACCGACAAGATCGACTACCTCACCGGCGATCGGGAAGAGAACTTCCTCGTCGCGCAGGCGAACTCGCCGATCGACGACAAGGGTAACTATACAACCGAAAAGGTTAGCGTGCGTTACCGCGGCGACTTCCTAGAAGTAGAGCCGAACAAGGTTCACTACATGGACATTTCGCCGAAGCAGCTTGTCTCGGTGGCGGCTGGCCTCATCCCGTTCCTCGAACATGATGATGCGAACCGCGCCTTGATGGGCTCGAACATGCAGCGCCAGGGCGTGCCGCTCCTCGTGAGTGAATCGCCGCTCGTCGGCACCGGCATGGAAGCCAAGGTCGCACGCGACTCCAAAGCCGTCCTCATCGCCGACGCCGATGGCAAAGTTGCCAGCGTGACTGCGGACCAGATCATCATCACGAAAGATGGCGAACTGCCCGAAGGTAAAAAGAAGCTCAAGCACGATCCTGAAGAAGGCATCTACTTCTACGACCTGCGGAAATTCATGCGCTCGAATGCGGGCACTTGCGTGAACCAGAAGCCGATTGTGACCAAGGGCCAGAAGGTGAAGAAGGGCCAGGTCATCGCCGATGGACCGAACTGCGAACAGGGCGAACTCGCCCTCGGCCGCAACGTGCTCGTCGCGTTCATGCCTTGGAATGGTTATAACTTCGAGGACGCGATCACTATCTCCGAGAAAGTCGTGAAAGAGGACATCTATACCTCGATTCATATCGACGAATTCGAGATCGGCGCGCGCGATACCAAGCTCGGGCCGGAGGAAATCACTCGTGATATTCCGAACGTCTCTGAGGAAGCGCTCCGCAATCTCGGCCCGGATGGCGTCATCCGCGTCGGTGCGGAAGTGAAGCCCGGCGACATCCTCGTGGGTAAGATCACGCCAAAGTCCGAGACCGAGCTCGCTCCAGAAGAACGCCTATTGCGCGCCATCTTCGGCGAGAAGGCTGCGGACGTTAAGGATACCTCGCTCACTGTGCCATCGGGCACCTACGGCATCGTCATGGATGTGAAGGTTTCCGCGCGGAAAGAAATCACGCGTGTGAAGCTCTCGCCGTCCGAGTCGAAGCGGCAGCAGAAGGTCATCGAAGAGGATCACGCGAAGAAGAAAGACGAACTCCACGAGCAACTCACGGAGGCGCTTTCCAACATCCTTCTCGGCGAAAAAATCCCGCTCGACGTCGTCAACGCGCAGACTGGCGAAATCATCATCCCGGCCAATCGCAAGATCACCAAAACCCTGCTGCGCAAGCTGGCGGGCGTTTATGATCACGTCGATATCGACCCATCGCCGATCCGTAACAAGATCCGCGAAATCATCGGCCAGTTTGAGCACAAGTTCGCCGAACTCGAACTTGAGCACGAACGCTCAATGGAGAAGGTCGATAGCGGCGACGACATCGATCCCGGCATCATCAAGCAGGTGAAGGTCTTCGTGGCCTCGAAGCGCAAGCTTTCGGTCGGAGACAAGATGGCGGGTCGTCACGGAAACAAGGGCGTTGTCGCCCGGATCGTTCCCGAGGAAGACATGCCTTATCTCGCCGATGGAACGCCGGTCGAAATCTGTCTAAACCCACTCGGCGTGCCTTCGCGTATGAACGTCGGTCAGGTTCTCGAAACGCACCTCGGCATCGCTGCCAAGGCGCTTGGTTTCAAGGTCGCGACGCCTGTCTTCGACGGCATCCACGAGAACCAGATCTGGGATTACATCAAGCAGGCCCAAAAGGTCGAAGGATTCACCTGGATCAACGAGAACGGCAAGGCCACTGTCTATGACGGTCGCACGGGCGATACCTTCGACCAGCCGATCGTCGTCGGTTATATCTATATGCTGAAGCTCGGTCACTTGGTCGCGGACAAAATCCACGCCCGTGCAGTCGGACCTTACTCGCTCGTCACCCAGCAACCGCTCGGCGGAAAGGCGCAGTACGGAGGTCAGCGCTTCGGAGAGATGGAAGTGTGGGCGCTCGAAGCCTACGGCGCGGCCTACACGTTGCAGGAACTCCTGACTGTGAAATCCGACGACGTGGCCGGACGCACACGCATCTATGAGTCGATCGTCAAAGGCGATAACTCATTGGAAGCCGGCACTCCTGAATCCTTCAACGTGCTGATCAAGGAAATGCAGTCCCTTGGCCTCGATGTGAAAGTCGGCGGCAAGGCTCCTACGCTTCCACAAGCCGGTCTGCTCTAACTCAATTCGCAACCTTACTTACTCAGCTAACTCATTATGAGCGAACCTACATTTCGTGAACTCATCGGCGAAGAACGGGCCGTCGGATTTGACCAAGTCGGCATTACCGTCGCGTCTCCCGAATCCATCCGTTCGTGGAGCCACGGCGAAGTTAAGAATCCCGAGACGATTAACTACCGCACCTTCAAGCCAGAAAAGGGCGGTCTTTTCTGCGAGCGCATCTTCGGTCCCACGCGGGACTGGGAGTGCTCGTGCGGAAAGTACAAGCGCATCAAACACAAGGGCGTCATTTGCGATCGTTGCGGCGTCGAAGTAACCCTGGCCCGCGTCCGTCGCGAGCGCATGGGTCACATCGAACTCGCCGTGCCAGTCTCGCACATCTGGTTCTACAAGTGCATGCCTTCGCGCATCGGTCTCATGCTCGACATGAGCAGCCGCCAGCTCGAGCGCGTCATCTATTACGAAGACTACCTCGTCGTCGATCCCGGCCAGACCCCGCTGACTAAGTGCCAGCTCCTAACCGAAACAGAATATCGTGAAGCTCAGGAACAGTTCGGCGAGAATAGCTTCGTCGCCGGCATGGGCGCGGAAGGCATCAAGCAGTTGCTGTCACTAGTCGATCTTGCTGCGAACCAGAAAGAACTCGACGAGATGATGGGAACGACGCGTTCCAAGCAAATCCGCAAGAAGCTCGCCAAGCGACTCAAGCTCGTGCAGGGCTTTGCCACTTCGCACACGCGGCCTGAGTGGATGATCCTCGACGTTCTCCCGGTGATCCCGCCGGATTTGCGTCCGCTGGTTCCATTGGAAGGTGGACGTTTCGCGACCTCCGATCTTAACGATCTCTATCGTCGTGTCATTAACCGGAATAACCGTCTTAAGAATCTGCTCCTGCTCAAGACGCCGGATGTGATCATTCGCAATGAAAAGCGCATGTTGCAGGAAGCGGTCGATGCCTTGTTCGACAACGGTCGTCATGGCCGCGCCGTTACAGGTGCTGGCAATCGTCCGCTCAAATCACTTAGCGACATGCTCAAGGGCAAGGGTGGACGTTTCCGCCAGAACTTGCTCGGCAAGCGCGTCGATTACTCGGGCCGTTCCGTTATCGTCATCGGGCCTGAGCTAAAGCTTCACCAGTGCGGTCTTCCCAAGAAGATGGCGCTCGTGCTGTTCGAGCCATTTATCATCCGTCGTCTCAAGGAACTCGGCTACGTGCATACCGTGCGTTCGGCCAAGAAGATGATCGAGCGTCAGACGCCCGAAGTCTGGGATATCCTCGAAGAAGTAACACGCGGGCATCCCGTACTCCTGAACCGCGCGCCGACCCTGCATCGCTTGTCGATCCAGGCTTTCGAGCCGCAGCTCATCGAGGGCGAGGCCATCCGTATTCATCCGCTCGTTTGTACCGCATACAACGCGGACTTCGACGGCGATCAGATGGCGGTTCATGTTCCGCTTTCGGTCGAGGCTCAGATGGAAACGCGCATGCTCATGCTCGCGCCGAATAACATCTTTTCGCCTTCCAGCGGCAAGCCGATCACGACTCCTTCGCAGGACATCGTGCTTGGTTGTTACTACCTCAGCCAGAATCCTCGCAAACTAGCCGGCGCGAAAGAGCCCGATCGCCTTCCGCTCTTCGCGGATTGCAGTGAAGTCGAGTTCGCGATGGCCGAGGAAAAGGTGAAGGTTCACGACCGCATCCGTTACAAAAACCCCGACCTCGGAAAGGACACCGTCTATGGTGACACTGCCGCAAAGTGGATCGAGACGACCGCCGGTCGCGTGATCTTTAACGAGATTTGGCCAGACGGCGTAGGCTTCTTCAACAAAGCCTGCGGCAAGAAGCAAATCTCCGACATCATCTTCCGCACCTATCAAAAGGCCGGCCATCCCGCGACGGTAGAGATGCTCGATCGTTTGAAGGAACTTGGTTTCTATTGGGCGATGAAGGCCGGCGTCTCCATCGGAATCACCGACATGATTATTCCGAAGGAGAAGCAGGTCGAACTCGACAGCGCGCACAAGCAGATCGCCGTCGTAGAGAAGCAGTATCGCTCCGGTATTATTACCGATGGCGAGCGCTATAACAAAGTCGTCGATATCTGGACTCATGCTGGCGAGGAAATCGCCAATGTCATGTTCCGGACCCTTGAACACAACGAGGGCCGCAAGGAGATCAACCCGGTTTACCTCATGGTGGACTCCGGTGCGCGCGGCAATCGCCAGCAGGTGAAACAGCTCGCCGGTATGCGTGGCCTGATGGCCAAGCCCGACGGCTCGATCATCGAGCAACCGATTACCGCGAACTTCCGCGAAGGACTGACTGTTCTTCAATACTTCATCTCTACGCACGGTGCCCGTAAGGGTCTCGCGGACACGGCGCTGAAGACTGCGGATTCCGGCTACCTGACCCGCAAGCTCGTCGATGCGTCGCAGGACGTGATCATCAATGAACCTGACTGCGGCACCGTCAACGGCATCGTCGTTAAGTCGATCTATGAAGGCGACGAAGAAGTCGTCGATCTGGCGACTCGTATTATCGGACGTGTGAGCTGTGAGACCATCAAAGATCCAGTGACCGCGAAGACGATTCTGAAGAAGAATCAGTTGATCGACGAACTAACTGCCAAGGCCGTCGAGAAAGTTGGTGTCGAGCATCTCAAGATTCGCTCGGTGCTTACTTGCGACAGCAAGCGCGGCGTTTGCGCGAAGTGCTACGGGCGCAATTTGGCCACCGGCCAAATGGTCAAACTCGGCGAAGCTGTCGGCATCATCGCCGCGCAGTCCATCGGCGAGCCCGGCACGCAGCTCACCATGCGTACCTTCCACGTCGGCGGCACCGCATCCGGCACATTCAAGCAGCCGATCATCAAATCGAAGAGCGACGGTGAAGTTCGTTACAACGAAATGCGCGTCGTGCAGGACCTTGAAGGTAACTTCATCTGTCTTAACAAGAACGGCTACGTGACCGTTCATGGTAAGGACGGCCGCGAGGTCGAACGCTATAACATCGTCCTTGGCTCGACTATTTCCGTCCCGGACGGCGGCCTGGTAAAGAAAGGAGCGACGTTCGTACAATGGGATCCGTATAACGTTCCGATTCTGACCGAGAAGACAGGTAAGATCGAGTTCCGCGACATGATTCCCGGCGTGACGGTTAAACAGGAAGTCGATCCTGAAACCGGCGTCAAAGGCACGGTCGTTATCGAGCACAAGGAAGACCTTCACCCGCAGATCGTCATCGTCGGCGACGCGAAGGAAATCCTCGCGAGTTACTCGATCCCAGCCGGCGCGCACGTGACCGTCACCGAAGGTAAGAAGATTCAGGCGGGTGCCCAGCTCGCCAAGACTCCGCGTAAGATCGCGAAGACGAAGGACATCACCGGCGGTCTGCCGCGTGTGGCCGAACTCTTCGAGGCGCGTCGTCCGAAAGACGCCGCCGAGATCGCCAAGATCGACGGTATCGTCGAAATCGGAGGAACCGTCCGCGGCAAGCGCAAGATCATCGTTACCGACGCCGAGACCAAGGCTGAGGAAGAGCATCTCGTTCCGCTGAACAAGCACATCATCGTGGTCAAAGGCGACTTTGTGGCCAAGGGCCAGCAACTCACCGACGGGCCGGTGCCTCCGCATGACATCCTCGATGTGTGCGGACCGCAGGAACTTCAGGAGCACATGGTCAACGAAGTGCAGGAAGTCTATCGCCTCCAAGGCGTGGAAATCTCCGACAAGCACATCGAAATCATCGTCCGCCAGATGCTCCGCAAGGTGAAAGTCACCGAGCCCGGAGACACAGCGCTCCTCTGGGGCGATCAGGTCGATAAGATCGCGTTTGAAAAAGCGAACGCCGAAGTGATCGAGAAAGGCGGCAAGCCTGCCGAAGCAGTGCCAGTGCTGCTCGGTATCACCAAGGCCTCGCTCGAAACCGATTCGTTCATCTCCGCGGCCTCGTTCCAGGACACCACGCGCGTCCTCACCGAAGCAGCGACGCTCGGACGCATCGATCACCTCCGCGGCTTCAAGGAAAACGTCATCATGGGTCATCTGATCCCAGCGGGCACCGGTTTCCCCGGTCACCGCGATGTGAAGACGATCAACCTTGGCGAGCAGTTCGGCGGCGACGCCACCGGCACGGAGCCTGAGCCGATCGCGGGCTAATGCGGTAACTAGTCAAACCTAACAAGCGCCCGGCGAATGAAAGTTCGCCGGGCGTTTTTGTTTATTAAAAATGGACCTCCATATGGCTGATGTGTGGAATATTTTGCAACTGCCATAAGAGCAAGCAAAGACCGACCCAACCTAAAGAGGAAATCCAAGCAGTCGCCAGTATGACTTCCAACGCGACGGGCGCTCCTCTCCTTCGTTTCAGGGCGGCGATACCGGAGAGCAACGCAATTACTGGGAAAACGTAAGCCAGCGCATTGTATTGGATCAAAAAACGCGCAACCATTTATTATAACCCCGCCTGGGTGCTCGAACTCGAACCTCAACTGAGCAAGGCGCGTGTAGGTCGCTACGAAAAAGCACACGGTGCCTGAGAGAACCGCCGTTGAGAGCAATCTTACTAACTGAACCCTCAAACTACGTGAAGGTAATGACATTTAACTATCAATAGTAGCTCCGCACCCGTCGCAAAAATGCTTCCCACCTTGGACCCGGCTTGCCTCCGTCGAGGAGGATGTGCGGGCAGTCTTTGTGGTTGTTGTTGAAATGCACCTGCGTCCAGTGGTAGTGGGGGACGACGTTATCGAGCGGGATGCCTTTCTCGTGCATGACGTAGGCGGTAAGTCGCGCGGCGCGGTCGATGGCGGTGGCCTGACGCGTGGCGCTGCGGAACTCGCAGATCTCGATGCCGATGCTCGTTTTGTTCCCCGGCCCGTCGTGGTCCGCGTGTTCGCCCTGGATGTTCAGGGGCAGGCTTTGAATCGCCTGCACGTCGTCCACGCTGAAATGCCACGTGAGAAAGCCGGTGCGATTCCATTGCGAATGGCCGCGAAAGGCGCCGTTCTTCATCCCGGTCGCGTGTTGCAGTGCGGTGGCGTTTGGATTTTCGGTGCTGTGGATCGTGATGTAAGTCGGACGCATCGGGAACTCGATGTGTCGTCCGAACTGGCCGGCGGGCACGAGCATCTCGCGAAGATTCAGTGCGGCGGATGGAGTCACAGCCAGAGCGGACGAACCGAGGGCAGCGAGCGCGAGGGCGGTGAACGTAGTTTTTTTCATGGAAGTATTTGAAACGGAAAAGTTCATGCACCCGTCGTGCGATTCAGGGCGCTGAGGACGGCTTTGATCGAGGCGAGTTCGATGTTGGTGTCCACGCCTGCGCCCCATTTTGTCGAGCCGTCGGGGAGCTTGATCTGGATGTAGGAAATGGCGCTCGCTTCGGTGCCGGCGCTGAGTGCGTGCTGTTTGAAATCGGCGACCTCGAACTTCGCGGTGCCGGCTTCATGCAGTGCGTGAACGAACGCGGCGATCGGACCGTTTCCTTTGCCGGTGAGTTTCACGGCCTCGCTATCGCGATGCACGGAGGCGCGGCAGTTGAAGGTGCCATCGATGCCGTCGGCGTGAAAGTGGCCGAGTTCCCACGGCGCGGTGCGTTCCGTGTATTCGCGGAAAAACATCGCGCGCAGTTCCGCGCCGGTGACTTCGCGGCCGAGCCTGTCCACGGCGTCGTTGGCGAGCGGGCCGAATTCGCGCTGCAAATCTTTCGGCAGTTCGATGCCGTATTCACTCTCCAGCAAATACGCGACGCCGCCCTTGCCGCTCTGGCTGTTGACGCGGATGACCTCGCGATATTCGCGCCCGATGTCCTTCGGATCAATCGTGAGGTAAGGCACGTCCCAGTTTCCCTGCGCGCGCTGATCCCACTCAGCGAGGCCTTTTTTGATCGCGTCCTGATGCGAGCCGGAGAAGGCGGTGAAGACCAGTTCGCCACCGTACGGCTGCCGTGCGGGGATGGTCATACCAGTGCAGCGTTCGTAAATTTCGCGCACGGCGTTCAGGTCGGAAAAATCGAGGCCCGGCGCGATGCCGTGCATGTAGAGATTCATTGCGACGATCACGAGGTCGAGATTGCCGGTGCGCTCGCCGTTTCCGAAGAGCGTGCCCTCGACGCGGTCCGCGCCGGCGAGCAGGCCGAGTTCGGTGGCGGCGACGCCAGTGCCGCGGTCGTTGTGCGTGTGCAAGCTCACGATGAGCGAGTCGCGATTGCGGATATTCCGGCACATCCATTCGATTTGATCGGCGTACACATTTGGCATCGCGACCTCTACGGTGTCGGGCAGATTCAGGATCATCTTCCGCTCCGGCGTGGGCTGCCACACGTCCATCACCGCCTCGGAAATCTCCTTCGCGAATTCGACTTCCGTCATCGAGAAACTCTCCGGCGAGTATTGCAGGCGCACGTCCGTCCCGGCCAAACGCGGCAGGCGATCTTTGATCCAGCGCGCACCATCGACGGCCATCTTCACGATCTCGCTTTTCGATTTTCCAAAGACGACGCGGCGCTGTGCGGGCGACGTGGAATTGTAGAGATGAATGATCGCGCGCTTCGCCCCGATGAGCGATTCGACGGTGCGCTCGATCAAATCTTCGCGCGCCTGCACGAGAACTTGCACCGTCACATCATCCGGGATGTGACCGCGCTCGATGAGCGTGCGATTGAACTCAAATTCCGTGTTCGACGCGGCGGGGAAACCAATCTCGATTTCCTTGAAGCCGCACTTCACGAGCCCGTGAAAGAGGTCGAGCTTTTGCGCGACATTCATCGGCACGGCGAGCGCCTGATTTCCATCGCGAAGATCGACGCTGCACCAGATCGGCGCGGCGGTCAGGATGCGGTTGGGCCATTCACGCGCAGGCAGCGGCACGGGCGGAAAGGCGCGGTATTTGGACGAAGGATTCGAGAGCATTGGGTAAAGAGAGATTGCGGGCGGAAATACGAGAGTAACCAGACCGACGACCGCACTTCCACCCCGGAAGCGGCGTCAGCCAAAAACAAACGCGAAAAAGCTCCCCGGCCAGGCGCTACGAAACGCGCCCGGAGAAACCGGGAAGCAGCGTAAGTCGGCTCGGGAGGAGATGGTGCATCAGTCGCGGACGGTAGCAGACGCGATGGGGAAGGCAACAACCTCTCTCAACGTCGAGCCAGAATTGACAAAAAAGGTGTCGCAGAATTTACTCTTATCGGCGGCGAGCGTTACAGGCAGGAGCGCGAGCGCCCAAAAAACTGTCATCCCGAGCTTGCGAAGGACCTCTGACTATTCGCTTTCTCAAGCACGCAGAAGAGAATCGTCAGAGGTTCTTCGTGCCTCAGAATGACAAATTTTTTGGACTCTGGCGCGCTGCGCTTATCCTTCGGACTTGATGCGTCGATCCTTACCTTGAATGCGCCTCAGGGCGACGGGGTGGCTGTCGTCGTGTTGTTGGGTGCGCTGACTCCAAAGCCGACGCCGATGCCCGCGCCGATACCCAGGGAAACTGAGCCATTTTTGCCGCCGTAACCGATCTTTATGCTGATATCGAAGGCATCAATGTTAAAGCTCTTCTGCGAGGCATGTTCTTTAGCATCGTCCGCAGTGGTAAACGTCGAACTGATGCCGATGAGATTGACGCCGAAACCGCCACCGACAGCACCGCGCTGGGTGTAGTAGTCGTCAACGGTTTTGAAGGTGGCGCGGGTGACCCCTTTGGGTCCGATAAAGGTGCCGGTCCCCGCTGAGACTCCGTAGCCACCGGAAGCTCCCGCCCCGGCCCAGGCGGAGGGTCCTTCCAGGCCAGCCACGAACCCGAAGAGACCAGAGGGGTCCACAAGGTTCACCGGGTTGTTAAAGGCATAGGCGTAAAGGTTCGTGTCGCCTCCTTGGAAAAGGGCCGGATCGCGCGTCGTCCAGCGGCCAGCCTCTGGATCGTAGTCGCGGACGCCGAACCGCAGGAACTTGGTATCCGCGTCGTAGAGACCGCCGGCAAAAGCGAAGGGTTGGAAGCCGGGTTGGGTATCGCTGAGGATGCGCCCGAAGGCATCATAGTCGAGTTGCTGGGCGATGGCTCCCGTCGCGACATTCACGACAAGACGCACACTGCCCAGATGATCGCTTACGATGCGGAAGGTCTCGCCGCCTTTCACCAGATAGGACGGCACAACCTCGCGGTCGGCATAGACGAAGCGACTGATGAGGTTATTGCTTCCGTCGAGTTCGGCCACGATGCCGAGTTGGTCCTGGTAGAGATAGCCGCGCTGGAGGTTGCCATTCACGCGCCGCCCGATGCGACGATTCTTCCCGTCGATGACATAGCTGATCGTGTTCCCGCTCGCGAGGGTGGCGGTGCGCAGATTGCCCATCGCATCGTAAGTGTAGCTATCGGTCGCCGCGCCATTCGTCCGCGTGAGCAGGTCGCCGGCGGCGGTGTAGGTATAAGTCACGCCACCGAAGTCGGTGAGGCGATCCTGAGCGTCATAGTTGGCGGCCTGCCCGCCTTGGGTGAGCCGGTTTCCGTTTTTGTCGAAGGTATAAGTATTCACCAGCACGGAGTTCTTTTTCACCGAGACGATGCGACCGGCGAGGTCGTAGGTGTAGTCAAAGGTATTCGCAGCACTGTTGCCGGGGGTTTCGACGATGCGGGAGATGCGACCCCGGCGGTCGTAGGTGTATTGCCAGTCGATGAGCGGCGTCGCGTTACTCGTGTAGGTTTGGCGCAGGAGTTCGTTGAAGTTGGTATAAGTGCGCGTGTCACTGACTCCGCCGAGGCTGGTACCAGTGGTAAAGCCGCTGGCTGGGTCGAGGGTGATGGTGAGCGCACCGGCGTTTGTCAGCAGTCCGTCGGCGTCGTAGGTGAAGTTGATCCCGGCTCCACCGTTCACGGATTGTGAGGCCGTCTCGAAGTCGTTATTTAGTGTGCGGCTTACGGAGCCTTGCACGAGACCGGTCCAACTTGTGCCGATGGGAAAGGAGCCATCGTAGCTGAGCGTGATCGCGTTGCCGCTGGTCTGGGTCAGCGTCGATAGGTTGCCATTGGCCGCATAGGTGTAAGTCGTCGTGTCCGCGCCGTTCGTCCGCGTGCCGGGTCGTCCGAAAGCATCGGGGGCGTACGTTATGGGTGCGCCGTCGGGGCGGGTGATGGTTTGCAGGAGATTTTCGGCGTCGTAGCTGAAGGTGGTCATCGCCGGGCCGCTGCCTGCATCGGGCGCGGTGTAAGTCGCAAGCTGACCATCGACGGTGTAGGTGAAGAGATGAGCCGGTGTGATGGGTGGCGTGAGGGACTGCACGCGCGCTGCGGCATCGTAAGTCAGGAGGGTCGCGCTGGCATCTGGCCGGGTGAAATTCGTGACCCGCGCTGCTGCATCGTAGGTGTAAAGATTCTTGCGCCCGAGGCCATCGCCGAACGAGGCGACCTGCCCATTTGCGGCATAGGTGACCGGGTAGGTGCGCGCCGTTGCGCCGGTTCCAGTGGTGTAGCCAGTGAGCCGGCCATTGGCATCGTAGGTAAAGTTCGTCCCGCTAAACCCGGCATACTGATACTGCGCGAGACGACCTTGCGGCGTGATCTTAATCGTCGCGATGCGTCCTAGCGGCGTAGCCACCTTGAGGGTGCGCGTGGCGGCAGTGTAGTTGGAGGAGTAAGTCCGCCCGTTGAACTCAATGGTGCGCGTGAGCGTGGTGAGGCTGAGCGGATTTTCCGGCGCGGTGAGCGTCGCGGCTTGGGTGGCGTTCACCGTGGCCGTCCGACCACCGGGGCTGGTAATGACTTGCTTCCCGGCGAAAGGGGCGCGGAGACCGAAGCGCGGATCGCCGCTTTGTGTCAGCTTGCTGACGACTCCTTCCGGCGTCGTAAAGGTGTAAATGCCATCCGCGCCGCGCACATCAGTCGTTGTCAAATTCGCGGCATCAGTGTCGGTCCGCGTTTCCACGCCTTGCACGTCTTTCACGATCTGGAAACGCGCGGAGTAACCCAGGACGCTGGCCAAATCGACATAGTAACCATCGGGAATGTCCACGCGCCCGAGTGTAGTTAGCTCCGGGCCGGGGCCGTCGTGTTTCGTGAGTAGTCCCGTGGCGGTATAGTCAAAGGCATAGCTCTGGCTGGCGGCGTCGATCTCCGACCTTAACAAGCCTCCGGAGTCGTAGGTAAATTGATGCGCGGAGCCGATGGGTGGCTGCACGCTGGCGAGCATCCCTTCCGCGTTCGTAGTGAGGATCGTGCGCTGGCCATACGGTGAAACAATCGCGACCGGATCGCCGACCGCATTGCGGACGATGCGGGTGATGTTTCCGCTGCCATCCGTCACGCTTACGAGTTGTCCGGCGGCATCGTAGCCAAAGCTGTAAAGCGTCGCGCCAGTCAGGGTATGAACGGTGGAAAGGTGCTGGCCGCTGCCTGAGAAGCGGTAGAGCTGGAGCGCGTCGGCGGATGGGATGGCGATTTCACCACCCGAAAAACCGGCCAGTGGCGGCGCGACGCGGCGTACGGCGTAGGTGGAGAAATCGAGAAGGTAGAGTGAGCCGTCGGGGCCGAAATCCACATCCGTCGGGCTGACGAAGCGCGCCTGCAACGCGGCGCTGCCGTCGCCATTCTTTTCACCCAGCGCGGGGGGCGCATTGCCCGAGCCGGCGAGGGAGGTGATGAGGCCATCGCGGGAAATTTTGCGGACGCGGTGCAAGCCAGCGTCGCAGAAAAGGACATTCCCCTGCGGATCGACGCGCAGCCCGTTTGGATCGAGCACGAAGCCTGGCCGCGCCATGCCGATTTTCGCCAGAATCGCCGGGCCGCCATCGCCCGCCGCATCGGTCGCATTCACCGCACCGGTGCCATCCCCGGCGATGGTGGTGATGATGCCGTTCGTGCCGACTTTGCGGATGCGCCGGTTCTCCGAGTCCACGATGAAAAGATTTCCCTCCGCATCCAGCCCGACGCCGAGCGGAAAGCCGAGTTGCGCTGCCGTGGCGAGCCCTCCATCGCCGCCAAATCCGCGCACGCCATTACCCGCGACGGTGGTGATGATGCCATCGGTGCCGACGCGGCGGATGGCATGTTTGTTCGAGTCGGAAATGTAGAGCGAGCCATCGGCACCGTAGCAGATATTGATGGCGACCCCGATGCGCGCGGCGGTCGCGAGCCCGCCATCGCCGCTGTAGCCATCGACGCCCGTGCCGGCGACGGTGTGGATCATGCCATCGGTGGTGATGCTACGAGTGCGGCGGTTGCTGCCGTCGTTAAAATAGACGGTGCCATCCGGCGCGAGCGCGATGCCAAAGGGCTCGTTGAGTTGTGCCGTGAGAGCGGGCCGTTCGTCGCCGTTATAGCCCGCCGAGGTGGCGATGCCTGCGATGACGTGCTGGATGCCATCGGTGCCGACGCGAAAGATTTGATGCAAGCTCGCGTCGGGGTAGTAGATCGTGCCATCGGCGGCGACCGCGATATAGGCAGGCCGCAGGGTGCGCGCGGAAGTCGCCGGGATGTTGTCATTGTTAAAGCCCGCCGTATAAGTCTGCGCGCTGCCTGCGATGGTTTCGATGGCGCTACTTACACTTTCCGCGCTGCGCGAGCTGCCATCACCGAGGTAGAGTTTCCGATCCACCGGATCGTAAATATGATGCACGTCGAGGGTCCATCCGCCGATGGCTTGCTCGCGGATATTGATGACGCCGATGACCTTCGTGTCCTGCTTGGAAATACTGATCTCCTGCCGCGTACGATCGCCGCCAAGAACGCCCGTGCCATTGTAACCGAAGCGGCCCGTGCTCTTGTAGTCGCCATCATAGACATAGCTAGTGTTTATCTTCGCCGTCTGCCGACCTGTGACGGGACGCGAGTAGGCATCGACACCATCCCATTGAAAAGAGGTGGAAAGATTGGTGCCCGGCGCGAAGGACTGGCTAAACGTGCGGCCCGCGATGGAGACCGACTGCTCGATACGCTTCACCGGCCCCGGCAGCGTTGCGCCACTCAGCGGGATGTCTAGTCTTTGCGCCGCATTCCGGCCCGGCACGCGCTCGCTGCGGTAGGTAAGACTAAAGGGCGTGCCCGCGACTGGCAGCGTCTCGCTGAGACCCTGGCTTTGGATGAAGATATTCGGCGGATCGTTCGGGTCGCCCGGCGGGTTGTTATTCGTTGGCGGGCCGCCATTCGGCGGACCTGCGCCGGCGGGTGGGCCGTAGGGCCAGTTGCAATCCCACGGCGAGAAATGCGGGATCGGCACGCGCCACAGACTCGTGCCTGGGGTGTAACTCGTCGCGAGTTGCGTGCGCTCGGCGTCGGTGATGTTCAGCGCCGTCAAAGTGCCGCCGGTGTCCGCGTTGCCGTCGCCATTCACGTCGAGATTCGCCACGCCTGCGGTGATGCTGAGGATCTTAATCACGCGCCCGCTCGGCCCCGCTTCCCACACGCCTTTCGTCTTGTCGTAAAGGCCGCTCGGTACATCCACGCCGATGTCGAAGTGGAGGAAGTTTTCGACATAAAAATACACCGGCTTGTCGAACATGACCGTTGTCGCACCAGCCGTGACTGCTTCATCGGCGGTCAGCTCTGCGCAATAGGTGTAGGCGCTGTTTGGCGGCAACGTGCCGGGCATCGCGCTCGGGCCAGTCGGGCCAACCGTGAATTCCGTCGCGCGCACGCTGAGGGAAGGCGCGGGCTTCGTCGTGCCGTCTGGCATTAGCAAAGTCGCGCTCGTTCCTGGCTGAAACATCAGCACCGCGTGGCGCGGACCGCTCGCATCGGTTTGCATCGCGGCCTCGTGCATCTGCATCGGTGCTGCCGCGCCGAGTGCGACTTCCGTCATCATCGGATCGACACCGATCATCACGACATCACCAAGCACGTTAAAATCTTGCCGCGTCGGATCGATCTGACGCTGCAACGGACAAAGCCCCGCCGCTTCAAGACGCACGATCAATTTCCCGCCGCCGTTCACCGCCATGTCGAACATCCCGTCGGCGCGCGAGTTCGTTTTCCCAAACTCCGGGCGATCGAGCACCGTGACTTCCACGCCGGGGACTGGCAGCGCATCGCGCCCGATCACGCGTCCGCGCAGCACGGCAGCGGCCTCGCGCTTGATCGCGCCCGGCGTCACTCCCGTCTGCACCGCGCCCGCGCCCGTGTAGAGAAAACTCGTCGCCACCGCCGCCGGCACCACGCTCGTCTCGCTGAGTGGCGTCACCACCGGAGCGTTCGGGATCACCACTTTTCGCGAAACAAAACGCGCATCGCGAGCCGGGCGGAACATCCCACGATTCACATACACAAACTGCGGCAAGGCGCCCGCGCCGATGCGGCTGAGTGAGTCGATTTGTCCGCGCACGACGAACGCCCCGAGCGTGCTCGCCGTGCCACCCAGCGTGCCGTCGTTGCCGTCGCCGAATTTCCCATCGACCGGCGTGAAGCCCGCGCCCGCGACGGAATTCGTCATCGCACCGAGTACGTAAACCGCGCCGAGCGTGCCGGGAGCAAACGTGTCGGCATTGGCACCGGTACCGCCGAGTATGCCGTCCGCGCCGAGATTTGCGCCGGCGAGGAGGAGCGAATTTACGAGGTCGTGCGCCACGATGACGGTGCCGATCGCGCGTGCCGTGACCGTGCTATCGCGCAGCGAGCCGCCGCTGCCCGCGGTGTCTTTTAAAATACTGATCGAGCCGATGCTGCGCGCCGCGATGTGGCCGGAAAAATCGCCGCCTTTTACCGAAAGCGAAACGAGCCGCCCCGGGGTGGAAATTTCCGCCGCGCAGTTGCCCGCGGTGACATTGAACGCGGCGATTTGCGCCGCGGAAAACTTCGCGCCGCCGGTGATGCTGCGCGCGGCGAAAGTGAGCGTCGATGCGGGTGCGGTGAGTTGCATCGCACTGACATTGCGCGCGGAAAGCGCGAGCGGTTTCACCGTGGGCCGCGTCGCCAAAACGATGTTTGCGCCGGCTGCGAGATCGCCGAGCCGGAGCAACGTCGCGCCACCGAGCGCGATGCCCGCACCATTCAAATCGCACGACGCCGCGCTGATGATATTCACCGCGCCGCTGCCCGAGATCGCGCCGACTTTCACGCGCCCGTCGCCGACTTTCGCGACCGCGATCGTGAGGACGCTCGTGAAGTCCGTGGCCGTGAGCGCGATGCTCGCGATCGGGCCTTTGTTGTCGTGATCGGGATCGACGATCGTCACCACTGCCGATCCTGCGCCGGTCAGCCGCACAGTGTAGGTGTCACCGTCGGAGTCCGTGAAATTCTGCGGCGGCGACGCCGGGAACGCTGTTCGCGCGAGCGTGAGAAAAAGGCCGCAGGCGGTGAAAGCGGAACGCAGCGCTCCGCGTGGAAAGACAAATTCATTCATCGGGACTCCTTGATTAGAAAATCTGCCGGTGAGGATAGCGTTTCCGCACGACTAGTCAAACGCCGCTTCCCGACTGAAGCCAGGCTTACGAGCAACTCCCCGGCAACGCATCCGCCAATCCTCCTGCGGGTGCTTGTCTTTTCGAGAAAGACGGTGCTTTCTCCCGAAGACGCACTCCATCTCGCCATGCTCCGAAAGTTCATCGCCCGTCTATATCGCCAGCTCCCTCTCGTGCGTGAGCTGCATGACATCCGGGTATCGCTCGGACGCGCGGAGAGCAACACGCTGGGGCTGAAAAACAACGAAATCATTCGTCTGCTGGATTTCGAATGGCGCGATCACCCGCGCTATGGCGATCCGCTGCGGCTGCTGCGCCAACATGCGCGGGTGTGTTCGCAGAATGGCGAGGATGGGATGATTCACGAAATTTTCCGCCGGATTGGGACGACGAACCGGTTTTTCGTCGAACTAGGCGTCGGCGACGGCCACGAAAACAACACCGCCTTTCTCCTTTCCCAAGGGTGGACGGGCCGCTGGATCGACGGGGACAGCGCCTTCACGCGGACGCTGGAAAGCCGCGAAGATTTACGGGCCGGCTGCGTAAAACCTCTCGTCGCGTTTGCCTCCCGCGAAAATATCGCCTCTTTTTTTCAGCAGCTCGCGGTGCCGGTGGAGTTCGATTTTCTCTCGCTCGATATTGACCAAAATACCTACTACGCGTGGGAAGGGCTCGGTGCCTACCGGCCTCGCGTGGTCGTGGTGGAATACAACGCGGCCATCCCGGCGGACATCGACTGGAAGGTGCGCTACGACTCAAATCGGGTATGGAATGGATCGCAGAATTACGGCGCGAGTTTGAAAGCGTTCGAGAATCTGGGACGCCGGTTTGGCTACAGCCTCGTCGGTTGCGACTTTGGCGGACTGAATGCCTTTTTCGTTCGCGATGATTTAGTTGCCGGGAAGTTTGCGGAACCTTTCACGTCAGAAAACCACCACGAGCGCCCGCGCTACGCGATGCTCGACCGGGGATGCCATTTTCCAAATATCCTGGATCGCGCGAATCCCGGAATCCATTAATAACACCAGCGACGGCGTGGTCGAGGTTGGCGGTCAGCGAATCGCTCGACGGAGCGGTGACTTGCAGTCGCAGGGATCGCTTAGTGCGAGGGCGGAGCCGTTCCCCATCCCAGTTTGGCCAGAGCCTTCGTCAAGAAATCCCGAACCATGAGTTCCGAAGCTCCTGCCAGGAGCCTCGGGGCGTCTTAAAAAAGCTCAGGCGCGCTTGCGACGGCACAGCAGACCGAGTGCATCGGCCACGAATAGCCCGAGCGAGCCCGGCTCCGGCACGGGTGCTGCCGCTGCCGTCAGTGCCGCATCGCCCGCGCCGAAGGCAGCCGCAGGCGCGTCTGCGAATTCAGCCGCGAACGGGCCGTTCCCAAGGGTCACCACCGCTCCCGCCCCGATGTTCAGCGCGGCCAGCGTCTGGCTGGCCCCGATGTTCGTCGTGGCGTTCGCATTGATCGTCGAAGTGCCCGTGCCCACGGCGGTGTTTACGTTGGTAATTCCGTCCGTGGTAGTGAGCGTGGCCTCGCCCTGCGTGCCGTTGAGGTAGAGCGTGCTCGTTCCGATCTTCTCCAGCAGCGTGCCCAAGATCGAACTGCTCGCGTCGAGCGTGACGGTGTTGCCATTGGTGTCGATGACGCCGCCTGTGCCGCCGAGGGTGACCGTGCGCGCGGCGGTGACGGGGCCGCCAGCCTGCAGAGTCGCGCCGTTGTTGATCGCGAGAGCGCCGGTGGAAGCGCCCAGCGCGGCATTGGCGTTCACGTTCAGGATACCGGCGTTGATGGTCGTCCCGCCGGTGTAGAGGTTCGCCCCGGAGAGGGTCAATATCCCGGAACCGGACTTGATGATGCTACCCCTGCCCGCCGTTCCATTGGTTCCACCCCCTGCGCCGATGGAACCGCTGAGCGTGCTATCCCCGCTTCCCGCAAAGTCATAGACGTTGCCAGCATTGCGGGAGGTGAGACTGCCAGAGGTATTCAGCGTGCCGGTGAGCGTAACCGTGGCTGCACCGTTTATGTTGTTGAAAATATATCCGGCCCCGGAAATGTCGTTCGCAATGGTGATCGCGTTGGCCACAAGACCGCTGTTCGAGGCTAATAAGTTGATAGCGCCCGTCCCGGCCGTAGTCCCATTAACTTGCATATAAAGGAATGCCCCGCCATTAATGGTCGTGCCGCCGCTGTAGGAGTTGGCGGTGTTAAAGACTTGGTTGGTTGTCGCGAGCACGACGGCGACTTTCTCGCCCGGAGTAGAAGTATTATCCACAATCAAGGGGGGTGCCACAGTGGTGCCGACCGTTGACAAAGTCAGCACCGAAGTGCCGCTGCCGGAATTGTTCGCGATCGTGCCCAAACTGGCCAAAAACGTCATCGCTTGATTGGTGCCATTGAGATCGAGCAGGGCCCCACTGTTGACAAAAACGCTCGCGCCCGACCCCAGGGTGCCTGCGCCGCTCAATTTTACCGTGCCAGCGGTGATTGAGGTGCCGCCGGTATAATTATTCGCGCCCGAGAGGGTCGCGATGCCTCCGGTGGACTTGGTCATCGCGATGCCAAAGCCGCCGAGGATGGCGGAGATGCTGCCGCTTTCAACAGCGTAGGAAGAGCCAGTGAGGACGCCGCCGCTGCCAGTGATGGAGGCGCCGTTCTTGAGGGAGACTGCTCCCACGGTGTCGCTGTTACCGCCAATGCTCAGCACAGCCGTCGCGCCGTCCACGGTCACTGCGCCCGTATCGGCAAGCGTGTTCGTGGCGTGGCCCAGCACCAATGTGCCCGCGTTGATGGTTGTTCCGCCGAGGTAGCTATTCGTCCCAAAAAGTGTGCTTGTGGCCGAACTCGAGTGGATGAGCGAAGCTGCACCACTGATCCCGCCGGTAGCGCTTTCCGACAACACGGCGGTGCCACTCACCGTGATCGCCGTGCCCGCCAGCGAGCCGGTGAGGTTGAGCGTGCCTGCGTTGATCGCTGTAGCACCAGTGTATGTGTTGATCGTGCTGAGGGTCAGCATTCCGCTGCCATCCTTCGTCAAATTGCCAGATGCGATGCCCGATCCATCTCCGCTGTTCACAATGTAATCTACCGCTGAGTTGTTGAATGTCAGCGTAGCAGGGTTGACATTGCCACCCAGAATGTTGGCCGTCGTCCCCGTGACCGCCACGGCCCCTGCGCCAAGGTCATACGTGTCATTGAATTTGACAAAATCCCCGTTCCAGAAGTCGGTCGCGGTATGAGCCGTCTCAAGAGCAAAAGCTGGAATCCCGCTAGAGCCTGTCATGCACAATGGCGGAAGAGGGTATTGAGCATGAGACCGGCGAAAGCTAGCCAGTGAAGACCGGAGAGAGTTGTCGCCAGACGCTCATAGTCGCGGGCGAGACGCCGGAAGCGTGCGGCCCAGCCAAA
>JBBRPM010000022.1:0-63138 GCA_038228115.1 Chthoniobacterales bacterium
AACTCCCATTCTTCATCACTGACATCGCTCGGATACGCTTTTCGGTTCGCCATCCCAATGGTTCCACATCAAATGTCTCAAAATGTACAGCTATAAATACCATAATCCCGCCGGCCTCAAAGTGCATGACAGGCTCTAGGGCAATGGATGTCCCCGTATCGACCAGGCCACCGATCACGTGGCCGACCTGATTCAGAGTGAAGCCACCTGTCCCCGGCGTCGTCCCGGTATAGTTAATCAATGGATAAACGCCGTTCGCCAGCGCGCCGCCGATCTGAAACAAATTCACCGTGGTCGCACCATTATTCACGACGGTGCCACCCGAGATCAGATCACCACCGGCACCCACGTTCATATTTACGGTGGCGGAGCCGAAATCAAAGGTAAGCGATGGTGCTGAGATGGTGCCGGAGGTTAAGGCCGTGCCGGGTAGAAGGGTCGCCCCATTTCCCACCACGAGCGGGCCTGAAATCGCGGTATTGCCTCCCAAAGTCCCGTTCGTGACCGCGAAAGTCCCGGTATTCGTCACATTCCCATTCAAGGTCAGCGTGCCCCCGCCGGTCTTATTAAAACCGGCCGACCCGGCGATAAGCGAATTAATCGTGAGGTCGCTGGCGGCCAGGGTATCAACGACGTTGATATTCCGGTTGGTAGCGCCAAAATTGATTGCCCCTCCCGCGGTCGCGTTCACGACGTGCGTCACATTCTGCGCCACGTTCGAGACCGTGGTGATATCGCCAGTCAGCGTCAGCACTTTCGCGCCGACAGTCACAGTGCCCGTAAACGAATTATTAGCTGGCACTCCTCCGTTGCCGATGATGAGTCCGTTCAGGGCCTGGTCGAACCCATTGAGATCGAGTCCCGCATCGCCGGAACCGCCGAGAGTCACAGTGACGCCGGTGGGAATTCCATTCGTCGCGCCAACGAGCGCAGTATTGGTAACGGTCAGCGCGTTCCAACTTCCTCCGCTTCCACCACCCGCATAAACCACCCGGCCAGCCCGCTGACTCAGCGCCGCGACGGTGGAAGTAATAGCTCCTCCCAAAACTAACTCACTCCCAACCGCCGCCCCACCTACGAAATGCCCGCCAGCGCTCGGTGACCCATTGATCGTGATCGTGCCGTTGATCCGCCCCTGCCCCGCGCCAGTCTGTTGGAGTACACCAAATCCCCCCGCCCCGGTCGTATTCCCGGCCAGCAGATAGTCATTCACAATCGTGACACCGCCATTAATTAGCAAGCGATTCGCGGTGGCCGCACCCGCGCCGACCGTGATCAAACCCTTGCCGGCCGCAGTGGCGTTGTTGACCTGCAAAACACCACTGTTAATATTTGTGCCACCGGAATAGGTACCTGCCGCCGCCAGAATCGTGGTCCCCGCACCATTCATGGTCAGCGAATTTCCCGCCCCACCGTCTCCGACGGCTCCGAGTGTGAGGACAGTGCTGGCCGCCGGGGCGAAGGTGGCGCTTCCCGTGAGAGTCGTCGCACCAAAAACGATTCCGGCGACGCCGGTGGTCGTGATCCCCGCGCCGCGACTCGCATTCAGCGTGGTCGCGCCGATGCTCAGTGTGCCCAGCGTGTGAGTCGTCGAAGTTGCCGCCGCCGTCGCACGATTCGCGACGACCGTCGAAGTCGTGGTAACCGTGGTATTTGTGTTCGTGAAGGTAGTCCCGGTGTCGTTCAAAAGCTCCAGCGTCCCACCACTCAGGGTGATCGCAGAAGAAGTTGTGTTAGCACCAAAGGCTCCCGCCACCGTGCCGCGCAAGGTTCCGCCAGAGATAGTAGTCCCGCCAGAGTAGGTATTCGCCCCGCTTAGCACCCAGAGGCCAACGTCCGTTTTCGCCAGCCCCAGAACGCCACTGCCGTTTCCGAGAATGCCACTGACCACGTTGGCCGCCGTGCTTGTTCCGGCGAGCGTCAAAACCTGCGGCCCGGCATTGGCCAGCGTCACTCCGTTCAAGATGCTCAGGATGCCGGTGTTATTATTGTTCGACCACGTCTGCGGTCCTCCCAACGAAATGGAAACATTCTGGGTCGCCGTCGCTGACCCGATTGTCATTGCGGCGCCCCCGGTTTTAGTGATGCCCGATGCGCCAATCGTCAGGACGCGAGCCGTCCCACCGCCCTGCAGCGTGTGCGCCTGGCCACTCGTGAAATCCAACCCGAGCACGCTGCGGTTTGCGTTCAAGCTGATCGTCTGTGCCGCCGCCACATTTGTGGCACTGAAGCGCGCGATGTCCGCTGCTGTCGGAATGGCCGCAGGATTCGTCCCGCCGCCAACCACGGTGGACCAGTTCGCGAGAGAGCCCCAATCACCCGCAGTGCCACCGACACCGTCCCAAAACAGGACTGCCGCCCGTGCTGGCGACGCGGACAAGCCCGCTAAAATGGACGTGGCGATGAGCTTGGCGATGCTGCTGTGGAGGATGGTTTTTTTGGGCGTATTCATGACGGTAGGGTGTGCGGTGGTTGGGAGGGAGGAAAAGTTCAGGAACGCGATGGTTAGGGAGGAGAAGTTCTTGAGGGGCTGACTGGCTGACGATCTAGGATCGTTTGATTCGCTCCATCGCCACGACCGGCCACCGCTTTAAATAAACTCGCATCGGCAACCGGCTCGCATTCGATGGATTAATCGTTTTTCATCTACGCCCGCCAGCCGCTCGGCGCAACTTTTTTTCTGTCATCTCGCCCGACCCCTTCCGCGGACACACTTCGCCTTGACGAAACGCCGCCGTTCTGGCCACAAAATGCCCATGATTCGGACGTGTCGGGAACTTGGGTTGGGGAAGATGCCAGTCGGACTTCGCCAGCGTGTCGTGCAGTGTATTTCAGGGCGTGGCGTGCCCAGGCCGTTGTGGACTTCGGCCAATGTAGATCGGGAAAAATGGCGGCTCTTTCTCTGGATCGGCCTCGGTGGAGTGCTGGCGCTTGCCTTCCTCGGCGGGACGCGTCATCAGGAAACCGGCTGGATCGCGGCCTGGATCATCGCCGCCGTCTCGCTCGGCTGGGGCATGCTGGGGTTTTTCCGCGCGAGGCGGATGAAGCACGCGCTGCCCTTCGCGCCCGGCATCTACGTTTTCGCCACTGATGTCCTGATCGCGGAAGAGGGCCGGTGTTTTCAACATTCGTTCGATACTTTGAAAAGCGTGCGCGTCCGGCCCGTGCCGGGAGCAAACGGGACGCAGGAAGCGCAGATCGAATGGATTTTCCCCGGCGAAACCGTCTGCCTGCGCGTGCCATCGCAACCGGTCGCGCAGCGGATTTTGGGACAGCTCCAGATCGCCCAGGCGCAACTTTTTGCAGCGATGGCGGCGGAGAATTGGGAAGGTGTGCAGGCGCTCGATCCACTCTACGAGACGCGCTACGGCGGAGCTTGGGAAATACTGTGTCCGCCTGTCGTCCTCCAGGGCTCGCGCGGCGAGACGGGTTGGTTCGGGCTGCCCGTCCCGGTGGCGCATTATGGCTTGATCGCCGGCATCGTGGCGGGAGCCGCGCTGTGGCTGGGCGCGAATTTTCTGCGGAATGGCTTTGCCTACGGAATTGCCGAATCAGCCGATACTCCCGCGGCGTGGCGGCACTTTCTGGATCGCCCCGAATCATCCTATCACGCCGGAGTGCGCAGCGGGAAACTGCCCGCCGCCTCCTTGCGCGCCGCGCAGACGCTGGGAAGTGCGGAGGCACTGCGCGAGGTGGCGCGCGATTTCCCCAACTCTCCGGCAGGCTCCGACGCCCGGACGGCTCTCGATCGCATGTATGCCGAAAGCGAAGGCCGCGCGCGCAGCGAAGTCGCCCCGGCGGCGCTCGCTGCGATGCAGAGTCTGTTTCGCTGGCTGCGCGAGCATGAAACTGCGGACGTCGAAGTGCGTTTTGGCGAAAGCTCGGCGGCCTGGCTCGGCACCGTGGACGAAAAAATCGGCACCCTTTTACCCGATACCGGCCGCCGCTTCGAGATCGTGCCAGCGGCGGAAAGTTTTTCGGCGAGCCGCGTGCGTCGTCGCGAAGATGCGGTGGTCGCCGAGCTGCAAAAGGGCTTCACTAATTTTGCTCCAGCCGGCGTGATCAACCTTCAAAAAGGCCGCCCGTTTTCCAGCGACCCGATGGGCTTCGATAAACCTGCGCTGACCATCCAGACCACGGTCTATCCGCTGGACGCGTTCCTCACGGACGCCGCCTCCCAGCGCGCCTACCTGAAGCTCAGCTTCAATTTCAAAGTCTCCGTCGTCACCCCCGGCACACGTCCGTGGAGCTTCGAGGTGCCGTGTAATGCCGGCAATTTCGCCAGCGGCCCGCAGAGCCAGGGCGGCTCGCTTTACGACCGCATGGCGGATATCGCCTACCAGGAACTACACGCGAATCTCGCCCAGAATTTTTCCGTGCGTCACCAACCCATGCGCACCATCCCGCTCACGCCCGTGCTAACCTCGCCAGTCTTCACGGCCATTCCTGCTGCCACGCCGCGCCGATTTCCCGACCGCGTGAGCGCCACGGGTTTTTTCATCTCGCCAGAGGGCTACTTCATCACCGCCCGCCACGTCACGCGCGATGCAAAGAATCTAACCGTTATGCTCGAATCCGGTCCGCTCCCCGCGCGGCTCATTCGTGAAGACCCCGCTAACGATCTCGCGCTGATGAAAGTCGAATATCCGCAGCCATTCACCGCGCTCCCCATCCGGCCCAGCGGAGATGCACGGCTTTTGGAGAAAGTTTCCACGTTTGGTTTTCCGCGGATCGATCGCCAGGGCAAAGGCCTCAAGGCGACCGAGGGAACGATCAGCGGCCTTACCGGCGCGAAAGATGACGCGCACGTTTTCCAAATCAGCGTGCCACTCCAGCCCGGCAACTCCGGCGGTCCGCTGCTCGACACCCGCGGGAACGTCGTCGGCGTGGTCGTAGCCGGCTTCGATGCGGCGATCGCGCAGAATGTGAACTACGCCGTCCAAAGCAACGAGCTGCTCAAATTCCTCGGCACCATTTCCGAACTCCCCAAAAACCTCCCCACGCCCATGAAGACCGAGCCGCCGGACCTGATCGAGACGATAGGGAAAGCGACCGTGCGCCTGGAGGGCGACGCCAACTCACGAGGGGAGCTTCGGGAGTAAGAAGTCAGCAGTCGAAAGTAGTCAGTCAGAGTCGGCGAGCGCGGGCTCGAGTGACTCCTGACTACTGACCACTTTTTACTTCTTACTCCCTCAAAGCCCCGTCGGATGGTCGACAAACTCCCACGGCACGCGGAACTTTTTCGCGACATAAGCGGCGAGCGCGCGCACGCCAAATGTCTCCGTCGCGTAGTGGCCGGCGTAGAAAAGGTTCACGCCCAATTCCTCCGCCAGCGTGTAGCTGTGATGCGGGCCTTCGCCGGTGATGAAGGTGTCCACGCCCGCCGCCGCTGCAAGCGCGACTTCGCCACCCGCACCGCCCGTCACGATGCCGATGCGCGCGGTTTTCGATGGACCGCCGGGCGCGAGGTGCGGCGCGCTGCCCAGCACTTTTTCCAAACGGCGCGCGACTTCCTGGAGCGAAAGCGCTGCTCGCGTTTGCACGCCGATCGCCTGCCCTTTCATTTCGAGGAATGGCTCGCAAACCTTGAATCCAAGCGCTTTCGCGAGCAGCGCGTTGTTTCCGAGCGTCGGATGCAGATCGAGCGGGAGGTGCGAACTGTAGATGGCGAGATCGGCGTCGAGCGCGGCTTTCATTTTGCGACGGACGGCACCGACGACCGGCTGCACGCCGCCCCAAAAAAGTCCGTGATGCACGAGCAGCAGCGACACGCCGCGCGCCACCGCTTCTTCGATGACGGCCTCGCACGCATCGACCGCGGCAGCGACGCGTTGCACCGTGCCGGAGTTTTCGATTTGCAGGCCATTCCATGCGCCGGGGTAGTCGGCGATTTCGGTGGTGCGAAGCGTGCGGTCGAGATGGCGGACGATGGTGTCGAGTGGAGGCATGGTTATTTGAGAGAAGAGACAAACGAGAGCAGGTCGGCGGCTTCCTGTGCAGTGAGGCTTTGCAACAGACCCTCCGGCATGACCGACACGTTCGCAGTCGTCGTTTTGCTGATTTCCTCCGCGGGGATTTTTCGCCGCCCGCCACCGGCGATTTTGAGCGTGATCTCCTCCCCGATGCGCCCGTCGATGAAGCCCGAAACGGACTCGCCACTTTTCAAAACGACCGTCGCGAGCTGCCACTGCGGTTCGATGATTTTCGCGGGCTGCACGATTTGTTCGAGCAGCGCGGCGCGCGGATATTTCGCGGCGATGTGCGTGAGTTCGGGGCCGAAGTCGATGCCCGTGTCGCCCGCGCGATGGCACGTCGCGCAGATCGCGGTGAAGAGCGTTTTCCCGCGCGCGGCATCGCCCGCGCGCGCGAGAAGCGCGTCGGTGGAAAAGACCGGACCGAGTGTTTTGCGGCGCTGCGACTCTGGAAGGAAACGCTCGAAAAGTGCGCGCTGCATTGGGTCGGGGAGCGCGGCTCCCCGTCGGATGAGGCCTTCACGCTCTGCGCCGGTTTCCGAGCCGTCGATCACTCGAAAAGCGGAGGCGAGCGCGAGCAATTCTATCTCGGGCGTTTCCGCACCGAGCTTTATCCCGGCGATCCAATCGCGCACGAGCACCAGTCCGCGATCGTCGATCAGCTTTCCGCCAAGATACGGCATGTGTCCGCGGCCCGCCGTGGCCATGCGATAAAGCAGCACGCTGCGATACGGATCGCCGGGCGCGATGATCCGGGCGTCGGGAAGGCCGAGGTCACCTTGCACGGGCTTCGCGTCCACGAGCCGCGCGTCGGCGAGCTTCGTCTCGATCGTCATCATCGTCGGCACCGAACCGCCGCCGCCTGCGCGATGACAGGTCGCGCAATTCGCCTCCAGATACGAGCGGGCGCGGAGTTCGAGATTGCCGCTCTTTCCGTGCGGGTTCGTGAGCTTCGGTTCTTCGAGGGGAATTTTCAGACGCGTGAGCAATTCCAGCGGATCGCCCGCATCGGCGATCGCCTGCCGATCAAGCTGGGATGAGGAAAAGCCGGGCGTGAAGTTATTCCACATGTTGTGACAGCGCAGACATTCCGCGCGGGCGAAAAAATGCCACGGCTGCCGCATCGCGCCGCTCGGTTCGGCGGGATCTTTCACGTCGAAAGTGGCATCCGCGCCGTCGGCGGGCACCAGTTTCGCGTCGGTCTGCGCATCGTTCCAGCGATAGCTGTAGGCGGCCCACTGGATGCCATCGAAGTGCATGATCTGCGTCTCGATTTTCCGCGCGGTCGCCGGATTTCCGCGCTCCATTTCCAGCGTGTAAGTAAGCGCCAGCACGCTGTCGTCCGGAAAAACCCAGCGCCCCGGCGCGATCACACCCAGTTCTTTTTTCGCGAGCGTGATGTTCTCGTTTCCGGGCAGCGCGATCCAGCGTTGTGAAGTCGCGTGATCGGACCAGCGCGGCGCGTGGATTTCGTAAGGCACCACGCCGGGCGCAGGCGTTTGCATTTTTCCATCCGCAAAAAGCCCGCTCTCGCTCAGCCGCCGCGGAAACTCGGAAACCTTGCGTGCATCAGGGTTGCGCGCTAGCCGCCACAATCCGCCGCCAGCGTAATCGGCGATCAGCAGTTCGCCGTCGGGTGCGACGCCGAAGACGATCGGCTCCAGATTGCTGCGGCAAAGCTCGGTGCTTTTGCCATCGCGCAGCGACCAGAAAGTGCCGAGCTGCCAGTCGCCGTAAATGTAAGTCCCAGCCAGCTCGGGCAGCTTTTTCCCGTCGTAAATTTCGCCGCCGGTAATGCTCGCCGCCTCCTTGTGCGAATGCACCACGACTGGCGGCAAAACTGGCGACGGTCCGCGCGCGCGATCGGGCCGCACATCCTGCTTCCCACCTTCCGTGATACTCCATCCGTAGTTCCCGCCGCGCTCCACGCGGTCGATCATTTCCCACAACTCCCACCCGACATCGCCGACCCACAGCGCACCGCTTTTTTTGTCGAAACTCATCCGCCACGGATTGCGAAAACCGTAGGCCCACACTTCGCCGCGCGCGCCCGGCGTGTTCACAAACGGGTTGTCTTTTGGGATGCCATACGCGCGGCCTGCGTCGGGATGATCCACGTCGATGCGCTGAATGCTTGCCAGCACGTCGCCGATATTTTGCCCCGTCGCGAGCGGGTCCGGCGGATCGGGATCAGCCGTATCCCCCGCGGCGATGTAGAGCATCCCATCCGGCCCGAAGCGCAGCCCGCCGCCATTGTGACCGCCGCTCATCCATGTGTAGATCAGCTTTCCGCTCGCGAGATCGAGCCGCGGCGGGTCCTCCTCCGTCACGCGAAAGCGTACAATGTGCGTGCCGTCCTCGCGATTTTTGTGGCCGTGCCCGTCGAGATTGATCCAGACGAATACGAAGCGATTTTCCGCAAAGCGCGGATGAAAAGTGAAGGCGTAGGAACTCGCCGTCTCTTGCTCAAACTGGCGCACATCGCCAAACAGCTCCGCCTTTTCGCACGACTCATCATCCGGCAGCGAGAAGAGCCGCCCGTCCAAAGTGGACACGACCAGACGACGCGTGCCAGGGATCACAGCGACGTCGATCGGATTTTCAAAAGTCACTTTCGGGAACGCGCGCTCGACCCGATACCGCGGCGGCGGCTCGGGCGACCCGTGAATTTTCGACGAAGTCCACGGCACGCGCTCCGCGCCGGAAAGTGCCGCGGCGGCGAAAAACGAAACGAGCAGGAACGGGGAGACAGCGGCATTCATCGCGCCCCGACGAATAAGCGGGTGCGAACGGGGAGCCAGAAGATTCGCGCGGAGAAAACGAATGCTTTCAACCGGCCCGCCTTTTGGTCCAGAAAGACCGCGCGTGAAGACGATCCAGTTCCTCCTGCTTTCCAGCCTGCTGCTTCTCGGCGCGTGCTCCTCCATCGAGCACGGTACCGTGGTGGGGAAGGGCCATCATGAAAATTCCGCGGTGAATCCGCCGATCGATTTCTATTGGGTGGAAGTGAGCGGGAAGGATCGCGACGGCCAGCCCGCCACCGAGCGCGTGCAGTTGTTTCAGCGCGACTGGGACCGCTACAAAAAAGGCGACCGCATTTCACCGCACGAATACGACATGATCGGCGCGACGAAGGCGCTCAAGGCATCGGTGAAAAAACTCGCGAAAATCGGCCGCGCGCCCACGCCCGAAACAGCGACGCCGAAGCCCGCCCAAGCGGACCGAAAGGCGACGCCAAAAAAAGTTTCTCCGCCGCCCGCAATCGCCACTCCGCGTCCGCGCGTGGCCGCCGAAAGCGCAGCCAGTCGGGAGGCGAAATTTCGCAATGTGGAGACGCGCGCAAATGAAGATCCGACCGTGCGCGACCTGAAGCTGCGCATCCACGGCGCGCGCACCGACGAGGAACAGACGGCGGCTTTTCAAGAATTTCGGCGCGCTCTTTTTCAGAAAATGCGCGACCTCGATCCCTCGCTGAAAGACCGCATCGACCGGGCCGAAAACGCCGCGCCGGCGGCACGCTGACGCCTCGCTGCGGCGGCGCTCGCAATGGTGCGCTTTTTATCTAAACTCTCGTGATGCGTTTTCCACCGCCCGCAAGATTTTTTGCGCCGCTGCTGGCGCTCGTTTTCGGGCTGGCGGTCACTGTCTTCGACTACGAGCTGAATCTCTCGAACGATCTCGATCGCCACCTCGCCGATCTGCAGGAGCATTCAAACGCCACCGGCACGCGGCTCGCCAAACTCAGCGCCCAGCTTTTGCCGCGTGGCGAAATCTCCGTGCTCGCCAGCGATCTCGCTTCCGCCGCGGACACGCCTTCGCTCGAAACGGCGGCGGTCATCAGCGCCGATGGCCGCGTGCTGGCCGCCTCCGATTCCGCGCTCGCGGGACGCATCGCCGCGAATGAACCCTCGCTCGCGCACGCCGCAAAGCTGGCCCGCAAAGGCTCCGGCGCGCGGGTGCTGCACTCCGAGGACAAGGCCTCGCTCTACGGCGCGTATCCCATCGGCGCGCAGGATGCGTGGGTGCTCGTGGTCTATGAGCGCGCGGCGGCAAACTCCCGCGCGGAGGCCGATGCGCGCCAGCAACTGCGCTGGATCGCCGCCGGCATCGGCCTGCTTTGCGTCACGCTTTGGGCCGCGCTCCATTTCGGATTTGCCGAGCGCATCGCGCGTCTCACCCGCGGCGTGCGGAGTTTCGGCACGAGTGAAAGCGAGGTCGTCCAGCCCATTCGCGGCGGCGATGAAGTGGCGGAACTTTCGGGCGCATTCGCGGCGATGGCGGCTCGCGTAAAGGCGTACGCGGCTGAGCGCGCGGGGCTCGAGCGCGAGGTGCTCGAGGCTTCCGAAAGCGAACGCCGACGCATCGGACACGAGCTGCACGACGGCCTCGGCCAGCGTCTCACTGCGGCGGCGCTCGCCACGAGTTCGCTCTCGACCGCGCTGCAATCTGCCGCCCCGGAATCGGCAGCGCGGGCGGACGAGATCGCGCGTCAAATCCGCGAAGCCATCGCCGAAACGCGCGCGCTTTCCCACGGCCTCTCGCCAGTCGGTCTGGAGTCCGGCGGCCTCGCCCATGCCCTGCACGCGCTCGCCGAGAGCACAAGGGGAGGCGGTCGCGTGCGGGTGGTTTTTGAATGCCCCGCACCGGTCGCCATCCCGGATGCCGCGCGTGCGACACACCTTTTTCGCATCGCGCAGGAGGCGGTGAACAACGCACTCAAGCACGCGCATCCCGGCGAAATCCGCCTCGGCCTGGAAGAGCGCGAGGAAATGCTCGTGCTGGAAATCGAGGACGACGGCGAAGGCCTGCCGGAACAGATGCCGCCCCGGCCCGGCATCGGTCTGCGTGTGATGCGCCACCGCGCTTCGCTGCTCGGCGGCACGCTGGAAATCGCCGCGTCGCAAGGCGGCGGCACGCTCGTCCGATGCTGCGCCCCGCTTTCTCCATGAGCGCCTCCGCCTCGCCCTCAAAAGCCCGCATCGTGCTGGTGGACGATCATCCCGTGGTGCTCGGCGGTTACCGGCAGATGTTCGATGCGGAGGCGGATCTCCGCGTCTGCGCCACCGCCACGAGCGCCGCGGAGGCGCTGATCGCCGTCGAACGCGAGTCGCCCGATCTGGTCATCACCGATCTCACGATGCCGGGCCGCAGCGGGCTCGATCTGATCAAGGATCTCCTCGCGCGGGATCCCGCCACGAAGGTGCTCGTCATCTCGATGCACGATGAAATGCTCTACGCCGAACGGGCGCTGAAGGCCGGGGCCAAAGGTTATCTGATGAAGGAAAGCGCCAATGAGACGATCCTCGGCGCAGTGCGGCAGGTGCTCGCGGGCGGTCTTTACATGAGCCCAAAACTTTCCGCGCTCGTGCTCAATGCCTTTGCCAGCCAGCGTCCGCGCGGATCGGAAAGTTCGCCCCTCCAAAAACTCAGCGATCGTGAGTTCGAAATCTTCCGCCTTTTCGGCGAAGGCCGCACCGCCAAGGAAATCGCCTCGCAACTCAATCTCAGCCCGAAAACCGTCTCGGTACACCGCGATCACATCAAGGAAAAGATGGCTTTCAGCACGAGCGCCGAGATGGTGCGGCAGGCCGTGCGCTGGGTGGAAGCGCAGCGTCTTGAGTAACCTCTACGCATAGGCGCTGCGCCTATTTTGAAACGGGAACGGGGACGATGTCGCAGTGCGCACCGGGGCGCGATGGTAGTTCATCAAACTCCTTTGTCCCATGCCCACACCCGCACTTCTTCATCACTTCACCCATCGCACCGCCGCCCCGACTCCACCCCGCATTCTCGTCGTCGATGATGACGCAGACTGGCGCACCGCTCATGCCGCGCTGCTCCGCGCGGAAGGTTATGAAGTGGAGCTGGCCCGCGACGGCGAGCAGGCGCTCGTCATGCTCGCGTTTCGTCCCTTCGACCTGCTCGTGACAGACTGGCAAATGCCACGGCTTGATGGAGCCAGCCTGGTCCACTGGCTGCGCGCCACCGAGAGTTCGCTGCCAGTCGTGATGATTACCGGTGCCCACGCCGCCTCGGAATTACCCGCAACCATTCACGATGAAGTCGTCGCCGTTCTCCCAAAGCCCGCTCCGCCCGGGAAGTTAGTTTCACTAGTTAAGAGCATCCTCCCACTTCCGAGTCTAAAGAAATCGAACTACTCGATCGAGTTCGCCTTTCCTACTACCAACTAACAGACCTATGAAACATCCCTCCACCCATCAACCGGCAGCGGAAATTCAACCTGTCCTGATCATCGTCATAGCGGCGATCGCTCTCGGCAGCGGCTTTCTTGCCTGGGAGTGGCACAGCATGCATCCCGCAAAAGAGAAGCACGCCGGCCTCGCCACGCACCATCATCACCCGGGGAAAAGCCACCACGCAGGCACGCCGGGCTGACGCCATCGCACGCAGGCTCGTAAAAAGCATTCACGCGGGGATAGGAAAATGGTTAGTTTTCCCGCCATGACTTCCCCGCGCCCGTGGTGCTACGCCATCCTAAGTCTCGTCCCCCTTTTACTATCCGCCGCTGAACCCGGTCCAAGACCATGGACGGACTACCGCACGATTATGTGGATCGGCGACACGGCCTATAAGAAGCCGGAGAAACTTCCGCTCTTTTTCCAGCGACTCCGCGAGATGGGAGTCAACACCGGCATGGTGACCGGCGACGCTGATGCACAGCCGTTGCTTGATGCGAAGATGCCATTCTACGTTGAAAACATCGTGAACAAGGGGCTGTGCTTGAAGTGGAATTCCAAGGTGAGGGATTGGGACAAGATGGTAACCGCGTGGAAATCGCCCCGCGATGAAGCCGGGCTTGTGCGCGACTACAGTTTCGACGACCCGCAGTGGCGCGAGTGGGCGCGGGGCGCGATGACTTCCGTAGTCCGCAAACACTCTCCGAATAGTCCCGTGGCCTACGACATCCGGGATGAACTCTCGACGACGCTCTCGGCGAACCCTTTCGACTACGACTTTTCGCCAAGTGCGCTGGCAGGTTTTCGCGACTGGCTGAAGACGCAATATCACGACCTCGCCGCGCTGAATGCCGAGTGGGATACGCATTTCACGAATTGGGACGAGGTGAAGCCTTTCACCACCGACCAAATCAAAAACCGCATGGCCGGCGGCGAAGCGGATGCGCTCGGTTTTCCGCGCGGAACGCCCGACTGGCAGGCATTGCAGCAAACGAAATTTGATCCGACCGAGGCCCGGAAAAATCCGGCGAGATGGAATTTCGCGCCGTGGTGCGATCACCGCACCTACATGGACATCTCGCTCGCGCGCACGCTCGGCGACCTTCGCGAAACCGCACGGGCGCTCGATCCGCGGACACCGGTCGGGATCGAGGGGACGCAGATGGCGAGTGCATTTGGCGGCTACGATCTGTGGCGACTCTCGCAGGTGCTGGACTGGGTGGAGCCATACGATGTGGGAAATGCGCGCGAGATTTTCGGTTCATTCATGCCTGGAAAAACTCTCCTCACCACGGTCGGCGAGCAGGATGCGAAAGCCGCGCGCCGCCGGCTCTGGCATCTGCTTTTGGAAGGCGACAAAGGCTGCATCGTCTGGTGGAGCGAGGATTGCATCGACTGGAAGAGCGATAACTACCCACTAACTCCGAGAGCTAAAGCACTCGCGCCCGTGCTCACCGAAATGCAATCGCCACTCGCGCGTCTCTTCATGCAAGCTAGACGCGAATATGATCCCATCGCGATCCACTACTCTCAGGCGAGTATTCAGGTCGATTGGCTGCTCGAATCGACCGAAGACGGTTCGACGTGGCTGCGAAGATTTTCGAGCTACGAGGCCGAGCACAACAAGATGGCGAAGCGGCGGCAGGCTTGGGTAAAGTTGCTTGAGGATTCCGGCTACACGCCACGCTTTATTTCCAGCGCGCAGATCGAGCGTGGCGACTTGAAAGGGGCTCGCGTCTTGGTCATGCCCGAGTCCATCGCGTTAGCAAATGCGGAAAACGGGGCGATCCGCTCCTTATGGGATATGCACGGCGATCTTCAGACGCTCGCCGGCAGTGGTTATACGGGCATGTTTGACGAGCATGGAAAACTGCGCGCAGAGTCGATCGCACTTGGAAGATTGACGAATGAAACTGGTCTATCTCTATGGTGGGAGCATCGCGATTCCACGACAACGGTGGATGCGGACTTGGCATTGTTCGTAACGGAACGCGCCAAATCCACGAGCGGAACAACATCCGACCTCCGGGCGACGTTCAGCGCAGCTTTGCCAAAAAACATTCGTTATCCGGCCGAACTCCACGTGCGCTCACATCGCTACAAACTAGGCCGTGCGCATCTCGTCGCGTTCGAGCGCAACGTCGTCTGGCAGATGAGCGAGGACTTGAAACAAGTTGGTGGCAACGAGGCGCTGGAAAAGCCGGTCGCCTTCGACGCCAAGCTCGTTGCACCGGAGCACGTCTATGATTTGCGCAGCGGAAAATACCTCGGCCTTCTCGAAAGCATCCCGGTGAACCTCGACCCATGGCAACCATCGCTTTACGCGCTCAGCAAAGTGAAGCTGCCCGATGGCGATGTCGTCGCTGAGTTGGGAAAACTCGCGCCGTAGTAAGGTGTGGCGCACGGGTTTCCGGGTAGAGCGGGCTTCCCGCTTTCGCGAACTTCCAACCGCGTCGCTCACCTGGCAGGCCAAGGCTCCGCCAAGCCAAGCCCTGCCGTTTTCATGAATAGAGTTTCGACCGCACGCGCGACGCTTTCCACGCTCACAGCCCCGCCGCGCTCCCGCTCGACGCTTGTCATTTCCACACCCGCGATCCCGCATGGTGTGATCTGGTTAAACGGCAAAAGGTCGCCGCACACATTCAGCGCGAAGCCGTGCATCGTGATCCAGCGCCGCACGCCGACGCCGATTGACGCGATCTTTTTTTCGCCAACCCAAACGCCTGTGAGTCCTTCGCGCCGCTCGCCGGTCACGCCAAATTCCGAGAGCGCCACGATGAGTATTTCCTCCAGCGCGCGCAGGTAGCGGTGCAAATCCTGCCCGCGCGGTTTCAAATCGAGAATCGGATAACCGACGAGCTGGCCGGGGCCGTGATACGTCGCCTGCCCGCCGCGATTGATTTGCACGACTGGATGCGGGAGCCGTTTCGCGTCGAGGAGGCTCGATTGATCCGGCGTTCGGCCGATCGTGTAAACGGGCTCATGTTCCAGCAGAAGCAGTTCGTCGTCCGTCGCCGCGTCCGCGATCTTGCGCGCGACGATTTCCTCCTGAAGCGCGAACGCTTCCTCAAATCGCACGCGGCCCAGCCACCGCACGATCATATCTGCTCCATCGGATTCAGCCCGCGCCCGGCTGCCTCTGCTGTCTGAAAATGGGTGAGTCCGATCGCCATCGCATCCGCCGCATCCGCGGACGGCGTCTCCGTGAGCCCGAGCAGCGCCCGCACCATAAAACCCACCTGCCCCTTATCCGCCCCACCGCGCCCGACCACCGACTGCTTCACCCGCCGCGGCGCGTATTCATAAATCGGCAGCCCGCGCCCCGCCGCCGCCAGCAGCGCCGCCCCGCGCGCCGAGCCGAGCGTGATCGCCGTGCGAAAACTCTGCACATAAATCACCGCCTCAAACGCCGCACACTCGGGACGATGCTCCTCGATCAAATCCCGCACGCGCTCATGGATCGCGACCAGACATCCCGATGGCAGCAGCGCCGGTTTGTTTTTGATCGTGCCAAATTCCAGCACGCGCACCTTGCGCTCGATCTTTTCTAAAATCGCGAAACCAGTACTGCGCAGGGATGGATCAATGGCGAGGACGCGCACGTTAATTTGGTTAGTGAGTCGAAAGCGGGTAGCTGAACCCTTGGCAACGGCATCGTGCAAGTGTATCCGTTCCGCATGGCAACTCCGACCATCGACCTCGCGTCGCAAGAAAAGCAGACGGCCTTTAACCTACGCCGCTGGGCGCAACTGAGCACCGACCGTGATCTTGCCCGCGAACTCGCGAACATTCGAGGCCGCATCGAAACCAACCGTCACGGACACATCGTTATGCTTCCACCTCCCGGCCCTTCTCATGGCGGCTACCAATCCGAAATCGCGTATTTCCTCCGAACCTTGCTGACCGAAGGGCGCGTCATCACCGAGTGCCCCATCTCGACCGCCGATGGCGTCAAAGGCGCGGACGTCGTCTGGATTTCGCGGGCGCGCTTGGCGGCGACGCATCGCAAAAGTTGTCTCACTGCCGCGCCGGAAATTTGTGTCGAGGTTCTCTCGCCCGACAATTCGCGCCGTGAAATGGAAGAAAAGAAAGCGCTCTATTTCACTGCGGGCGCGCGGGAAGTGTGGATGTGCGACCGCGCTGGGGTGATGACCTTTTTCACCAGCGCATCGTCCCGCGGACAGAAGACCTCAAAGTTGGCCCCGAAGTTTCCCCTCCAGATTCAGTTCTAAACGGTGAGTCGAAAGCGCGGATTCTGCGACAGGAAGCGCATCGGATTCCCGTAAATCAGCGCGTCGATCGTCTCCTCGGAATGCCCGCGCTTCCGCATCTCCACCGCCGTCTTCGGCACCGCGAGCGGATCGCTCTTTCCCCAGTCGCACGCGCTGTTCAGCCACACACGCTGGCCACCGTACACTTCATACATGTCGATCGCGCGAGCCGGTGTGCTCTTCGATTCCGGGTAAAGCGTGATGCCTGCCCAAAAGCCTTCATCGAGCACCATCTTGATCGTGTGCTCCTCGACATGGTCGATGATCACCCGCCCGCGATCCACTCGCGAGTCGGCCTTCAGCGCATCCAAGATCAACCGGGTCCCCTTTCGCTTGTCCTCCAGATGCGGCGTGTGGACGAGGATCATCTGCCCGTGTTTCGCCGCGAGGTCGATGTGCTGCTCCAGCACTTTCAGCTCGTTGCGCGTATTCTTATTCAGCCCGATCTCGCCGATGCCGAGCACGTTTTCACGCTCCAGAAAATGCGGGATGATACTCAGCACTTCATCCGCGAGTTTCATATCCTCGGACTCCTTCGGATTGATGCAGAGCCAGGTGAAATGGGGCAGCAAAAATTTCGCCGCGCGCTTCGGCTCATAATCCGTGAGCTGGCAGAAGTAGTCGTAAAATCCCTGCACTCCACTGCGATCGAAGCCCGCCCAAAACGCCGGTTCGCAAACCGCGCGGCAGCCCGCGAGCACCATCGCTTCGTAGTCATCCGTCGTCCGGCTGACCATGTGTCCGTGTGGTTCGATGTAGCGCATGGGAGTCAGTAAGAAGTAAGCAGTAAAAAGTGGGCAGTAAAAAGAAAGCAACTGCGCGGCATCACTGCCGACTGCTTACTTTCCCCCGCCCGGCCAGGCTCCCACCGCGCCTTTCCCCTGCGCTTTCTCGATCGGCTCCGTCGTCGGATCGCTCAGGGAATCCAGCACCGCCTTCGCGCGATCCGGCTCACCGCGATGCAGCGCTTCCAGCGCTTTGCGAAAGGCCGCTAACCGAAAATCCGGCTCGCCCTCCGCGCGATCCACGCGATCGAGGAAGGCGGCGAGGTCGATCAGCTTCGACCGCGCATCCATGAAATAAAGATCGAGGATTTGGTAGCGTGTCATGGATGGAAAATGGGGCCGCGTTTCGTCCGGCGCAACCTCTCGAAACAATGCAGCCCCGGAAACCGATTCCGGGGCTGCATCAAATTCAATGAGCCGGTCGAGTCGTTCGCCGCTTATTCGTCGTCCGCGCCGAAATCCTTGTGACCCTTTTCCTTTTCCTCCGACAGCTTGTCGAACAAAGCCTTGGCATCATCGAGCTTGCCGTCTTTCACCGCTGTCTGGAGATCGGTAAAGGTCTTCAGCAAATCAGCCAACTGCTTCTTGTATTTGTCGAGATAGGCCGCCTTTTCAGCCGCAGGAACGTCTTTGGTCTTTTTCGGTTCGAGCTTCGCCGCCTCCGTCACATTCGTTTTGATCTTTTCCAGCATGCCCACGTTCTCATCCTTCTTCGCGGGGTCCGCGATTTGACGTTTCAGCGTGCGCAGCAGCTTGTTCGTAGCCGACATGTTTTTTGCGAGCGGCGTGTCGTCCTCGGCGCGCACGGATGCGCTGAAGCCGATGGTCAAAGTGACAAGGAGAGTGAGAAGGGCTTTGAGTTTCATAGGTAGATGTTTGGAGTTTTGTGAAGACCGGCGGGGATCGCCAGCCAATTGTCGGGATAATGACGCAAAGAGCGATTTGTTAAGTCAAAGTTTCTCGGAATTTTTTGGCGTGAGAAATCGCGCCTGTCATTCAGAACGCAACGCCGCGCTCCCGCGTCCGCGCAGCGCAAGCCAGGTCGCCAGCCACGCCCAGAAAACGCAGCCGACCACCATGCCCGCGAGCAGCAGCGCCATCGGGCCGTAGGGGAAACCGTTCGCGCGTTCGCGAAGATTCGGCCACACGGCAACCAGCGCGCTCACCGTCCCGATCGCCAGCCCGCACACGATCAGCCAGCGATGCTCCGCAAAGACCAGCGAGCGCAATTGCCCCGGACGAAATCCCACTGCTTCCAGCAGCCCGAACTCGCTTCGCCGCTCCAGCACATTGCGCGCGACCACGATCGCCAGCCCCGCACTTCCCAGCAGCATTCCGAGCCCGCCGAGCACTTGGAAAATCGCGAGGTAAGTATTTTCCACTGCCTGAAATTCCCCGAGCCGCTGCGCCGTTGTCGTCAGCTCCAGCCCACGATCTTGCAGCGCGCGACTCAACTCCGTGCGCACCGCGTCCGCTTTCGCCGTTGGCGCATCCACGAGGAATGCACGATACCCGCCCTGATTCGGAAATTGTCGTACAAACTCCTCTTCAGAAATCAGGATGTTCCCCTGCAACATCGACCCGCTCACCGCTGCCACGAGCTTCACGCGAAAAGTCTGTCCGCCATCGTTTCGATACTCGATCGCATCACCGAGCTTTTTTTGCAGCGCCCATTGCAGCGTGTTCGCATCCACGATCCCGGCGACTTCTTCCGCCGAATTGTTCACGCTCAGCAGCGGCCAATCCGCGCCCGTTTTTGAAAACCGAAAGCGCCCCGCGAGATCTCCGGGCTTCACGCCGAGCAAACGCGGTTGCAGCGCACGGTTCAGATTCAAACAGCTCGCATCATCCCCATCACGCACGCGCATCGGCACGACGTTCACGCCTTCCATGATCTTGTCGTCGAGCCCGTACACCTCGCGGCCTTTCGCCGTATTGAGGTCGTCATAAACCGGAGTCGCCGATTCGCCCACCAGCGCAAAACCGCCCGTCCCCGAATCCTTCTGCGTCGTCTCCGCAATTGGCCCATGTCGAAATGAATCCACCGCCACAACCATGAACACCCCGCTCGCCAGCACCGCGATCGTCGCCAGCGAACGCCCGCGCCGCCGCGCGGCATTGCGCGTGCCGAGTTGTGCGAGCGTTTCCAGCCCGCCCGCCGCATTCGCTGAGCGTCGCAGCAGCGAAAACACGAACATCAATCCCGCCAGTAGCAGCAACGCTCCCGCGCCAAAAAACACACCCGGCGATCTCCCGCCAAAAAACGCCAGAGCGAGCGCGCAAACAAAAAGGAAGATCGCTGACCACGGCGTGCGGGTTTCGGATTTCGCAACGGTCTCGATCGAATCGGGACGCGCCTGCGCGCGGCTGAACGCCGAACGCCAAACGCCAAACGCCAAACGCCAAAGTTTTCCGAATCGCGCAGGCTCTCCGCCATCCTCCGTTTGAAGTTTGGCGTTTGGCGTTTGGCGTTTGGCGTTCAGCCGCGCGCAGCGCCCTCCCGCATTCCCAATCGCCTCCCCTCTTTCTCCACTATCCGCATTCACCAATAGCTCCCGCGCTGTCCGCCGCATCTGCCGCCGGCTCGCCAGCCACATCGCCAGCAGCGCCACGAGCACACCGCTCACCACTCCGATAGCCAGCGTCGCGGGCGGCATCACAAATTCAAACTGCACCGCCCCCACCGCGCCGCGCCACACCGTCGTCAGCGCGCGCAGCACCAGCTTCGTGTAAAGCGCCGCGCCCGCCACGCCGAGCACGCTGCCGATCACCGCGAGCGCCGCGCCTTCCAGCAAAAACATGCGCCGCACCTGACGCGGCCTCAGCCCGAGCGCCAGCAGCAGGCCCGCTTCCGCATTCCGCTGCTCCAGCGAAAAGACGAAGAGCAGCCCCGTCAGCACCGCCGCCGCGATGATGAGAAAAAACGAAAAGCTCACGAACAACTCACCGAAATCCACCGGCGCTTTCGTCGCCGCCAGCGCCTGCTCGCGCAGCGGGATGAATTGAAACCCGAGCATCTCCGGCGTCAGCTTTTCGCGCAGCGCCTTCTCGATTTCCGCGCGATCCGTCCCCGCCGGCCAGCGCAGCGCGGTCGTATTTCCCCAGCGATTCCCCCACATTTCCTGGCCGATTTTCAGATTCACAAACGCCTTCGGCGTCCCGCGATACTGCTCCCAATACGCCTGATCCTTCTCGCGCATCCGCGTCGCATCGAATGCAAATCCCGGCTTCCAGTCGCGACAGTTTTTTTTGTCGGAGAGGCCAGGAAAATCCGGCATCCACGACGAATTGAGTTGCGGCTCCGACATCGGCAAAACCGCCAGCACATTGAATTCGCGCGCCTTTTCCACCAGCTCCCGCCGCTCACCCATCGTGAAGTATTTCACCGTCACCTTCGCGCCCGTCGTGATCCCGAGATCATCCGCCTCCCACTGCGAAATCACGATCTCATCGTCGGCCAATTCCGCCGGGAGAAAACCGGACGAAGGCGCTTCGACCGCCGTGACCATCGAGTAAGGCGTGGAGCGGAGATTTCGGATTTCGGATTGCGGATTGCGGATTGGATCGCGCGCCTCGTTACCCGTTTCAGAGCGCTCGCGCGCTCCGTCGTTCGACATTGGAAGTTCGGGTTTGGAAGTTCGGCGTTCATCCGTGCCTCCCGCCTCGATCGCGTTCACGAAATACGTGAGCGAATCCACGCGCCGGTCATCCTTCCCGCGCGGCGCGGCGGCGACGACCGGCGGATCGAGAAAGACGCGCGAGGTGCGGAGTTCCAAGCCACCAGTGGAAAGATCGCGAAGGGAAAGTTGCGCGTCAGTCAGGCTCCAAATTGGTTCTCCTTCTAGCGCGGAGGAAAAACTCTTCTGAAGGGCTTCATACCGGAAGTGCCCTCTCGGCAAACGCGTTACGAGTCCGGTATCCCAGAACATGTATCGGACGGGCCGAGGCAGTACGTTTGCGAGAAGCAGAACATTTGCCTTGGCAATTGTCCCGAGTTTCCGCTGCACCATCGCCAGCGGCGCGAAGACCGTGAACGGCGGCACCTGACTCGCGGCGAGCGCGAAGCGGCCATATTCCTCGTCGCTCACGATCCGCGCGACGCGCACCCGCAACGCCACTGCATCGTTCTCCTCGCCGGAAAGCGGCGCGTCCTTGGAAAATGCGCCCGGCTTCTCGACGCGCACGATCACCGTGTCGCCCGGAGCGACGCGGAGCTGCTGCGCGAGCCGCGAGTTCAGATCGACCGCATCCGACATAGGAGGCGCGGGGGCCGACCGATCGACGTTCCGGGGTAGGGTGGGCGTCCCGCCTGCCGTTCCAGGCGTCACGCCTGGAACTCCGCCGGTCGAAGGCGCGGGTTCGCGGAAGGACGTGCGATCCAGTGCGGATGCCCCCGGCGGGACGCCGGGCGCGGCAGGCGGGACGCCCACCCTACCCTTTCCGTCACCGTCTGCGGACACGGGTGCCAGTTTCCAAAATCGCTCATCCACCCCGAGCAACTGCGCCACATTCACGCGCGCCCCGCCGTCCGCCCGCGCCACCGTCGCCCGGAGCATCAGCACCGGAGCGGCTTCCGCCCCCGCTGCATCCGCGAGCACCGCGCGGAAAAACCGGTCGCCGCCCGTCATCGCCACATCCGCCTTTCCTACACGCATCTCCGCCTGCCGCCGCAACGTCGCCTTCACTGAATCGCCAACGAGCAGCGCCCCCGTGAGCACGAGCGCGCCGAGCGCCGCGCCGAGGATCACGCCGAGATGCGTGCGCCAATAGTATTGCACGGAACGCAGGATGACGGTGCGCACGGTCATGGGAAAACGGTGGAGCAAAGACGAAGGGTGGAGCACTCGACCCGGGTGCCGTTTGCGGCGGCCCGCCTCAAATACCGTGAGGACATCCCTGGTCCGAAAATCCGTCGTGCAAACGACGCTTCCACCGGCGCCGTCGGCGAGTCGCCGAAGGCGGCACTCGGGTCGAGTGCTCCACCCTTCCTGATTCTCCGCGTCTTCAAAGCCCGCCGTAACCCGGCGCGCGCGATGCCAGATCTCCAAGTATCATGCTCGTCGCGAGCGTTGGTTTCGGAGCGTCGCCGAAAAGAACTTTGAAAAACGCCCGTCGGTGTTTGAGCGTTCAATCCCATCTGACGCGTGAAAGAAGTCCACAAAGGCGGGACGCCTGCGCCGACACTCGGGACGAGCGTGCTACCCGGAATCGCAGCCACACTTCTCATTTCTTCTCGACGAGTTTCCCATCCACGAGTTCCAGCACGCGCCCCATGCGCTGCGCAAGATCGGGTGCGTGTGTGACCATGATGAGCGCGACGCCTTCCGTCTTGTTCAGCTCCACGAGCAAGTCCGCGAGCCGGGCGGCATTCACGCGATCGAGCGCACCGGTCGGCTCGTCCGCGAGCAAAAGTTTCGGCGAATTGATCAGCGCCCGCGCCACCGCCGCGCGCTGTCTTTCTCCGCCGGAAAGCTGCGCGGGCCGGTGTGAAAGGCGATGCGAAAGCCCGACCGCCGCGAGCAGTTTCTCCGCGCGCTCGCGAGCCTTCGCGGTCGCGCCCGGTTGCGCGAGCGTGGGCACGAGCACGTTTTCGAGGATCGTGCATTGCGGCAGCAAATGGTGGAGCTGGAAGATGAAGCCGACGGTTTCATTCCGGTAAGCCGCGAGCGCTTTTTCATCGAGCCCGGCGATGTCGAGTCCGGCCACTTTCACCGTGCCAGCGTCCACGCGATCCAGCGCGCCGATGATGTTTAAGAGCGTGCTCTTTCCGCAGCCAGACGGCCCGACGATTGCGACGCTCTCGCCCGCATCGACCTCCAAATCGAGATCGCGCAGCACATCGACGGAGTCGCCACCGTCCGGCGCGCGATAACATTTTTTGAGGTTTTTGATTTCGAGGAGCATCAGATTTTGCGGAAAGCGTAGCGGGCAATTCCGGGTAGCGCACTCGTCCCGAGTGCTGGTTTCGGCGTCCCGCCGAAACGAACTTTGAAAAGCGGCGACAGCGAGCACCGCATCGAACTTAATCCCGCACGTCTGGAAAGTCCGCGAAGGCGGGACGAGTGCGCTCCCCGGAAATCTGCGGTCGTGCGTCCAGTCATGATCGTGTCCACCTTTTCGCCTTCAATTCATAGCGCGGCAACTCCGCCACGCGTCGCACGGGAATGCGCAGTGAAAAAGCCGAGGTGAGCGCGGACTCCAGCGCGGGCACCGTCGCCTCATCCGCGCACTCAATTTCCAGCGCGATCTCCGCGAGCGTATCCCGCGAAGTCACGCCGACGCGATACTCCGCGACTCCGGCAATGCCGCGCACCACGGCATCGACTGCACTCGGGTAAATATTCACGCCCCGCACGACGACCATGTCATCGACTCGTCCGATGATCCCGCCAGCGAGCGTGAAGCCCGGCGCCTCGGGAATGCGCTGCACGAGATCGCCGGTCCGATAGCGGAAAAGCGGGCACGCATCGCGGCCCAGTGTGGTGAGGACCAACTCGCCGACTTGTCCAGCGGGAATGGGTGCGCCGGTTTGCGGGTCCACGATTTCGGCGAAGTAGGAATCTTCGATGACGTGCAGCACGCCTTCCTCACCGCCGTTTTGAAACGCAACCGGCCCGACCTCCGTCATGCCGTAATGATCGAGCACCGACGCGCCTTTCCACGCCTCGCGGATGCGCGTCCGCACGCTCGCGACGCTGCCGCCCGATTCACCAGCGACGAAGATTTTCCGCACCTTCGACGTGGCGAGATCGATGCCTTCCTGCGCGGCGACCTCGGCGAGGTGAAGCGCGTAAGTCGGCGTGCAGCAGAGCACATTCGCCTTGTGCTGGATCAAGGCGCGGAGCCGCGCCGCGCTGCTCAGCCCGCCGCCGGGGATGCAGAGAAATCCGCAACGCGCCGCCGCCTCGAACGCCGTCCAAAATCCGAGAAAAGGACCGAACGAAAACGCGAAATAAATCCGGTCGCCCGCGCTCAGTCCGCCCGCGCGATAAATCCGTGCCCAGTTTCCCAGCATCCAGTCCCAGCTCTCCGCTGTGTCCAGAATGACGAGCGGTTGCGCGGTCGTGCCGCTCGTCTGGCAGAAGTGCGTGTAGCGCTCGCGCGGGTAGGTGAAGTTCGTGCCGTAAGGCGGGTTCGCGGTTTGATCGGCGACGAGGTCTGCCTTGGTCGTGAATGGATGGCGCGCAGAAAATTCTTCGAGACTCGCGATGCGTTCATCCACGCCCGCCAACCCGAGGCGCGGTGCGTGAAACGGATTTGCGGACCCGATCGTCGCGAGCAGCGCGCGTAGGCGATCGAGCTGGTTCATGCGATTCGACTCACGCGCGTTCACCGATCACGCCGTCCGCCTGGATCAATGACTCGCCGCCGGTCCGCCGGGCGCGACTGCCGCTGGCTTCGGCGCACCAGCGCGATTTGACGGCGCAAATTTCGCAACGAGAAAACCGCCGCCCGCCGCGAGAAAAATGCCGAGGATGAAGGGAAATGGGAGCGCCTTCATACCGCCCTCCGGCGGGTGCAGCAGCATCGCGACGATCGCATTCACGACCGGCGCGCCGCCGAAAACGATGGGCATGACCGCCGAGGCCGCGCCTGCTCCAAAGCCGCCGCCGCCTTTGACCACGGGTGCCGCAGCCGCACCGAGCGCGAGAACAAGCGTGAACGCACCGATCGCGCCCGCCGTTCCTGCAATGAAACTCCAGGTGATGCCGGAATTCGTAAAGCTCCAGTCGGTGCCGCGGGATTTGAGCACGATGACCGGGCCGATGATCGCGACCACAAAATAGGCGACGCCGACCCACAAAAAGGCTTTGAGACTGGCGTTTCCCAACTCAGCTCCCTGCGGCATTCCGCTGCGACCTTGGTGCAAAAGAAGACCGTAAACGCCCCACGAAAATACGGTGAGCAGGGCGAAGATGAGCCAGGATGATGATGAATTTGGTGCGGTGGTGGGTGGCATGTGTTGTGTGTGTGAAATGGCGAAGAGTTTTTCCTCTTCCACTTCCTCTTAATCTTCCTTCCGGCGAATGATGAGGAGGAAGATTAAGTGGAAGAGGAAGAGAAATCAGTCGCGGGCACGATCGCTTTGCGGATGCGCTCGGGAATCGTCATGGCGACAAGCTTTCCGGTCGATTGCTCCACGGTCGCGCACACCGCGGCGACGGTGCCACGCGCGACTTCGGTGCCATCGGCGGTGTTGCGAAAAATGAACTCGTAGCGAATCGAACGCGTGCGGACTTCGGTGACGATGAGTTGGATTTCCACGACATCTTCAAAGCGCAGCGGGCGCGAGTAATCGCACGACACGCTGACGCGCGGCCAGCCGATGGTCACGCCGTCTTCCACGCTATGAATCGAGAATCCGAGCGAGCGGAAAAACTCGTGCTCGGTGGTTTCCATCATGCGGAAAAAATTCGCGAAATGGACGATGCCGGCCATATCCGTCTCGGCAAACTCGATGCGGCGGGTGTGTTTGAATTCGCTGGGCATCGCTCGGAAAAAATCAGGAAACGATGGCGGCTCCCGCCATCACCTCGCGCGTCGCCGCGAGAAAACTCTCCGCCATTTTCGTGATGGAATAGTCGCCGTTCAACACCGCCTCGCGACCGCGCAATCCGGCCTCGCGTGCGGTTTCCGGCGACGACAAGTACTGTGCCCATTCGGACGCGAGTTCATCCGCGCGATCGGCCTCGAACAGGCGACCGGCCAGCGTGTTTTCCACGAGTTCCGTAAAGGCGGCGTGGCGCGGTTGCACGACGGGCACGCCCGCAGCCCAGGCCTCGATGACGTAAAGTCCGAACGCCTCGGGATACGTCGCAGGCACCGAAAGCAGCGTAAGACTTTTGAGAAATTGCAGCTTCTCCGCGCGATCGATGTTGGGGAGAAATTCCACGTCTTTAGCGAGTCCGGCCTCGGCGAGTTCGGCCTTCAGTTTGGCTGTATAAATCTCGTCTGCCACGGTCATCGCGCCGGCCACCCGCAGCTTCACCTTTTCAAAACCGGGGCGCTTTTTCAGAAGAAAAAATGCTTCGACCACGAGCCCGAGCCCCTTCTCTTCGCGCATCCGCGCGAGGTATCCGATGACGGGCGGATGCGGGATCGGGCCGGGTTCGTGGTAGCCTTCGAGCGAAATTCCGTTCGGGATGAGGCGCACCTGATCGGGCTGCAGGCGCATGCGGCCCGACATGAGTTTGGTGTAAAAACGGCTCGGCGAAATGAAGAGGTCCACATCGCGCGAACGCTCGACGATGAGTTCCCACGAGCGGCGATTCCACGGCTTCGGCAGGCCGTCGAGGAATTCGTCCTCGCCTTGCAACGACGCCATGACGGGCACGCCGAGTTGCCGCTTCAACTCACGCGCAAATCCAAGCAGCAGCATGGTGGAGAGCCAGATGGCGTCCGGTTTTTCCTGCGTTTTCAGCCACGCGATGAGACGCTTCAATTCTTTGCGCTGATGGCCCGTCTCGCCTTGCAACATCGAGAAGGTGGTCTGCCCGATGACTTCGGGATTTGCGCTGCCCTGCCGCTTTCCAGCAAAGCGCAACAGACCCGGCAAATCGAAGATCCAATCGAGCCAGCGCGGGGTGTGGCGGAAGAACGAAAATTTTTCCTGAAGGTAAACATTGATGCCGCCGAAAAACGTCGGCGCATTCGGCGAAGCGGAAGTTTCATCGAGCTGCAGCGGGAGATAAAGCGGCACCATCATCGCGTCGTGGCCCTGGCGGATCAGCTCCGTGGCGAGCGCGTTGTCGCGCATGCAAACGCCGCAGTAGTAGCTGCCGGTGCCCGGCGTGATCAGGATGATTTTCATCGGCGCGCTATCAGTGCCATTCGTCGCGGCGGATTGCCAAGCGAATGCGTCCTCGCCGTGCGCATCAAGGGGCGCGGAAGTCATAGCAAATGAGGCGCGGCTTCGTACCGCCGCTGCCGGGTTCGTTTTGGCTTACGTAAAGGCGACCGTCGCTGATCGCGGGGAGCGTCCAGGTTTCTGGTGCGTTGAAAAGTTTTGCGCGCGATTTGATGGACGCGCCGCGCGGCGAAAGGTCGAGCCACGCCAGATCGCCGAATTCCCCGAGACACAGCACGCCGCCATCGACCGCCAGCAAACTCGCGCGACCGAAACCGCCGCCGAGGTCGCTGCGCCACAACTCTTTTCCGCTCGCGATGTCGTGGCAGACGAGTTCGGCGAGACGCTCGCTCTGGCCCGCGAAGCCGAAAAGGCAGCCGTCGCGCACCAGCGGATTCATCCAGTAGAGGCCGAAGTTTTCCGCGGTCCACGCGGGCTTCATGGAAAAATCCGGCGCGACCTCGAAACACGCACCGCCCGCGGAATAGCTCTCCGACACGAACACCCGCGAACCGATCACGACCGGCGACGACGCGCTCACCGACTCCGCGATGTCCGCGCGATGCGGCGCGGAGCCGAGCACGGTGCCATTCGCAGCGTCGATGATGAGCAGCCCGCCCTTCGGCGGACGGCTCTCGCCTCCGGCGAAAACGAGCACACACTCGCGTCCATGAAGCGTGGCCGCGATCGGCGACGAATAACTCGCGCCCCATTCATGCACGGCGGTCCAGAGCAGCTTGCCTGTGGTGGTTTCGAAGGCCGCGGTGTTCACCTTTTTCCCGCCGACCTCGCCGCCGATTTGCACAATGAGCCGCGAGCCGAGCACAAGCGGCGTCGAGCCGTAGCCGAAGAAGGCCGGACCCATCGAATACTCCCGCGCGCAATCGTGCTCCCACGCGACTTTCCCGCTCGCGAGATCGAGCGCGTGGAGTTGCCCCGAAATGCCGAAGGTGAACACGCGACCATCCGCGATCACCGGGCTCGTGCGCGGCCCCGTGCTCCCGCCGTACCGCGGGCGATACGGCGCGGCGTAGTCAAACTTCCACAGGCCTTTGCCGGTTTCCGCGTTGAGGCATTCCACGACTTCGCGCTCTTCGACCCGGTTAAAAATCACGAGCTTATCGCCCACGATCGCCGGCCCGCCAAAGCCCCCACCCTTCGCAACTTCCCACAAAATGTGCGGCCCGCTTTTCGGCAATTCGTGAAGCAGATGCGCCTCCGGCGAAGTCGCATTATCCGCCGGCCCGAGCAGGCGCGGCCAGTCGGCGGCCAGGCCGGAAGCGGTGAAGAAAAGGAAGATGATCGCCAGCAGTTTACGGGTAGCGCGCGCGTCCCGCCGAGGCGGCGGCATACGGGACAAGTGGAGGCCGGTCCGTGGGCGAGCCGTGCTGGTCTCGGCGTCCCTCCGAGACGAACCTCCATGCGCGTTACAAGTTTTCAGAGTTCGCCTCAACATTCGCAACGTGTCGAAAGTTCGTTTTGGCGGGACGCCAAAACCAGCACGCGAGACGCGCGCGCCACCCGGACACCGATTCACGCCGCCGCTCCCGCAGGCACCCGCCCGTGCGTGAGCGGCTCCGGCAGCTCCGCAAATTCCCCGACGGCTCCGAACAACTCCTCGTAACCCTTTTCAAACAAATCCCCGATCAAACAATCCGTGAGATCCCCGCGCAGATGAGGGCGCGACTTGATGACTTTCCCAAAGCTGAACTCCGGATCGTAAAACGCGTAAACCAGCTTCCGCATGTTCTCGATCCCGAGACACATTTTGTCGCCGTAGTCCGCGAATCGCCCCGCGCTCGTATCACCCGCCGTCAGCGCGGCATCGACCGCATCCGCCGCCATCTCGCCACTTTTCAGTGCGAGATAAACGCCGCTCGAAAACACCGGATCGAGAAACGCAAACGCATCGCCCGCGAGGACCAATCCGTCAGCCGCGCAATACTTCGACCGGTACGAAAACTCACTCGTGACCCAATACTCGCCGAACTGCTGGCCGGTGCTGAGATGATCCTTGATCCACACATTCCGCCCGATCTCGCGGCACATGATTTCCGCCGGGTCTTTCGATTCGGAAAACAGGTAATTTTTCTCCGCGACGATGCCGACACTCACGATGTCGTTCTTCAGCGGGATATACCAAAACCATCCGCGCTCCGGTAAATACGCGACGGTCGTATTCCCCTCGTCGATGCCCGGATCACGCTTCGCGCTGCGAAAATAAGTCCAGATCGAGAGTTTGTTCAGCATCGGGTCCTTCAAGCGCCAGCCTTCCTTTGCCGTCGCCACCTGCTCGCGGCCCGAGCAATCGATCGTCATCGGCGCGAAGACTTCATACGCCGCGCCATCCGGCCCCACCGCTTCGACGCCGACCGTCCGTCCGCTGTCGTCCTTGATCGTCCGCGTCACGCGCGTCTGCTCGCGCACCTCCGCACCTTTCGCGCGCGCATTTTTCAGCAGCATCATGTCGAACTCGCTGCGCTCCACCTGCCAAGTCGTCGCGCTCGGATGATCGTAGTGTTGGAAAAAATAAAACGGTTGCGACTGCCGTCCGTCCGCCGTCACGAACTGCACGCTGTGCTTTTTCGTGTAAGCAATTCGCTCCATTTCCCCGAGCACGCCGAGCCGGTCCAGCGTGAACCAGCAAAACGGCATCAGCGATTCGCCGATGTGGTAGCGCGGAAATTTCTCCTTCTCGATCACCAGCACATTGCGGCCTTTTTCCGCCAGCAAAGCCGCCGCCGTAGTGCCCGCCGGGCCTGCGCCGATGATGATCACGTCGAATTGCGATGGTTCGTTCATAGGATTGCTTTCGGTTTACGATTCAGCGTTTCCCAGCGGACGCAGGACTTCGACGATGCGCGCCAGCGTCTCGCCATTTGCGCCGAGCAGCACGTTGCTGCGACCGTAGAGTTCGTGCTGCTCGCCGGTTTGAAAAAGCGCATTCATCTGCGTGGCGGATGCGAGCTTGATGAAGGCACGCGGCTCGCTGCGATATTTTACACCAGCGCGATTCAACAGTCCGCCGAGCGGCAGCCGGCCTTCGAGAATCTGCGCGCGCAATTCCGGCGCGAACGCATCGAGGTGAATTTCGATCGCGCCATACTCGACCGGCAGGCCGCTGTCCTTCGCGCACAGCAGCACCTCGCGGCGATACGCATCACCGTCCTCCTCGCGATGCAGCACGCGCAGCGTCATCGGCGCGTGGTGAAAATCTTCCAGCCGCGAAGTCATGTCGCCACGATGCACGAGCAGCGTGCGATACGGCTCCGGCACCGCCGCGCCATCGAGGATTTCGTGCGGCGGCAGCGGATGCCCATCGCGCTCGCAAAAGCGGGAAAGAGGATAGAGCAAACCGGCGGCGGCCAAAGCGGATGTCATAACGCTTTTTCCTCCCCGAGCGCCGCCAGCCATCGCTCGATCTCGCCGAGAACTGCCTCGCCCACGAAGTGCGGGAATGCCGATTCGTCGCCTGCATCCGCGGCTTCGAGCGTCGCATAATAAGCTTCGCGCAGGTCGGCGGAAAGCGACACGGGAGGGTAACCCGCTCGCAGCAAAGTCTGATTCATCACCAGCCGCGCGTTACGTCCATTTCCATCGCTGAATGGATGGATCAAGGCCAGGCCATGGTGGAGCCGCGCTGCTTCGGCGACCGCGTGCGGAGCGGCGGCACGGTTAAAGAGTTCCGTCATCAGTTCCGGCACTTTCACGGCATTCGGCGGCACATGTCGCGCGCCCGCGATCCGCACAAATCCACGCCGGTAGCGGCCCGCTTCGTCATCCGCGATCCGCGCCATTACCATCGCGTGCAGTTCCAGCGTTTCCGCTTCAGATACCCGCTGGCGCGCCATGGTCATCGCCAGCAAATGCCGCCATGCCGCCATCAGATTCACGGCTTCGAGATGATCTTTCAATGGTTTCCCGGCCACCGTCATCCCGCGCGCCACCACCATTTCAGTCTCGCGCAGTGTGAGCGAATTTCCCTCAATCCGATTGCTCTCGTACACCATCTCGATGTCCCACGCTTCGCCTAGCGTCAGCACCTGAGGCCCGCTTAGCGGACGCAGCTCATCGAGCTTTTCCTTCGCGCGATCGAGCGTGTGAAAGTCGAGATCCACGATCACGAATAGCGCGCGTTTTGGTGCTGCGGCAGGAAGAATGCGTGGAGGATCACGTCGATCTTCAGCAGCGCGGAGCGATCCAGCACCAGCCAGTTGCCGTGCTCGGTCAGCAGGCCGCGGCGTTTTAGTTCGGTGAATTGTGAGTCGAATTGCTCATCGATGTTTGCGCCGAATTTCTGCGCGAAATAGCTGCGGCTCACGCGCCCGAGTTTGAGCTGCAATATCAGCTCGCGGATGAGTCGTTCCTCGACGGTCGTTTCGAGCGCGCGACCGATCGGCATTTTCCCCTCGCGCACCGCCGCAGTGTAACTCTCGAAATCCGGCAGGTTTTGAAAATGCACGCCACCGACATGGCTGAAACTCGCCACGCCGAGCCCGAGCAAATCCGCGCCTTTCCACAGCTCATCGCGATAGACGAACTTCGTTTTTTCCGGATCGCGCACCGCCGTCGTCGCACTCGTGACGGTGTAACCATTCGCCTCCAGCGCGGTGAAAGCCTCATTTACCCAGCGCCGTTTCGTGGGCCACGTCGCGACGGGCGCGACCAGTTTTCCCTCGGCCTTCATCTGCTGGAAGATGCCCGTGTTGTAGGGCACTTCCATCTGGTAAATCGTCACGCTGTCCGGTTGCAGCTCGATCGTCTTCGCGATGTTGCGCTGCCAGTTTTCATCCGTCTCCTCGACCATGCCGGCGATGAGATCGATATTGATCTGTGGAAAGCCGATTGAGCGCGCGAACGAATACGCGCGATAGATTTCGTCCTCTTTGTGCGCGCGTCCGTTGATCTCCAGGATGTGCTTGTCGAAATTTTCCACGCCGAGCGAAAGCCGCGTGATCCCGATCGCGCGAATCTCAGAAAGCTTCGCCTCCGTCAGCGTCCCCGGCTCCGCCTCGAACGCCACTTCCTCCACTTCATCCCACGGCAGCAGCGCCTTCATGCGATCAGTCAGCGCCTTGAGTTGCGCGACGGAAAGATAGCTCGGCGTGCCTCCGCCAAAATAGACAAACTTCGGCTTCCGCCCCGCGATCCGCGGCGTCCGCGCATACATCTCCATCTCGGTCATGCCAGTGTCGATGTAGCCCTTGATGTCGTCCGCATTTTTGTCCGTATAAACGCGGAAATAACAGAAATGGCAGCGCTTCCGGCAAAACGGGATGTGGAAATAAACGCCGAGCGGCGTGCCTTCCGGCGCGGGCGAAGCGAGCGCGCGCTGCACCTCGGCGTCGTGATCTTTTTGCCAGAAGGAAAACGGCGGATAATTCGCGACGAAATAGTTCCCCGCAGTGGTGTCGTCGCTCTCGGCGAGGAGTTGATCTAGGAGTTCGGTAGTCATGATCTCGGCGGCGTGCGGAGGCTCGCGTATGGGCGGAGGCGGTGCAACGAAATAGTGTGTATGCGTATTAAATCCGGCCCGGCGCTTTTCCTGAGAGGGCATCTAAAAAGGCTGATCCAAGTGGATGGCGTCGCTCGGCGCTCCATGGCAAAGCCCGAAGCGCGACCGCGCCTGATCCCCCTGGCTCCCGGGCCGTTTGTCACAGATCGCGACGTCGGGAAGCGGTGCGGTGTTCCGAGGGTAGGGTGGGCGTCCCCGCCTGCCGTGGCGCGCGTCCCGCGCGGCATCCAGCGAATCGTCTTCAGCGTGCCGGGCGCGAACGATGTCCGGGGAGTATTCCGAGGGACGCGAAATACGGCAGGCGGGGACGCCCACCCTACCCGCGGAAAACCTTTCTTTTAAACACACCCGCCGTAAAGCGGCGCTGCGCTTCGCCGCTTGCTTCCATTCGTTCCCGAGCCTTTCATCTGCGCACCTCCGATTGCCCCATGGAACTCATCACGATCTATTTGATCTGCGTCGGTGTCGGTCTCCTTTTTGCCATCGTCAGCGCGTTTTTCGCCGAAGGCGGCGGCGGTCACGATGCGCATGACGGCGCGCACGCGGGACACAACGAAGCCGGGCCGGGCTCGCACAATATGCCGGGCGTTTCCGCGCTGAGCCCGACCGCCATCGCCACGTTCGTCACTGCGTTCGGCGCGTTCGGACTTATTTTCTCGAAGATCGAAATAACGAGCAACCCGTGGCTCAGCGTGCCGCTTGCGGTCGGCTGCGCGCTGGGCGTCGCGGCGGCGGTCGTCGCGGCTTTCAACAAAGTGTTCCGAGCCACGCAAAGTTCCAGCGAGGGCCGCGTGGCGGAGTTGTTCGGAAGGAGCGCGGAGGTCATCACGCCAATCGCTGCCGGCGGCGTGGGCGAAATCGCCTACGTGCAGGGCGGCACGCGCTACACCGCCGCCGCGCGCGCTCTCGATGAAAAGGAAATCGCCGTCGGCGCGAAAGTGCGCATCGTCCGTACGGTCGGCTCGCAGTTCTTCGTCACCCATGAATGAAGAGAGTAAGAAGTAAGCAGTAGTCAGTCAGAAGACGCTTGCCGATCTGACTACTGACTACTGACTACTAACTACTTCTTACTTCTTACTAAAAATCACACACCCAAACCCATGACACCTCACCTCACAGCCTCCCTCCTCCCGGAACTCGGTCCCGTGGCCCTTGCGGTCGTCGGCATCGTCGTCGTCATCTTCCTTTTCATCATGGTCTGGTCGAGTCGCTACACGAAAGTCGGCCCGAACGAAGTGCTCGTCGTCTCTGGTCGGAAACACGAGTTCATCGACGGTGAAGGGCAGCGGTTTGCACGCGGATTTCGCATCGTGAAAGGCGGCGGCACCTTCATCCTGCCCGTCATCGAAATGTCGAACGTGCTCTCGCTCGAGTTGCTCACGATCGACGTGATGACGCCCGAAGTTTACACGAGCAAGGGTGTGCCGGTGAAGGTCGATGGCGTCGCGCAGATCAAGGTGAAGGGCGACGATATTTCCATCGCGACGGCGGCGGAACAATTCCTCAGCAAAGGCACCGCCGAGATCAAAAACATCGCCATGCAAACGCTCGAAGGCCACCTGCGCGCGATCCTCGGCACGATGACCGTCGAGGACATTTACCAAAATCGCGACCAGTTCGCGCAGAAGGTGCAGGAGGTCGCGGCGGGCGACATGGCGAACATGGGCCTCGGCATTGTGAGCTTTACGATTCGCGACATTAAAGACTCGCAGGGTTATCTCGAAGCGCTCGGCAAACCGCGGATCGCACAGGTGAAACGCGACGCGCAAATCGCCCAAGCTGAGGCCGACCGCGACGCCATGATCAAAAGCTCGCAGGCATCGCAAGCCGGACAGGAGGCGAAGTATGTCGCCGACACGCGGATCGCGGAAGCGCAGCGCGATTTCCAAAGCAAGACGGCGGAATACACCGCGTCGGTGAACCAGAAAAAAGCGGAGGCAGATCTCGCGTATGATTTGCAAAAATTCAAAACCGGCCAGCTCGTGAAGGCCGAGGAAGTGCAGGTGCAAATCGTCGAGAAGCAGAAGCAGATCGAGTTGCAGCAGCAGGAAATCCAGCGCAAGCAGCGAGAACTTGAAGCGGAGGTGCAGAAGCCCGCCGACGCCGAGCGTTACCGCGTCGAGACGCTCGCCAACGCCACCAAATTCCAACTCGAAACCGAGGCCGCCGGTGCCGCGCAAGCCGCCAAGGCCAAGGGTTTCGCGGGTGCCGAGGTCGCGAAAGCCACGGGCCTCGCGGAAGCCGATGCGAACAAGGCGAAGGGTCTCGCCGAAGCATCAATCATCGAGGCGCAGGGCGCGGCTACCGCCGAGGCGATGCGGCTGAAGGCCGATTCCTACAAGCAATACAACGAGGCCGCCGTCATCGAACTCATCGTGCGCATCCTGCCGGAACTCGCCGCGAAAATCAGTGAGCCGCTCTCGAAGATGGACAAGATGATCGTCATCAATAGCGGCGACGGCAGCGGCGGAGCGAGCAAGGTCACCGCGGACATCACCCAAATCCTCGCGCAACTCCCGCCCGTGCTCGAAAGCCTCACCGGCGTCAGCTTCTCCAAGCTTCTGGAGCGCGTTCCCGCTTTACAAAAAGTGATGGCGGAAAACCCTCCGAAGCCGCCCACCGAAGCCTGACGCGTGAAACTGATCGAAGCGATCGTCGCGTGGAATCATCAGGCGACCACCGCCGACGGCGCGCAGCCCTTCGACCCCGCGCTCTTCGCGGACGAACTCCCGCTCATCGCGCTCACCTGCATCGACCCGCGCCTCAATGCCTTCCTGCCGAATGCGCTCGGCCTGCCCGCTGAACAATTCATCTGGCTGCGCAACGCCGGCAACGTCGTCACCGATGCCGCCACCGGACTCCTCCGCTCGCTCGCCCTCGCCTGCGCGCTGAAAGGCGGGCGCGAGATCGCCATCATCGGCCACACCGATTGCGCCGTGCGCAAGGCTGGCATGACGGAACTCATCGACCGCTTCCGCGCCCTCGGCGTCCCGCGCGAAAATCTGCCCGACGATCTCGTCAGCTTCTTCGGCTCCTTTGCCAGTGAGCGCCAAAACGTCATCAAAGGCGTCGAGCACACGCGCCATAGCCCGCTCATCGGCCCGCGTATTCCCGTCCACGGCCTGCTCATCGACATCGACACCGGCCGCCTCGAATGGGTCGTGAACGGCTACCAGCCGTGACTTCTCCGCCAGCCATCCGACTTCCCCCGCCGCTCGTGGACCAGCGACCCGCGCGCGCGGTTTAGTTTTTCCCGCCGATGGCGAAAATGTGGCCGTCTTCCGTCCCGACGACGATGATGCCGTCGCTCGCCGCCGGCGAGGCGGTCACGGGCGCGCCCATGTCAAAAGCCCAGCGCTCTTTGCCATCGGCGAGCGTCACGCAGTAGAGCCGTCCATCGCCGGAGCCGACGACGATCGCATCGCCGCAGACGACCGGCGAGCTTTCGACTTCGCCGCGCGTTTGGAAGGTCCACACACTTTTACCGGTCGCGCGGTCGATGCAGTGCAGGCGTTTGTCGCGGCAGCCGAGGATCACGCGATCGTCGGTGACGGCGGCGGAGGAGAAATACGGGAAATTGCGGTCGCGATATTTCCACAGCACCGAGCCCGCTTTCGGATCGATCGCGAGGACGAAATTGCCATAGTTACCGACGTAGCCGATGCCATCTGCGACGGCGACGGACGAGGCGATGTAGGCGTCGGAATCGATCGCGCGCAGTTCCTTGCCGTCGGCGAGTTGGAGGACGTGGATGTTCGCATCGCAGCCGCCGAAAAGCACTTCGCCCGTTGGCAGCAGCGCGGGCGTGCCGTTGATGTAATTGTCGGTCTGATGCGTCCAGACGGCTTTGCCGGTCGCGGCGTCGATGCAGTGGAGATTCGAGTCGTAGCTGCCGATGAGGAGCCAGGTGCCGTCGCCATTCGGATTCTTCGCGTGGTTCGCGCCGCCAAGCACTTTGTCGCCGGTCTCATACTTCCACTTCTGCGCGCCGGTCGCGGCGTCGAGCGCGTAGAGACTCGCATCGGACGAGCCGATGAAAACGACACCATCCAGCACCAGCGGCGTCGCCTCGATACTTCCCTCGGTTTTGAAGGTCCACAGCTCTTTCCCGGTGGAAAGTTCAAGCGCGTGGACGATGCCCGCGTCGTCTCCGACGAACACGCGCCCGCCCGCGATCGCTGCGCCAGCCTTGACCGGCTTGCCGAGATTGGTGGACCAAAGTTGGTCGGGTTTCGCGGGCGCGGGCATTTGCGCGAGGCCGCGGAGCTGCGGGCCGCCGCGGTGCATGGGCCAGTCGGCGCGCGTGGGAAAAGTGAAGAAGAGCGATGCGACGATGGTGCCGGATCGGAGCAGGCTCGGGGCTGGAATTTTAATGACTGAACGGATTTGGAACGCCAAACGCCAAACGCGCCGATCGGACGCGCGTTGAAACTCCAAAACTTTGGCGTTTGCCGTTTGGCGTTTGGCGTTTGGCGTTTGGCCCCGCACAGCGGCCGTCCGATGCGGGAAAGAAGTCATCCCAGCACCTCCAAATAAAGCTCCTCAAAATCGCCCGCATCAATCTTCCGTGGATTAAACGTCGCCGTCCATTGCTGCGCAGCTTCGGCGGCTAGTTTTGGAAATGCCGCCCGGTCGATTCCCAGCTTGTCGATCCCTTCGCGCATCCGTGCGGCATCGAGGATCGTGTCGAGTTCGCCGATCAAATCGTCGATCGACGACAGCCCGGCGATCATCGCGAGTTCGAGGTAGTAATTGTGCGCCTCGGGATCGCGCGCGTTGAAGGCGATCACGGCGGGCAGCATCAGGCCGACGGCCTGGCCGTGGACGATGCCGTAATGCGCAGTGAGCGGATTCGCGGCGGAATGCGCGGCACCGAGCATCGAGTTTTCGATCGCCATCCCGGCGAAGGCCGCGCCGAGTTGCATGCGGCTGCGTGCTTCGAGATCGCGAGGATTTTCCAGCACGGTTTCCAGCGCGCCGAAGCACAGCCGGAATGCTTCACGGGAATACATCGCGGAGAGCAGATTTCGCTTCTTCGTCACCGCTGTTTCAAAAGCGTGCGCAATCGCATCCACGCCCGTGCAGGCGGTCACGCGCGCAGGCTGCGAGACGGTGAGAAGCGGATCGAGAATCGCCACCGCCGCCGCGGCTTTGGAATCGCCGCACGCCATTTTCTGATGCGTCGTTTCATCCGAGATCAGCGCGAAGGACTGGCACTCGCTGCCCGTGCCCGCCGTGGTCGGGATCGCGATCAGCGGCAGCATCGGCTTCGTCGCTTTTCCCACGCCCCAATAGTCCTGCATCCGCCCGCCGTTCGTCAGGATGAAGTTCGCGCCTTTCGCTGTATCCATGCTGCTTCCACCGCCGAGGCCGACGATGAAATCGACGCCCGCCGCTTGCGCGATTTTCACGCATCGGTCCACGTCCACCGTCGTCGGATTTTCGCGGACATCGTCGAAAATTGTGACGTGCAATCCCGCGGCTTCGAGGAAGGAAACGGCGCGCGACGGATGGCCGGCGGCAGCGAGGCCTTTGTCCGTGACTAGTAGCACGTTTTTCCCGCCGAGTTCGCGCGCGAGTTCGCCCACTCGCTCCATAGCATCGGCACCGGAAACGAGCCGGGTCCGTGGATGGTGATCGAATCCGGCGAGATGCATCACGGACAAAAGATTTGGCGGTCCACGAAACACACGAAAGGACACGAAAAAAAGAGGGGCACGTTCATCGGGAAATCTTTCGTGTCCTTTCGTGTGTTTCGTGGACCCTCACACGGCCCGCTCGATCGAGCGGCGTGTGTAAAGGAACTCGAACATGTTGCCCTCGTGTGGCTGATCCCACGAAATTTTCATCGTGGAAATGGGGCCGAGATTCAGGCGTTCGATGAGCGGGGAATCGAGGAGCTGGCCGGTGAAAGTCGGATCGTTCGTGATCGCGGTGACGACAAGCGACGGGCCGATTTTCGCGAGCACATCCTTTTGCGGAACCTCGACGACGCTCGCGTACGGGCAGAGGTATTCCTTGTTCGCGAGCGGATGATCGAAGGAATCGCACAGCACGATCGTCGGCCGCAAATAGACGCCTCCTTCAAACTCCGCCTTGCGCGGACCCCCGCGATACTTCGCCGTCACATCCGTCGCGCCCGGCGTTTGCAGGCCGGTTTCGATCGCGGCGTCGATGAACTCCGCCATCTTCGGATTCGCGAAGCCGGAGAGTTTCGCGTTTTCATCCGATGGCGGGAGCGGTGCGATCGGACCGAGTTTTTGCGCGAGCGCGTCGGCCATTTCGGCAGCGTGACGCGGCACCACGACGGCGCTCGCATTCACGCAGGAACGCCCGCCGTTATCCGCGATCGAGGCGGCGATGAGGTCGATGAAATCCGGCCAGCGATCGATCTCGTCCTCGCCGATCACGATCTTGCTGAAGCCGGGGCCGTGGACGGAAAACTTCGGGCTGTCGCGATACTGCGCGACGGTGTTCGCATCACCGAAAATCAGCGCGCGTCCGCACAGCTTCATCACTTCGCCAGAGCCCTCGTGATCCGTCGGGTAAAAGCCAAACGCCTCCGGCGGCGCACCCGCGGCGATGAATGCCTGGATCAGCCGAAACGGCGTCCAAGGCTCCTCGCGACCCGGCTTGATGACGACCGGCGTTTTCAACGCGATGGCCGGCAGCCACAGCGAATTCACCGCCGGCGAATTGCTCGGCATCACGAGCCCGAGCGCGTTCGTGGTCGGGTAATAGCTTACCGAACAGCCCGCCTGCTCGCCGTAACCGCGATCAATCACCTCCATCGGCAGCCCGCGCGAAAGCCCGTTCAGCACCGTCCGCACATTGGTCAGCGCATGATAAATCTTCGCCATGTTCCGCTGCACCATGATGTGCGGCAGCCCGCTCGTGGCGCTCAGCGTTTCGATGTATTCCTGCGCCGTTTGCGTGTGGCCCTTGTCACCGAGCGGCAGCGTGCCATTGAGAAAAAACTCACCGGCCTTCCCCGAGATCGCGATCAATTCCGCGACCGTGAACTTTTTCAGCGCCGCGCGCGCCTCACCGATCCGCCCGAGATCCTTTCGCAAAATGCCCGCATTCACCTGACTGACGTACGCCATCACCCTGCCGGTCCGGTGATTCAGCACCTCCGTTTTGTCGAGGCTTTCGTAGGGTTTTCCACGACGGAGCGCGGGAAGATGAGGAATGTTCATGGAAACGACAGAAGCCGCATTTTATACGTCTGCGTATTATATCCAGCAACGGCTTTTTTCTTTGGAATCGCCGGTGGCTGGCGGTGCTCTGTCGCGCCATAACTCGCCCACCCAAAGGCACCTTCTTTTCATCGAGACGCGGCAGAGCGACGCCATCCGCCACGTCCTCTTTCACTCCCTTTTCAAAAACGGCGGAACTCCGAACCGTCGCGTGCCGTTTCGACTTACGGCTTCTTTTCGGGAGCCTCGCCTTTTTTCTCCACGGCGGAGTCGCCCTTGGGATTGATCGACTGCGGATCGGGCTCGATTTTTTCGGCCACGGGCTCTGCGTTTTCGTTCAGGCTCCAGTCTTGCGCGGTCTTCTTCGCCTTCGCCGCAGCATTGTCGGCCTGCACCAGTTTTTCGCTCGCGGCAGCCATGGAATCCCGCGCCAGCTTGGCCGCCGACGACACGTTGCGCTCGCTGTGGTCGAGCTTCTTTTTCAGATCGGCGATTTCGGAAAGCAGCTTCGCCGCCATGTCTTTCGGCGCGGGCTCTCCTTCCGCTGGCGCTTGTTTTTGGGAAAGGATGCGGAAATTCGCGCCTTCGATGTTGGAGCGAATCGTCGTCGATTCATATTGCTTGGCGATGTGATCGCGCTGCTTGCCCTGGGCGTCGCTCAGCGTCTTCAAGCCATCCACCTTCAAGCGCTCCGCCTCGATCCGCTGCGAGGTCAGCTCCAGCGCGCGCACGAGATATTTTTTCCGCGCGAGATATTGCTCCAGCAGGTCGTTCGATTCGGCGACGGCGATCGCGATCGAATCCATGCTTTGCTGAAGAGACTCCTGCTCCTTCTGCCGTTTGAGCATGTCTTCATTCAGCCGCTGCAGCTCCGTTTGTTTCACGGCGAGCTGACTGTCGAGATCCCGCTTTTTCACGCTTTCCAGGAGGACCAGCGGTTTTTCCCGTGCATCCGGGGACTCCGCGGTTTCCGCAGCGCGCGCGCTCATCACCGATAAAAAAGCACCTGCCAGCAGGGCGACGATTGGTTTGGTTGTTACGAGGAACTGGTTCATCGGCGCAGTTGCTACACAGATGCGCGGTGTGTGACAAGCGCGGGAACGCGGTCACCGAAACGCTGCCGGTATTGTCATTTTTCGGACGCTCGCGATACTCACCGCATGTCTTTGCCGATCCGTTTCCCTCTCCGCGCTGCGGGCCGGATCGCGCTGCCCTTTTCCTGCTAAAAAAAAGATGATCCCACGGCGCATCCTCGCAGGCTCCATCCTCCTCGCATCCCTCGCCGCGCACGGCGAGCCTCCGAATCCGAAGATCGTCGCGCGCTACCAGGAGATGCTCGCGGCCAAGCCCGTCGAAGGCACCGCGCTCGACCGGCTGTGGCAGCTTTTTCTCGAGCAAAACCAGACGGCGGAACTCATCGCCAGCTACCGGGCTGGCCACACTTTTCCTTCGCAGATGGTACTCGGTCATTTGCTGGAAAAAGCGGCGCAACCTGCGGAAGCCGCGGCGGCGTTCGATCGTGCGGCGGCGCTCGATCCGAAGAGTCCGCTGCCGTGGCTCGCCCTCGCCAAGCTGCGCAGTGAAAACGGCCAGCACAAGGAAGCCGCGGGCGCACTGGAAAATGCCCTCGCGCTGCTCCCGGAGAAAGACGCGCAGCAAGCGGAAATCCTCCTCCAGCTCGGCTCGACGTGGCTCGCCGCGGGCGAGGTGGCGCACGCCGCGGAGGCCTGGGAGCGCACCGTCGCGCTCGATCCCGCGAATCTTGATTTGCGCCGCCGGCTCGCGGCGGTGTGTGCGGAAAATCATCTGCCCGAGCGCGCGCTCGCCCATCTCGATTACCTCGTGAAAAACGCGCCGCCGCAGGATCGCGCGCAGGCGCTCCAGCAAATGGCGCGCATTTACCAGGGCACCGGCGCGCAGGATGATGCGCTCGGCGCGCTGGATCGCGCGCTGTCTTTCACCGCGCCGGGGAACTGGCTCCGTGCTGAGCTGCAATCGCAAATCATCCGGCTGCATCAGCGCTATCACCGCGTGCCGGAGCTCGAGCAGCGCTGGAAGCAAAACGCCGCCGCGAATCCGCGCGACATTTCCGCCTACCTGCAGCTCATCGATCTCTACGAGCGCACCGGTGATCTGGAGAGCCAGCGCGAATGGCTCACGAAGCTGACCGCGCTCGCGCCGAAGACTCCCGAATACCGCGTGAAACTCGCGCGCCTTTTGACGCGCATGGATGAAACGGAGGGCGCGGTCGCGCTTTACGACGCGCTGTTGAAAGAGCAGCCCGCCAATGTCGATCTCGTCTTCGAGCGCGCGCGGATCGATGTGCAGCGCGACCACGCCGACGCCGCGCGGGATCGCATCGCCGCGCTGCTCCAGACTTCCAAGGACGGCGAAAGCGTCCGGGCGAAGGCGCTCGAGTTTTACGAAACCCACCGGCTCAATGACCTGATCGAGGCGCACTTGAAAATCGACGCCGCGCGCGGAGCGGAAGAGCCCGTGATGGCCCTCGCCAATTTTCTCTTCGCCCAGCATCGCGAAGCCGAGGCGCAGGCCGCGCTCGACCGCCTCATCCCGGCGCAGGCGACGCCGGAAGTACAGGCCGCCGCGCTCTTCAAACAGGCGCAAGTGCTCAAGGGGCAAAACGAACTCGCCGCCGCGGAAGCCGCTCTGCAAAAGGCGATCCCGCTCGTCCGCGAGCCGCGCGAGATGTTCATCCTCCTCGGCGAAGTGGAGACTGCACGCGGAAAATTGCCCGATGCGCGCACCGCTTACGAGCGGGCTTTTACCGCGAGCGTCACGACCACGGATCGCCTTGATGCCGACCAAAAACTTTTCGAGAGCTTCCGCGCCGAGCCGGAGAAAAGCGCGCCTCGGCAGCGGGTCTTCGTCGTCACTCCCGCGGCAGTGGAGAACCCCGAGCCGAACAGCGTGCTGCAAACTTATCTACTCGGCATCACGCGCGCCGCGGCGCAAAAGCCCACCGTCGAAGGCTGGCTGCGCGTCGCGCGCTGGCACTTCTGGAGTCACAATCAGCGGCCTGCCCTCGAGTACGCGCAAAAGGCGCTCGCGCTCGCGCCGGATTCCATCGAGACGCACGAGTTTCTAGTGAAACTCGGCACCGCCGATCCGCGCGGCACGGACGCGGTCGCGCACCTCGCCGATCTCGAACGGCTCGATCCCGCACACGCCGCGGATTACCGGCGGCGCGCGGGCCAGATCGCGCTGCAGGCTGGCCGCGTTTCCGACGCCGAGCACATCTTCACCGCCCTCGCCAGCGAGACGCCGGGCAATCTCGACATCCTCACCGATCTCGCGCTCACGCAGCAGCGCGGCGAGGCGTGGGAAAAGGCGCTCGCCACGTGGCAGCAGATCGTCGCGCTCAGCCCCGCTTCGCGGAAAAAAGATGCCGTCGTCCAGCTCACGCGCGTCTTTGAAAAGCTGAACCGCACCCGCGAAGCTGCCGCGCTGCTCCTTTCCCAGATCGACACCATCGGCGATGAAAAAGATCAGCTCGTCGCGTTCGGAGACCTGCTCACTTTTTGCGTGAAATACGAGCTCATGGACTGGCTGCGTGGCGAGATTGAGGCGCGACGGAAAATGCGCGCCGACGACTATTTCACCGAGATGGCGCTCGGCCGGATTTTGAAAGCGACGGGCAACAAAGCCGCCGCGTTTGAAGTGCTCGCCGACGCGTCCTTTGCCGCCGCGAATCAAGCCGATGTCCTGCCCGAACTCGTCCGCGAAGCCGAGGATCTGCGCAAACTCGACGCCGCCGTGCGTCTGCAATCGCAGCTCGTCCGCATCCTGCCCGAGCCGGGTGCCACGACGATGGCGAAGCTTGCGCAGTTGCAGGAAAAGAGTTCGGATTTCGACGCCGCCGCGAAAACGTGGGAGCGCGTCGTCGCCAAATTTCCCCGCGACGCCACGAGCCTGCAGGACGCCGCCGATTTCCACATCCGGGCCGGCGCCCCGGCGCGCGCGATGGAGCTGCTGCGCCGCCTGCGCACGCTCGATCCCGCCGATCTCCGCGTGCTCGCACAACTCGCCCAGCTCGACATCGAGGCCGGTCAGCCCGCCGACGCGCGGCAATGCCTCGAGCAAATCCTCGCGCGATCCACGCCCGGAAAAAGCGACGAGCCCGTGCGCATCCCCGGCCTCAAAACGGAGGACGCCGCGCAACTGCGCAACGCCTACACTTACACCATGCGCACCCAGGGCCGCACCGTGGAGACCGACGTGATGCGCGCGCTGCGCACCTTCTGGGTGGAAGACGAAACGTCGAACCGCAGCGACCGCGACGTGCGGATGAGCGCCATTCGCGACTTGGGAAAACTCGTGCCATTGCAGAACGATCCCGCCGCCACCAAGGCGTGGGTGCAGCGCTGGCGCACAAACAAAAACTCGCCCACGGAATCCCTCGCCGCGCTCTTTTTCGCCGGCGCGAGCGGGCCGCTGCTCGACCACGTGGAGGAGCTGATCGCCGCCCATCCCGGCGATGCGCAGCTCATGCAGGGCTTCATCTGGCTCGCGCTCCAGACGGGCGAATTCGACCGCCTCGGCGCGTGGCATCTCGACAAGCGCCGCACCGCCGCGGAACGCGACTATCTGCTCATCGCCCTCGGCCAGCATTTGCAGACGCGCCCTGGAAAAATCGAGCCCGGCCTGATCGAAAAACTTTTCCCCGAAGGCTATCTCCTCCGCTCGTGGCAGACCGCGAGCCTGCTCGGAAATCGCGGCAATTTTCGCGAAGCCGCGCGCCTCGGCGAACGCGTCTTCCGCAGCCTCTCCACGCAGCGCGCGCGCTACGGCCTCGAGCTGGCGCACTGGCATCTCTACCTCGGTGAAATCGACAGAGCGCGCCGCTATCTGCGCGAGTCTTTAAACACGCCCGGCGAATCTTTTGAAGCGCCCGTCTATTCCGTCCTGCGCGAGTATTATCTGCTCCTCCCCGCTCCAGAACGCGCCGCCTTTGCCGCCAGCTATCTGGAGGACATCGACCCCGAAAAACTCCCGCTCCACGACACGCTCTCGCGCGCACTGCTCGCAGGTCTCGCTGGCGATGAAGCCGGGGCGCAAAAGCAATTGCGCCGTCTCCTCGATCTCGGAGCCATGGCGCATTTCGATGAAGACGACGAGAGCACTGCCGCCTCGCGTCTCTGGGACGCCGTGCTCGTTACCGGCGTCCAGCTTCAGACATGGAAGCTCGATTCGCTCGCTGAGTTTTTTTGGAAAACGGCGCTCGAAGATGAAGCGCTCATCCGCCTCGAAATCGCCAGCACCTCCGCCATGCCGGGCGATGCCACGCCGCCAAATCAGCGCACGAATGTGCAGGTGCGCGGTGCCCTCGGCGAGCAGGTGCTGATGCGCACGCGCGACATCCGCGCGCGGCTCGCCGCCCTGCGTTTACTGCGGGCGAGTCCGCTCGATGCGCCCGCGATTCTCGAAACATATCAGGAGCGGGCCGGAGCCGACTCGCTCGCCGCGGTGGCCGATCAGCTCGAACAGGCGGGCGCTTACCCGCAGACCGTGCTCGTGCAGCGGGAAATCTGGGAGCGCGAAGTCGCGAACGGTCCCATCAACGGCGCGCTGAACGGGCAAAGCCTGCACAACCTCATCGCCTCCTGCCGCGCCGCCAATGACAGCGAGACACTCGAAGAAGTGCTGACGCGCTGCGTGCGCGATGGGATTTTCCGCAGCACCGAAGCCACGCACCGCGACTACGCGATGCAGCTCGCCGAACTGCTCGAACGACGCGGCGCTTATCCGCAGGCCCGCGCCGCGCTCGCCGAGGCGATCGACAACACGCCCGCCGACGCGCGACTGCTCCAGCGCCTCGCCCTCCTGCACGAACGCTCGGGCCGCCTCGCGGAAGCCGAGGCCGCCTGCCGCCGGCTCATGCAGATGGAGCCGGCAAACACGCCCGCGCGTCTCGCGCTCGCGAGCATTTTGGACAGTGAAAACCGCGCGCCGGCGGCGATCGAAATTCTCGAAAAATCACGCGGTGCCGATGTCGATCCTAGGCTGGTGCAGCTCTATTTTAAAGCGGGCCGCGTCGAGGATGCCATCGCCGCGATGGAGCGCATCGCGCCGCCAAATCAAAACGACGTGGCACTGCTCCTCGCCGACAATCTCGTGAAAAGTGGCGCTTACCCGCAGGCGAAATACGTCCTCCGCCAGGCCATGACGCGCAACCCCGAGCCGCGCGCGAATTTTTCCCTGCAATCGCATCTGCTCGAACTCCTGCAACCGCTCGAAGACCACGCCGACATCCCCCGCGAAGTCCGGCGATTGCGGCAAATGGCGGGCGATCAGCCCGAGTTGGTCAGCGGTTATTATGAATTGCTCGTGCGCGAGGCGAAGCGGTTGGGATTCGAATCGGAAGTCGCCCACGAACTCACTGACGACTGGGATGACGGTGCCGGGCTGCCCGCCGCCGGACTCGCGTTGCTGGACTGGCAGCTAAAAAAATCGCTGCGCCCGGCTGCCGACGCGACGTGGGCGCGGCTGCAAAAGCGGGACGATCTCACTGAGCTAAATTGGGCGCGCGCCGTGCAAATTTTCACCGACGCGAAACTGCCCGAACTCGCCGTGCCAGCCCACGCCCGGCTCGCCCGCCTCACGCCGCTGAACTACGGCCGCATGTTTGACTGGACCGCCGCGCTGCACGCTCTCGGACGCGATGACGAAGCGCTCGCCGTGCTCGACGAAGTGAGCTACCGCGCGCTGATCGACGATCGCATTGCCGCGCAAGCCGCCGCGCTTTACGACACGCTGAAAAAGCCTGCCCGCGCCCGCGAGCTTTACGCTCAGGCCATCGCGGGAGACCCCGGCGCGCGCAGCTTTCAAGTCCACCTCGATTTCGCGCAACTGCTCCTCGCGCAGGGCGACATCGCCGCCGCGCGCCAGCGCTTGCGCACGGCCTTCCGCAATCCGGCCAATCGCGATTTCGGCGCGATCATTTCCTTTCTCGAAACGACGGGACGCCTCGGGCAGTTCGACCAGGAAATCGCCGGCTTTGAACTCAGCCCGCAAATGGTGCTGTCAGCACGACGCGCGCTGTTTTCGCACTATGAAAAAGCGGGCGACATCGCAGCCGCGGTGGCGCTGCTCGACGAGCATCCCGAGGCCATGGAAGCGGGAATGAGCGCCCGTCTGCGCGCGCTCGCCAGCGGCGCGCGGACTTTCGATAAAGTGGCAGCGCTGCTCGAAAAACTCGTCGCACAATCGCCGCTCGAAAGCGTCGAACCGCGCGCCGAACTCGCCGCGCTCTACGGCGAGTGGGCCGGGGAAGAACTCGCGCTTTCTCAGGACGACGACGCGCTGGCGCACCTGAAGCGTAGCCACGAGTTGAAGCCCGATCTTTATCCCCTGACGCAACGCCTCGCCGAGATGCTGGCCCAGCGCAACGACCCCTCCGCCGCCGCCCGCGTCGTGCAAGATTTTCTCACGACTTCCACCGTCCCCGCGGACAAGGAAAAGGCGCAAAAACTTCTCGAACGAATTGGGCAGTAACGCGGCAAGTGGATTACGAGCACGGCGTGCCGCTTACTCCCGACGACGGCGGCGCAGCAGAGCCAGCGCACCCATCGCAAGCAAGCTCAGCGAGCCCGGCTCTGGAACGGCTGCCGCTCCGAGACTGAGCGCCGCGGGCGAACTCTCGCCGCCGATCGCCAGATCCGCACCGAGCACCGCCGGAGCCGCAGCACCGAGCACCGCCACTGCGCCGTCCGCGATATTCAGGGCGCTGAGCGTCTCCGATACGCCGAAGATGAGCGTGCCGTTGTTCACATTGGTCGCGCCGCCATAAGTATTCGTGGCCATGAGCGTCACCGAACCTGTGCCCTTTTTCGTCAGGCCACCGGTGGTCACGTTTGCTCCGAGGGTCGGGAGATCAGTGGAAGCCGTGGTCGTCGATCCGCCGCCGAGCAACGTCACCGTCGGTGCGCTGGTGTAGCCGACGCCGGGATTCGTGATGACGACGCTCGTCACGGTGCCCGTGTTATCCACGATCGCGATCGCCGACGCACCCACGCCGCCGCCGCCCGTGATTCGCACGATCGGCTGGCCGATGTATCCGCTGCCGCCGGAAAGGAGCGGGATGCTCGTCACGCCCAAATCCGCGGGAGCGGCGAGCACTTGGCCGATGGTCACGTTGTTGACACCGCTGTCGAGGACTGCTCCGCCGGGACCGACGATCGCGTTATCCAAGCCTTGCAAGAAGGTGGCGCTGGATGCGCTCGCGATCAGGGTTCCGCCGTTGAGGTAGAGGAAGCTGCGTCCCGAATTGTTGGTCGGGCTTTCCGCGATACCGGTGGTCGTGACCGTGCCGCCGTTGAGATTCAGGATGCCGTCCCCCGTGGCAGTGTTGCCAAGGCGGATGCCGCCAGTGCCGCCACCATTGCCAGGTGCCGCGCCGACTCCTACCGCCACGAGCGAACCAGCGCCGCTCACGTTCACCACGCCCGCACCCTCTTCGCCCACGATCAGAAGCTGGCCGGCGCCGTTTTGATTGAATACGCCAGTGCCGGAGATATTGACCAGGCCAACACCAGAGGCGAAACGCCCGATAACGGGGAAGCCACCTCCATTGTTGGTGTTCACAACACCGCCGCTAATATCAAACACGCCCACGCCGTAGGCTCCGATTTGGAAATTGCGAGCGCCGGAGCTGAAGGTGCCGCCAGAGATGGAGTAGGAGCCGTAAGCCGCGGAATCATTCGCGCTGGTGAAACCACCGATACGCCAGTCGCCACCGCCGCCAACCTGCTGCACGGTGCCACCGGTTTGCCGGACGACGCCCGCCCCGAAATTACCCGCGCCATTGTTTCCGTAGCCCACGCCAAGCTGCCCGAGATTCAGAGTCGCATTGTCGGCAATGGTGACGATCGCCTTTCCTCCGAAGCCGATCTGATTATCTCCCGTGACCGAGAGGGTGCTGTTGCCGGACAGATTCAGGGAACTCACCGATCCCCCAGATTCGGCGAGGCGCATCGTGGTCGCGGTCGCCGCCCCACTTCCGGACAAATTGATGGCCGGTTGCGCATTGTAGCCTCCCACGCCATTGCCGTAGCCGGTGTACAAATTCAACGTGTTCAAAGTGCCGCCCGATATATTCAGGGAAGACTGCAAGGCACTCCCACCATTGCCGCGACCGACACTGGTAAAGGTGCCCACGTTGAGCGTGCCGCTCATCAGATTCACTGCCACCTGATTCGGAGTGTTGTCGCCGACCACCAGTTCGCCGACCACGCCATACGACGCCGTCGGTCCGCCGTTTAGGATCAGGGTGCCGTTCTGCACGCTCGTGCTCAGTCCTCCCACATTGGAAAGCGTGTTCGAGCCGGGATTCGTGAGCGCCAGGGAACCAGCGCCACGTTTCACCAGGCTGCCGCTCGCATTGCTGACCAAGCCTGAAAATTCCGCCGTCGTCGTCGCCACAATGTCGAACGCAAAGTTGCCCACATTGTTGACCCCGCCGCCGATTGCGAAGGCCCCTGCGCCCGTGACGTCCAGAGTGATCGGAGCCGCGATCGTGGCCACGCCACCGGTATCGATGCGGAGAACGCCGCCACTCTTTTCTGCGATGAAGGAGGTGTTTCCGAGAGCCGCGACGTTGAAGATTTCAAGCGTGCCGCCGCCAATGATCGTCGATCCCGTGTAGGTGTTTGGGCCCGTCAGAGTCAGCGTGCCCACTCCAGTTTTTGAGATCGCGAGCGAACCGACCGCGCCGTCCTGCAAGACGCCTGCGTAAGTGTCTGCCGCCGCATTCGCAATGGTCAGCGTCGCCGTGCCCGCCACGCCATTCTCGACGACCGGCGTGCCGACGCTGACATCGTTCGTGAGCGCGGAAACGGTCACGTTATTTCCGGCAATCTGGAGTTTCCCCGTGGTGGCGGGGCCAAAGATGACGGCGTTCGGAGCGACGGTATTAAACGCACCAGCGTTGCCCGCGCGGACTACGCCGCCGTTGATCGTGACGCCGCCAGTGAAGAGCTGACTGGCATTCAATTGCAGCATGCCGCCATTCACAGTCGCCCCGCCGGTGAACGTATTCACGCCGCCGAGTTGAAGATTGCCCGCATTCACGGTGACCGCCCCGGAGAAGGTATTCGCGCCGCTCAGGATCAGCGTGCCATTGCCGGCTTTCGTGATTCCAAAACCAATGCCGGAAACCGGCCCTGTCGCGGACAGTGCCGCTGTTCCATTAGTCGTAATGGTCCGCGTCGCATTCAAGGCCACCGCGCCCGTTCCCAGGTTCAGGTCGTTCGATCCCGCAAATGAAAAGTCGCCATTCCAATTTTGCGCAATCGCGCCGGAAAGCGTGAGCGGGCCAGCGGTGCCGTGGTCGAGGGTGCCGCCGTTGATCGTGAGAGCACCCGTTCCGAGCGCCGCCGCGTTGTTCAGGATCAGCGTGCCGTTGTTCAGCGTCGTGCCGCCGCTGTAGCTGTTCGCCGTGTTGATTGTCAGGCTACCCGTCCCGCTTTTCACCAAAAGCCCGCCCGTGATGCCGAACGCACCGGACGCAGAGACCGCGTAGTTCTTGGACGAGTTGTTAAACGTCGTGCTCGTCGGGCTCACGTTTTGCGTGATCGTCACCGTCGTCGATCCGGCGGCGTTGTCGTCGAAAAGCGGGGTATCATTTACGGCAAAAAAATCGGTGCCGGTGACGCCGTCGCTCTGTAAAACCCAGTTTTTAGGCGCTTGCACCGCGGAGGTCCAGGTGGCATCGCCCGTGCCGGTCCACCGTGGCAGATCGCCCGTGATCCCCAGCGTGATCGCCGTCCCGCTTTGACCCAGGAGCGCCGACTGACGTGCGCCCAGACCCGTGATGGTGCCGACGGCAAAATTCGACAATCCAGCGCCGGACAACGTCCCGAAGCCGATGAGGTCGTAAGTAGCGCCGTTGTTCCAAAGCGAATTGGAAGCATTGATCACGATCGCCCCGGCACCCGCCAAGGTCGTGTCGAGCAGCGTCGTGGCGAGCGGTGCAGAAGTGCTGCTGGAAAGAAGATTGACGGTCGCGCCTCCGGCGAAAGTCAAAGTTCCAATCGTCAGCACGCCGCCCGGAGTTCCATTGCCATTGGCCACGATGCCGCCCGTGGCCGCGCCGACATTCACGGTGCTGACAGATCCCACGCCATCGAGTGTGCCATTCGTCAGCGTGACGGTGGGCGTGATCCCTACCGAGCTCCCCTGGATCAGCTTCGCGCCGGTGCCGTTCACCGTGATCCCGCTACTGCCATTGATCGAGCCCGCCGCACCCAGCGCCAGCGTGCCCCCGCTCGCCGCGGTCGAGCCCGTATAAGTGCTCGTGCCGGAGAGCGACATCGTTCCGTTGCCAGACTTGTTGAGGCTGCCCGCGCCGCTTCCGTAATTGCCCGATTGATTGAGCAGCGGCGTAGTCACGTTCAAATCCGTCGCCGCATTGCCCGTCGCATCCGCTACGTTAAACGTCGTGGATACGCCGAGATGATTGCCATCAAAGCCAGCAGCGCTCGATGAAGAAATCGTCGAAGGTGCCGAACCACCGACGGTCACCGTGCCGAGAAATTGGAAGTTTTGATACGTCCCGGAGTCCGTCACATTGGCACTGGAGAGCGTCGCGCCGTTCAGGGTCAATGCGCCGATTTGATTGTAGCGTACCGCGTTCAGCGTCCCGTTGATGATGAGCGAGGGCAGATTCGCCGCCACTGCGGCACCGTTTCCAAATACATCGTTCACGCCCAGATTCAGCGTTGCGCCGGAGTTCACCGTCACAGCGCGACCGGCGACCTGCTCATTCCCGAGCGCTCCGGTATTTGGGGTACCCACGTTGGCAAACCCCGCGGTCAGGGTTCCACCGCTGACGACGACATTGCCGGTGAAAGTGCTGGCGCCAGACAGCGTCAAAGTGCCATTGCCAGACTTCACGAGTCCACCGCCCAAGGACACCGCGTCGGTGAGGAGCGGCTGTGCGATGGTATGGTATTGCCGTTGGTATCGATGCTGGCCCCGCCCGCTTTGACAAAGGCATTGGTCAATCCCGCGAGAAAGTTGGTCGCCGCCCCCGTCCGCGCCTGCAGGACGCCGCCATTGAAATTGAAGGTCGCCGTCGCGCCACCGTTGACCTTTGCAATCTGCGTCGCCGCCAGCGTGCCACCGTTCAAATTCACGGTGCCAGTGGATGCCGCGTTTTGCCCAAAGGTCAGGACCGGCACATTCGCCACCGCCGTCCCGGAAAGAGTGTAAACGCCGGTGCCCGCCACTTCGCCGATGAAGAAGTTGCTGCCCGTGCTGTTGATCGTGCCTCCACTCTGGTTGAAGACGCCGCCGCCCGCTCCGCTACCGCCGATGGTGAAGTTTCCACCGCCCGTTTTATTGATCGTGCCGCCAGTCATATTGACCGTCCCGCCGGCTCCGGCCCTAGCCACGGCAAACCAGTTGCCCACATTGATCGTGCCCCCGTTCAAATTCACCGTTCCCGTTCCGCCCGCTCCATTCCCCACGTAGATTTCACTTACACCAGAGTTCACCACCGAACTGCTCGTCAGCGTCAGCGTTCCGCCAGCCGCCCCGTTTCCGATCACGATCGGCACATTGCCCGCCGCGGTTTCGCTGATCGTCCCGCTGATGGTCAGATTCCCCGCACCCAGTTTCGCCAACTGCCCCGCGCCCGTGATGTTGCCGGGATACGTGACGTCCGTTGCGTAATTCAGGAGAAGCACGCCGGCATTGATCGTTGTATTTCCAGTGAAAGTATTTGCACCCGTCAGAGTCAGCGTATTCGCCCCGTTTTTGGTCAGACCACCCGACACATTAGCCGCGATCGTCGCCGTCGCGCTGGCCGTTCCACCGTTCGCCGAGACAAACGAAATCGTCGGAGCAGCCGTGTAGCCAGTGCCCGGACTCGTGATGACGATGCCGGTGATGTTCCCGCTGCCGTCGATCGTCGCAATCGCCGTCGCTTGCGTGCCGCCCGCAGGAGGCGCGGAAAGCTTCACGATCGGCGGAGCCTTAAACCCAGAGCCCGACGCCGTGATCGCATTCACTCCGCTACCAGCCGGCGCGAGCAAAGGCTGCGCAATCGTAAAGCTCCCCGCCGTGGTGTCGATGATCGCGCCGCCGCCGAAAACGTTGGTAACTCCCACCCCGGTGAACGTGGTGGCAGTGCCCGTATTCTTAAACGTGCCGCCGTTAAAGTTGAACGTGCTGCCGAGAGCATTTCCCGCGGCAGCGGAAACCAGCGCACTCGTTAAAGTGCCGCCGTTCAGGTTAAACACACCGCCGGCCGTCGTGCCGCCGTTTCCGACCACCAAACCGCCTGATAGCGTCATCGCTCCAGTGCCCCGAAGCGTGATGTGACCGAATCCGTTTTCACCCGCAAACAGCCGGTTACCCGTTCCCGTCTGGTTGAAAATGCCGCCGCTCACGTCGATCACGCCATAACTGCCCGCCGAACGGCCCGCATCCGTCCAGGAACCGGACGAAACCGTTCCCCCGGTTTGATTCAGGTAGCCCTGGCCACTACCACCTACTTGGAAGGCATTCGGCGTCGTCAACGTGCCTGCGGACAAGTTGTAAATTCCGATCGCATTCTGATTGGCCGCATCCACCACGGTATTGCTGAGCGAGTTGCCACCGATCCGCCAGTCGCCGCCGCCCGTCACTCGCGTCACGGCACCACCGGTTTGGTTCACAATGCCCTGCGCCGTTCCCGCAGCTCCCACCAAAAGCGTCTGCGTGTTCACGTTTCCACTGCTCACATTCAGCGTCCCGATGGCCGAGGTCTTGCCGACAAACATGTTGGTCGAAAGCACCGTCCCCGTGCTGTTCATATTCAGCGTGCCCACCGTATTCGCCACGTCGCTCACGTTCAGGTCCCCGCCGACCGTATAGGCACCATTCCCCGTCAGCGTCAGCGTGCCATTGTCGCCCGCAGCCTGTCCCACGCTCGAATATCCCGATGCCGTGAACGACCCGCCGTTGCCGATTTGCACCGTGCCCTGCCGCACAAAAAGATTCGCGGCATTATTCCCCGAGGAAAGATTGACCGTTCCATTCCCATTCGCCGTCACCACGCCAGCATTCGTATTGCTGTAAATGTTTCCGCTCACATTGATGTTCGCGCCCGCCGCCGCATTCAGGGTCAGCCCGAGCGTCTTCACATTCACCCCGGTCGCACCCGTCACCCCGTCCGTATGCGCCTGTGTGATGTTCAGCGTGCCGCCCGCCGCCTGATTGATCGTCAGAGCGGAATCCAGAACCACAAAGCCACTCAGCGTATTCGTCCCCGTCGTATTCTGCGAGTTCACCACCAAGGCGTTCGACGTATTGCTCCCGACCGTGTTGATCGTGCTCGCAAACGTCTGCCCACCACCTGCCGCCGTCAGATTGAGCGTCGCACCCTTCGTCAAATCCTGCGCCCCAGTCGTCGCAAAATCACCGCCCAGACGCACCGCGCTGGAGGTCACAGTCCCCGCACTGCCCACGTTCAACACGCCACTGTTCATCAGGTAAATATCCCCCGAAGTGAACGCCCCGCCGATCGTGATCGTATCGCCCACCGCCGTCGTCGCAAAATACTTCCCCGACGCGCTCACCGTATTGTTGAAAGCCGTGGTGTGCCCTGCCCCGAAAAGCCGAATCCCCGCCACCGCTGAACCGCTCACCGTCAGCGCCCCGCTGCCAAACGTGATGTCGCCATTCACCGCATTGATTTCCCCCCAAGCCGCGCCCGAAGTCGCCGCAAAGGTAATCGGCGCATTGATCGTTAGCGCTCCCGTGCTCTGGTTTTCCACCTTCGCCTGCGTCCCGCTATTATCGAAAAGACTGATGGTATTCGAACCGTTCAGCGCCCACGCACTCGCACCCGTCCAGACAAGCTGGCTCATGGAAATGTCTGCGTCCACGATGTTCGTCGTGCGCGTGCTGCCCGCAAAGGTCAGCGTGCCGTAGGTGGGAAACAAATCGTTGTCCCAGTTGAGCACATCGCTCCAGACGTCGCTCGCGCCGCCGCCATCCCACACATTGGATGCATGCGAAGTCTGCGTGGCACCGAGTGCGCCGAGGAGGATGAGGGAGGAGATGCTTTTGCTGAGGATGCGGGAGGTTTTCATGTGGTTGCGGGGACGGTGGGGTTGGACGAGTAAAAAAAAAGCAGGGCGCGCTTGGGGTGCTGGGCCGGGAGAGGCCAGCGATGCAATCGAGTATGGCAGGTTTAATTAACCCGAAAATGAGATTACGCGCATTTTTCCTCGAAAATTGCGCATTCTCACAGGGTCGGCCGGCCTGGTCTGCGACATCGCTGTTGACGCAGCGGCAGCCTCTCGCCTTCTAGTGTCCTCTCCCGAACCCCCGCCATGATCAAAAACATCCTCGTCCTCGGCTCCGGCAGCGCGGGCCTGATCGCCGCCATTTCCCTCCAGCGCAAGCTCCCTCAAGCCACCATCCGCGTCGTCCGCAGCCCGGATATCGGCGTCATCGGCGTGGGTGAAGGCACCACGCCGAATTTTCCCAAGCACATCTTCGAATATCTCGGCATCAGCCGGAAGCGCTTTTACGAACTCGCCCAGCCGACCTGGAAGCTCGGCATCCGCTTCCTCTGGGGCGCGCGCGGGCGGTTCGATTACACCTTCGACAAGCAGCTCGACAGTCACTGGACCGACTTGGCCATGCCGACCGGCTACTATTGCGACGACGACTTCCACAGCGCCAGCGTGCCGAGCGCGCTCATGTGGCATGGGAAGGCTTTTCCCCGCCAGGAAAACGGCTGCCCGGACATCCAGGGCTGGCACGCGTTTCATATCGAAAACGAAAAGTTTGTCTCCGTCCTCGAACTCGTCGCGAAGGAAAACGGCGTCGAATTTATCGATGGCAAGGTGACTGGCAGCGACCGGCTGCCCGAGGGCGGCATCGCCGCCGTGCATCTGGAAGACGGACGCAGGATCGAGGCGGATTTTTTCGTCGATTGCAGCGGCTTCCGCAGCGAACTCCTCGGCAAGGCGCTCGACGAGCCTTTCACCAGCTTCGACCGCTCCCTCTTTTGCGATCGCGCCGTCGTCGGCGGCTGGGAGCGCACGGACGAGCCGATCCTTCCCTACACCACGGCCGAGACCATGGACTCCGGCTGGGCGTGGCAGATCGAGCACGAGCACCACATCAATCGCGGCTACGTCTATTCCTCCAACGCCATCTCCGACGACGAGGCCGCCGCTGAGTTTTTGCGAAAGAACCCCAAGGCCCCGAAATCCCCGCGCGTCGTCAAGTTCCGCTCCGGCTGCTATCGCCGCCCTTGGGTCGAAAACGTCGTCGCCATCGGCAACTCCTGCGGCTTCGTCGAACCCCTCGAAGCCACCGCGCTCATGGTCGTCTGCAGCCAGACCGAGATGCTCGTGGAAATGCTCAGCCGCAGCAAACTCGAGCCCACCCCGACCTGGCGCTCGCTCTACAACGACATGAGCGCCCAGAGCTGGATCGACATCCGCGATTTCCTCGCGCTGCATTACAAGGTGAACACTGCCCTCGACACCCCGTTCTGGCAGGCCTGCCGCGCCGACACCGATGTCACCAACATCCAGCCGCTCCTCGATTTTTACGAAGAAAACGGCCCGACCGGCTTCTGTCGCTACCGGCTTTCCCGCACCGAAAACGATTTCGGCGTCGAAGGCTTCCTCGTCATGCTCGTCGGCAACCGCGTCCCGTACCGCGCCAATCACCACGCCACAGAAGCCGAGCGCGCCGCTTGGGAGCGCCACCGCGCCCAATTCAACGCCGCTGCCATCTCAGGCATCGACGTCAAAGAATCCCTCACCTACATCCGCCACCCCGGCTGGCAGTGGAACGCCGACATCGCCCCGCCGCCAGTGCAGCAGGGAAACTGAGCGGCGGCTGACATCAATTCCGCGCCAAATTCGGCAGCGTCTTCAGCTCGGCGAGGAAACGTTCGTTCTGCGGCATCGTGCCGACGCTGACGCGGATCCACTCGGGCAGGCCGTATGCGTTCATGTCGCGGATGATGATTCCGCGTTTCATCAGCGCGGTGAAAACCGCCTTGCCGTCACCGACTTTTACGAGTACGAAATTCGCGTGGCTGGGAACGTATTCGAGGCCCATCGCGGTGAACTCTTTTTCCAAAAACGCGCGACCTTCCCACGTCAGCTCGCGCGTTTTTTGTTGGTGATCGTCGTCGAGGATGCCCGCGAGCGCGCCGGCTTGGGCGATGCCGTTCGCGTTGAAGGGCTGCCGCGTTTTTTGCAGCACGTCGATCAGCTCGGGCTTCGCGAGGCCGTAGCCGATGCGCAGATTCGCGAGACCCTGGATTTTTGAGAAGGTGCGGAGCACGACGACATTCCGGCCTTCGCGGACGAATTTGAGCGTGTCCGGCGGCTCGGGCAGGAACTCGTAATACGCTTCGTCGAACACGACGACCACGCTGTCCGGCACGCGCGCCATGAAGGCGTCAATCTCCGCTTGTGAGCACAGCGTGCCGGTCGGGTTGTTCGGATTCGCGATGAAGATTTCTTTCGTCTTCGGAGTGATCGCCGCGAGCATCGCATCGAGGTCGTGGCGGAAATCCGGGTCGGGCACTTCGATCGTCGTCGCGCCAAAAAGCGTGGCCATCAGCTTGTAAACGACGAACGCGTGCCGCGCCGCGATGATCTCGTCGCCGGGATTCAGATACGCCTTGCCGATGAACTCGATGATCTCATTCGAGCCGCAGCCGAGGATCACATTCTCACGTTTCAGCCCCGTCTTTTTCGCGATCGCCTCGCGCAAATAGTAGCCGCCGCCATCGGGATAAAAGTGTGAGCGTTCCAGCATCTCGTGCATTGCTGCGAGCGCCTTCGGCGAAGGGCCGAGCGGGTTTTCGTTCGACGCGAGCTTGATGATTTCGTGCGGCTTCAGGCCGAGTTCGCGGGCGACGTCTTCGATCGGTTTTCCCGGCTCGTAGGAAACGAGTTCGCGGAGCCAGGGATGGGCAAGATTCCAAAGTGACATGGGGCGCAGACCTTAGCGGCTGCGCGGAGAAACGCCAGAATTCACGCGGCCTGCCCGTCGATCGCCTCGTCGTTCACCACGTCCATTCCGACAAGACACACGTCGTCGGTAAAATCCTCGTGAGGATGAAACCGATCGCGGCACGCCCAGCACCAGCGCGGCCAAATCCGCCCACGCGGCCACCCCGTGCGACGAGGCGGCGGCTCCCGGATTGGACGGCGGCGATGGCATGATTTGGAAGTTACTTCGCAACGGGGATTTGGCGACGGCCAATCCCCGCCGGCACGAGTGCCGATGTGACCCATCTTCCAATCATGATGGGATAATTTGTTCCTTGCGACGCTGGGATGGCGCGCGTTTATTTCGCGACCAATATGTCCACGCTGCATCCGCTCGAAAAAATCCTCCGCGAACGCATCGCCATCATCGACGGCGCGATGGGGACGACCATCCGCACTTATGGAATGACCGAGGCAGATGTGCGCGCAGATCGCTTCAAGGATGCGAAGAAGGACATGCTGAATTGCGGCGACTTTTTTTCGCTCACGCAGCCGAAGATGATTTGCGACATCCACCGGCGCTTCCTGGAAGCGGGGGCGGACATCATCGAGACGAACACTTTTGGCGTGACCTCGATCGCATTGAGCGACTTTTTTGTGGAAGATCCGCGCGAGCATGGCGGGCGGAAAGACCCGGAGTTTTTTCAGAAGATCATCGAGGATAAATTCCTGAACGATCTCTCGTGGGAAATGAGCGAGACCTCGGCGCGGCAGTGTCGCGAATGGGCGGATCGCGTGGGGAATGCGACGGGGCGGCAGCGTTTCGTGGCGGGCGCGGTCGGGCCGATGCAGGTGTCGTTGAGCAATTCGCCCGATGCGGACGATTCGGGTTTTCGCGTGGTCACTTTCGATCAGGTGAAGACGGCTTACATGCACCACATTCGCGGGCTGATCGCGGGCGGGTCGGATGTGATTTTGGTGGAGACGATTTTCGATTCACTGAATGCAAAAGCGGCGCTCGTCGCGGTGCAGGAGGTTTTTGAAAAAGACGGTGTCGTGCTGCCGGTGATGATTTCCGCGGCGGTCGGGCGCGGCGGCGAGACGCTCGTGTCGGCGCAGAAAGTGGATGCCTACTGGAATGCGGTGAAACATCTGAGGCCGCTCTCCGTCGGGCTGAATTGCTCGCTCGGGCCAGATTTGATGCGGCCATTTTTGGAAGAGCTGGCGCAGAAATCCGGCACTTATGTTTCCGCGTATCCAAACGCGGGATTGCCGAATCCGCTTTCGCCAACCGGCTTCGATCTGAAGCCGGAAGACATGGCGCGCTACCTCGGCGATTTCGCGCAGAGCGGCTTTGTGAATATCGCGGGTGGATGCTGTGGGAATACGCCGGAGCACATCGCGGCGATCGCGAAGGCGCTCGAAAATGCGCGGCCACGCGAGATTCACGAGGAGACGAAATTTTCCACCGGCGCGGCCATCCCGCTGCAACTGTCGGGCTCGGATGCTTTCACGCAGCAGATCGGCAGTTATCTGATGATCGGCGAGCGGACGAATGTCGCAGGGTCGCCGAAGTTTGCGCGGCTCATCAAGGACGGGAAATACGAGGAGGCCGTGGCCATCGCGCGGCAGCAGGTGGAGAACGGAGCCAACGTCATCGACATCTGCATGGATGAGGGGATGATCGACGGCGTCGCGGCGATGACGCGCTTTTTGCAACTGCTCGGGAGCGAGCCGGAGGTCGCGAAGGTGCCGTTCATGGTCGATTCGTCGAAGTGGGAAGTGATCGAGGCCGGGCTGAAATGTTTGCAAGGCAAAGGCATCGTGAATTCCATCTCGCTGAAAGAGGGCGAGGCGCGTTTCCGCGAGTGTGCGCACAAGGTGATGCAGTATGGCGCGGCGGTCGTCGTGATGGCGTTCGATGAAAACGGGCAGGCGGCGACTTACGCGGAAAAAATCCGCATCTGCGAACGCGCGTATCGCCTGCTCGTCGATGACATCGGCTTCCCACCGGAGGACATCATCTTCGATCCGAATATCCTGACCGTCGCGACCGGCATGGAGGAGCACAACAATTACGCGGTCGATTTCATCGAGGCGACGCGGTGGATCAAAGCGAACCTGCCGCACGCGAAAGTGAGCGGCGGTGTGTCGAACATTTCGTTCAGCTTTCGCGGGAATAATCATGTGCGCGAGGCCATGCACAGCGCGTTCCTTTACCACGCGATCCAGGCGGGGATGGACATGGGCATCGTGAACGCGGGGATGCTCGAAGTGTATGAGGAGATCGAGCCGGAGCTGAAAGTGCTCGTGGAAGATGTGCTACTGAATCGCCGCCCGGACGCGACGGAGCGGCTCGTGGATTTCGGCGAGAAGCTGAAAGCCGCGTCATCCGGCCAAAGCGAGGCGGCGCAGAAAAAAGAAGAGGAATGGCGCAAGGGCACGGTCGAGGAACGGCTCTCGCATTCGCTCGTGAAAGGCATCGACGCCTACATCGACATCGACACGGAGGAAGCGCGGGCGAAGCTCGGGAAACCTTTGCTGGTCATCGAAGGACCGCTGATGGCGGGCATGAGCGTCGTCGGCGATTTGTTCGGCGCGGGGAAAATGTTTTTGCCGCAGGTCGTGAAATCGGCGCGCGTGATGAAGAAGGCCGTCGCGTATCTCACGCCTTTCATGGAGGCGGAAAAGGCGGAGATGATCGCGCGCGGCGAGACGGTGAAGGCGCAGGGAAAAATCGTGCTCGCGACGGTGAAAGGGGATGTCCACGACATCGGCAAGAACATCGTCGGCGTCGTGCTCGCGTGTAATAATTACGAAGTCATCGACATGGGCGTGATGGTCGCGTGCGACAAAATCCTCGCCCGTGCGAAGGAAGAAAACGCCGACCTGATCGGCCTCAGCGGACTCATCACGCCATCGCTCGATGAGATGGTCCACGTCGCCAAAGAAATGGAGCGCACCGGCTTAAAAATCCCGCTCCTCCTCGGCGGCGCGACGACCAGCAAGGCACACACGGCCGTGAAAATCGCCCAGCATTACAGCCAGCCCGTCGTGCATGTGCTCGACGCCAGTCGCGCCGTCCCCATCACGACCACGCTGCTGAACAAGGAAGGCAAAGCCGCCTTCATCGAGAAGCACAACGCCGAATACGAAAAGCTGCGGGAGATGCACGCCGCGCCCAAGCCCAAGCTCGTCCCGCTCGAAATCGCCCGCAAAAATCGCACGCCAATCGAGTGGCGCGCGGAAGACATCGCACAGCCGAAATTCACCGGCGTCCGCGTGCTCGAAGACTTCCCGCTCGCGACGCTGCGCGAGTTCATCGACTGGACGCCGTTCTTTCACACCTGGGAACTGCGCGGCGTGTATCCATCCATCCTCACGCACGAAAAATACGGCGAGCAGGCGACGAAGATTTACGCCGACGCCAACGCGCTGCTCGACGAAATCATCGCCAAGAAATTGCTCACCGCCCGCGCCGTATACGGCTTTTTCCCCGCGAATGCTGTCGGCGATGACGTGGAACTTTACACCGACGAAACGCGCAACGAGGTCCAAACGCATCTCCACTTCCTCCGCCAGCAGATGGAGAAAAAGGACGGCGAACCACATCGCTCCCTCGCCGACTTCATCGCGCCGCGATCCGACGCCGCCGACATCCCGGGTAGGGTGGGCGTCTCGCCCGCCGGTTCCGGCATCCTGTCGGAATCTTCTTCGGATGCACCCGACGAGACACCGGGCGCGGCGGGCAGGATGCCCACCCTACCCGATCACATCGCTGCGTTCGCTGTCACCACCGGCATTGGCTTAAAGGAGGTCGTCGAGAAATACAAAGCGGATCTCGACGACTACAACGCCATCATGGCCGAAGCGATCGCCGACCGCCTCGCCGAAGCCTTCGCCGAATGCCTGCACAAACGCGTCCGCGACGAGTGGGGCTATGGGAAAGCGGAAGGTCTTACGAACGACGACATGATCGCCGAAAAATATCGTGGCATCCGCCCCGCCGCCGGTTATCCCGCGTGTCCCGACCACACCGAAAAAGGCACGCTCTGGAAGCTTCTGGATGTGGAGAAAAATACCGGCATCCAGATCACCGAATCCTTCGCCATGTGGCCCGGCTCCAGCGTGAGCGGACTCTACTTCGCGCATCCGCAATCCCGCTACTTCGGCCTCGGCAAAATCGACCGCGACCAAGTGGCCGACTACGCGCCGCGCAAGGGCATGACGGTCGCAGAAGTCGAGCGTTGGCTCGGGCCGAATCTGAACTTCTGATCAGAGAGCCAGCCCGCGCGTTGCCGATGGTGCCCGGCGCACCGGCGACCTGCCAATCCCATCTTGCCGCTGCCCATTTTGGGAACGCCATGAAGCAGCTCCTGGAGCTGAGAACGTTCGAGCGCGCACTTGCCGCCGGGCGTTGGCGGGCGGAGGGATCTCGGGGAACCAGCCGAAGGGATGCACCCCGACGTTTTAATGTGACACGCGCAGGCGCAAAAATCCCTGGTTGGGCGGGCCCATCAGTATCGGTATCTGCGCTTTAATCGTCTGTCGGACGCCGATGGTGGCGAGAACAACTTCGGTCGGCGAAGCCACCGACCAATTTACCAGATCTGTGGAATGCTCAATCGTGTAGGTCAGATCCGTCAGGCCGATCACTCTCGTGTAAACAAGCGAGAAGTAGTTTGCATCAATCGCCAGCGAGGGCCGGTTGCTGGTCGATGGTGTATTTGGACTCCCGTTACCTGCGTATTCGAGCAAGTTCGGCAGGCCGTCTTTATCGAAATCAGCCAAATCGCCGCTGATGGCAGGGTCGGAAAGCTGTTGCTGGCTGAAAAATGACTTCTGCCATTCTGCAAAGGTGGCCGGCGTTCCTATGCGGATCGTGTGGTTATACTGATCCGCGACATAGACATTCCCGGCGCTGTCCACTGCCACGCTGGCAGGACCACCAAAACGGGCCGCGCTGCCCGAGCCATTGGCGCTGCCGCTCCCTACCGCCAATCCGGCGACAGTGCTGACCACCCCGACAGGGGTTATTTTTCGAACAGTGTTATTGTTCGAGTCCGCTACATAAACGTTCCCGGCACTGTCGGTCGCCAACCCTTCGGGAGAATTAAATCGGGCGGTGCTACCCGGACCATCGGCGCTGCCAACGCTGTTGGGCGATCCAGCGATAGTACTCACCACCCCAGCAGGGGTGATTTTGCGGATGGTGCTGTTACTGTTATCCGCCACATAGAGCCTGTCATGCACTTTGAGGCCGGCGGGATTATGGTATTTATAGCTGTACATTTTGAGACATTTGATGTGGAACCATTGGGATGGCGAACCGAAAAGCGTATCCGAGCGATGTCAGTGATGAAGAATGGGAGTTCTG
>JBBRPM010000023.1:0-60867 GCA_038228115.1 Chthoniobacterales bacterium
ACCCACCGACCCCCACTATTCCCTTCCGCCACCTCGGTCGGAGCCATCACCCTCCTCGCCTTCCTCCCCGAACTCGGCCAGGGCCGCGCCGCCCGCCTCAGCAGCCTCGCCGGCCTCGCTCCGCGCGATCACGACAGCGGAGCCTGCCGCGACGTGCGCAACTTCCACGGCGGTCGTCCCAAAGTCCGCCACATCCTCTGCCTCTGCGCCCTCAGCGCCGCCCGCCATCATCCCGCCCTCCACACCTTCCACACCTGCCTGCGCACCGCCGGCAAAGTTCCCAAGGTCGCCCTCATCGCCACCGCCAGAAAACTCCTCACCTACCTCCACTCCTCCCTCAAAAATCCTCACTTCTCCTTTGCTTGATTCCAACACAGTTGCTGAGCGCCGCTTCGCGGCAACCATCTACGACGACACAAGCTGATGCCGCTGGGCAGCGGCGGCGACGCGCACCACCTCGCCCTCGCCTCGTTCCACCGTTGCGACATCCTGCTGACCTGGAACTGCCGGCATCTTGCGAACGGTCACAAAACCGGTCACATTCAGCCCATCAATCACACGCTCGGCCTGCATACGCCGCAGTTGATCGCGCCGCTCGAATTGCTCGAAATCGAACCATGAACACCGACCAACCGCTCCCACACGACGATGGTCTCGAATCGCTCCGCGAGATCCGATGCCGCATTTTCCGCGAGGCCGGCGGAGACCTCAAAAAGCTGGGCGACCGTTACCGACGGGTTCAGACGGAGCACCCAGAAAAAATCTTCGACCCACGCGGAGTGGAGGCGGATACGGCTCGGGCGAAATCCGGCCTTTAGCGGCGCGGCGAATCTCGACCGCGTGCGCATCGGCGCGGGGAGCTGGCGAGGGAGGCGGATCATCTAGCTAGTGAAATCGAAGGACTCACGTCGCGGACAGGACCGAGAAGAGATTACGTCGCGTCCGCTGGAAAGCTTCCGGCTCGAGGGCGCGGGCGATTTTTCGAACGTGCCAGATATTGCGGAAGAGCACGATCTGCTCTCGCCATGTTCGCGGTTGACTAATCGGAGTGCCCCCGGTCTTTTCGATTTACGCAGACTTTCACCATGAAACCCCCGCTCCACATTTTCGCTTTTTTCCTCTCGCTCTCCGCGCTGCCGGACGTCGTGCTCGGAGAGAAAAGCGATGCAGGAAATTCCCACGTGCAAAAAGAAATCTTCGGTCAAACCACGGACGGCGAACCCGTCGAAATCTTCACTATTAGCAACGCGAACGGACTCCGGGCGCAAGTCATGACCTGGGGCGCGGATCTGGTGGAAATGAGGGTGCCGGATCGGGATGGTAAACTGGCGGACGTGACGCTGGGCTTTGACAAGCTCGATGGATACTTGAAGCGCCACCCTTATTTCGGCACGACGACGGGCCGGTATGCGAACCGGATCGCCAAAGGCCAGTTCACGCTGGATGGCACTACTTACAAACTGGCGACTAACAATGGCCTGAACCATTTACACGGCGGCATAAAGGGCTTTGATATGCGAAACTGGAAAGGCGAAGCGCTCGCGCAGGGCGTCCGCTTTAGCTATGAAAGTGCGGACGGTGAAGAGGGCTATCCGGGGACGATGAAAGTTTCAGTAACTTATATGCTGACGGATGAGAATGAACTGCGCCTCGACTATGTAGCAACGACAGATAAGGCGACCGTGGTGAACTTGACAAACCACACTTACTGGAACCTAACCGGTCAGGGAGCGCGGGAAATTTTCGAGCACGAGCTGGCACTGCATTGCCAGAAGTTCACGCCTGTCGATGCGACGAGTATTCCCACGGGCACGATCGAAGCGGTCGCGGGTGGTGCGATGGATTTCACGACTGCGAAAGCGATCGGCAAAGACTTCGCGAAAGTCGCGGGCGGGTATGATCACAACTACGTCATCGACGACGCAAAGCCCGGCAAGCTTACCCTCGCGGCTGAAGTGCGTGAACCGACGAGCGGACGCGTCATGAAGGTCACGACGACTGAGCCGGGCATCCAGTTCTATACTGCTAACTACCTCGATGGCACGATCGTCGGCAAAGGCGGCCAGACTTATCAGAAAAACACCGCGCTATGTCTGGAGACTCAACACTTCCCCGACTCCCCGAACCAGCCGGCTTTTCCATCGACCATCTTGCGACCTGGCGAAACTTTTCGCAGCACGACGGTTTACGCATTTTCCGCAAAATGACGCCGGAGCCGTCCGGCCCGGGAGGCGTCGAGCAGGCAAATGTCATCGACGCCATCGCTCACGATACGCGGGCGGATGAGGTGGTCCTGACCATGGTGGAGCGGCGGCCTTGGGACGACTCGGAATTGCAGCTCTTTCAGCTTCAGGAAAAATTCAACGCCTACGTTTCCTTCGTTTTGGACGGGGAAATGGTGGAGGCGTACCCGGCTTTCGCGCAGAAGCGGGTGCGCCTGCGGCTGGAATGCGCCGCGCCGCCGACGGACACCGTGCGCGGTTTTCTAAACGCCATCCACGAGCAGCTTGCGTTTCAAGGCATCGAGGTCGAAGGCGTCGTCACCGGCGGCAGTGACCGGGCGAACGGAGTGTAGCGGCGCATATTTTGGGAAATGGCGCTTGGAGCGGCGTAAATCCTCATCCATATAAGCGCTCCCGAACCAGGGCCAGATGGAGTTCGAGATCACACACGTCACCAATTATAAATACGGGCATCCGGCCGCCGAGGCATACGGCGAGGCTCGTTTGACGCCTCCGAATCTGCCGAGCCAGCAGGTTCTCAGTCACAAGATCATTCTGGAGCCGGATGCTGCGACTTCGAGTTATGAAGATCACTACGGCAATCGGGTGGACTTTTTTTCCCTGCCCTTCCGGCATCATCGGCTCACCGTGCGCAACGAAATGGTCGTGCGCACCAGTCCGCCCGACCGTTCGGTGGAAGGGTTGATTCTGAGTATTCAGGAGTCGCGGCAAATCATGAATTCTTCTCTCGCGGACATCTATGAATTCATGCAGCCCACGCCAGTGATCGAGATCACAAAAGAAAGCGTGCAGTGGGCGAAGAAGTATTTGCGACCGGGCATTCCCTTTGGGGACGCGCTCGTCAATCTTAGCGACGCGATTTACTCTGAGTTTAAATACAAATCTGGTTCTACCGATAACACAACTCCGCTGGCTACCATTTGGAAAAACAAGGAAGGCGTGTGCCAGGACTTCGCCCACATCGGCATCAGCATCCTCAGAGCCGCCGGCTTACCCGCCCGTTATGTTTGCGGCTATATCGAAACCGATCCACCGCGAAATCCCGACGGATCAATCGGGCGAATGACCGGAGCCGTCGCCACCCACGCGTGGATTGAGGCGCGGATTCCCGGCATGACCTGGGTGGGAATTGATCCTACTAACAAGCAATGGGTCAACGAGCGTTACGTCGCCGTTTCCTTTGGCAGAGACTACCGCGACGCCGCTCCATTGCGCGGCACTTTTAAGGGAAGCGGCGGTCAGGAGATGAAAGTGCGCGTCACCATGCGGCGGCGCGGAGGAAAAGCACGCTTATGAAAGTAGGAATCCTTTACCAGGCGCTCTATAGTTACCCGGAAAACGTAACTTTCTCGCCGCATCTCTTCCGGTTGTTTCCGAAAGTAGATCACAACGTGAAAGTTCTCCGGCAAGCCTTTCAGACAAACCTCGACGCGGTGGTGAATTTCCGGCGAGACCTGTTCGATAACGAAGTGGCCTCCTGCTTCTATCCCGCGCCGGCATCCATGCTGTCGGCCAATCTTCAGATCGAATTGGAAATACAGCCGAAGAACGCCTTTGCTTTCCTGCTCGACTCTCATGCGCTGGAAATTCCCCTCGTCTATCAGCCTGCGGAATCGCGAGCGCTCCAGCCATTTCTCACTGCACACAGTCGCCCCACCCTTCCTTTCTGGACGCCGCCCACAAGTCCGCGACCGACGACAGAGACGCTCGCCTCTCTAAATTCCGCGCTGCATGACAACCTCGGCTACGAGCGCCGTGAAGAGGGTGCAGCTTTGTCACCAGAAGAGACGATCGCGCGTGGCAGCGGAGCCTGCCGGGATTTTGCCGTGCTCATGGCCGCCATGTTGCGCCAGATGGGTTTGGCCGCCCGGCTGGCCAGCGGGTATTTATGCGAGTTTGGGGACGGGGAAAAAGTCGCCGAAGGAGCATTGCATGCGTGGGTCGAGACTTACCTGCCCGGAGCTGGCTGGATCGGGCTCGATCCGACGAACGGAACCTTTTGCGATCATCACCATCTCACTGCCGCCGTTGGCCTTTCCGCGGAAGATATTTCCCCGGTCGCAGGCAGTTACTTTCATCCTACTCGCGTCCCACCACAAACCATGAGCGCATCCCTTAGTATCCAGCCCCATGAATAACATGGAACCCTTCGCTGCGGTCGCCGCCAAGATCGAGAAATCCCTTCATGATTGCGGAGTGCAACTCACGCTGGGCGGTGAGCCCACCTATGTGCCGCTGAATCCAGAAGGCCCGGAATGGAACATCACCGCTCTCGGCCCCACCAAGCTGAGTTATGCTTACAAACTCGCCGACGCCTTGGTCGATCAATGTCTGACCGAGGCGACTGTTTTCTTTTCTCCCGGCAAATTTTATCCCGGTGAAGGCAATCCACGGTGGGCTTTGAATCTAGTCTGGAACAAAGACGGAACGCCACTGGTACCGGCGATGAAAAAGGCTCGCGCAAGTGCAAAGCAGGCGGCGACCGACATCGAAATTTTTAAGGCTACCCTCCTGAAAGCTCTGGGCGTAAAAGCCTCCTGGCTCCGGGCGACGGACCCCTTGACGCGAGGCGGTGTTGCCTGGGTGTTACCGCTGGATCATGACGGGAAAAAGTTTCGGAGTGTTGATTGGAAGCTGGGAAAGCACATCACTCTCCTTCACGTGGAAGGGCCGGCAGGTCTGCGCCTGCCACTAAATTTGGTGCGCGAAGATGTCAGCAAACGCGCCCTGACGATCGAAGTGCGCACGGGCAAGTTACAGGTCTTTCTGCCGCCTCTTTTACAGGGCCCTTTCTTAAAGATGCTTCAAAATATAGTCACATCGCTCTCCTCCGCCCAGATCGGCCCCGCGATGTTTTCGGGCTACATCCCGGGCGACGACGCTGAACTCTGGAGCAGACTCGGCATCGCGGCCGATCCGGGCGTGATCGAAGTAAATCTTCCTCCGTGCTTCACGTGGGCAGAATACGACGTGTGGATGCACCGGCTGGAGAAAGCGTGTCTGCCGGCAGGTCTTCGCTCCTGCAAACAAACCTTCGACGGTGAAATACTGGGCACAGGCGGCGGAAATCACATTCTATTTGGCGGACCCACGCTGGATACGAATCCCCTGTTTACGCATCCGCGCTGGGTAACTTCCATCCTGCGCTACTGGCAGCATCATCCATCGCTCTCTTATCTTTTTACCGGTCAGTACGTCGGGCCGTCGTCTCAGGCTCCTCGACCCGATGAATCGGCTAGTTCCTTGTATGACTTGGAAATGGCCTATCAATTTTTGGAAGGACTTCCGCCCGGCGACCATCGTTTTCTCCTCAGCGAGACCATCCGACACCTGCACACGGATGGCAGCGGGAATACGCATCGCAGTGAGACCAGCTTTGACAAGTTTTGGAACACCAGCTTCGGCGGCGGGTGCCGCGGATTGCTGGAGTTTCGAGCCATCGAGACGATGCCCCACGCCGGATGGATGTCCGCCATCGCACTGCTATGGCGCGCTCTCGCCTCCACCTTGCTCGCCCGACCCTTTTCAAAGCCTCTTATCGCGCACGGGGAAAAAATTCACGACTACTACTTTCTGCCGACCTGCCTGTGGGCCGACTTTGAAATAGTGCTGCGGGATTTGAAATCCGCTGGTTTCGATTTGCCCGTCGGGATTTTCCGCGAAATTGCCGAGTGGCGCTTCCCCACGATGCTGAGCTACTCAGACGGACGCGCGACCCTTTTAGTCCGCAAAGCTCTGGAAGACTGGCCACTCCTTTGTGAAACACCATTGGAAGGCGGAAGCACCAGCCGCTTCGTCGATACCTCGATTGATCGCCTGGAATTTGTAGCCAGCCAGCATTTTGTCGCCGCCCACGAAATTAGAGTTCAGGGGAGAAAACTAACCTTGGATCCGTTCCCGCTCCGGCATCTTGGCGCGGGACTGAGATATCGTCGGACCGCGCTTCACCCGTCGTTGCATCCCGGCATCCCGCCGCAAATGCCGCTCATCCTGTCGATCAAAAGCGACACCCGCACCATTTACTATCGCCTGGACGCCGGAAGCCGGACTTTCAAAACCGCAGAGAAACACAGCGCACCTCCCAATCATCGGACACCCTGCAAAACCCTGCACCCGTCCCTTTTGACCCGTGATCTCCGTCTCCCGTAGGAGATGGTAGGCAGTGAGGGATTTGAACCCCCGACCAACAGTGTGTAAAACTGCCGCTCTACCGCTGAGCTAACTGCCCGATTTCCGCCGAACTATGGCGCTCCCGCGCCAGACAGCAAGCCCGGAGTGCAGACGCTCGTCATTCGCGCAAAATAACCGGCGTGCCGACTTGTGCGTTATTGAAAAAATGAAGCGCGATGTCATTCGGCAGTCGCACGCATCCATGAGAAGCCCGGTGCCCGGGAACCCGCCCCGCGTGCAGTCCATATCCGTCGTGAAAGCGTAAAAAGTACGGCATTTTCGCACCCTCGAAGGTGGCACCTGCGGGCACGTGATCCTTGCTCATATCGACGTTGCTACGCAGCACGTCGCCGTTGCTGTCCACAAATTTCCCGTAGAGATTCGACGCGTGATTCTTATCCTTTTGGATGACCGCGTACTCCCCCGCCGGCGTATCAAAGCCAGTCTTGCCCGTGGAAACCACCGACTCTCCCACGATAGTCTCTCCACGGTAGAAGAAAACCCGCTGTTCCCCGAGGTCGATGAGTATTTTTGCCGTCCCTGTCGCGCCGTCGCCCTTCCAGTAGTTCTGCTTCTTTGCTGGCACCGCAGCCTGCGCCTTCTTCACCTCTACAGGCTTTGGCGGGGGTGGAGTGACGCAGCCCGACAATAAAAAAAGCAGGCAGAGCGCTGCGAAGATGGGAGACTTCATAGTTAACTGGTAAGAGGAAAAAGCGGGAAAATAGATACTAAATTCATGCTGGCAAGAAAATCATCTAGCAGTCGCCGCACCCGCCTGCCTGCCTTTTCGCGCAATTTACAACTTGCAGCTATTACTTCCCTGTCCAACATTCGTTTCCTATGACGTTAGCCCAACCTCACACTCAGACCATTAAAGACTTAATCGCAGCAGAAGAACAGAGAGCCGATCTCCAGCAGGAATTGACTGCTCTGGAGCTTCGCATTTCCGTCCTTCGCCAATCCATGATGGCGGGCGGCGCTCCGCTTTCTCAAATTTCCCGCGTCACACCCGCCGCTGGAAAGGTGCGCCGCGGTCGCAATTCCCCCAAAGGAACTTATCGCGATCATATCATGGCTGCACTTGAGGCGGCAGGTTCGGTCGGGGTACGGGTGAAGGAGATCGCAGAGTCGATGCGGACGAAGCCCGTGAATATCCACGCGTGGTTTCATGCCAACTTGAAGCGCATCCCCGGCCTAAAGAAAATCGCAGGCGGACACTATAGTCTCGCCGCCGGTGCGAAGTCGGAGGGAGCTTCATCTTCAGCCCGGCCTCTCAAAACCAACGGCCGGCGCTTCAAGACGAAAGGGACCAAGCGCGGAGCCCTGAGCGCGAGCATCATGGAGCAATTGAGGTCTGTTGGGACAGCCGGAATCAAGATTGCGGATCTGGCTGAAAGGATCGGCGCGAAATATAAAAACGTCTATATTTGGTTCGCCACGACCGGAAAGAAAAACCGCGACATCAAGCGCATCGCTCCCGCGACTTACAGCCTCAGCAGCTAGGCACTACCACTCTTCATTTCCCTCGGAAAAGGCGCCCACTGGTTGGGTGCCTTTTCTTTTTTGCGGCGTTCACTTCGAGCGCGTAATCGCAAGCCACCACGCACCAGCTATCACCGTGGGAGCCAGAACTGCCGCGACACGCTGGATGACGAGAGGTGTGCGCTCCCGCAATTTTCCAGCTCCCGCGAGGGCACCAAAAAACAGGCCGGAGAGAAAACCCCATAAGTGCGCCATGTAGTCGATGGGACTATGCTCTGTATCACCCACCCCGAGATATGCCAGCAAGGCAAAGCCGGCACCGATTGGCAAAACTAACTGCCATCGGCTTCGCGTAGCGAGTGAGGAAAAGCGCTCTACAAAATCGATCGCCACCAGCAATCCCAAAGCACCGAAAACCGCAGTCGAGGCGCCGATCGATGCATGGGCGCTGGCGCGATAAAACCACGCATTGATCAAGTTCCCGAGAAAGCCGCTTGTCACGATGAAGAGCCACGTCAACCCAGTTCCCAGATGAGGCAGCACGAATGCGGAAAACAGAAGGCCCGACGCCAGATTAGCCACGAGATGGGAGAGGTCGCCGTGAAGGACCAGCGCGGTCAGCGCACGCCACCATTCACCGTGCCAGACGATCGCGGAACTCAACGCCTCGCCTCGGTCCAGCCACGTCGCAGGCGCGACATTTTGCAGGAACCACGCCGTGCCGAGGAACCATGCGGCGACATATAAAGAAAGGGTTTGAATCTTCGGAGACACCGCCGCCTCCTTCGCCACGACGCGCTGCGCCTGCTCGGTCTCAAATTTTCCCAACTCCTGCGCGACCGCAGCTTCCGCAGCCGTCTCGACACGAAGACTAAACGATCTTCCGTCGCGGACGATCCAGTGCGGCAAACCCATCGCAGACACGACGAGGGCTCGCTCCTTCGCCTGCGACAAACGGTCGTAGCTGCCTACTTCTACCGAAAGCGGTTCGGGCGGGACATCGTCGGGCATTGCGCAAACTCAGTGTATCGTCTCGAACCCACCAACTCGTTTAAAATTGCCGGCAGGTGCTGCCTTAGCCTTGGCGATTCGCACTAAAACTTCACGCCGGACAAATACCGCGTCGTCACTGGTAGGGCGTCGAGGACAGTCGGAGACTCATCTTCGATGAAGTAATACTTCACACCTACCTTCTCCGCTTCTTTCAGGATCGAAGGCCAGTCAATCATTCCCGTGCCCAGTGGCACATCATCTGTCAGCGGAGCGTGACCGGTGTAAACGCCCGTCTTCGCTCCCTTGCGCATGTCTTTCAAGTGCATCAACGCCCAGCGACTTCCATATTTCGCCAGTAACTTCGTCGGGTCTTGCCCCGGACTGGTTACCCAGAAAACATCCATCTCGAAACTGACCCACTCCGGCTTGGTCTCGCGCATCAGCACATCAAAAGCAGTCTCGCTGCCGCCTTCGGTGATCGGCTTGAACTCGTAGCCATGACAGTGGTAAGCAAAAGTCACTCCCGCGGCCTTGAACGCCTCGCCGAAGGTATTGAAATCCGCGGCTGCCTTCTTCGCTTCAGGTTCCCCGAATACACCTTCTTCATGCGGGATCCACGGACACACCGCATACTTTAATCCAAGGGCTTTTGCTTCCGCTACCGCGCCCGCCAGATCCTTCGTCATGGCATCGTATTGAAAGTGTCCGCTCACCGGATTCAGCCCGCGCTCCTTCAGCATCGCGAGCAGCTTTTCCGCTCCTAGTCCATAGGTGCTGGCGGTTTCGACATCGTTGAAACCAAATGCTTTCACCTTATCCAGCGTCGCAGGCACATCCGCTTTGAATGAGTCGCGCAAGCTGTAAAGCTGCAAGCCGAGCGGACCTTTGAAATCACCGGAAAGCTCCAGCGCACTGGCACCGGCGGTGAAGACAAGGAGTGGAAGAAGAAAGCGTTTCATTGCGCAGATGTATCCGGTCCCACGCGAATTGTCACCGTGTGTCTTCGGCGGAAACACGCAGCACACCATCGGCCAGAATCTTCGCCCGCAAACCTCCGCTCCCCTGCAACGCATCCTCTGCACCGGGCGCAAAGGCCGTATTCATCCAATGGCAGGGAGCACTCTCCTGCGTACCGAGAAAGCGCACGCCCTGCACCTCAAATTCCTGCCCGATCAGGTTATTCAAATCCATGCCCTCTGTGATGATGTTGCGGCGAAACACGGACGGTGATTTGTCATGCACCCCGAACTTTCGGCAAAGCTCCTCGTAAACTTCGTGCGAGAAAAAGGTGACCTGTCCCTTGTAGCCCGACTTGTAGTTAAAAAAACGATCACCTTCGATCCCGCGATTTGCGCGGCATTGAATCTCTGCACATTCCAGCATCGGATGTTCGGACGGTTCCTGCCCGTGATGTCCAAAATAATTGTGACCCGGCGAAACAAAGAGATGCTTGATACGGAGCTTGGCGGCAGTTGTCATGAGGTACTTGTTCTTCCTCTTCCTCTTAATCTTCTTTCGCACAAATCGCGAGGAACGAAGTGGAAGAGGAAGATGAAGAAAACGCTGTCCGAATTTAGCGCCGTCCTCCTTGCCGGCGGACGATCGACCCGTATGGGCAGGGATAAAGCCGCAGTCGCCATCGCCGGACAGCCGCTCTGGCGGCTTCAACTGGCCACCCTGCACGCCACTCGGCCGGCCGAAGTCCTGATCTCCGGTCGTGGCGACGGCCCCTACGCCGGTTCCGGTCTTCCCATCGTGGAAGACATCACGCGCGATGTCGGCCCACTCGGCGCACTTGAGGCTGTGATACCGCGTATTACTACGCGGCATCTGCTGGTCCTGGCGATCGATCTGCCACAAATACCGCCCGACTTCCTCACCCGCCTCGCCGAACTCGCGCTCACCGCCGACGCCAGCGTCATCCCGCACGCTGGCGAACGATTTGAACCCCTCGCCGCCATCTATGCCGTCAGCCTCCTCCCCATCGTGCTCGAATGTCTTCTTGGCCCCGACCATTCGATGCAAAATTTTTTACGCCAAGCCGCTCAACACCAGCGGATCATCCCCTACCCCGTCACCACACAGGAACTGGCGTTCTTCAAAAACCTCAACTCACCTGAAGACCTTTAGGCCACTGCTTCGATCGCGACCGCACAGAACTTATAGGAAGGCTGCCGTGAGTAGGGATCGAAATCTGGATGCGTCAACTGGTTGACTCCACCGTAATGCATCGGAATAAAGACCTGTCCCGGCTGCACGGTCGTTGTGACAAAGGCCGCGGCTCGAATCGTCCCGCGTCGCGAACGGATGGTCACCATCGCATTTGAAGCAACTCCCAGCGTCTCCGCGTCGCGTTCATTGATCTCCACATAGATCTCTGCCGGATAGAGGCGACGTAACACATCCGACTTTGCAGTGCGCGTCTGCGTATGCCATTGAGATGAAGTTCCACGTCCCGTTAGTAGAACAAAGGGAAAGGCTGCACTCACCGCCTCGGCTGTAGCCCGCGGTTCCTCGAACAGAAAACGCGCGCGCATGTCCGCCGTAAAAAATCGTCCATCTTCAAACAAACGTCGCTCTGTTGCCGGAACTTCGGAGGTTTCAGACCACGGCCATTGCACGCCACCCAGCTCGTCGAGCATCGCATAGTCTTTGATCCCCGTGATGTCACAAGGTTGCCCGCGTGAAACGTCCTTCAAAATCTGGAATACCGCCTCCGGCGAACTCCAGCGCGCAAACATATCGCCGCAACCCCAATAGTGGGCCACGAGCTTGAAGATATTGAAGTCCGAGAGTGCCTGACCCGGTGCCCGGGCGACTTTTTTGATGAGGCCGAATCTACGCTCCGAGTTAATCAGTGTCCCTTCTTTTTCTCCCCAACCTGCCGCCGGCAAAACCATGTCAGCCATCCGCGCAGTTTCGGTCGTGGCATACATGTCCTGCACGACCAGAAACTCCAGCTTACCGGCAATCTCTTCAAAAGCTTTCCGATGAATCCACGAGTGCGCACCGTTGGTCGCCACCACCCATAGTCCCTTGATTTTCCCACTGGTGATACCATCCACGATTTCATCGTAGGCTAATGAGTTTCGCTGCGGGATGCGCGCCGGATCGATCCCGAGAATGCGCGCCACCGTTTCCCTGTCCTCTGCTTTCGCGAAATCCCGCCCGCCAAGCAAATTCGTCGTATTACTATACAACCGGGAACCCATCGCGTTGCACTGGCCCGTAATAGAATTCGCCCCCGTCCCAGGACGACCCATATTCCCCGTCATCAACGCCAGATTGATGATCGCCTGCGCTGTGCGCGTTGCCTCGTGCCCCTGGTTTACGCCCATCGTCCACCAGAACGAGACGCGCTTCCCACGATTGATCGTATCCGCAAAATGCCAGACTTCCTCCGCCTTTAAGCCCGTCGCCGCCGCCACCACGTCGGTCGTGAAACGAGAAACAAATTGAGCAAATTCAGCAAAACCACTCGTGTGTGCGTCAATATAGCCACAATCAATCCAGCCGCTCGCGATCAGGATATTTGCGATGCCGTAGAGCAGCACCAAGTCACTTTTCGGCGCGATCGCATAGTGTTGCGTCGCCGCCATCGCCGTCTCCGTTTTTCGCGGATCGATGACAATGATCTCGGGACGGTGACGGTTCCGCATCACTCGTTGCCACATGATCGGATGAGCGATGCACAAATTCGATCCGACCAGCACGATGACATCACTCTCTTCAAAATCCGCGTACGTAAAAGGAGGTGCGTCAAAGCCAAAGGATTGTTTATAGGCAGTCGCCGCCGTCGCCATGCACTGCCGGGTGTTCCCATCGCCATGGACCATTCCCATGCCGAATTTGGCCAGTGAACCCAAAAATGCTAGTTCCTCCACCGTGATCTGACCCGTTCCTAACCAAGCCACCGCTTCCGGGCCGTGCTCCGCTATCACTTGCTTGAAACGCTCGCAGAAAACAATGAGTGCCCGCTCCCAGTCCGCAGGCTCCAGCGAACCGTCCGCAGAACGCAGCAGCGGAGTCGTCGCGCGATCCGGGGCCGCCAGTGGAGTCAATGCCTCCCAACCTTTCGGACAAGCCATCCCAAGATTCACAGGATAGTCCGTGTCCGCGCTCAGGTTGATCGCCTTTCCCTCTTTCAAATGCACTTTCAGCCCGCATCCCGTAGAACAATATCCGCACACCATCGTCGCGGTGTCGTCAGGTGTCAGTCTGACCGGCACCTTGCCGAGTCCGAAATTGCCCGGATGCTGCACCAAGTCTTGAGTCAAAGGCCCATCCCAGGTCCGCAACATAGTTTCCGCCTTCGCAATAATTGTTTTCATGATGATTAGCGCGCAAAGGAACCTGGCATCCGTGGAGCTATGACCGCGCGGAAGAACATGGTCCGTTCCACGAGTTGGGAAGCGATGGAAAGAAGCAGGCACACAGTTGCCGCGACAAAGGCATCCTTACCCGAAAGACCCAGGACAAATAGGCCCGCGGCACTCGCGGCACCAAACAGTGCCGCTTGCGCGAAGACGAGCGGACGAAGCAGTTTCCAGATCGTAAGCGCGGACAAATGATCGGCATTCTTTTGATCGCCCAGCGCTTGCTGCCACTGCACGAACTCCCATCCAAACAGCGCCGTACGCAAAATCGTCGCCGCCATTGCGAACAAGCGCGCCGCCTCGTGCGTCGAACACCATTCCAACAACGCACAAGCGGCCGTCGTCCCTAGAATGAGGGTAGTTCCCCCAAACAGGGTCCACGTCCTTTCAAAGCGCCAATAGCTCCGACGAGTATCGACATAGACCATTGCCGAACACGCCACCCCGACCATTCCTAAAAGCGCGGCCAGATGAGACATGACCTCGCTAAACACCGAAAGCGGGCTGTATAAGCAACTCGCAACAAAACTGGCTGCTGCTGTCGCAAACAATCCGAAAGCCAGAATCTCCCGACTCATCCATGAAGTCCGCCATCCCAGTAGCGCCCGCCACGCACCGAGCGGTCGCCCCAAATGCAGCACGCTCACCGCAAGCCCGAACTGCAAGACTCCGAATCCTGTGATAGAGAAATGCGTTCGGGTAGAAACAAATACCTCGGGTAACATTACCGCGATCACTGCCGCCGCGATAAACAATCCAGCCGCTGTCTGAGTGGATACCAGCATGGCGATTAAAGGCCAATGGGCGTGCTCCAGCCTCAGCGAACCCGCGTCGCCGGACCGGGCATTCGCCGGCACCACTTTGCGCGAGGAATAGCTAGTCGCCGGCTTGGTGTATGAAGATTCAAACGCTCCGGGCAGCATCCGGGTGCCGGGGTCGGCGCGCTTTGTCACTTCCGCCTTTTGTACGACTCGAATGGTAATGGCACCGCTGGGACAGGCCTGCACGCAAGCTGGAGCCTCATCCGCCGTCAACCGCGAGTAACACATGTCGCACTTTCTCACGATGCCGCGCTTCTCGGAATATTTTGGCACATCGTATGGACACTTCAGGACGCAGTACTGGCAGCCGATGCACTGATCGTCCAAGTGCCGCACGATTCCGGTCACCGAATCCTTTTCGTAGGCCATTACCGGACAACCCTCAAGACACGCCGGTTCGACGCAGTGATGGCAGGCCGTCGTCACCGTTTGCTGATAAGGCTCCCCGCTCTTTCCACCACTCAGCAGCCCAATGTCGCGCCACATCTCGTCTTCATCCAAACCATTGAGCGAATGGCAGGCGCTGACGCAGGCCTTGCAACCCGTACAAGCATCCAGGTCCACAGCGAAAGCATACTGCTCACCAAGCTGCGGTTTGGCAAACGGGATAAGGTCCCGGTAGTATCTCGCTTGGGAGGGAAGACCGCCCTGACCGCTGATCCTCGCAAATCTCCCCACCGCGGTTAGAGACTGCTGCTCCTCGATCAGTTGATCCACCAGCGTCCGTTCACTCATAAAGGGAGCGATGGAAATACACTGCGCTCACTCTTCATTGGAAAACATGGCCTGAAGCACGTTCAGGTCATTCCTCATGGTGAAGGCTTGAAAGTCTTCCCCCTTCTCACGGTGACGGAGATAGGCACACAACATCTTCTCCAGTGTCAGCTTCAAGTCCCCGAAAGGCACTCCCGTGAACACCTGACGTCCCACCGCCTGCTTTGACCCAAAGCCACCGCCGACAAAGACGTGGTAGCCTTCCACACTCTCGCCCGCGACTTTCGTCTTCGTGCCGAGCAGCCCGATATCACCCATGTAGTGCTGAGCGCAAGAGTTCGGACAACCCGTGAGATGCACATTGATCGGGCGGTCGAGTTGAAGACGTTTCTCCAGATAGTCCATTAGTTCGAGCGCATGCTCCTTGGTCGCCACCTGCGCAAATTTACAATAACTGTTCCCAGTGCAGGCGATGAAGCCACTTCGCAGGTTCGATTGCTCTGTGGTGAATCCAGCCTTGCGAGCCGCCTTTTTTACCGTCTCGACGAAAGCGTCGGAAACATTTGGAATAATCAGGTTCTGCCAGACAGTCAGTCTTACCTCGCCGGAACCATACAAATCCGCGATCTCGGCCACCCGGATCATCTGCTTCGGCGTCATCTGACCCACAGGGATCGTGAGACCTACATAGTTCAGTCCCTTTTGTTTTTGCGGATACACCCCCACGTGACTATGCCCGATGCTCTCACTCGGATAAGAAGCCACCGGCAAATCCAGCGGAGCGCGTTCCAATTTATACCCGAGGAGCTTCTCCGTTTCTTCGAGATACTGCTGCAGCGTCCACTTTTCCAAAAGGTGCTTCAGCCGCGCCTTCTTCCGGTCACCACGGTTTCCATTGGCAATGAAAACGCGCACCAGCGCGGATACCACTTTATTCAGTTGCAATGGCGGCACAATCACTCCCAAGTCCTTCGCAAACGCCTTATGGCCGGTCGCCCCGCCGAGAGCGATCCGGAAGAAAACCTCGTCGCCCACCTTTACCGCCTTGCAGCCGATGTCGTTGGTATCTTCAACGGTCCCGACGAGTCCGCCCCCGTCGTAGGCGATATTAAACTTCCGGGGCAGATCGTAAAAGGACCGGTCGTTTAAAATGAGCTGCGCCATCTCGTGGCACAAGGGCATCGTGTCGATTAATTCCAACGGATCGAATCCTGCAGTTGGATTCGCGGTTAGATTGCGAATGTTATCCGCGCCAGCCCCACGCGTGTGCAGACCCACGGCCTGAATACGGCGCAAAACCTCGGGAGTATCTTTCGGCTGAATCAGTCTGATTTGCAGATTCGCACGAGTCGTCACCTGGACATAGCCGGACGTCAGCTCCCTGGCGATACTCGCGATCTCACGCAGTTGAAAAGTGCGGAGCTGCCCACCGGGTATCCGTAGCCGCGCCATGAACGCTTCCTTGTTGGGAGTGAGGAAAAACAGGCCGTTCCATTTGAAACGAAAAGTTTCCTCCTTGTCGGGAGGCTTGTTCGCTGCGGCCAAATCCAGCAAGAGTGAATATGCATCGAGCGGATGCAACTCGCGCTTAACGCGTTCTTCAAAGATGAGGTCATCCAGCGAGACTGTCTTCTCCGGTCGCGGCATCTTCTCCACATCGCCAAACCGCAGACCACGCGCTTCCAGCCCGGCAAAGAAGCCAGTGAGATAGTTCTCCTGGTCTGCAGCAAGTGGAGCACCGTTAATTGCGTCAATGGGTAGGCTCATACGGGTATTGGGAAAAGTCAGGCGACGCTAATACACATCTCGTTGATAGCGTTTTTCGGCTTTCAGTTTTCTAACGTATTCCACGGCGCCTTCAGCGCTGAGGGAACCCGCATTTTCGATGATGGAATGCAGCGCCGCATCCACATCCTTGGCCATCCGGCTCGCATCGCCGCAGACGTAAAAATACGCACCCGCTTCCAGCCACGCCCACAGCTCTGCGCCGGCTTCGAGCATCCGCTGCTGCACATATATCTTTTCCTCCTGATCTCGGGAGAAGGCCAAGTCCAGACGGCTCAGATGAGAAGTGGCAATCCACGCCTCAAGTTGTTCGCGGTAAAGAAAATCACTGGCACGCCTCTGATCTCCGAAAAACAACCAGTTTTTCCCGGAGACTCCCGAAGCAAGACGCTCCTGAAGGAAGGCGCGGAACGGCGCAATGCCCGTTCCCGGTCCGACCATGATAATCGGCACGCTTCCATCCGTCGGCAGTTTAAATCCATGAGAAGGCTGCAGGTAGATTGACACCGTGGAGCTAGCCGCTCGGTCGGCAAGAAAGGTGGAGCAGACGCCTTTCCTGACCCTTCCCCCGCTCTCATAGCGCACGGTGCCCACCGTCAGGTGTACTTCATTTGGATGCGCCTTGAGGCTGGAAGATATGGAGTAAAGCCGAGGCTGCATCCTCTTTAGCAACGCAACAAACTCATTTGCGGTAAATCGCTCCCTTAAATCCATGACCACATCGATGACTTCGCGGCCCCACAGCCATTTCTTTAGTTCTTCGCGATTCACCGGTTCCAGCAATCTCGCCAACTCACCACTCGCAGCGCCTCGTTCGGCAGCCGCCTTGAGCAAATCACTGGACGGCTTTGTAATATCGTAGCGGTGCGCCAAGCCGATCCGAAGTGAAGTCTCGTCGCCGTCCGCGGTGCAAATTGCTTCCTCTCCATCGAAACCTAGGACACTTAACAAATCAGCGACCAGTTCGTCGCAGTTGGTAGGAATAATCCCGAGTGCATCGCCCACTTCATATTCGAGCCCGGAGTCCGCCAGCGAAATCTCCACGTGCCGCACTTCTTTTCCAGACCCCTCGGCATTCAGCAGGCGGTTACTCAACAGACGCGCCGGGAAAGGATTTTTGCGCGAATACGGTTCGCTTCCCGGCATTGCAACGATGTTGCTCATCGGCGTCGCATCCGCAGATGGAGCGGCATCGCTTCCTAACGCTGTGAAGATCGCATCAGTCCAGCCCGCAGCAGTGGACTCATACTCTACATCGCAATCGACTCGGGGCGCGACCCGCCGCGCGCCGAGCGCCTCCAATCGCGCATCGCACTTTTTTCCAAACTCACAAAAGCCAGCGTAGTTCGTATCGCCCAATGCCAGAACCGAGTAGATAGTGTGCTCCAGGCGCGGCGCAGCGTCCGAATTGATCCAGTTCCAAAACTCCTGCGCATTGTCTGGCGGTTCGCCGTCACCATAGGTGCTGGTGATGATCAAGACTCTTTCCTCCTTTGCCAAATCGACACTCTTGAACTGGTCCAGACACTTTACCTTTGGAGAAAAACCGCGAGTTTCCGCGGTCTTTGCCACTTTCTTCGCGACACCCTCCGCGGTTCCCGTCTGACTCCCAAACAGCAGCAAAAGCGAGCGCTTCGCCACGGACACCGAACTTTCAACCCCGGTCGAGTTTTGTTCCCCGGCTCCCGAAAACAGTCCCGCAAGATAGCCGTTCAACCACAGCCGTTGCTCTTGAGTGAACGGCGCGTTTTCGGGAATGAATGGAGCTTGATTCATGAGTGCGTTTGGCCGGGCGTCACCCGCCGCGCGTTTCGGCGCGGCGGGGACGAACCAACCAAGAATGGTGCTAGAACGTGATCGTGGCCTGCAAGTAACCGAAGTTCGCGTCATCGTGCGCTCCGGTATCCTTCAAATACTGTCCGGCGAAAAAATGACTGTAGCCGCCTTCGAGAGTCACATTTTTAGTAGCCGCCCACGTGACGAGGAAGTCCACCTCGGACCCCTCATATTTGTCCGCGTTGCGCGCCGCGGTCGTCAAAGGCCGGACGGTGGCAGTTCCGTTGGCCCGATACCAAGAGTCTTCGTTGGTCACTTGAAAGAAGGCATGGTAATCGGCGCGCACGGTTACCGACTTGATCGGCTGGACTTTGAAATCCAATTCAAGGTCGTGGACGTTTTGCCAGGAGAAGAAGTCTGCCTGTCCATAGAACTTGTGATTGGTTGGGAAAAGATTCTGGAACGTCTCCACATCGCCATCCCCCGGATGCTCATCGCCGGTCGCGAAGCTATAGCCGAGCGCCACCCGCGGTCTCCACGCATTATCGAAGGTATAACCAGCATCGCCATGCGCGGCGAAGGCAGTTAGATCAAGACCACGCAAGCTTCCGGTTTGGAAGGCCAGCTCATAACTGTAGTCGAAACCGACCGCTTTTCTGGGTCCGGGCACGGCGGCTGTCTTTCCATCTGCGACGGTCTTCCCATCAGAGACGGCTGCACTGTCAGGAGCGAATGCGCCGGGCTTGGACTTTCCGCGGAGGCCGATGGTAAAAAAATCCGTGTTTCCCGTGGCCGCGGGCAGATAGCGCGCCCCAGTATTTTCGTGCAGATGCAATACGTAAAGATCCGTCACCTGAACCGGGACCACGGTGGTGGAGAAATACAGACCGCTAAAAACCTGCTCGCGCTTGGTTTCGTTGCCATTGAAAACATCCGATTGATTGTAGCTCCCGCGCTCCGGGACGACCACCGAAGAGGCGAAAGCATCCAGCGACCAACCTTTCTGCTCCCAGCGCAGCTTTACCGCATCAAAGGTGCGTCCGATGTTATTCCAGTCAAAAGCGCCCACGAGACGCTCGTCGCCGTAGCTTAGAACTTGCCGGCCTATTTTGAGAGTTAATGGGAAGTCCTTCGTATTACCGAATTCCACATACGCCTGCCGCAAGTCAAAGGCGTCATCACCTTCGGCTCCGAGGACACCGGGATTGTCCGGACGATCCGAATTGATCTCCCGCGAATCCTGACCCTGCGCGTAAATCTTTAACCAGTCGGTGGGTTTTATGAGTACCCCGACCCGAAACCGCTGGAGGAACCAGTTGTCGTCCGTCAACGCGTTGACATCGCTGTTGAAATCGAAGTTGTTATCGCGGATTTCCCAGCGCAGACGCTCCTGCAAATCGAACGTCATCTTGCCATCGAGAAACGAAAGCGGATTTGCATCCGCCTTCTTTTCGAGCATCATCTTGCTGTCGGGTTTTCCGTCGCCTGCGAAGGTGTTTATGGAACTTCCGATCAGGAGCGCTGTCGCAAGCAGCGCTCCGCTTTTTTTGGTGGATTGGATCATGTGGACTTGTTTTGAAAAAGCGCCGCGAGAACTCCACGGCGCGTGGTGGTTGGGTGGGTTTGGTGTTGATGCGGGAGCTTCCGAATCATGGTTGTGCGGCTGCTACTGCCGCGACGGAGTGGGTGGCCGCTTCTACCGCCGGTGGAGTGGGCGCGTGTTTGTGGGCTTTGACTTCGAGGAAGTGGATAAGTCGCTCGCGCAGCAAGTAGTAGTCGGGATGTTCCATCACGGCCTTGCGTTCGCGCGGCCGCGGGAAATTCACCTCAATCACTTCGCCGATGCCGGCCTCGGGGCCATCGGTCATGCAAATGATCCGGTCGCTGAGAAAGAGCGCCTCATCGACATCGTGCGTCACCATCATGGCCGTGATTTTTTCGCGCCGCCAGAGCTGGATGAGCACCTCCTGCAACTCGTAGCGCGTGAGCGAATCGAGCATGCCGAATGGTTCATCAAGGAGCAGCATCTTCGGCGCGAGCGCAAAGGCACGTGCGATGCCGACGCGCTGCCGCATGCCTTGCGAAAGCTCCTTCGGCGTCTTGTCCATCGCATCGCCAAGGCCGACGAGCGTGAGATAGTATTCCGCGATCTGCTCCCGCTCGACTTTCTCCGCGGTATAAAAAACCTGGTTTACGCCCAGCATCACGTTTTCGCGCGCAGTCATCCATGGCAGCAGCGATGGCGATTGGAAAACAACGCCGCGATCCGGGCCGGGACCAGTGAGTTCCTTGCCCGCGAGCACGATGGCTCCACCGCTGATCGTGCTGAGTCCCGCGACCATCATCAGGATTGTCGATTTGCCGCAACCCGAGTGACCGATGACGGTGACGAATTCGCCTTTGCGGAACTTGAAATCCACATCTTTCACGATAACTGCCTCGCCCTTCAGCGATGGATAGCTTTTGGTCAGCTTAGAGAGTTCGAGATAGGCGTTGTCGTTCACGAGGCTAGCTCTACGGTTTCGCGTTTCTCTTCACTGCGCCGACGCGGACGACGTTTCTGGCCAAAAGGATGGCGGGGCGCGTCGAGGTCTTCGGGAATGAGGTCGGGCAAGACTAGCTTCATCGTCATCGCCGCTTTGCGTTTGTCTGTCGCTTTGAGCAGATAGTCCACGACTTCGCTGCGAGTCTGCTTGAAGTCGTAGTTCGTATTGATCGCGGCCCGGACGCGAGGACGCGACATGGTGATCGGTATTGAAGGCCCGAGTGTTGCCCGCGGTCCGGCGGTGAGTGGGATCACGCGATCCGCGAGCAAGATGGCTTCGTCGGGGTCGTTGGTGATGAGGATGACAGTCTTCTTCTCCTCCTGGCAAATGCGGTTGATCTCGTCCTGCAAGTTGGCGCGTGTCAGCGCGTCCAGCGCGCTCAACGGTTCATCAAGCAGGAGAATCTCCGGCTGCATCGCCAACGCCCGCGCGACTGAAACTCGCTGCCGCATCCCACCGGAAAGCTCGCTCGGCACCTTCTGCGTTGCCGGGGTGAGGTTCACCATTGCGATGTATTTCTCGATATGGGTCCGGCGCTCCGCCGACCGCCACTGTGGGAAGACCTGATCCACTGCCAGCGCGATGTTTTCATAGACCGTTAGCCACGGGAGCAGGCTGTAGTTTTGGAAAACAATCCCACGATCCGGTCCGGGGCCTGTAACCTTCTGCCCTTTGAGCCATACCTCGCCGACATCGGGAAACTGGAGTCCTAGGATCAACGACATCAGCGTCGTCTTACCCGCGCCAGAGTAGCCGATGATCGCGACGAACTCGCCTTGCTCGACTTCGAGATGCAAGTCGTGCAGCACCTCCGTCCGGGCCTTGGCTGGGCCGAAACCTTTGCTGACACCTTTGATTTCGAGAAGCGGCATATCGTCAGGCGGATTTGAAGCGGCTTTCCAGCAGGCTCATCAGACGATCAAGCACAAAGCCTACGATGCCGATAGTTAGAATGGACAGGATGATGTGGGCGTAGCTGAGCGCGTTGTATTGCTGCCAGAGGAAGCCTCCGATGCCCGGTTTTCCGGTGAGCATTTCGGCGGCGACGATGACTAGCCAGGCGATACCCAGTGAAAGCCGAAAGCCGGTGAACATATACGGCAGCGTTGCGGGTAGCAGCACTTTGAAGAGCGTCTTGGTCTTCGAGAGTTTCAGCACTTTTGCGACGTTCAGATAGTCTTGCGGGATGGCACGTACGCCGACGGCGGTGTTCAGGACAGTGGGCCACATGGAGCAGATGGCGATGGTGAAGATCGCGGCAAGATCGGACGCGGTGTAAGTGCCCACTATCGGAAGCGTTATTCTCGCACCTAAGAAAAGTACCATGCCTAGTGGCAGCCACGCGAGCGGGGAGACTGGGCGCAGGACTTGGAAGATGGGATCGAACATCTTCGAGAACGTCTTCGATAGACCGAGAAAAAATCCGATGGGCGTTCCGAAGATGAGCGCGATAGCGTAACCTTGCACGACGAGGGTCAGTGAGAGCCAGGTGAAGCGGAGGATACCTTGATCGAGTTCGCCGCGTTTGGCGAATGGCTCGGTGATGTAGAGCCTGCTCTTCGTCCAGGTCTCGGCGGGCGAGGGAAGGTCGGCGGAGATACCAGTGCGCTGCACTTTGACGATCTTGTCGCCGAAATCATCGACGTATTCCTTCCTGGTCTCTTTCCCGGCGATCAAGGCCCAGAGCAGGATGCAGACGACTACTCCGATGGCCGGCAGTAACAGCCAGTCGAGTTTTTTGAGCGGTGATTCGTTCATGGTTTGCAGTGGTTACTTGCGAATGCTGGTGATCTGGAAACCGGCCGCGTAAGCCTCGGGCGACGCGGGATCGAAGGTGCGTCCGTCGAAGAGCGTTTCGGGGGAAAGGTCCGCGCCGCCGTGGGTCACGCCGAGTTCAGCCATCGCCGCTTCGTAGAAGTCCGGACGCAGGACGCGGGCGGTCACGCCGAGGTAGTCGGGAGCGAGCGGGAGCATCGTCCAGCGGCGGAATTGGGAGAGCCACCACAGCGCGTATTTTGCCTGCGGATAGTTCGCGTTGCGTGCGCTAAAGGTGAGTCCGCGCAAGTCGTCGCGCTTGCGTCCGTCGCCGTAGTCCACGCTTTTACCGAGTCGTGCGCGGAGCAACTCCGCCGGAGCGCCGATGAATTCGGGGCGCGCGAGTAACTCGGCAAGAGCGTCGTGATTTTGCGGATCGTCGCACCACACGCTGGCCTCGTGCAGAGCCTTAAGCGTGGCCTTCACCGCGCGCGGATTGGCCTCGGCAAACTCCTCGGTGAACGCGAGTACTTTTTCAGGATGATCGGGCCAGAGTTCTTCCGTAAAGATCGCGGTGAAACCCACCTTGTCAGCGATGGCTCGTGCATTCCAAGGTTCGCCGACACAGAAGCCATCCATCCGTCCTGTCCGCATGTTGGCAGCCATTTGCGGCGGCGGCACCGTGATGAGCACCACGTCTTTGTCCGGGTCGATGTTTCCCGCTGCGAGCCAGTAGCGGAGCCACATGGCGTGGGTTCCGGGCGCGAGCGTGATGCCGAAAACCATGGGACGGCCCATGTCGCGCTGCTCCACCGCGAGGGACCGCAGCCCCTTTGGATCGGCGGCGCATTTTCCGCGATGCTTCGTGCCGAGGGTGATCGCCTGGCCGTTGCGACTCATGATCCACGGGATGATGAGCGGCTTCTGATCGGTTCCGAGTTTGCCGACGGCCGCACCGATCGGCATTCCGAAAAGCATGTGTGCCGCGTGCAGCGCGCCGGTATTCAGCGCGTCGCGCAACGCAGTCCAGCTCGCAAGTTTGCTGATGTTCGCCTCGATTCCGTGCTTCGCGAAATAGCCGCGTGTCTGAGCGACGACGATTGGCGCGCAATCGACCAGCGGCAGGATGCCGAAGCTGAGTTGCGTTACTTCCGGGGCACCTTCCGCCCCGATGCCACTCGCACGACTGCCGGGCGCAAGCGTCGTCAGATCGAGGCTCGCCATGCGTTCCGCTGGCGGATCGAGATCGAGCGCGCGCCCGTTGGTCGCGTCGTGATTGGCAGCGAGATCGAGGTCGATCGCATCCATCTCTTAGCCTTTCATGCTGTGGACCGGGAAGCTTTTGGCGTAAGCCTCAAGGTCGCCGTTCGGATCGAATTTGACGCCATCGAAAAGCGTCTCCGTGCTATCGTCGGCCACGCCTTTCGTATAACCGATCTCCTTCATCGCCTCGGTGTAAATGTCGGCCCGCATGACTTGTTTGGCGACGCCTTCATAGTCCGGCGCACCTTCCACCATGCCCCAGCGGCGGAATTGCGTGAGCCACCACTTTGCATACTTAGCCTGCGGATAGTTACAGTTCCGGTCGCTAAAGATCATGTAGTTCGGATCACGCAGCTTGCGCCCGTCGCCGTAGAGATACTTTCCCTGCAAGCGACCGAGGATCACGTCCGCCTCGCAGTTAATATAGGCCGGGGCAGAAACGATCTTCGCCTGCTCGGGCCGGTTTTCCAGGTTATCCAGCCACACGCTTGTCTCATGCAGCGCCTTCAGTACGGCTTTCACTGTCTTCGGATTTTTGTCCGCAAACTCCGCCGTGAACGCGCAGACCTTTTCTGGATGATCCTTCCAGATGCCCTGGGTGTTGATGCTCGTGTAGCCGACGTCATCCGCGATGGCACGGGCGTTCCACGGCTCGCCGACGCAAAAGCCATCCATCTTGCCAGCCTTCATGTTTGAGATCATCTGCGCGGGCGGCACGGTGATGAGTGCGATGTCTGTATCGGGATTGATGCCGCCCGCCGCGAGGTAGTAGCGCATCCACATCGCATGAGTGCCCGGCGGGAAAGTCATCGCGAAAGTCAGCGGTGAGCCCGCCTTCTTAGCCTCTTCCACAAAAGGCTTCAGCGCTTTCGGGTCATCTGTGACCTTCCCTTTGAAGCGATTCGCCAGCGAGATCGACTGTCCGTTCCGATTCAGCAGCCACGGGGCGATCATTGGCTTCTTCGGCGAACCTGCGAGACCCATCGTGGACGCGATCGGCATCCCGATCAGCATGTGCGTCGCCTGATTGTCGCCATTGGAAAGGGAGTCGCGGATCGCCGCCCAGTTCGCGCCCTTGGTGATCGTCGCGTTGATCCCGTACTTTTTGAAGATGCCCTTTTCATGCGCGATGACGATCGGCGAGCAGTCAGTCAGCGCGATGATGCCGAACTTCATGTCCGCAGTCTCCGGCGCATCGCTGGCATAGGCCGCACCGACCCATCCTTTGGGTAGTCCGCCAAACAGTGCGGCTAGCCCTGCGCCTTTGGCTGTCTTAGTCAGGAAGTGGCGGCGATTGAATGAGGTCATGTGGATATGGTCAGGTGGTGATGAGCTGTTTGGCTTGGTGAAAGATGTCCGTGCGGAACCAATCGGAGGCGCGTTCCCGTGGGACGAACGCTTCATCGGCGACGACGCCGCTTTCCAAAAGGTGATCGATGACCCAGCCGGCCTTGTCCGCGCTTGGTTCGTTTGCGTTATCCGACGAGAAGATATGAAAGCGCGGATGCTTCTCAATGCGCCCGTGGCCGTAGTCGAAGCTGCCACCCATACCCATGCGCAGCGCCTGGATGGGTGGACCTACATACTTGGGTTGGGCGAGCGTTTCGAGGAGGCGCTCGCGATTCCGCGGCTGCTCGCAAAACGCGCAGGCTTCGATGAGTGCGGCGATCAGGGCGAGATGGTCGTGCTCAGCGCGCTCGGCGAACTCGCGCGTGGTCATGAGCACCTTCTCCGGATGCTTCGGGGCGAGGTCGGTGCTAGTCGTCACGCACCATCCGGTGCGCGACAGGACGGCGAGTGAATTCCAAGGCTCTCCTACGCAATAACCATCGAGATGACCGTCGCGTAGATTATCATGCACCTGCGGAGGAGGCACCACCATGATTTGCACGTCGCGCTCAGGGTCAATGCCATGCTTCTTTAACCAGAGGCGCAACAGACAGCTATGCGCGGAATACTGGTGCACGACACCGAAAGTGAGCGGTCCTTTTCTGCGGGAAACTTCCTGGCGGAGAGTTGATCCGTCGCGCACGCCGCGGTCCCAAAGTATTTCCGAGAGAGTGATCGCATCGCCTTGTAGATTTAGGACGAGACCAGTCAAACAATCGGCCTGGATCGAGCCGAGGCCGCAATTTACCGATACTACCAGGCCCGCCGGCGCGTGGGCGGCATCTAACTCACGATAGATTATCTTGTCGCGAATCGTGGCCCAGCCGACTTCGCGGTGTAGTTCCACGTTCAGGCCATACTTGGTGAAAAGGCCCAACTCTTCCGCCATGGCAAGAGGTGCGCAATCGGCAAGCGCGACGAAGCCCAGCCGGATCGGATGTGGGCGATGTTTTTTGCGCAGCGTGGATTTCATCTTGGCGATGCGCGCCGCACCTAGCGTCCGTCGTGCCACGGGTCGCCGTTCGGCATCAGAAACAGTTTGCGACTTTCTGATGGAAATGATGAATAGCATTCATACATGTCGCAACCGCTGGATAGCAGACAACTTCGCGCCTTCACCGTGCTCGCACGGACGGGCAGTTTTACGCGCACGGCGCACGAGCTTCATCTCTCGCAATCGGCGATCAGCCACGCGATGAAGGCGCTGGAAGGCGATACGGGCTGCCGTCTTTTAGACAGAGTGGGCAAAACCGTTGTGCTAACTCAGGCAGGCGAGCAGCTCCTGGCGCGGGCGGAAAAGATCCTCCTTGAGATGACGGCGGCGCGTTTGGAGCTGAGTCAGCTCGGTAAATGGGGCAGCAGCCGGCTGCGGATCGGCGCGAGCACGACGGCCTGCCAGTATGTGCTGCCGGCGGTGTTGCGGGAGTTTAAGGAGAGCTTTCCGCGATGCGCGATTTCGATCGAGCCGGGCGATACTCCGGAGGCGATTGCATCGCTGCGGGCGCATCGGATCGACCTCGCGGTGAATCTGGAGCCGCGCCGCGAAGACGCGCTCGCGTTTCGTCCGCTGTTCACGGACGAGTTGGTTTTCGTGCTAAGCCCCGTGCATCCGTGGGCGCGCTCGGGCCGGGTTCCGCGCGCGGAAATTGCCCAGCAACATTACATTCTCTATGGCAAGACGAGTTACACTTTTCAGATGGTGGAGGAGTATTTTCGCGAGGAGAAAATCGTGCTGCACAGTCTGCTCGATCTTGGAAACATGGAGGCGATCAAGGAGTTGGTGAAGCTGGGGCTGGGCGTGAGCATCATTGCGCCGTGGACGGCGAAGAAGGAGTTGGAAACGGGATCGCTCGTGACTTTGCCGCTGGGCCGGAGAAAGCTGCGCCGGCGCTGGGGCGTGCTCCACTGGAAAGAGCGCCGGCTGGATTTGGCGCAGGAGACTTTCATCCGACTGTGCGAGTCGGTTTGCGAACGGCTCGGCTGAGCTAAGCGGCTGCGGGTTTTCGCCGGTTCAGTTTTCGTTTTACGAGCGCGGTGAGGTCGCGCATTTCCTCGATCTTCAGCAACGCGGCGGCGGCGAAAAAGGTGAGGCCGCCGACGGCGATGGTGGCGCACAGCGTGATGGCGCGCGTGATGAAACCGAACTGCGCCCAGTGATTCAGCACGAACATTTGCGCGCCTCCGCAAACGAGCGCCAGTGCTGCTCCCGCGACGGCGAGCTTTCCCAAAGTGACGAGCATGAGAGTGGTTTCGAGGCGCTGGGTTTCGCGGCGCATCATCCAGTAGAGAATGGTAAAATTGGTGAGCGCGACGAAGCCGGTGGAGAGCGCGAGGCCGCGGTGTCCGAGGCCGAGGTGAAAGGTGAAGAGCTGGTTGAGGCCGTAGTTCACGGCGATGGAGAGGAAGCTGACGAGCATCGGCAGGTTGCGTTTTCCAATCGCGTAAAAGGCGGGTGCGAGGACCTTGATGCCGGCGTAGGCGCACAGGCCGATGGCGTAGCATTGGAGCGCTTCGGCGGTGTGTTGCGTGCTGGCAGCGGTGAATTTTCTGCGCTCGAAAATGAGGCTGATGATCGGGCGCGCGAGCAGGACGAGGCCGATGGTGGATGGGATCGTGAGGAGGAACGCGAGGCGCATTCCGCGCGCGAGGATGGAGCGAAATTCCGCGGTGTTTCCCGCCGCGGCGCTGCGCGAAATGACGGGCAGCGTAACGGTGCCGATGGCGACGCCGAAGATGCCGATCGGGAGTTGCATGAGGCGGAAGGCGTAGGTGAGCCAGCTTGGTGGGCCGTTGCCGAGATGCGACGCGAAGTTGCCGTTGACCATGACATTTACCTGCACGGCGCTGGCGGCGATGATCGCCGGGCCCATGAGTAAAAGGATGCGGCGCACGCCGGGATCGTTCCACGCGAAGTCGGGGCGGAAGTGGTAGCCGACGCGGCGCAGCGCAGGGAATTGCACGATGAGTTGCAGCACACCGCCGATGAGCGTGCCGATGGCGAGGCCGACCAGCGAACGCGAATCCGCCTGCGCGGTTCCGAAATGCGGATCGAGCCACCAGCCGAGCACGACGCCGCCGATGATCGAGCCGAGATTGAAAAACGTGGATGCCATCGCGGGCATGCCGAAGACGTTTTTCGCGTTGAGCATGCCCATGACGAGCGCGGCGAGCGACACCATGAGGATGAAGGGAAACATGATGCGCGTGAGCAGGATGGTGAGTTCCATCTTGCCGGGGATCTCCGCGTAACCCGGTGCGAGAAAGTGCATGATCGCCGGCGCGATGAGGATGCCGATGAGCACGACGATGCTCATGAAAACGGCGGCGAGCGTGGCGACTTTATTGGCGAGTTTCCACGCGTCGTCGTCACTCCCTTTCGTGATTTTTTCGGAGAAGGTGGTGATGAACGCGGTGGAAAGCGCGCCCTCGGCGAAGAGGTCGCGCATGAGATTCGGCGCGCGGAAGGCGGCGGTGAAGGCGTCCATTTCCACGCCCGCTCCGAAGAGGGCGGCGAAGACTTGCTCGCGCACGAGCCCGAGCAATCGGCTCGACATGACGGCGAGGCTGACGAGGCCCGCAGACTTTGCGCTGATCTTGTTCTTCGGCACGTCAGACATGCGCGGCGGCTTTGCGGAGGCGATCCATAATGGCGAGGCCGAGGCCGTGCTCGGGGACGGGTTCGGCGAGGATGAGGTCGAGCCCGGCTTCATCGAGCCGCCGGAGTTTGGCGAAGAGGGTGGCGGCGGCTTCGCGGAGGTCGCCGGTGGGGCTGAGGATTTCGACGGCGGCAAACTCGCCCGCGTTTTCAGGATCGGTAAACGCCAGCAATCCGCACTTCGATGTTCGATGTTCGACGTTCGACGTTCGACGTTCAGCCAAGCGCAGCGGAGTCCGCGGCGCGTAATGACTTTTCAGTTGCCCCGGTGCCTCCGGCGTCGTGCTCGCGCTTCCACATTCCACTTCCCCAAACGCCGCGAGAACCTCCGGCGTGATCGGTCCGGCGCGCAAGATTCGCAGCCGCTCGCCTTCCACCGCGACGATGGTGGATTCGATGCCAACGGCACACGGACCGCCATCGACGATGAGCGGGATGCGTCCGTCGAGTCCGTCGCGGACGTGCTGCGCGGTGGTAGGGCTGATGCGCCCGAAGGGGTTGGCGCTCGGGGCGGCGAGAGGTTTGCCGAAGGCGGTGGCGATCGCTTGGAAAACAGGATGCGCGCTCATGCGGACGGCGACGGTGTCGAGGCCGGAGGTGACGATGTCAGGGACGATTTCGCGTCGGGGCAGGATGAGCGTGAGCGGGCCGGGCCAGAATTTTTCGATGAGCCTGGTGACGATGGGCGAGTCGGTGCGGGTGATGCGATCGAGCCAGCCGAGGTCGGGGAGATGGACGATGAGCGGGTCAAAAAATGGGCGGTCTTTGGCCTCGAAGATTTTGACGGCGGCGTCTGCGCGGAGGGCGTCGGCGGCGAGGCCATAGACGGTTTCCGTAGGGAGGGCGACGGGGTCTCCGGCGTTGAGGACTTTCACGGCGCGCTCCATGGCGTCCGCGAGTTCGGCGGGAGAATCCGTTGGCAGGAGATCGGTTTTCATCGCAGGAGGTGCGGGTGAAAAGATTTCTGGGGAGCACGTTCGTCCCGAGCGTTGGCGAAGGCGTCCCGCCTTCGTGGACTTTCGTCACGGTGCGAAATGCGAAGACGTGTTCTGAATTGGGAGCGCAGGAAGGTTCGTCCCGGCGGGACGCCGGGACCAACGCTCGGGACGAACGTGCTCCCCGGAAGTCCATGCTTCGCGCTCATTTCTGCGCCAGCCGCTTCCGCGCTTCGATCGCCTTTGCTTTCGCCTCTGCGGCGTCGTTTCCGAAGGCTACGAGATGGCCCATCTTCCTCCCCGGACGGGCGCCTGCTTTTCCGTAGAGATGCAGCTTTACGTCTGGCATCGCGAGGGCGGCGGTCCAGTCGGGCTCGCCGTTTTCCCAGAGGTCGCCGAGGAGATTTGCCATCGCGGCGGGGCGCAAAATATCGGTCGCGCCGAGGGGCAGGCCGCAGACGGCACGGAGCTGTTGCTCGAACTGGCTGGTGACGCAGGCGTCAAAGGTCCAGTGGCCGGAATTGTGCGGGCGCGGGGCGAGTTCGTTGATGAGCAGGGAGCCGTCGCGGCGCAGGAACATTTCGACGGCGAGCAGGCCGACGAGGTTGATTTTTTCGGCGACGGTGCAGGCGAAGTCGCGGGCTGTGGCTTCGATTTTCGGATCACCGAAGGGGACGACCGTCACGTCGAGGATGTGATTGGCGTGATCGTTTCGGCTCACGGGGAAGGTCTGCATCGCGCCGTCGATGCCGCGTGCGACGAGGACGGAAAGCTCCAGCTCGAAATCGACGAAAGCTTCGAGCACCGCGAGTTGTCCGGCGAAAGGCGCCCACGCTGTTTGCAGATTGTCGCCAGGGCGGATAAGGCGCTGGCCTTTTCCATCGTAGCCGAAGGACGCGGTTTTCAGGACGGACGGTGCGCCAATTTCGGCGACGGCGGCGGCCAGCTCGCCAGCGCTCGCGACGGCTTTGAAACCGGGAAGAGGGAGCAGGTGGCGATCGAGAAATTCCTTTTCGCGCAGGCGGTGTTGCGTGATGTGAAGGACTTCGCCGGAAGGGCGGACGGCGCAATGGCGGGCGCACCATTCGATGGTTTGCGCGGGGATGTTTTCAAACTCGAAGGTGAGGACATCGACGCCGCGGGCGAAGTTTTCCACGGCGGCCTCGTCGTCGTAACGCGCGGCGATTTCGAGATCGGCAAGCTGGCCGGTCGGCGTGTCTTCATCGGGCGAGAAAGTGTGGACGCGGTAGCCCATGCGGCGCGCGGCAATGGCGAACATGCGCCCGAGTTGCCCGCCGCCCATGACGCCGACGGTGCTGCCGGGCAAGAAGACTTTTGACGTGCTCATTTTCGGGAGCGCAATGGGTTTGCGGTTCGGAAAACTTCAAACTTCAAACGCCAAACGCCAAACGCCAAATGGCAGATGCGGACGCGCGATCCGATCGTTCGGCGTTTAGAGTTTGGCGTTTGGCGTTTGGCGTTTAGCCCGCCGCAGGCGTCGTGCATCACGGTGAACGCGATCAATTTCCCAACTCCGCCGTGAGGACTTCGCTGGTTTGTTTTTCGCGGAAGGCTTCAAGCACAGCGCGAATGCGCTCGTCATGCAGCGCGAGGATTCCGGCGGCGAGGAGCGCGGCGTTTTTCGCGCCAGCGGTGCCGATGGCGAGCGTGCCGACGGGGATTCCGGCGGGCATTTGCACGATGGAAAGAAGCGAGTCCACTCCGCGCAGGACGCGGCTTTCGACCGGGACCCCGAGCACAGGCAGGCGCGTGTGGGCGGCGACCATGCCGGGTAAATGAGCGGCACCACCGGCTCCGGCGATGATGACCTGGAGGCCGCGTCCGGCGGCGGCGCGGGCGTAATCGGCCATCAGCTCCGGCGTGCGGTGCGCGGAGACGACTCGCGCTTCGTTCGGGATGGCGAATTCCTCCAGCATCTCCACGGCGGCGCGCATGGTTTCCCAATCAGATTTGCTGCCCATAATGACGGCGACTAACGGCGCGACTTTTTGCATGAAGGGCGCAGAATGGAGCACAGGGCCGGGGAATGGAAAGTTGAGAGTTGAAAGTTGAGGGTTGAGAGTCCGCCGCGTCCCCGCTGGATTGGCTGCTCCGCGGCGGATTTTTACTTTCAACTTTCAACATTCAACATTTCCCCGTGCTTCCTCGCGAAAACATCGTCCTCGTCGGCTTCATGGGAAGCGGCAAATCCGCGGTCGGGAGGCTCGTGGCGAAGCGGCTGCGGTTTCGCTTTGTGGATATGGACGCGCTCATCGTGGATCGGGCAGGAATGCCGATCTCGGACATTTTTGCGCAGCAGGGAGAGGAGCATTTTCGCGATCTGGAAACGGCGGCGCTGGAGTCGCTGGGGAGCGCGCGACAGTGCGTGATTTCGACGGGCGGCGGTGCGGTGGTGAAGGAGCGAAATTTAGCGATCCTAAAGTCGTTGGGCTTTGTGGTGTGGCTGACGGCGAGTGAGGACGTAATTTTTGAGCGGGTGTCGCGGAACGATAAACGTCCGCTGCTCCAGACGGAAAATCCGCGCGCGACGATCTCGCAACTGCTGGCAGTGCGACGTCCGCTTTATGAAAGCGCGGCGGATCTCACACTGGATACGACGACGTTTTCGCACGATGCGGCGGCGGAGGCGGTGATGGTGGCGGCGCGGCGGGCGTTCGCTTGGGACGCGGAATCGTGAAGGCGGAACTCGTCGCGCTGGCGGAGGAATTGGGCTTCGATTTGTGCCGGGTGGCGCGCGCCACGGTGCCGCCGCACGCGGGGGAATTTCGCGAGTGGCTGGGCGATGGGCGCGCGGGGACGATGGAGTGGCTCGCGCGAAATGCGGATCGGCGGACGGAGCCGGAGTTGGTGTTGCCGGGGGTGAAATCTGTGGTGGTGCTGGCGATGAACTATTTGGATTTCAGATCGCAGATTTCAGATTTCAGACTGTCGAATTCGGAGAGCGCGCCCGCCTCGAGTTCTTCAAATCTGAAATCTGAAATCTGCGATCTGAAATCCCACGGTCGCATCGCGCGCTACGCTTGGGGCGATGATTACCATGAGGTGATCGAGAAAAAGCTGTGCATGCTGGATGACTGGATGGCGGCGCGTGGCGGAAGGCAGCGGCATTACGTGGATACGGGGCCGGTGTTGGAGCGGGATTTTGCGGCGCTCGCGGGCGTGGGCTGGCATGGGAAATCGACGATGCTCATTCATCCGAAAATGGGGACGTGGTTTTTTCTCGCGGAGCTTTTTACCACGCTCGAACTCGAACCTGACGAGCCGCTGCCGGATCGCTGCGGGAGCTGCACGCGCTGCATGGTCGCGTGCCCGACGCAGGCGATCACCGCGCCACACCGACTGGATGCGCGGCGGTGCATCTCGTATCTCACGATCGAGCTGAAAGGGAGCATCCCGGAGGAGTTTCGCCCGCTCATCGGCGACCGTATTTACGGCTGCGACGACTGCCTCGATGCGTGCCCGTGGAATCGCTTTGCGTCGGCCTCGCGCGAGACAGCGTTCGCCGCGCGCCCATTCGTTCACGAGATGGCCCTCCGCGATTTCCTGGCGCTGGACGACGACGGATTCCGCGCGCTTTTTCGCAAATCGCCCATTAAGCGGATCAAGCGCCGCGGCTTCCTTCGCAACGTCTGCGTGGCCCTCGGAAATGTCGGCACGCGCGACGACCTGCCCGCTTTAGAAAAGGCCTCGCTCGACCCGGAACCCCTCATCGTCGAGCACGCGCAGTGGGCCATCGCGCGCATCCGCGGACGCACGGAACTTTTCACTAGCCAGCCGTCGCCGCCCGTTTGAGACTCCCGCCCCCATGCCCGCCGAAGCTCACATCTCTACCACTTGGAAGCGCCAAAAACTTCTCGTCAGTCTCTTCGTGATCGCGTTCGGCGCTTACTTCTTTTTTGACGGCTTTATCAACTGGCCGAAAAGCAACGTGCGTTTTTTGAAGCACAAGGAATTTGTGGATGCGCAGAATGAGATCGCCTGGGAAAAGTATGCCGCCGATCAGGGATGGACCGCGGAGGTGCCGCATAAATTTTACGAACGCAAAGACATCGTGGGCCAATACGTTTTCGGCACGCTGCTCGTCTCGCTCGGCGGCATCGTGCTGATCTACTGGGCGACGCAGATCAAGCGCACGGTGCGGACAGACGAGGAATTCGTTTACACCGCCGCCGGGACGCGCGTGCCATTTTCCGCCATCGTCGGCGTGGGGAAAAAGCAGTGGGACACGAAGGGCATCGCGCGGGTCCGTTACGAGATGGACGGGCGGCGCGGGCAGTTCGTGGTGGACGACTACAAATTCGACACCGAACCGTCGCGGACCATTTTGAGCGAGATCGAGGAAAAGCTGATGGCGCGGACTGGCGGCAGCGATGCCGCGAATCCCGCCTAACGGCGCTCGCGGAAAAAGGCCTGCAACATTTGCGCGCACTCATCGTGCCGCACTCCGCTGGTGATTTCGCACGCGTGGTTCAGCGCGGGATGCTGGAGGAGATTCATCACGCCGCCCGCCGCGCCATCCTTGGCGGACATGCAGCCGAAGATGACCCGCTTCATCCGCACGTGGACGAGCGCGCCGGCGCACATCGCACACGGTTCCTTGGTCACGTAAAGTTCGCACTCATTCAGGTGCCAATCTTCAAGCACGCTCTCCGCTTGCGTGATCGCCAGCATTTCCGCATGCGCCGTGGCGTCTTTCAAAGTCTCCACCTGATTGAACGCCCGCGCGATGATGCGCCCCTGATGCACCACGACCGCGCCAACCGGCACTTCCTCGCATTCCCACGCCCGATGGGCCTGGCGCAGAGCTTCACCCATAAAGTACGCGTCGCTGTGAAGGTCGATAATTTGCTCCATGGAATAGGCGGTGAAATATGGTTGCGCGGGCGTGGAATTAAGCTACTTCTCCCGTCCCTTTCCACCAACCAACCACTTTCGCCACATGAATATCATCGATAAAATTGAACAGGAACAAATGAAGCAAGACGTTGTGAAATTCAACGTGGGAGACAGCGTCCGGGTTCATACGCGCGTCATCGAAGGCGAGAAGGAACGCATCCAGATCTTCACCGGCATCGTGATCGGTCGCAAGGGCACGCAGCTCAATCAAACGCTGACGGTTCGCCGCATCAGCTACGGCGAGGGAGTCGAGCGCGTGTTCCCAGTGCATTCTCCGCGGATTGCGAAAATCGAAGTCGAAACGCAAGGCACGGCGCGTCGCGCCAAGCTGAACTATCTCCGCAACCGCAAGGGCAAGCAGGCGATGGCAGTGCGCGAAAAGGCGCAGGTGATCGCCTAAGGTTTCCCCTTCCCTCGCTGCGGCGAAGATGAAGTGCAGCTTCCGGCACGAGCGTGCGCTTTATGCCCAGGGGCGCACGTGCGTGGCCGGAATCGATGAAGCGGGCCGCGGTCCTCTCGCCGGTCCTGTGGTCGCGGCGGCGGTGGTGCTCCCGCGCAAGTTTTCGCATAAGATCCTGACGGACTCGAAGAAGCTGTCGGCGAAAGTCCGCGAGAGCATTCATGCTGAGCTGATCTCGCATCCCGTCATCCGCTTTGCGGTCGGGATTGTTTGCGTGGAGGAAATCGACCGCTTGAACATCCTGCGCGCGACTCATGAGGCGATGCGCCGCGCAGTGGCCGCGCTCGCGGAGCTGCCGGATCATGTGCTGATCGATGGCCTGCCCGTCCGCCCTTTTCCCATTCCGCAAAGTGCGCTCGTGAGTGGAGACGCGCTGAGTTTTAGCATCGCCGCGGCCAGCGTCATCGCTAAGGTCACGCGCGACCGGTTGATGATCGAGTATGACGAAAAATTTCCCCACTACGCATTTGCGCAACACAAAGGGTATGGCACCCGCCTGCACCTGGAACGCCTGAGAGATCATGGGCCTTGCGACATCCATCGCCGCAGTTTTCTCCCGGTGCGCCAGGCGCTTCTCCCGCTCGACTGAGGCCGGGAAAAACGCCAGCCATCAGCTCGGGCGGCGCGGCGAAAAGCTGGCGGCGCGACACTTGCGTCGGGAGGGATTCAAAGTGCTCTATCGGAATTACCGCGGACCGCGCGGCGGCGAAGTGGATCTCGTCTGCCGCGATCGGGACGAGTTGGTTTTCATCGAGGTAAAAACGCGCAGCACCCGCGACTACGGCTCGCCGGCATCCGCCGTGAATCGCGAGAAACAAACACTCATTGCCCGCGGCGCGCTGGCGTGGCTGCGGCTGCTGGACAACCCGGACATCGTCTTCCGTTTCGATATCGTCGAAGTCGTGATCGACCAGAGCGGCCCGTCTTTCAATCTCATCCGCGGCGCGTTCCAGCTCCCCGAGCCGCACCGCTATTAAACACCCGCACTTCGCCACTAAGAAGTAGCTCGCCGGCTGGATGTCTCGTGGCATACTTCGGTCAATCACCCGAGAAATAAGAACACCACTACAACTCCTATGAAAAAACTGACACTCCTCACCGCCCTCCTCGCCTCATTCGCCCTGCCCGTTTTCGCCGAAGACGTGAAAATCGAAGGCGAAGCTGTTTGCGCAAAATGCAACCTCAAGACCGCCTCGGCGTGTCAGGCGGCGATCATCGTCACCGGCGCAGACGGCAAGAAAGAGACGATTCTCGCGGACAACAACGATGTGGCGAAAGGCTTCCATAAGGAAATCTGCAAAGACACGAAAAAAGTGAAAGCCGAGGGCGTCGTGACTGAGAAAGACGGCAAGAAAACGATCGCTCTCACGAAGATCGTTTCGGCCGAATAAGCGACGCGATTCGTCATCAAGTTTTAAAAAAGCCGGGGCCCGTTTTCGCGGGTGCCGGCTTTTTTTGTTGAGGAGAAAAGCTCGTCTTCGGAAGTTCTTCTCCGCGCTTGCGCTCCAGTGGAGGAACGGGGAGCATTTTTTAAACGGATGAATCTTTCGGAATATCCCACCGCGTCGCAGCGGAAAACGATTTGGACCGCGCTGACCGCGCTCAGCACCGTGGTCATCGGAGTAATCATCGTCGGATTGATCTGGCTGACGTCGCGAGTGCTGGGCTTTCTCCAGCCGATCCTCATCCCGTTTGCCGTAGCCGGCGTGATCGCCTACCTGCTCGACCCCGTCGTGGCAAAAATTGTCGCATGGGGGACCTCGCGTCATCGCGCCGTGCTGGCGGTTTTCGCCGTCGTCACGCTCGGGCTCATCGGCGTCCTCGTGTGGATCATCCCCGCGCTCTGGACACAGATCGGCCACGTGCAGGAAAAGGTGCCCGCCTACCGCACGCGCATCGTTTCCTACGTCGGCCAGTTCAATGAGTGGGCGCATGCGCTCGACAAAAAATACGGAGTCCGCATCGTGCCGCAGATTCCCGAAAAAATCGAAAATCCGCTCGAAGCCACCTCGACGACGGCCAAGGCCGCGAAAGACAAGGATGAGCAGGAGAAAGCCCCGTCCACGCCCGCCGCGCTGAAAGAAGTCGCCAACGATCCGGCCCGCGCCAGTACATCCTCCGTCCCCTCGCCTGCTGTTCCCGTCGCCGCCAACGGCGATGCTTCACCCGCCAGCACTCCGACCGAAACCAGCGCCGGACCCGCCGCCGCGGAAACCATCTTCGATCTCCAGCAAATGCTTTCGCCCGACTGGGCGCGCACCGCCACCGTCGCCATCGTCCGCAGCGCGTGGACCTTTCTTATCAAAAGCGTCGGCGGCTCGCTCAGCATCTTCGGCTTCCTGCTCTCGCTCGTCATCGTGCCGATCTATCTCTACTATTTCCTCATCGAGTCGAAGACGATCTCGGAGAAATGGGGCGACTACGTGCCGCTGCGCGCGTCGGCTTTCAAAGATGAAGTCGTGAGCGCGCTCAAGGAAATTAACGGCTACTTGATCGCCTTCTTCCGCGGCCAGCTTTTGGTCAGCCTCATCAATGGCACCGCCACCGGCGTCGGCCTCATTTTGGTGGGACTCGATTTCGGTTTGCTCATCGGCATCACGCTCTGCTTCCTCGGACTCATCCCGTATCTCGGCATCGCACTCTGCTGGATTCCGGCCGTCATCATCGCCTCGATCCAAGGTGGAAGCTGGTGCGTCCCGGCCAGCGCGGCTTGGTATGTTTTCCCGCTTGTCGTCAGCGGCATCTTCCTGCTCGTGCAGCAGATCGACGGCTTTTTCGTCACGCCAAAAATCGTCGGCGAAAGCGTGGGCCTTCATCCAGTGACCGTCATCGTCTCCGTCTTTGCGTGGAGCCTGCTCATGGGTGGCCTGCTCGGTGCCATCGTCGCGGTGCCGATGACTGCGACCGTGAAAGTGCTCCTGCGGCGCTACGTCTGGGAGCGCCGCTTTATGGCCGAGCCCGCCGTCGTCACCGAGGAGCAGTTTTCCGAAATGCAGGCGCGACAACCCGATCCGGCGCTCCATCCGGTCGCACACAAGTGAACCCCGCACCGCCAAACCGCGTCGTCGTCCAGCCAAGCTCGCGAAAGGAAATCGCGATCACTATTTCCTGCGTCGTGCTGCTCCTCGCGCTACTTGCCGGCGGCGTGATGCAACTGCGCGAAAAGCCGAAGGGCAACGGCGTGAAAGGAATGATCGTCGAAAAAGTCTTCACCCCGCTCAAGGAGGAGATCGTGGAATTCAGCGGAAAACATTTGCAGGCGACGAAAGCGTCTGAAGGCGAATTTGTCTTCAAAGTGCGGGTCGATTCCGAAGACGCGCGCGTGTTTGAAGTGCCTGTATCGAAAGCGGTTTACGACTCTAAAAAGGTCGGCGACTCGATGTCCTTCATCCGTCCGCGCAGCGAGCAAAAGTAACGACGCTTGCGACGGTTGGTGGCTTGACACTTCTTCCGCGCTCCCCAAAATCCATAGCTTCACAGCCCCAGCGTCACTGAAATTTTCGACGCCAGTCCAACCGCACCACCATGAGATTTCCTCTACCGCTCACCGCCAAAATCGCGTCCTACATCATCAAGCATAAGATCAAACGGACGCCGAGGTTTGCCACGGTGCTGCAATTGGAACCGCTCCACACCTGCAACCTCAGTTGCACCGGCTGCGGACGCATCCGCGAGTATTCGACCTCCATGAAGGACGTGATGCCGCTGGAAGACTGCCTCGGTGCCGCCGCCGAATGCGATGCGCCGATGATTTCCATCTGTGGAGGCGAGCCGCTCATTTATCCGCAGATCGAGGCGCTGGTAAAAGGCCTGCTTATTCAAAAACGCATCGTTTACATCTGCACGAACGCCATGTTCATGCGGAAAAAAATGCGTGAATATCTCGCGCTCGAATTTTCCAAACGCCCCGAGCAAACCGAGCTGCGCATCGAGCGCCTGCTCGCGCAGGAATTGATTTCCGACAAGGACGCCGGTGAAATCCGCAAGGGTCCGAAGGACGCCGCCAAGCCGGTGATTGGCCCTTCGATGTGGATGTATTGGAACGTGCATCTCGATGGCCTTGAGCGGACGCACGATCTGATCGTCGAGCGCGAAGGCGTCTTCAAGGAATGCATCCTCGCGATCCGCATGGCCAAAATCCTCGGCTACCAGGTCGCGACAAACACGACCATCTACAAGGAAACCGACATGGCCGAGATCGAGAACATGTTTGAATACCTCGCGCACCTCGGCGTGGACGGACACACCATCTCGCCCGGCTACGAATACGACGCCGCGAAGAAGGACATGATCAACCGGCTCGATTTGCAGCCCGAGGATTTTTTCCTCACGCGCGAAATGACCGTCCAGAAGTTCAAGCACATCGAAAAGTGGGGCCAGAAATACACGCTCTTCGGCACGCCCATTTACCTCGAATTCCTCGCCGGCAAGCGCAACCTCACCTGCTCGGCGTGGGCCATCCCCACGCGGAATATCCGCGGCTGGAAAGGCCCTTGCTACCTCATGACGGACGGTCATTGGAAAAGCTACAGCGACCTCCTTAATCAGGTGGACTGGGATAAATACGGCGTCGTGGACGGCGTCGCCAAAGACCCGCGCTGCGAAAACTGCATGGTCCACTGCGGCTACGAGCCCAGCGCCATGCTCGGTCGCGACGCGCAGGCCGGCGACACGTGGAAAAATATCGCCTTTAACTTTGCCCCAAAACCCGTGCCGTCTGGCGCCGGTCGCACGGTGAAAGCATTCGACGGTGTCACGGCGGGCAATGGCCATCTCACTGGCAAGAAGGAAGAGTCGCCGGTCGAAGTATGCTGAGATTCACCAAGATGAACGGAGCCGGAAACGACTTCGTCCTGCTCGACAATCGCGACCGTTCCCTGAGCCTCGAAACGCAGGTCATCGCAAAAATCTGCGACCGCCATCGCGGCGTCGGAGCCGATGGTTTGCTCGTGGTCGAACCTGCGCAGCAGGGCGAGGATTTCCGCATGCGCTACTACAATAGCGATGGCGGCGAGGCCGAGATGTGTGGCAATGGCGCGCGCTGTTTCGCCCGTTTTGCGCAGCGGCTCTCCGGGAAAAATGGCGACGTCTCGTTTGAAACGATGGCGGGCGTCATTCGGGCAAAGATGCTTGGCGAAAACGTGCAGATCCAGATGAGCGCGCCGCATTCGCTCGCGCTCAATCAGTCGCTCAGCGCCGGCACCGCAAAGATTGTGGTGCATTCGCTGAACACCGGTGTCCCGCACGCGGTCGTGTTCGTCGGCGATTCGGCAAAGCCGAGTGATCAGCCGAGCACGCATCCCCTGCTCCATTCGCTCCGCGAAGACCTCGACGCCGTCGATGTGCGCACGCTCGGAAACGCGCTGCGTTTTCATCCGCACTTCGCGCCGAAAGGCACAAACGTAAATTTCGTCACCCAGACCGGGCCAGCCTCGATCGCCATCCGCACCTACGAGCGCGGCGTGGAAGACGAAACGCTCGCGTGCGGCACCGGCATGGTCGCCAGCGCGCTCATCTTTGGCGAACTCGCCGGAGCCACTTCACCCGTGCAGGTCAAAGTGCGCGGCGGCGACACGCTCGAGATTGCCTGGGAAAAAGTCGGTGACACATGGGAAAACGTGACGCTCACCGGCCCGGCCGACTTCACCTTCGACGGTGAAATCGCCATCACGTAAATCATCAGCTACTGCCCGCTCGTCGCGAGACATGCCGCGATGAAGCCTTTGAAGAGTGCGTGCGGCTTGTTCGGCTTCGACTGAAATTCCGGGTGAAACTGGCACGCGATATACCAAGGGTGATCGCGCAGCTCGATCAGTTCCACGAGTTTCCCGTCCGGCGAAGTGCCTGCGATCACAAATCCCTTTTCCTCCATCTGCTCGCGATACGCGTTGTTAAATTCGTAGCGATGCCGGTGCCGCTCGCGGATCTCCTGCTTCCCGTAAACTTGCAACGCCTTCGTCCCGTCCTGGATGTGGCAATCCCACGTCCCGAGCCGCATCGAAGCACCCTTTCCCTTCACCTTTTTCTGATCGGGCATGAGATCGATCACCGGATTGGGACTGCTCTTGTTAAATTCGGTACTGTTCGCGTCTTTGAGCCCGCACACATTTCGCGCGAACTCAATCGTCGCGATCTGCATTCCCAAACATAGCCCGAGATACGGAATTTGTTGCTCCCGCGCATATCGCGCCGCCGCGATTTTCCCCTCGACTCCCCGTTCGCCGAAACCGCCCGGCACGAGGATTCCCGAGACATGCCCGAGCTTCGCGCCGAGGTCTTCCTTCTCCAAATCCTCCGCATCGACCTCTTCGATTTTCACGTCGCAATCCGCCGACGCTGCCGCGTGCGTGATTGACTCGATGATCGATTTGTAAGCGTCCTTGTGCTCCGTGTATTTCCCGACGAGCGCGATTTTCACGTGCTTCTTCGGCTTGATGACGCGGTCCACAAATTTCTTCCACGACTTCATGTCCGCCGGCGGCACGTCCAGCCCGAGCTGGCTGCACACGATGTCATCGAGTCGCTCCTCCTGAAGCATCAGCGGACACTCGTAAATCGTGTGCGCCACATCGCGGCACTCGATGACCGCCTCGATCGGCACGGAGCAAAACTGCGAAAGCTTCTCGCGCGTATCCTTGTCCAGTGGCTGCTCGCAGCGCGCTACGAGCACATCGGGATGCAGCCCGATCTCGCGCAGTTTCGCGATGGATTGCTGGGAAGGTTTCGTCTTCAGCTCGCCCGCAGCTTTGATGAAAGGCACGAGCGTCACGTGCATCACGATCGCGTTGCCGGGCCCGACTTCATGGATGAACTGCCGGATCGCTTCGAGAAACGGCAGCCCCTCGATGTCGCCCGTCGTCCCGCCGATTTCAGTGATCACAATGTCGCACTCCTTCCCCTCGATGCCGCGCGTGATGCGCGCCTTGATCTCATCGGTGATGTGCGGGATCACCTGCACCGTTTTCCCGAGATAATCGCCGTGCCGCTCCTTCTGGATCACGGTTTCATAGACCTGCCCGCTCGAAGTCGAGTTCGCCTTCGAGAGCACGCAATTCGTGAAACGCTCGTAGTGCCCGAGATCGAGATCCGTCTCCGCGCCGTCATCCAGCACATACACCTCGCCATGCTCGAAAGGGTTCATCGTCCCCGGATCGACGTTGAGATAGGGATCAAATTTTTGGAGCACGACTTTGAGGCCGCGATGTTCCAGCAGCGTGCCGAGCGAAGCCGCCGCGAGGCCTTTGCCCAAGCTGCTGACGACGCCGCCAGTGACGAAAATATATTTCACGAAAAGGTTGAGAGTTGAGGTTTGAAATTGGTGCGACGAATTACGCGGCGAGAAGTTTTTCCACCGCGCACACGTCCTCCGCGGTATCGACGCTGACCGCCGCACGCTTCGCGAGGACGACGCGAATCTTCGCCCCGTTTTCCAGCGCGCGAAGTTGTTCCAGCGACTCCGCCTGTTCGAGAATGCCCGGTTTCCACTTCACGAACTGGAGTAGAAATTTCGTGGTGTATCCGTAAATGCCCTGATGCCGGTAAAAGCTGGGCCGCACTCCATCGGCGCGCACGAATGGGATCGGCGAGCGGGAAAAATAAAGCCCGTTGTTTTCACGATCGAGCACCACCTTCACCATGTTCGGATTCGTCAGATCATCCTCCGGCGCAAAGACACTCGCCGCCGTGATCATCTCGATCCCGCGATCCTTCGCCAACGTCGCCGCCAGCTTCGACACCAGCGCCGGATCGATCATCGGCTCATCGCCCTGCACATTGATTACGTGCGAAAAACCGCTCAGCTTTTTCGCCACTTCCGCCACGCGATCCGTCCCGCTGCGATGCTTCGCGGAAGTCATCGCCACCTCCGCCCCAAACGCAAAAGCGCACTCCGCGATCCGCATGTCATCCGTCGCCACGATCACCGAATCGACCCCCTTCGCCTTCGTACACCGCTCCCAGACATGCTGGATCAGCGGCTTCCCCGCGATGAAGTGCAGCGGCTTCGCAGGCAGTCGCGTGGACGCGAAACGAGCTGGAATAATGACTGCAACCTTGGGCATCCGCAGGTTCTACGGAGAAGCCTCCGCGCGGACAACCTTTTTGCTCCCGACAGCGCGGATGCCGCCCTTCATTTTTCGATGTTCGACGTTCTGTGTTCAGCCCGCCGCAGGCGCCTCGATCGTCCGATAGCACGTCCAATCTGCGAGAGGCCGCTGCTCGGAGCTGAACATCGAACATCGAATATCGAATGCCCGGAAAAGTGCGCCTACTCTACGCCCGCGTCAGATATTCCGCCCGCTGCGGCATCATTGGGCACCTTTCCCTTTCCCTTCCCCTTCGATCTCCGCCTTACTGCTCATCATCAGGCGATTTTCGCGATACGCGGGGGCGACAACTAAGCCGTTAGTAGTTGGTCAAACTGAGTATTAGTAGGCGCGCGTCTTTCTGCGCGATCAATGCTGGAGGAGGATGAACCCAACCGCCTCCGCGAAATCCTCCGTAACGATTTCCGCGCCCTCGCTCTTCGCATCCGCGCCTTCCCCCGTCCGCACTAAAATCGACCGCACCCCCGCACGCACTCCCGCTTCCGCATCCCCCGCCCGATCGCCGATCATCCACGAGCGCGCGAGGTCGATGCCGTGATCTCGCGCGCCTTCCAGCAACATGCCCGGCCCCGGCTTGCGCCGCTCGCTCGCGTGGTCGGGATGCTCCGCGCAAAAATACACCGCGTCGATCAGCCCCGGCCCGATCAACTCTTCAAATCGCGCCTGCACTTTATGAAAATCCTCCTCGGTGAAATAGCCACGCGGAATCCCGCTTTGATTCGTGACGATGATCGTCTTAAACCCCGCCGCCTTCAGCCGCGCGAGCGCCTCGGGCACGCCATCAAAAACACGCACGTGCGCGGGATCGCCGACGTAGCCAGTGTCATCCATCAGCGTGCCATCGCGATCGAGAAATACGGCGGGAGAAAGTGCATTCATTTCCCCCACATAAACTCCGTCGCCGGGCGGAGTGCCAAATAAATTGCCGCGCGCGGGCTTGTTCCAAATCAGCAACCCCACTTAAACCAACGCCATGCCGCTCAATCGCCGTTCCTTCCTCCAGCAACTCGCCGCTGGTGCCGCCACCGCGCCTTTCATGACCCGTGGCCTGCTCGCGCAATCGCCGAATTCCAGAATCCGCCACGCCACTTTCGGAGCATCGGGAATGGCGTGGGCCGACGTAACGGCGATCTCGAAACATCCGTCGATCGATGTCGTCGCGGCTTGCGACGTGGACGAAAAGCGCACTGCTGAGTTTCGCAAAAAGTTTCCCGACGCGCGCATCTACACCGACTTCCGCGAGCTGCTCGAAAAGGAGAAGGATTTGCAAACGGTGAACGTCTCGACGCCCGACCACATGCACGCGCCGATCGGCATGAGTGCGCTGCAGCGCGGCCTGCATGTCTATGGGCAGAAGCCGCTCACGCACGAACTGTTTGAAACGCGTCGCCTCACCGAATTTGCGCGCGAGAAAAAGCTCGTGACGCAGATGGGCATCCAGATTCACAGCAGCACCGAGTATCGCACCGCCGTGATGATGGTGCAGGCCGGCGCGATCGGGAAAATCAAGGAAGTCCACACGTGGAGTAACAAGACGTGGGGCGACACCGGCGCGATGCCGGCGAAGACCGACCCGGTGCCGGAAGGGCTCGATTGGGATAAGTGGCTCGGCGTTTCCGCTGAGCGGCCATTCATCGGCGGCGGCTGGTATCATCCGGGAAACTGGCGTCGCCGTCTCGATTTCGGTACGGGCACTTTCGGCGACATGGGCTGCCACATTTATGATCCCGTTTTCAAAGCACTCGCGCTCACCGCACCGATCACCGTCCGCAGCGAAGGAGCCGCGCCGAACACGCACTCGTGGGCGACGGACGCGATCATCAAATACGTTTTCCCCGGCACTCCCTACACCGAAGGCAAGACAGTCGCCGTGACGTGGTACGACGGGAAACAGCGCCCGCCCGCCGAGATCCAGACGCTCGCCATCGATCCTTCCGAAGGCGACGAAAAGAAGAAGAAAAGCCTGCCGGATCAAGGCAGCATCTTCATCGGCACGAAAGGTGTGATGCTGCTCCCGCACATCGCGATGCCAAAACTTTTCGGCGACGCCAGGGACGCGAAGTTCGACACTGAAGAAGGCGAAAATCACTGGCTGCAATTCGTGAACGCTGTGCAAGGCCAGGGAAAACCCGGCGCAAATTTCGACTACGCCGGCCCGCTCACCGAAGCCGTCCTCCTCGGCTCCGTCGCCACCCGTTTCCCGATGACCACCCTCGATTGGGACGCCGCTGCGCTGAAATTCACGAACACAGCGGAGGCAAATCAATACGTCCGCCGTGCGTATCGCAAAGGCTGGGAAGTCGCAGGATTGTAATGGGAGGGCGAGGCTCCCGCCGAGCCCGCATCGCTGTCATGCAGAGCGTGGAAGTCTGGGCGTGGCAGGAGCCTTGCCCTCCCATCGCGCTTACCACGGCAGCTCGTTCATCTCACCGTGCCACTTCCACGCGTCAGCATCGGCGATTAGCCCCGCACGCACCGGGTTCTCCCGAACGTATTCCCACTTATTCCGATAGTTTTCTTCGCGCCGCAGCCGCGTATCCCAATGTCCAGTTTGCCACCGCTTCTCGGGATCATTGAGCGCCTTCGTCACAAGGCTTTTCCAATAGCGAACCCACGCATCAAACGTGAACTCCATCTTCACTGGCGCGGCGAATAGATGCAGATGATCCGGCATCAAAATGTAACCGCCAACCATCCACGCGTCCGCCGCTTTCCAAGCCTTGCGGAGAGCGTCGTGAACGCCATCGTCCGTCAGCCAACGGCGTCGATCTGTCGTAACTACAGTCAGGAAGACAATCGTCGGCTGCCCCAGCGAAATGAAAACCCATGCGCAGGCCGTCGCCGCCCAATACGTCCCTCGTCGTTTGACATGCAGCCATCAAATGGGAGGGAGAGGCTCCTACCGAGCCCAAATTTCATCGCGTTAGCTGACAACCACGCAGGCTCGGCAGGAGCCTCGCCCTCCCATCGCTGGCCTCGCGCTCACTCCCGCGGCGGGCCGACTTCCTTTACCGCCGCGCCATGCGTCTCGCTCAGCACGAGGATCGCGATCTTCTCCACCTCGTTCAGTTCGTTCGGGCGGAGCATTTGGAAGTCGCTCTTGCCTTCGATCAGGCGCGGCATCGGCACAGGTGACGTCGCGGTATCGCTGCTATTCAGGCTCGCATAGTCGAACTTCCCGCGCAGGTCCGTGTAGCCATCTTTGAAAAAGCGCACGGTGCCGTTCTTCAGGCGCGCATAGACTTTCACGTAAGCCTTGCTGACTGGCTTGTCGGCGGCCTGGTCGCGGAGTTCTAAACGTCCATAGCTTTCGGAGACAGTTAGTTTGAAGGTATTCGCATGGTAAGCCTGCGCCTTGCGCTGGCCAGCACCTAGGACTTCCACGAGCACGTTCGCCTTCGCGAATTCGCCTGGCAGTGGAATGTCCAGCGTGTCCTTTCCTTCCGGCAATGCCTGCGTCGCCGTGCGCGTCGGTTTGATGATCGAGAAACGTGCAGGGTCTTCGCTGACGAAAGGACTGCTACTAAATAGGAACTCCGGGTCCATTAAGTAATAGTTCACTGTCACCTCGCGCAGATTTTTCCAGGTCATGGCGATCGTTCGATTCTCCACTTTGAAATCGAACGTCGGCTCGCTCGCCGCGAGTTCAGCCTGCTGCTTCTCGCGATCCGGTTTGTCGCCAGGACGCGCTACCTTCTTTCCTTCGATTTCATCGAGCTGCGCGCCAGCTTCCGCGAAAAGCGTGCGCCAGCGATCCACGGGATAGTCGCTGTATTGCGCCGTGATCGCACGAACGTCGGCCAGCTTCTCTTCATAGAAACCCGCATAGGTGCGGAAGTAATCGTGCTGCAATTTCGTCGGTAGCGACTCCGCCGCGATGTCGTGGAAACGCGTGAGCGCCTCCTCAATCCGATCCTGCAAAAACAAGTAATACACCACGCTCATATCATCCATCGCCACGAGCGCTGGCTTGTAGGCGAGGATATTGAGAAGGCTCTGATATTGCCCGCGGAAAACAGGGTTCGCAATCTTCGGCTCAGCGCCGAGGCGATGCGTGCGTTGATTCACCAGCGGCGAATATTCCAGATGCTCGTAAGCGCGCCGCTCGATTGGGTCGATCGTCACCAGCTTCGTATCCAGCCACGCACCGCATTGAGTTATAAACTCATCTTTGTGCTTTAGCCATTCGCGCAGACCAGCCTTGTCGTTGTGAACTACTGCGTAACTATAAATGGTGTCGTCGTACACGTGCCGCTTCTCAAGCATCGCGATCAGCTTGCGGAAAAACTCCACGCTCTTCCGCGCCCGCCACGCGATGCGTTCCAGGTCCAGCCGCTCAATGTTTCCCTGATCAATAAACGTCCACACCTCGTCGTCCTTCCCATATTGCGAAATGTAATCCCACGACGTCTTGTCCACCTGCGAAAGCTGCCGCACCACTTTGAAAGTCGTCGCCTGCGCCGCGCCCACGCTCTTCCCAGCGAGCGATACATTCAGCGGGAAGTGAGGAAACACTGCGTCCTTCGCCGACGGCACCGGGAAGTAGAAATGATATTCAAGTTGCTGCGTGGTGTAAGGCTGCAAACGCACAAAGCGGCTGGTCGTCGCTTTGCTACCGAGCACCGGCAGCGCGCCTTTTGGTATCTGAGTCAGCAAGTCAAGTTTTAGCGGAGTCGAAGTGGGATTGGTGATGACTAGCTGCGCGCCATACACGACGCCGCTCAGGAATTCATCGGTCACGAACTGGTCGAACTTCTCATTCCCCTCCTCACGGTAGCGATCACCGTGGCGGAAAAAGTTCTCACTCACGAGCAGTGCCGGCGCCCCCTCGGGCTTCGCGTCGGCGGGTTTGATCTGTTTGTGGAAAACAATCACCGGCCCCGCGGCTGTGAGCGTGAAGGAATTCTTCGCGCTCTTCGTCGTATGCTTCGGCGCATCGAAAGGCAAATCAAGGACCGCGAGCGCGAGCATCATCTCCGTGAAATTGCGATGCGCCTCCGCGATGTTGGCCGAGAGAAACGGCGACTTACCATCCCAAGCCGCGAAGTCGCGCCAGAAAGCATTGATCGTCACGAGATCCGCGTTCTGCACTTCGATCGGCAGTTGGTAATAGTTATTCTCCGCCCATTCCTTCGTCGGCCCAAGCTTGCGGAAGTAAGCCTGCTGCAAAGCAACCCCACGCATTTGCTTCGTGGCTTCAATCCCAAAGAACTCATTCCCGCCACCGGCCCCGCCTGAGAAGGCAACATCGGCTTTGCGTTTCTCCTCCATCCGGCTTTGATCAACTCCGTCCGCCAAAGCCTCCAAACCGAGCGCCACAGATTTCTTGTCTTCCACGTCCTTTCCTCCCGAACGCATTAGCAAACGTCCCGCCGCCATTGCTTTTGCGGGAGCAGGTGCCGGTGCCATAGCGGCAGGCGCAGGCATTGACTCTGCCAAGCTGCTTTCCAATTCCGTCTTTTGTTTCGCGAGAACGTGAATCGCATCAGCCGCTGCTTCCAATCCCGGAACTCCAGCCGCCGTCGCCTCCTCCAGCGCCCGCCCGCGCAGCGCCGTCTCGAATAAGCGATCATCCTCCTCGGGATTCGGCGGCAGCAATTCCCACTGCTCGCGCAAATGCCGCGCCGTGTTGGCCGACTCGCCCGGCAGCCGTTGCGCCAGCAGCGCCTGCTCCACCACATTCAGCCGCGCATACGCCCACGGCTCCAGGTAACGCTTCAAGTCCGCGCCGATGAGATAGTCATCCATGAAAGTCTTGTCCTTCTTGTTACGCAGATACGGTTGCACCACTTTTGCGAAGAACGGCGCATCCTTCCGGCTCAGGAAAAAGTTCAGTTCGTGACACGCAAACTCGCTATACTTCGCGCGCTTCTCCTCGTCCTTCATCGACGGCCATTGCAGCACCCACGCAAACTTCGCGAGATTCGCATCGCCATTCAGCGTTGTGAAAAGCGCGTGAACTCCGCCGAGCGTGTCATAGCTCTCCATCTCACTAGTTAGCACGTCGTTCAAAGTAAGTGCGGCACCCGTCGCGAGCACTGTCACTTCCTTCTTCTCCGTGAAAGGTTTCGCCGGATCGAGATTCCGCGTCAGCCGCAAGTCCTGAAACTTCGTCGGCACCTCCGCGAGCGTGAACGTGCTCCAAATCGCGCTGCTCAAATCCTCCGCATAAACCTGCACCTGCTGCCAATCCCCCAGCGCCTTGCGAGGAACCCGCACGATCCCCTTGTCATCGGGCACGAGATTGTAAAGCACCGGCGCGGCATCCGCGAGGAAATCGATATTGCGGTCTTCGCCCGCGCTCGCTGCTGCCCCTGCTGCCTCTCCCGCCATTCGCTTTGCCATGTCCGCGCCACCAGCACGACCACCTCGCGCAGAAGGCGGAGCCTGCATTGCCGCCTGCTCCTGTGCTTCCAGATCGGTTGAGCGTTTCTCCCATGGATTCAGCAGCAGCCCCGGACGCGAAAGCATGTTGCCGGCAAATTTCTGCGCGTACCTGCGCTCAAGAATGTAACGATATTCGTCCCCAATCTCGCGCCCGCCCGCGAAAAGATTCGGCAGCCGATCCGGCGTCATCGTCGCCGGGCCGAAGCGCGTGAAACTCGCGAGCCCACCAAACAATCCCTTCCCCGGAAGGAAGCGCGATGCGGCAACGTGAACACGCGTGAAGCTGTTCCAGTTGCGAAGCTGAATGAGCACGCCCTCCTCATCGACTTTCGCCGACTCGACGGACAGCGGCACGGCGTCACGCACTTCCAGCGAGCGGTTCGGAGAAAGCACCCACGCGCCGACCGCATCGCCCGCCGTCACCTGAACCGCGATCGTGTGAAGCCCGTCGTCGCGAATTCGCAGAGAGTAATCACCCGGTTTCAGTCCGCTTATTTCCAGGAAACCCGGCACCGCCTTCACTGCCGCCGTCTGCACGCTCACAAACTCTCCGGCGCGAGTTTCCAGCAACGAAACCGTCTCGGGCCGCAGCGCACCTATCCACGGAACACGCACGATTTCACCGGCCTTCGAGTGAATCACTTGCGGCCACGTCCGCTCAAACTCATCGAGACCCCAGCGATCCTTGCGGCCATTTGGCACCTCGGCGTGAACCGACGCCATGCCTTCTAGTTTTCCAAGCATCACGCGCCCCTTCTCATCGGTGCGCAGCGGGATCGTCTGATAACCCGTGAAACCTTGGCGACGAATCTGAAAAACGACCTGCTGATCCACCAGCGGTTCGCCATTTTTTCCTAGTAACTCGAACACGTAATTTTCGCCGAACTTACTTAGATGCCCGTCGTGCGTCGCGTCGGTTTCGTCGATGCCATTGATGTCCCACGAACGCGTCGCCGTTAGCTCGCTCTTCTCGCCACCTTTGCTCAGCACATCGACCTTCCCTGTCAGCGTCACCGTCAGTTTCGCCAGCCGCTCCGGCACATTGAAAGTATGCGTGAACACTTTGTCCGCCGCGAGCTTCGGCGACTTCACTTCGCTCGTGGTCGTGATGCCATCGAGCGTCGTCGAGGTGATCGTCAGCTTCGCATCCTGCAATAGCTCCAGCGCGATCCGCGAACCACCCAGCAGCAAAGCGGTGCGAACCGCGAGCGTGGCATCGCGGCGACCTAGCAACTGCTCGCGCTCGATGTGAAACTGCGCGTCGAGCCGGTATTCCTCTGCGTGATGCTCGAAATTCGCTAGGCTCGCGAACGTGCCATCCGCGCTCGCCAGCACGATCGGACGCCGCCCCGGCTGTGCGGTGAACGGCACTAGAATCCGCGCATCCTTTTCTCCCGGCGACAGCTTCCGCCCATCCAGCCATGCCACCGCATCCTTCACCGGCTGCCGCGTTTCATCGAGCACGGTGATGAGATCGCCCGCCGGCCCCGTCTGCTGCACGAGCGAGAGCTGGCCTTTGCGGATCAGCGCGCGCGACGACTTCCCGCCGCCGATGAACTCGATCACCCACGCCCCGCGCTTTCCCTTTAACTCGGGAAACTTAAACGTCCGAGTTGCCCGCTTGAACGGCGACACCTCGCCATCATGCGTCTGCTCGGAGTTAGCGACCAAGCCATCCAAGTTTAGATCGGTATTTAGCTGACGCTTCTGAGTTAGGAAAAACGAGAGCGTGTTGATCTCGTAAATCTTCACGATCAGCTTCGGTGCGTGCTTGAAGGTCACGTCGATCGCCACGTCATCCGCGGGCGCGAGGAACGGCGCGTTATTGGCCGGGAATTCCATATCCACGCGATCCTTCAGCGCCAGGAACGCCTGCGGCGAAAGCAACGACGCCCACTTCTCGGGATCGCCCACGCCCGCCGTGATCTTCGCCTCCGCGAACAGCGGCTTCACAAAAGTATCGCGCAGCCACTGCGTCCACGGCTCCCACTTTTCCTCATCGATGAAAAAGTGCAGCAGATACTCGCGCACCAGCGGCTCGTCGGTGCCGATCGGCGGGATGCCCAGCCGCGCCTCGTCGAAGCGCGCATTCAAATCCACTGCATAGTTCCCGAGAATCGCGGTGTTCAGATACTTCGGATTCATGTACGGCAAGAATCGCGGCAGCTTCACGTATTCGAGAAAGCGCGCCTTGTCGTAAACGCCACGCGACCGGTCGTGCTGGAGCCGTGCAAAAAGCACGTGGGCCTTCAGCGAATTGAACGCCGCCGACAACGTTTTCACGTAAGCCCACTGCCGATCCAGCCAGGCCTCGCGCTCCGCCGGATCAAACTCCGCATCCGCATCCGCCCCCGGCGCGAGCTTGCGCAGCTTCGCAAAGACAAACGCCTGCTGATCCGTGATCGCCGGCACCAGTTTCGCCAGCGCATCGAGCTGCTCAGGCAGCAAAAGCCGATGCACCGGAAAATCCCCAAAATGCCGGTTCTCCGTCGTCCGCAAATCCTCCGCGATCATCTCCACCAGCCCCGGCACATCCGGCCGCGTCAGCTTCGTCAGCACCACATTTCGCTGCGCCGGACGCAGCGGCGTCTTGTCGCGCACGAGCCGCTCCAGCTCATCATCCGCCAGCCCGTTCAACCCATCGTCCTGCAATGCTTGTTGAAGAAACACCTCCCGCGCGATCAAGGCTGGATCAAGCACGGCGGGCAGATCCGGCTTCGCGTCGCGCACCTCCTGCACATGATTAAACTCCAGTCCGAGCTTCTCCCGCAGATACTTCAAAGTCTTCTGCGGGTCCGTGTCGTAGCCGATGAGAGCCTCGCGATTTTCAATGATCTGCCGCTGGCTCGAATTCGCAAACCGCTTCGCCCACTGCTCCATGATCGCCGCCAGCTTCGCCTTCTGCGCCGTGTTTTGGTAATGCAGCGCGTGAAAGAAATAATACTCCTCCGTCCCCGGCACGAGCTGTTGCAAAACCGCCGCTCGATCCTTCGCCAGCGCAAATTTTTCGATAAAGCCGACCTCGTTATCCGCGAGCGCAGACATGCGGGCGACCGAGATTCCGAGCAGGAGCAGGGCGAAACGTGTCTTCATAGTCATGGGGCTTTTTGGGGCTGCGACGACAATGCCACCACGCGCGCAAGCGAAGCAACGGCAGGGTTGTCAAAGAATTGTCAGAGCAGGTGAGACGGTGAAGCTCGCGAGTTTATTAGCACTGACTCTTCTGAAAGGCCGCGCCCGCTTTTCACAGCGCCCGCTCTTCCCATCCTCGCTCAGGGGCGTGACTTGGTGAGCAGCGCGGTATGACTCGACCGGGCGGACCGCGCCGCACGCTGGCGAACTTTTTGCAAAGTCACCGCCGCACGAGACTGCCGCACCAGTGCCCGAGCCACACGCCCGCGAGCGAGAGCACCACGGATAGCAGCACATTTGCCGCCGCCGTCGCGATGCGATGTTCCTGCACGAGCACGAGCGTTTGCAGGCTGAAACTGGAGAACGTGGTGTAGCCGCCGAGCACTCCGATGATGAGAAGCTGCTGCGCGTATGGGAGAGGCGTAAGCGCGGCGAGCACGCCGATGACGAAGGAGCCGGACACATTCACAAACATGGTGCCGAGATGCACCGCGCCGAGCTGCGCGCCCATCACGGCGGAGATCCAGAAACGCAGGACTCCGCCGAGTGCGCTGCCGAGTGCGACGAGTAGATACGACTTCATTTTCACTGATCAAAACCGACTCGTGATCCAAGCGCCAGCCGGTTCGAGGCTGGCGAACGTTTCTTCCGGCGCTCCGCGGCGACGGTGGGTCGCGTCATCCACGGCAGCGATGATTTTCGCTTTCATCGATAACCCGCCAAGCCGCTCCCACAAAGGAAAGGCGGGTCCGCGGCTAGCGGGCGAAAAACACGACGAGCAACTGCGCGACGAGGATGCGGACGAGCATCGTGAGCGGATAAACCGTGGCGTAGGCGACGGAGGGCGCGTCGGAATTGTTGATGGCATTGGCAAAAGCGAGCGCAGGGGGGTCCGTCATGCTGCCAGCGAGGAGGCCGCAGAGATTGATGAAATTCAGCTTCATGAACGCGCGCCCGATCCACGCGGCGACGAGCAGGGGCACGAGCGTGATGACGGTGCCGCAGCCCACCCACACGAGGCCTTGCGTGCTGAAGAGCACTTCAAAAAAATGCTCGCCCGCTTTCAGTCCGGCGCACGCGAGGAAGAGCGTGATGCCGAGTTCGCGCAGCGCGAGATTGGCATTCAGCGGCATGTACCAAAGCATCGTGCCGAGTCGGCGGATGCGGCTCAAAATGATCGCCACGATGAGCGGCCCGCCAGCGAGGCCGAGGCGCACGGGCATCGGCATATTCGCGAACGACATCGGGTAAAGACCGACGAGGATGCCGAGCCCGATGCCGACAAACATCGGCATGAAATTCGTGTGATTCAGGTCTTTCACCGAATTGCCGAGAACCTCGGACACCTTCGCCACATCCGCCTCTTTTCCGACGACCTGCACCGTGTCGCCAAATTGCAGCGTGAGCGCCGGGACCGCGCTCATCTCGACATCCGCTCGCATCACACGCGTCACCGTCACGCCGTAGTGCTGCGTGAGTTCGAGTTCGCGGATCGTTTTCCCGAGCACCTTCTGACTCGTTACCACGAAGCGTTGGAACGTCACGGAGCCCGGCGTCTCCATCAGGTCTTCCGCGCTCTCCGCTCCGACGATGAGGCAAAACTCGTGCAGATTTCGTGGCGTGCCGACTGCGAGCAGCAGATCGCCTTCGTGCAAAATCGTGTCGCCATTCGCCGCGATGACTTCCTCTTCGCCGAGATATTTGATACGCGAAACGACGACGCCCAGCGTCTCGCGGCCGGGCACCTCGTGGAGCTTCAAGCCGACGAGATTTGGATTCCGCACGCGCACCGTCATGCGCTGTAACGGCTCGTGCCCCGCGTCCTGCTCGGCGGCAAAAGCGGCGGCCTCTTTTACCGGATCGATCCGCGAAATCGCCCGCACAACAACCATCGCGAGGATGATGCCGATGATGCCAAACGGATACGCCGCCGCGTAGCCGAGCGCCGGGAGCGCGGCATCGGCGGGATCGAAGCCGGGCATCTGTTTCAGCGCCTCCTGCGCCGCGCCGAGCGATGGCGTATTCGTGGTCGCGCCCGCGAAAATTCCCACCGCCGCGGCCATGTCGATGTGCAGCAGGCGCGAGCTGAGGATCGTCAAAATCGCGCCGAGCAGGACGATGCCCATCGCGAGTAAATTCAGCGGCAGCCCGGTCCGGCGCAGCGAGGTGAAAAAGCCGGGTCCGACTTGAATGCCGATCGTATAGACAAAAAGGATGAGCCCGAAATCGCGAACGAAACCGAGGATGTCCACGGGGATCGTGAGCTTGAAATGGCCGAAGAAAATTCCCGCGAAAAGCACGCCGGCCACGCCCAACTTGATGCCGCGCACTTTGACGTGACCGATCCCCAATCCAAACACGGCCACGGCCACGAGGATGAAGACCGCATACGCGATTGGTTGAGTCGCGGCAAAATCAGAAAACCATTTCATAACGTGACCACTCATCGGAGCGGCGTGGTGGCAGGTTGGGCCACCTTCGCGCCGATCGCGAGGATGATCAGTTGTCTCTTTTCAAGCGGGCGACTCGAACGTAAAGACGCCGTCTCCATGCGTATTCTTCGCTTTTCCGACCAGGGATTCTCTGCGGCTCTCACCGCGCTCCAGCGCAAGTCTGCACCTGCTCCCGAGGTGGAGAAAACCGTGCGCGAAATCATCGCAGACATCCGGGCGCGCGGCGATGCGGCGCTGCTGGAATACACGGCGAAATTTGGCGGGCCGCAGATTTCTGCGCCGCAATTGCGCGTGACGCGGAAGCCATCGGTGGATGCGGCGACAAAGCGCGCGATCACGATGGCGCATGCCAATGTGCGTGATTTTGCGAAGCGCAGTCTGCGCAAAAACTGGAGCATGCGAAACAAGCAGGGCGCGATGGTGGGCGAGCGTTTCGATGCGTTTCAGCGCGTGGGGATTTACGTGCCGGGCGGGACCGCGCCGCTGGTCTCGACGGCGGTCATGACGGTGACGCTGGCAGCGGCGGCGGGCGTACCGGAGATCGTGGTGACGACGCCATCCGATCGCGACGGGAAGAACAACGACGCGCTACTTTTCGCGCTCGAGCGGTGCGGCGCGACGGAGGTGTATCAGGTCGGCGGCGCGCAAGCGGTGGCGGCGCTGGCGTATGGCACGGCGACGATCGCGCCGGTGCAGAAAATTTTCGGGCCGGGAAATGCGTATGTGGTGGAGGCGAAGCGGCAGGTCTTCGGGCAGGTCGCGATCGATCTGCTGCCGGGGCCGAGCGAGATCCTCGTCCTCGCCGATGCGAGCGCAAATGCGGCGTGGATCGCGAGCGATTTGCTGGCGCAGGCCGAGCATGGAAAGGGCAGCTCGATCCTATTCGTCACCGACTCCGCGGCGCTGCTGGCGCGCGTGGAAAAGCAGATCACGGCGCAGCTCGCGACGCTCTCGCGGCAGTCGCATCTCGCGCCGGTGCTCGCGCAGGATTGCGTGCTGATTTTGGTGAAGAAGCTGGCGGAGGCGGTGGAGGTCGCGAACGAATTCGCGCCGGAGCACATCTCGATTTCCACGCGCGACGACGCGAAAATCGCGGCCCAGATTCGCACGTCGGGCGCGATTTTTCTCGGTGCCTTTTCGCCAGTCGCGGCGGGAGATTTTCTAGCAGGGCCGAGCCACACTTTGCCGACTGGCGGCGCGGGGAAATCCTTTCCGGGCCTCACCGCGGACATGTTTCAGAAGCGGACGAGCATCGTGCGTCTCGATGAAAAATCGCTGCGGAAATCCGTGGCGACGATCAGCCAGTTCGGCGCGCTGGAAGGTCTGGATGCGCACGCGCGCTCGGCGACGATCCGCCTGGAATAGCGGCGACTATTTCTCAGGGACGACGCTCTGCTCGGCGCGCAGCGTTTCGTGGCCGGGGAAAAATCCGAGCACCGTATAAGTCTGCCCCGCGACCATTTCGCGCGTCGCCACTTCCACCGTGTATTCCACGCGCTCGCCGGGATTGATCATGAGCGCAGTCGGTTCATTCGTGAAGGCCTGATCCTGCGACCATTGCTCGATGGTTTTCGCGGCGGTATTTTTGATGACAACCTCGATGCGCTGCGAAGTGGGGAAATCCAGCGGCACCAATTTCTTCCCTTGATTCGTGAGCGTGAGGGTGACCTTGAGCCGGTTCGTCGCCGGGACTTTTAGCGGCAGCGGTGAAAGTTTCAGCGCCACGACGAGACGCCCGTTGGGTTTCGTGCCAGCGCCTTTTTTCCCGCCGAAAGGATGCAGGACGCGCGTCATGATTCCCGGCTTTTTCTCCGCCGCGGGCGCAGGCGTCGTCGTGGCCGGAGCGGGTTTGCTTTCGCCAAAGGGATGGAGCATGCGGTGGAAAATCCCCGCCTTTTTTTCCGGCACGGGCGTCTCCTCCGCGGCGAAGGCGGGAGCGGCGGAAAGCGCGGCGAGGCAGAGGAGCGCGAAGAAGAATTTCATGGCGCACGGTTTAGGCGGCGTGCTCGCGGGTTGCAAATCGCAATTCGTTTCCCGACACTCCGCGCCATGCGCATCGCTCCCTTTCTGCTCGTCCCCCTCGCTTTTGGCTGCCTCGGTTTTGCCAAAAAACTGCCGGTCTCGGTGCGCTTCCACATCGAGGCGAACGAGCGCGATGGCCAGCCGTTCGCGATGCCGGTCACGTTTCACAATCCCGAGCGGAAAGGATTTGCGGCGCAGATTCCGGCGATCTCGGAGCGGAACATCGAGGCGATCTTTCCGTTTCAAGGTAACGACGGTTCGATGGGATGCGCGTTCAAGCTGGATAATTTCGGTCGCACGGCGCTGGAGGAAATGAGCCTGTCCAATCGCGGATCGAGCGTGGTCGTTTTCCTCGGCACGAAAACGGGGACGCATCAGGTGATCGACATGACGATCGACAAGGTAATCCGCGATGGGATCATCAGCGTGCCGCGCGGGCTGACGGATCTGGAAATCTCGGCGCTGGTCGGAGAATTCCGCGTGATGGGCGAGCGGACGAAGCGGAAGCCGGTGAAGGGATGAGCGCGTGCCGCGGTCACCGCGCGGGCTAAACGGTCGTTCGAGATTCATGGATTTTCTTTCGCTGCTCGCGGTCGTCGCGCCCGTTTTCCTCATCGTCGGCGCGGGCTTCGGCATTCGGCGCGTGGGGTGGCTGTCGGCGGAAGCCGATGCATCGCTGCTGCGCATCGTGGTCAACCTGCTTTTCCCGTGTCTGATTCTCGACACGATTCTGGGAAATGCGGCGATGCAGCAGGCGGGAAATCTCGTGCTCGCGCCCGCGGTGGGATTTGGAACAACGGCGATGGGCTTCGGCGCGGCGTGGCTGGCCGCGCCACTTTTTGGCCTCCGCGATGAGCGCGCGCGGCGGACGTTTGCCTTCACCACGGGGCTCTGCAATTACGGCTACATTCCTCTGCCCCTCGTGCAGAAATTGTTCGATCCGCAAACGACGGCGGTCCTTTTCCTGCACAATGTCGGCGTGGAAACCGCGCTGTGGACGCTCGGCCTTTTGCTGATCTCGGGTCGCTCGCCGGAGCATCCGTTGCGGCGCATTTTTAATGTGCCGGTGATCGCGATCGGGATCGCGGTGGCACTGCATTTCGCGGGCGGTCGCGCGTGGTTGCCGCCGTGGGTTTTGAGCGCGGTCCACAGCGTCGGCGCGGCGGCGATTCCGATGGGACTGATTTTAACGGGCGCGACTTTTTGCGAACAGGCGCAGCACATTTCACTGCGCGGCGCGGCGCGCGATTCCGTCGGCGCGTGTCTGCTGCGACTCGGCGTACTGCCGCTGCTGATGCTGGCGCTCGCGCGCTGGCTGCCGGGTTCGGAGCAATTGAAGCATGTGATGATAATTCAGGCGGCGATGCCGTGCGCAGTGATCCCGGTGATCCTCGCGAAACACTACGGCGGCGATCCGGCGATGGCGCTGCGGATCATTCTCTGCACCTCGATTGCGGGGCTGCTGACGATTCCGTGGTGGATTCAGTTTGGCATGGCGTGGGTGGGTGCGAGGTAGCTGGTGCAAATCTGGGAAGGTGTCGTCTCGTCCGGGTAGGGCGGGCGTCCCGCCCGCCGAGGCCAGCATCCTGCCGGGCTCTTCCGTACTGGCTTCGGGCAGGATGCCCGAAGCGGCAGGCGGGACGCCCACCCTACCCGGGAAAACGCGGTGCCTTCACTTCGGCTATGGGGCTCAGCGGGAGGCTCGCCCCCCTACGTCTAACGCTTGGCGCGTGGGTCGAGGGCGTCGCGGATGGCGTCGCCGAGGAAGTTCAGCGCGAGCAGCGTGACGGACATGACGAGCGCGGGGAAAAGCAGGAGCCACCAGTAACTTTTCACCGGGTTGATGACCTGCGCGCCTTCACTGAGCAGGCTGCCCCAACTTGCTTGCGGGGCTTGCACACCGAGCCCGAGGAAGCTGAGAAAACTTTCGTCGAGGATGACGGCGGGAATGGTGAGCGTTAGGTAGATGATGACGATGCCGATGAGATTTGGGAGCAGATGCCGGATGAGAATGTTGACGTGGCTTTGACCCAAAGAACGCGCGGCGAGGACGAACTGCTGCGACTTCAGCGCGAGCACCTGGCCGCGGACGATGCGGGCCATGGTGAGCCATTCGATGAGGCCGAGGCTGAAGATGAGAATGATGATTTTCGAGTAGCCGACGAGCCCGGCGAGGCCGATGCCGTTGAGCCAGTTTTTGAAATGCCGGTCGAAGATGAAGGTGACGAGGATGATGATGATGAGCCGCGGGATGGCGTAGAGGATTTCGACAAAACGCATCATGATCGCATCCGTGCGCCCGCCGGCGTAACCGGAGATGAGGCCGTAAGTGGTGCCAACGAAGAGGCTGATGAATGCGCCGCAAAAGCCCACCAGCAAAGAGATGCGCGCTCCTTCCATGACGCGGGCAAAGGAGTCGCGGCCATTCACATCGGTGCCGAAAGGATGGCCGGGGCCGGGCGGCGCGTACTGCGTCGCGGAGGTGGCGTGCGGATCGAGGTGAAAGATGCTGAGCCCGAAAACGGCGAAGGCGAAAACAGTGGCGAGGACGATGAGCGCGATGATGGCGACGGGATTGCGGCGCAGTCTTTTCCACGCTCCCGGTGGAGTGGCTGCGGGACTACTCATAGAGTCTGATGCGGCGGTCGAGCCAGGTGTAGCCGACATCGACGGCGAGATTGAAGACGACGAGGATCGCGCAATCGACGATGACGACGCCTTCGAGGAGAAAGACGTCGTTATTCAAAATGGAGTTGATGAAAAACGGGCCGGCTCCGGGGATGTTGAAGATGGTCTCGACGACGAGTGAGCCGGTGAGCAGCCCGGCACCGAGCGGGCCGAGGTAACTGACGACGGGCAGGATCGCGACTTTGAGGCCGTGCTTGTAGATGATCTGCGCATTGGAGAGTCCCTTCGCGCGCGCCGACCGCATGAAGTCCTGCTGCAAAACCTCCAGCATGCTCGTGCGCATGAGTCGCGCGATGTAGGCGATATATGGACCGGCGAGCGTGATCGCGGGAAGGACGAGATTTTTCCAACTGACCCAGCCTCCGACCGGCAGCCAGCCGAGCTTCAGTGAAAAGAAAAGGATGAGCACGGGGCCGATGACAAACGTGGGAATGCTGATGAGAAAAAGCGCGCCGAGCATCGCCGTGGTATCGATGGCGGTGTGATGCCGCACCGCGGCGAGACTGCCCAGCCACACGCCGGCGGTGGTGGCGATGAGGAAGGCGACGACGCCGAGCGTGATGGAAATCGGGAGGCTGTCGCCGAGAATCTCGCGCACAGACCGATCACGATATTTCAAAGACGGCTGAAGATCGCCCTGGAGCAGACCGCTGTAGTGCCCGCTCGCATTGCGGCGGACGCCAAGATAGGTCGTGTATTGTTCCCACAGCGAGCCATCGAGATTGAAGCGCTGCTTGAGCTGCTGCTCGATCGCCGGCGGGATGCTGCGCTCTTTCACAAAAGGTCCGCCCGGAGCGAGC
>JBBRPM010000024.1:0-58249 GCA_038228115.1 Chthoniobacterales bacterium
AACTCCCATTCTTCATCACTGACATCGCTCGGATACGCTTTTCGGTTCGCCATCCCAATGGTTCCACATCAAATGTCTCAAAATGTACAGCTATAAATACCATAATCCCGCCGGCCTCAAAGTGCATGACAGGCTCTAAGCAATAGTCGATCCAGCGGCGTGAAGTGGGGTTCCGCGGGAGGGGAAAAGGCGGTCGCGGAGGCGCAGGATCGGGATCTCGATGAGATTTGCCAGGGCGATGCCAAGGCCGATAGAACCGAACAAGTAAAGGAAAGCGTAGAGATACCAGTTGTAGTGCGAACCGAAAAGGCGGCTCATGGCGACTGTTCCCCAAGTGGCCACGGCAAAGTGCCATAAGTAAATGGAGTAGGAGTGCGAACCAACGTACGCGACCGCTTTGCCCAGCCGCGAAGTCGGTGATCGCATACCTAGCGCGGCGACGAGAAGGCACCCGCTTCCAAGATAGAAAAGAGTCAGACCGTAGGTGAAGATAAAGGGTGTGCTAATTAACTCGAAGTAAAAGGCCGGGAGGATCAGAAGCACGCCGCAGCTTGCGAGCAGATAGCGGAACCGCTGTGCGACGGCCAGAAATCGGATGGGATGAAGATGAAACCAGTAGGAAAGGAGCACCCCGAAAAAGAGGCTGTCCAGGCGGAGATGAGTCGCGAATAGGTGGGTCGCGTGTTCAAAGGGGGCGTGAATACTTTCCGCAAGGCGCAGAGTGAGGCAAAGAAGAGCGATGGCGATGAAGGTGGCCGGTATCACGGAGAACGGTCGGGCTGAACGGCGTCGGGCCAGGATGAAGAAGTCGAACGCGAGCAAGAGATAGAAGTGCTCTTCGACCGCGAGTGACCAGGTATGCGTCCACAAGCCGGGAAAGTAGTTCTGAACGAACAATAGCTCTGCGGTAATGGGGCCGGCGGACAGGTCTTTATGTTGCAAGACATTCCGAACTACCGTCACGCCGATGAGCAGCCAAAAGGGCGGGTAGATTTTAAAGCCCCGTCGAATGAGAAAGTGGCCTACTCTCAGCGCGCCATTTTTCTCGAACTCGCGGAAGAGCAGCCCCGATACGAGAAAGCCGCTCAGGACAAAAAACAGATCGACTCCGACCCAGCCGCCCTGAAACCAAACATGAGTGAGCCACGCCAGCGTGGGGCTAGTCTCTGCGGCGCACGGCGTCATGTGGCGTCCCATCACTAGTAATACTGCGACGACTCTGAGGATGTCGATTTGGCGGGAGCGATTCATGTCCGATGCGGAAGGGGCGTGACCTTGTGCCGGTTGCCCTCGCGCGGCGCAACTGGAGAGTGCGAGAAAGCGATGGCGGGCATTGACGGACAGGGCGCTTGTCGTGGAAATAGAACTCATGAGCACAGAAAACGGCGCACTCGTCCGCATCCAGGGCGTCACTAAATCCTTCCGGCGCGGGTCCGAAGACATTCACGTCCTTTCCAATCTCGATCTCGAGGTGAAGCAGGGTGAATTCCTCGCGCTCATGGGGCCGTCCGGTTCGGGAAAATCCACGCTGCTGAATCTCATCGGCGGGCTGGACCGCGCGAGCACCGGGACGGTGGCGATTGGCGGGGATCGCATCGACCAGCTCGGCGACCGCCCGCTCGCCGCCTGGCGGGCGCGGCATATCGGCTTCGTGTTTCAATTCTACAATCTGATGGCGGCGCTCGATGCGGAGCGGAATGTGGAGTTGCCGCTGTTGCTCACGCACCTTTCCAAAAAAGAGCGTCGCGAACATGCGGCCACGGCTCTGAAAGTGGTGGGGCTTTCCCATCGCTCGCACCATTTTCCGCGACAGCTTTCCGGCGGCGAACAGCAGCGCGTCGGCATCGCGCGGGCGATCGTGACGGACCCGACGCTGCTGCTTTGCGACGAGCCGACGGGCGATCTCGATCGCAAATCGGGTGACGAAATTCTCACGCTGCTTCAGGCCCTGAATCGCGAGCACGGGAAGACCATCGTCATGGTTACGCACGACCCGCATGCTTCAGCGCGCGCCACGCGGACGGTGCATCTCGACAAAGGCCAGCTCTCCGCGGAGGCCGCTGCTTAGCTCAGTCGCGGGCGATATCGTTTGGCAATTCGTCGCGGTCGCCTGCCTCTGGCGGAAAATGGCGCGCCAGCCTTGCGCCGACTTTTCGCACGCCGTGCAGGATCGCGTCCGTGAATTTCTCCGTGCGCAGGCGCTCACGAATTTCCGCGCTCACTTCCTCCCAGAAGCCGGACCCGCATTTCTCGTGAATGCCGACATCGCCGACGATGGCAAATTTCTTCGAGCGCGGCGCGAAGTAGAGCAGCACGCCGTTGCGCAGGGCGGTCTGAGTCATCCCGAGTTTTTCAAAACGCGCCGCAGCCCTTGCGACTGGATCCTCCACTTCCTGACATGAAACGAAGACGCGGATTTCGCCGGAGGTCGTTTTTTCCGCGAGCGCGATTTCCGCGACGATCTTCGGCTCGTCGAGCTTGGCCAGAAATTCATCCGTTTCCATAAAGCTACCAGTCGCCTCCCGCGCCACCGCCGCCGAAACTTCCGCCGCCGCCGCTGAATCCTCCACCTCCACCTCCGCCTCCGCCGCCTCCACCCCAACCACCGCCACCGCCGCCGCCGAGATTACTCAGCACGCCCCACAGCAGGCCGCGCGCGAAACTGCGTCCGGTGCTGCGATACACTACGCCGCTGCGTTTTCCCTGCCACACTTGCAGGATGAAGAGCAGCGCGAAAAAGCCGATCCACATGTAAAACGAAACCGGCACGTGCTGCCCGCCGCCGGCTTTTCCCGTGCCTACGTACTCGCCGCGCGTCGCCTGGATCATCGAGTCCACGCCGCGCGTGAGTCCGGCGGAGTAGTCACCGGTTTTGAAAGCGGGCGCGATTTGCTCTGCGATGATGCGTTTGCAAATCGCATCCGGCAGCGCGCCTTCGAGACCATATCCGACCTGGATGAAGATCTTGTGCTCCGCCACGAAAACGAACAGCACCGCGCCATTGCGGCGGTCCTTTTGCCCGACCTGCCACGACTCGGCGATGCGGTAGGTGAAGTCCTGCACCGACGACGCCGTTTCCAGTTTTGGAAACACCGCGACGACGAGCTGATTCGACGTGTCGCGCTCGAACTGTCTCAGCTTCGCATCCAGGCTGGCAGCCGTTCCCGCGGGCACGACGCCCGCGTAGTCGTTGAAATACGCCGCCGGTTTTGCGGGCAGCTTTTCTCCGAAAACGACACCGAGCAGCGCCAGCCAAAACCCGCCGATGGCGAGAAGGATTCGCACGCGATCAACGCGCTTCTGGCGCAGGTTTTCCAAAGTCGAACTTTACCGGCGGCGGCACATCGCTGCCTTCGCGCGCGGTGAAGTAAGGCTTCGATTGAAACCCGAACGCGCCGGCATACAACCGCGCCGGCATCGATGTCACCGCCGTGTCATACGCCCGCACCGTGTCGTTGAATTTTCCCCGCTCCACGGTGATCCGGTTCTCCGTCCCTTCGAGCTGCGCCTGCAAATCGCGGAAGCCCGCCGTCGCCGTCAGCGCCGGATATTGCTCGCTTACCACGAGTAGCCGCGAGAGCGTGGAGGAAAGCTGATCCTGCGTTTGCTGGAAGCGCTTCAGCACTTCGGGATCGTTCGGCGCGCTGTTCGGATCGACTTGGATTTTCGTCACCTGCTGCCGCGCCTGGATCACTTCGGTCAGCGTCGATTTCTCAAAGTTGGCCGCGCCTTCCACCGTCTTCACCAGATTCGGCACGAGGTCCGCGCGGCGTTGATAAACGTTCTGCACATCGGCCCAGCTTTTATCCACGGATTGCTTCAGCCCGTTCAGCCGATTGTAGCTCCCGCATCCTCCCACGAGCAGGATGAAGACGAGGACGAGGAGGACTCCGAAGACGGCGAGGGCGCTTTTCATAGGTCGGCGACTATCGCGGCGTCCGCCTACTTTGCAGCGAAAATCGCGCGCGGTCGCTCAGACTCCGCGAGCCGACTGCCCGCTGCTCTCGTGCGTCGGAGCGTGGTCGGCGGCAGCCGTCGGCGGATGCGAGGCGTGGCGTGTGGCGCTGCTGGCTTTGGAAAGACGGCGATGCGCCTTGCGATCAAAGCCCGTCAGGCGGCATTGCTCTTCATCCCAGAGGCGGAACGTCAGCGATTTCAAACTGGTCCGCAGAGTGATCGCTTTCACTTTCATGAAGATCGGATGCGACTCGTGGCAACGCTGCAAATTGTAGTTTGGGATGCGCGAGCTGAGATGGTGGATGTGGTGAAAGCCGATGTTCCCCGTGAACCACTGCAGGATCGCCGGCAGCTTGTAGAAAGAGCTGCCTTGCAAGGCCGCCGCCGTGAAATCCCAATCCTCGCGGCGCGCCCAGTAGGTGTCTTCAAACTGATGCTGCACGTAAAACATCCACACGCCGATCGCCCCGCCGGTAAGCGTCACGCAGAGCTGGATGAAGAGATAATTCTTCCAGCCAAACACCGTCGCCAGCGACGCGATCATCACCGCCAGCGCCACATTCATCCACCACACCGACTGCCGATCCCGCGCGCTCGCGCCCTTCGTGGAAAAGCGCTCGCGAACAACGAACAGATAAAACGGCGCGACGAAAAGCAGCACCAGCGGATGCCGCACGGTGCGATAGCCGAGACGCTGCCAGCGCGAGGAGGCGCGGTATTCTTTCACCGTCATCGTCCACACATCACCCGTCCCGCGCCGGTCGAGATCGCCCGAACTCGCGTGATGGATCGCGTGCTCCCAGCGCCAGTGGTGATACGGCGTGAAATTCAGCATGCCCGCGAGAAAGCCCGTCACATCGTTCGCCGTTTTCGATTTAAAAAACGAGCCGTGTCCGCAGTCGTGGAAGATAATGAAAATGCGGACGAGCAAGGCCCCGGCGAGGACGGCGAGCGGGATGGTGAGCCACCAGGAAACGGCGAGGCTGAGATACATCGCGTACCAAACCAGGCCGTAGGAGCCAAAGGAATTCACGAGCTGCCACGTCGCGCGCGCAGTCGATGGTACCTGAAATTTCGCGACCACCGCCTTCCATTCCGCGACGCTGGGCAAGGGGTTTTCCGCAGCGGTGTGAAGTGGCGTTTCGAAGGCAGTATGGGTCATGGGCGCAAGGACTGACCATCGTGGATAAAACGCAGGATGCACGGGGAAACGCACGCCGCCCGGCAGATTTTCGCGCGCGCCTTTCTGGCGAGCGCATCCTTGCTTGCGCGGGCGCGGCATTGGGAGAACGTGCCCGCGTGAAGTCCCACCCGCATCCGCACCTCACCGCCAGTCTGGGAGCGATCGGCATCGTTGCCGCGCTGCTCGCCACCACCATCGGAGCCGCGCGCTGGATCGAAAAGCGCTCCCTCCGCGCCGAGGCACCGCACACGTTCTCGATGAAAAATCACGGCATCGCCTTGCAGCGCGAAGCCTTCCGCCAGCCCGGTCTGCTGCCGCTCTACGGCAGCTCCGAGTTGGTGAAAAACGTTTCCTACAAAGCTGCCGATTTCTTCGCGGACAGTCCCACAGGCTTCGAGGTTTTCCCCGTGGGGAAAGCCGGCACCGCCTCGCTCATCACGCTGGAAAAACTCGGCGCCCTCGGTGGCGACGTGCGCGGGCGGAAGCTCGCCTTCTCCATCTCGCCGAGCTGGTTTTGGTCATCCACGGACAACCCGAGTCACTATGCGGGAAACTTCTCGCTGGAGCAGGTGAACGCCCTCGTCTTCAATTCGTCGCTCGACCGCACGCTCAAGCGCGACGTGGCACGGCGCGTCCTCGATTTCCCCGAGACGCTGGAGAAAAGTCCGCTCCTCATCTTCGCCCTGCGCCGGCTCGCGGGCGACACGTGGTGGGACCGCGCCGGCTACCGCCTCGCGGCCCCGCTCGGCTGGCTGGATGGCGCGATCCTGCGCGCGCAGGATCACCTGCACACCGTCGTTTATCTCGTCCATCGCATCACGCCGCTTTTCGTGTGGAGGCACCATCCCATCGATCCAAAATGGGCGCGCCTTTTCGCCACTGCGGAAGGACTAAGCAACGGCCCCGAAGTGGAAAAAGCGGGTGAAGAAATCGAGCGCGTGCTGCCCACCGAAGGCAGCGACCACGTCTTCCGCCAGCGCCTCGCCCGGGCGAGCGAGTGGAGCGACCTGGACCTGCTGCTGCGCACTTTGCATCAGCTCGGCGCGCGCCCGCTCCTGCTCAGCGCGCCTTTCGATGGCGAGGTCTTCGATCACTTCGGCGTCTCCGCCGCCGCCCGCGCGGAATACTATGATCGCCTCGAAGCACTCGCGGCCCGTTACGAAGTGCCGCTCGTCGATTTCCGCGAGCACGATGAAGACGCGCGTTTCCTCGCCGACACGCACGATCACCTCAGCGCCATCGGCTGGCTCCACTACAACGCCGCGCTCGACAACTTCTACCACGACCGCGCGCTCCTCGTCTCCGCCCCAAAGTAGTGCGCCGAAAAAGCGCGCTCGCCGGATGATTCCACGCGGTCTTCCGAGCCCCCATGGTAGCGTCGCAGGCGCTCGACATGTTTATAGATTTCGTCATCAAACAAAGCGCAAGCTGCGTCGGAGCCAAGCATACATGCCGCTCCGACGGAGCTTTGGTCGTTCTCCGATGGATTCTATAAACATGTCGCGCCTACGGCGCCGAACCTGTTCCACCGTCCGCGAACGACACAAAACACACGAAAAGAGTGGTGCGTTTTTGTGCCTTTCGTGTCTTTCGTGGACCTCGTCCGATATTTCCTACAGTCTCTTACGAAACGCGCATGCATGATCACCCTTTCGCCTTGTGAAATTTGACGTCGTCATTGCCGGGGGCGGATTCGCCGGGGTCAACTGCGCGCAGGCGCTCGCGCGTGCTCTCGGGCGCGGCAGCGAGCAGCGCGTCGCCCTCATCGCCGATCAGAATTACATGCTCTTCCAGCCCATGCTCGCGGAAGTGGCCGGCTCCTCGCTCTCGCCGCGCCACGTCGTAAATGCGCTGCGCAGTCTCTGCCGCGGCGTCACCGTGCTGCGCGGGTCCATCACCGCCATCGATCTGAAAGCGCGGCACCTGGAATTGAGCGCGGGCGACTTCACGCCCAATGTGGAAATCGAGTTCGCCCATCTCGCGCTCACCCTCGGCGGCATCGTGGATCTCAGCCGCGTCCCCGGCATGCCCGAGCACGCCTTTCTCATGAAAAACGTGGGCGACGCGCTGAAGCTCCGCGGCGCGCTCATCGATCGTTTTGAAGAAGCAAACCTCATCGCCGACAGCGCGTCTCTCCCGCGGCTCCTCACTTTCGTCGTCGTCGGCGGCGGCTATTCCGGCGTGGAAACGGCCGGCCAGTTGCTCGATCTCGCGGAGAGCGTGCGCGAGTTTTACCCGCGCATCGCGGGCGAAAAATTCCGCGTCGTCCTCATCCACAGCGCCCCGCATTTACTCCCCGAGATCAGCGAAGTGCTCGGCCGCTACTGCGAAGAAAAACTGCGCGAACGCGGCGTCGAAATCATCCTCGGCGCGCGCGTCACTTCCATGACCGCGGGGAAAGTCACCCTCGGCGACGGACGCATCATCGAGAGCCACACCGTCGTCTCCACCGTCGGCAATGCGCCTCATCCGCTCATCGTAAAACTGTGCGCGACCGCGTGCCTCACCAACGAAAAAGGCCGCATCATCACCGAGCCGACAATGCGCGTGGCGGGGCAGCCGAATCTTTGGGCCGCGGGCGATTGCGCCGCCGTGCCGCAAGCAGGCGGCGGCACGTGTCCGCCCACCGGCCAATTCGCGATGCGGCAGGGGACCACGCTCGGGAAAAACCTCGCGCTCGCGCTCGCCGGTCGCACCGACTTCGCACCGTTCACTTTCAAAGGACTCGGCTCCCTCGCCGCCATCGGCCATCACACCGCCGTTGCGGAAATCATGGGCATGAAATTCTCCGGCTTCATCGCCTGGTGGATGTGGCGCACCATCTATCTTTCCAAACTGCCCGGCCTCGAACGGAAGCTGCGCGTCATGATCGACTGGACGCTCGACCTCTTTTTCCCGCGCGACATCGTCCTCTTCCAGCCGCGCTACACGAAGCCGCTCGAAGACATCCACCTCGAAAAAGACGACCCCGTCTTCCACGCCGGCGAGCCCGCGTTTTCCTTCTACGTGGTGAAAGTCGGCCGCATCGAGCTGCGCGACGACGCCGGGAAAGCCGTGCGCACCCTCGTCGCCGGCGAACACTTCGGCCGGCGCGCCCTCCTCGGCGACTGCACCTGGCACTACAGCGCCGTCGCCGCCGAGCCCACCACGCTCGTCGTCCTCAGCGCCCGCGTCTTCGACGCCATCACCCGCACCAGCACCTCCGTCCGCGAACGCCTCGAAAACCTCTCCGCCCCGCCGGATGAGACGATGGTCGAGCCGTGAAGCTGGAGAAGGTGACTACGAAGGACGCAAAGAACGCGAAGGGATTGACGGCCACGTTCCCGTCATTTTCAGAAACTTCGCGCCCTTAGCGTCCTTCGTAGTCACCCATTTTCAGGCCGTGCTTTTGGAAAGGTCGAATGGCCGCTTTTCCTCCCCGTGGCTTCACGCGCGACCGCGCCGACGGGTGACGAGCGTCGCCGCGCAGAGGGCGATGCCGGTCAGCCAGGTCGATGGCTCTGGAATGGCGCCGAGTTGGTTCGCCAGCGGGAGTGGTCTGCCTGCATTATCCGTAAACGCGAGGTACTGCGGTGCCAGAGCTCCGTTCGCCGTGGTATTGGCAAAGACGGAGCCGACGCCGCTGGTCGTGAATTTCTCGATCGTGGCATTGCCTTGGTTGGCCGCGTAAAGGTTGCCCACGCTGTCGAAGGCTAGGCCGATCGGCTGGTTCAAGCCCGTGCTGGCGAAGACGGAGGCGACGCCGCCGATGGTAAATTTGTTGATCTTGTTGGCGTTCACATCGGCCACGTAGAGATTCCCCGTCCGATCAAACGCGAGCCCCGCCAGTGAGTTTGCGAAGGTGCTGACCGTGGCGAAAAGCGACCCGACGCCACCGATGGTGAACTTCTCGATCGTGTTATTGCCCTGATTGGACACAAAGAGATTGCCCGCGCTGTCAAAGGCCAGGCCGATCGGACCGCTCAGGCCCGTGCTGGCGAAGACCGAGCCGACGCCAGTGGTGATGTTAAATTTCTCGATCGTATTAGACCCGGCGTTGGCCGCGTAAAGATTGCCCGCGCTATCAAAAGCCAGACCGACCGGGCGACTCACGCCGGTGCTGGCCGTGGCAAAGGTCGAGCCGACACCGCCTGGCGTGAACCTGGCGATCGTGTTGGTATTAAAGCCAAAGTTCGCCACGAAAAGATTGCCCGCGTTGTCAAAAGCAAGACCCTCCGGCTGGCTGCTGGAGCCCGTATTGGCAAAGAGCGAGGCCACACCGCCAGCGGTGAATTTTTCGATCTGATTAGTGGAGTAGGTCGCGTAGAGCAGGTCCGCCCGGCTCTGAGCGACGCCTATTGCAACAAGGGAAAAGCCCGCCGCCGCGAGGGCGCGGATTGAGTGCAAACGGGTGCGCGCGGGCGGGGTGGCGTCCGATGCGAGGTGGGTATCAACAGGTATATTCATCGGTGGTTAGGGATCACGTCTCTCGCTTGATGGAGAGTGTGAAAATAGACGGTCAATGTAAAGAAGGACTGCCATACCACGAGCCCGTTTTTTCCGCGGGGAATTGATAGTTTGATTACCACCTGGACTGAGACCGGAATATCCCATCCAGCGCGGCAGCGAAGTCCCGGGTAGGGTGGGCGTCCCGCTCGCCGAGGCCGGCATCCTACCGGGCTCTTCGGAACTAGCTTCGGGCAGGATGCCCGAACTGGCGGGCGGGATGCCCACCCTACCCGGAAAAATTCCGCGGCCTCCGTCGAGGAAGGTTCAGCCTATCGCCGCCGCGGCCGGCCCGTTTACACAGCCTCGCAGAGTTCATCCCGAAAGGATCTGCGCCGTTTCCCGGAATCCCTGTTTCCTCCCGCCTGCGAGGACATTACCGATTGTATGCGCGGGTGCAGACGATACGGTAGTAGCGGCGCGTTCGCCGGATGCGCTTCTTAACCAACATTTTCCCCCTCGTGATACTCCGCCAACTCATCGCACTGGGAGTCGTTCTTACCTGCACGCTTGCCACCGGGTTTGGGCACGGCGATTTGCAGGAGGCTATCGATGCGGTGTCGAAGGTGATCGCGCAGTCACCGGGCGATGCCGAGCTTTACCTGCGCCGCGGCGAACTGCACCGGATGCACGAGGAGTGGGCCGCTGCCGAGGCGGACTACGCGCAGGCACGCACGATCCAGCCGGAGATGGAGGTGACGACGTTTGGCCTCGCGCAGATGCGGCTCGCGCAGGGGCGCGAAAAGGATGGTCTGAAACTGCTGGATGACTTTCTCGCGAAGCGTCCAATGCACCCCGAAGCCCGTGCCCTGCGGGCAGGTGTGCTGGAAAAGCGAGGCGATTGGAAAAAGGCGGATGGGGATCTCGTAGCCGCTGCTGCTTCTTCGCCCGAACCGCATTATGCGACGGCGCGGGCGCAGCTACTGGAAAGGCACGGGCAGGCGGGAGCGGCGGCTCGCTGCCTGGACGAGGCCAGCGCTGCCCGCGGCGGGGTGCCGGTGCTCGATCAGGAGGCGCTGGAAATCGAGGAGCGGGCGGGGCTCACGGAGGCCGCGCTCCGGCGGGTGGAGGGTTTCATCGCACGCGAATCGCGCGCGGATATCTGGCTCGCGCGGAAGGCGCAGATTCTGGAAAAGGCGGGGCGCGCACCCGAGGCGCGCGACGCGTGGCAGAGTGCGGCAGCGGCATTTGAGAAAGTGCCGGCGGATCATCGCGCGTCGAAAGCGAACCGCAAGCTGGCTGGGGAAATCGAAACCGGCCGCACCGGCGCGCCGGGGCCGCTCCCATGAATGCCCTCCGCTTTCTCCTGCTGACTGCCGGCATGGCAGCGGTCTTCAATCTTCATGGGGTGGGGATTGCCGGGCTCTCGCGCGGCCCTTATTTGCAAATGAACAGTGACTCTGGAGTGACCGTCCGCTGGCGGACGGACATGGCGACGGACAGCGTGGTCCGCAGCGGCACGATCCATGGTGCGCTGACGACCAGCACGACGGATGCGACGCTCACCACGGAGCACGAAGTGCGGGTCAGCGGCCTCCAGCCCGACACGAAGTATTTCTACTCCATCGGCACGACGGACGAAACGCTCGCGGGCGACGATGGGGATCACTTCTTCATGAGTGCGCCGGTGCCCGGTATCGACCGGCCGATGCGCATCTGGTTGCTCGGCGATTCGGGAACGGCAGACGGCAACCAGCAAGCCGTCCGCGACGCCTACTACGGGAGCGCCGCCTATCGGTTCAACGACATGGTCCTGCTGCTGGGCGACAATGCCTATAATACTGGCACGGACGCCGAGTACCAGCACGCCCTTTTCGACACCTATCCGACCGTGCTCCAGCAAAGCCCCGTGTGGTCGTGCCTCGGCAACCATGAGACGGCGCAGGACAGGAGCGGCTCTTACCCAGGCGTGCCGTATTTCGACATCTTTACCTTTCCCGCGGCGGCGGAATGTGGCGGCTATGTCTCGGGCACCGAGCGTTATTTCTCGTGGGATTTTGGAAACATCCACTTCATCAGTCTCGACGTGCAGACCAGCAACGCCGCGCTGCGCACTAACATGCTCGCGTGGCTGGACAATGATCTCGCCGCGAACACCCGGCGCTGGACGATCGCCGTCTGGCACCATCCGCCCTACACCAAGGGCAGCCACAATTCAGACACCGAGTCGCAGACGACGTGGGCGCGGGAACAGATCGTGCCGCGCCTGGAAGATGCGGGCGTGGATATCGTCATCAGTGGCCACAGCCACTGCTATGAGCGCTCATGGTTCATCGATGGCTTCTACGATACGCCCACGCTCATCTCCAGCGGCACCGTGATCGATGGCGGCGATGGACGCACGGACGGCGACGGAGATTATGGCAAGGACTACGGCGGCCATGCTGGCATGGTTTACGTCGTCGCCGGCAGCTCCGGGCAGGCCACGGTGTGGACCGATGGGAACACCGCGCGATTCAACCCGCATCCGCATCCCGTCATGTATCTCTCCGAGTTGCAGCTCGGGTCGTTGATCCTGGACATCAATGGAAACCGGCTCGACGCCAAATTCATCAGCAGCACAGGTGCGATCGACGACTACTTTTCCATCGAGAATGGCCCCCTCGTGACAGTAAGCACACCGGTACCGGACGCGGCGGAATACGGGCCGGTCGCCGGTCAGTTCAGCATCGCGCGCAGCGGCTCGACCGCGAGTCCGCTCAGCGTGCAGGCGAGTATCGGCGGCACGGCACCGGGATCGCGCTACGCCCCGATTACGGTCCCAGTCACGATCCCGGCAGGCGCTGCGTCGCAGACGGTAAATGTCACCCCGCAGCCCGATTCTATCGCGCAGGGCGCGCAGACCGTGACGCTCGCCAGCGACGCAAACTTGGCCTACCGGCTCGGTGCCGTGAGCAGCGGAGTGGTGACCATTTTAGATGCGCCCGCCGGGGCACCACCAATCGCATGGTGGCATCTCGCCAAATTCGGCATCGAAGCCAACAACGAAGCCATCCGCAGCGACAGTGCCGACCCGGACCACGACGGCATCGTAAACCTGCTCGAATACGCGCTCGACCTCGACCCACTGATTCCTTCCCCCAGAGGGATGCCGGCCGGCGATGCGTCCGGAGCCTATCTCACTCTCAGTGTGCAGAAAAACGCCGCCGCGACCGATGTGATCTTCAGCGTGCAAGTGAATGACGACCTGGCCAACGCAGCCGGTTGGATTGCGTCCGGCACCACCGTCCTGCAGGAAACGCCGATCCTCCTGGAGGTGCGCGATAACGTCCCCATCAATAACGCACCCCACCGTTTCATCCGCCTGATGGTGACGCATCCGTGGTGAGAGCAAGGTAAGGAAAGGGTTTTCCTGCGGAGGGGATTGTCGGCGCGGGGCTTTTGGCGTATCTGCGGGCCTGCCATGTTTTTGAACCCGCGTTTCCGCTGCCCATGATCGCACCCGTTAAACAATTCCAAAAAGACGCCACGCGCGTTTCCCATGACGAGGAGCATCGCCGCCGCATCCACGGGGCGCTGGGGAAATACTATGTGGCGCGGGATCGGCAGGTGGGGCGGTATCAGGATTGGAATGCGGCGCGGCAGGCGGCGGGGGAAATCAAATGGGAGGCAGTGAACCATCTGGACAAGTATCTGACTGAGTTTACCGACAAGCTGGAGGCACGGGGAGGGAAGGTTTTTTGGGCGAACAACAGTGCGGAGGCTCGCGAGTATATCCTTGGGATTTGCCGGGAAAAAAAAGCACGCTGCATCGTGAAATCGAAGGCGATGACGGCGGAGGAGATCCACCTGAATCCTGCGCTGGAGAAAGAAGGATACGAAGTGGTGGAGAGCGATCTCGGGGAGTACATCGTGCAGCTTCGCAAGGAAGCGCCGTATCATTTTGTGTTTCCGGCGATGCACCTTTCGCGCGGGGAAATTAAGGAGCTTTTCGACAAGGAGGTGGGCGATGTGCCGAGCGATTCGCCGGAGGATTTGACGATGGTGGCGCGGCGCGTGATGCGGAAGAAATACTGCGAGGCGGACATCGGGATCAGCGGGGCAAACTTCGCGATTGCGGAGACGGGTATGATTTCCATCACGGAAAACGAGGGGAATGCGCGCCTGACGACGGCGCTGCCGAAGGTGCATATCGCGGTGATGGGGATCGAAAAAGTGCTGCCGCGTTTTGAAGATCTCGCGCTTTTCCTGCCGCTGCTCGGGACGGCGGGTGCGGGTCAGGCGATGACTTGCTATAACTCAATGATCGGCGGGCCTAGGCTCGCGGGCGAGGTGGATGGGCCGGAGGAATTTCACGTCGTGCTCATCGACAATCATCGCACGCGCCTGCTGGCGGACCCGGAGCAGCGCGATGCGCTGCACTGCATTCGCTGCGGCGCGTGTTTGAATGTGTGCCCGATTTTCAAAAACGTTGGCGGGCATAGCTACGGGACGACTTATCAGGGGCCGATCGGGTCGGTGATCACGCCGCATCTGCGCGGGTTGCAGGATTGGAAACACCTTTCCAACGCGTCGTCGCTGTGCGGCGCTTGCACGAGCGCGTGTCCGGTGAAAATCGACATCCATCATCACCTGCTGCAAAACCGGCGCAATGCGGTGACGCAGAAGCCGCGCTGGTGGGAGAAGATCGCATTTCGGATCGCGGGCTATGTTTTCAATCATCCGCAGCTTTTTGCAGCGCTCGGGCGCTTCGGAAAGCTCGGGCAGAAGCTGCATCCGCTGGTGGAAGGGACGCTGCTCGATCCGGCGCGGGCGTGGACGGAAACGCGCGACACGCCGCAGATGGCGACGGTAAGTTTTCGCGACTACATGGCGACGCGTCCGAAAAGTTTATGAACGGAAAAGCACAGATTTTGACGCGCATTCGCGAAGCGTTGCGCGAACTCGCGCCGTTTCCGGGGCATCACGGCGAAGGCGCGATCGAGCATGGCGAACCGCCGAAGCATTTTGGCGGATGGCTACCGCAGGTGAGCGAATCATTAGACGACCAGATCGCGCTTTTTGCGAAGAACTCGGAGGACTTGAAGACGGAGTTTCACGTGCTCGGGAGTGAGGCGGAATTGCCCGCGCGGCTCGCAGTATTTTCTGCGGAGAATGGCTGGCAACGTGTGGCTACGCATGGCGGTGCGCTGACTGATGCGGCGGTCCCTGCGATGAAGCTGCCGACTTTGAAAACGGATGGCGGATACAGCGTGGCAGAGATGGAGCAGTGCGACGCGGGGATCAGCGAATGCGATGCGCTGGTGGCGCAGACGGGAAGCGTGCTCATCACCGGACGGAGCGCGGGCGGGCGGGCGCTTTCGGTGCTGCCGCCACATCACATCGTGCTCGTGCGGCGCGAGCAGATGGTTTCCGACATCCCCGCTGCATACTCGCTGCTGCGGGAAAAATACGGCGCGAACTGGCCGAGCTTCATGTCGTTCATCACCGGACCGAGCCGCACGGGAGACATCGAGCGCATCCTCGTCCTCGGCGCGCATGGGCCGAAGCGGCTGACGGTTTTCCTCGTATGAACTCCGGAAACCGCATCCTCGTCACCGGCGGCGCTGGCTTCATCGGCAGTGCGATCATTTGGGAATTGAACCGCCGCGGCTGCGAAAAGATTGTTGTCTGCGACATCCTCGGCACGAATGAGAAGTGGAAAAATCTGACGCCGCTGCGGTTCGAGGATTATCTGGAGGCGGACGATTTGCGGCCACGGTTGGAGAGCGGAGTGCTCGGGAAATTCGACTGCGTTTTCCATCTCGGTGCGTGTTCGGCGACGACGGAGCGCGATGCGACTTACCTCATCCGCAACAACTTCGAGTTCACGAAAGATCTCGCCGCGTGGTCGCTGAAGAACGATGCGCGTTTCACCTACGCATCATCCGCTGCGACCTACGGCGACGGTGCGGCGGGGATGAGCGATACAGATCTGGCGATCGAGCGATTTCGACCGCTAAATATATACGGGTATTCGAAGCATCTCTTCGATCTGTATGCCAAGCGCCATGGCTGGCTGGAGAAACTCGTTGGCCTGAAATACTTCAACGTCTTCGGACCGAACGAAGGCCACAAAGACGACATGCGCAGCCTCGTCCATAAAAGCTGCGCGCAAGCTTTGGAAACGGGAGCGATCAAACTCTTCAAAAGCTACAAACCCGAGTATCGCGATGGCGAACAGATGCGGGATTTTCTCTACGTGAAAGACGCAGTGAACATGACGCTGCATCTCGCGGCGCAGAAGGATGCGGGCGGACTTTTTAACATCGGCTCGGGCGGAGCGCATACTTGGGTTGATCTCGCGAATGCAGTTTTTGCGGCGCTGGATCGCGAACCGAAAATTGAATTCATCGAAATGCCCGATTCGCTGCGCGGGAAGTATCAGTATTTCACTCAGGCCGACATCGGGAAACTGCGCGGCGCGGGCTACGATCGTGCCGTGACGCCGCTCGCGGATGCTGTCGCAGACTACATCCGCAATTATCTCCTCCCGAATCGACCGCTCGGCGAGGAAGCGTGATGGGGATGAAATAAGTATAAAAATAGTTGTGAATACATATCGGATATGTATTTTGAGCGTATGAAACTCACATTAAACATCGACGACGAATTGTTGACGAGGGTCATGGAATCGACGGGTGCCAAGACCAAGACGGATGCCATTCATGCTGCCTTGGCGGAGGTGGATCGGAGGCACAAGCTGATCGCCCTTTTGTCCGACGACATGGGCATCAATTTTGACAGGGATATCGACGTGACGTCGTGGGCTGAGTCCGATGAGGAGTCTGCCAAAGTTGCCGAGACGCCCGGAGACGCTTCTAAAAAGAACGTGCCGCCTATCAAACGCATTCCTGCCCGCTATGACCGCAAGCCCCGTTCTCGTCGATAGCTGCTGGTATATCCAGCACCTCAAGCACCGGGTCGATCCCATGCAGGAGCTCGCGACGATCGCGATGACCCGCGATGTGGCGACCTGCGGGATCATTCGGTGCGAAGTGGGTCGCGGGCTGAGAGATCCTGCGCTGCTGCGCAAGTTCGACGCGCGCTGGGATGTGATGCTGTATGTGCCCACCGACAATAAATTGTGGGCGGACGCCGAGGCGCTGTTGTGGAAACTGGACCGGCAGGGAATCACTCTGCCCATGCAGGATGTCGTGATCGCGTGCTGTGCCCGGCGCATCGGTGCGGTGGTGCTCACGCATGACGATCATTTTTCTTTGATCCCCGGCATTCGTTGCACGGACCGGATTTTTTAACCTTGTCGAGGATGGCAGATTCGCCACTGCCGGCACACACTGATTTCCCATGCGATCCCCTACCTTTCTTCCTATGCTCATCGCCTCCGTCACGCTCGCCCAGTCGCCCCGTGAAAATTGGGCCGAATCGGTAATACTGCCGCGGAGCGAAACTGCGGTGAAGCTTTTCAATGGAAGCGATCTCACCGGCTGGGAGGGGCAGATTGAAAAATATTGGTCGGTGAATGACGGGGCGATTCGCGGAACGAATACCGCGCCGGTGGCGGCGAGCACATATCTTTTCACGACGGCTAGTTATCGAAATTTCCGTCTGTTACTTGAGGTGAAGCAGACACGCGGAGAAAAGTTTTCGACGATGCACTCGGCTGTCTGTGCGCTGGGCGAAAAGTTCGAGGATCACGGTGATCAGTTCAGCTTTCGCGGACCGCTGCTGATGTTTTGCAACGACTGGGGCGTGTGGGATGCGAATCGGCGCAACCGCGTGTTTCCGCCGGGTCACGGCGGGCAGTGGCAGGTGGCGGCGGAGAAGGTGGGCGACTGGAATCGCGTCGAAATCCTCGTGATCGACGATCGCATTCGCATGGCGGTGAACGGTGTGCGGTTCATGGATTTCACGGACAAATCCGATCTGCTGAAAGCATCGCCCATCGGCCTGCAACTCCACGCAAACAATCAGCCGCAGGAGTTCTACTTTCGCGGGCTCATCCTTACGGAAAAGCCCGAGGACCGTATGCTGACGGTCGAGAGTGTTTTGAAATAGGATGCTCCGCTTCAGCGGGCAGGATCACACGAGCTTCGTCCGCCCCGGCATCGCGATCGGCGGCGTGGGAAGTTTCATATCCCAGCTCAGCGGTGCGCTTGGACGCAGATCTTCCTGCGCCTCGGTCGCCTCTTCCCAGCTCACGACCTGGCCCGTGTAGCCGGCCATGCGGCCCATGATTCCAACCATGGTGGAATGCGCGAGTTGCTCGCCCATGTGGAGCGGTTTTCCGGCGCGCAGCGAGGCGAAGAATTCGTTGTGCTCGGTCTGATACATGTCGGCTTTTTCGCCTTCGTACTTCCACGAGGTATCATCGAGCCCCTGGTAGCCCTGGCTGCGGAACGACACGATGCGCCCTGTGCCTTTTGTGCCGAAAATGCGGTCGCCATTGTCGCTCCACGTGCCCGCTTGCTGACGACAAAAGATGGTGCCGAGGCGTCCGCCTTCAAACTCGTAGCAGACTCCGAAGTGATCGTAGATGTTCCCGTATTTCTCCTCCACGCGCTGCTGCCGGCCAGCCACGGACCATGCGCGCACGGGCGTCGCATCCTGAAAGGCCCACATCATTTTATCCACGGTGTGAATCGCCTGCTCCACGATATGATCGCCGCTGAGCCACGTGTAGTAGAGCCAGTTGCGGAGCTGCCACTCGAGATCGCCCCACTCCGGCTTGCGCTCTTTTTCCCACGGCGACGCGCCCATATAGGCACCGTAAACGGAGCGCACCTCACCGATCTCGCCGCCGTGAATGCGTTTCATCAACTCGCGCTCGCCGTTCGCGAAGCGATAGCAAAATCCCGAGAGCAGGCCGAGCCCCTTTTTCTTTCCTTCCGCCGCGGCTTCCATGAAGCGGCGCACGCCCGGCGCATCGGTCGCGCACGGTTTTTCGCAAAAGGCATGCTTGCCGGCCGCGACCACTTTTTTCAAATGCTCCGCGCGAAATGCGGGTGGCGTGGTGAGCAGCACGACATCGACCTCCGGCATCGCACACACTTTGTCGATCGCATCGAGGCCGACGAATTTGTTCTTCGGATCGATCATCACTTTCGAGCCCTGACTCGTCTCCAAATTCTTGAACGCCGTTTCGAGACGATCCGAAAACGCATCGCCCATCGCGATGAGTTGCGTGTTCGAGTCAGCGTTCAGCGCCTGGCCAGCCGCGCCTGATCCGCGACCGCCGCAACCGACGAGCGCGATGTTCAGTTTCTTGCGATCGTCCGCGCCGCGGAGAATCGTGGGAGCTTGCCCGAGCAGAAACCCGCCGGCGGTGGCGGCGGCGGTTTTGCCGAGAAAGGCGCGGCGGGAAAGTGCATGATCGATGGGGTTTTTCATGTGCGTCAATGAGGTGGTGGAAGCGAAAGGGCGAACTTTATGAATGGACGGTTTATTCGAGTAAAGACGGGATTCGTCCAAGTGATGTGCCGCCGATGACTACCAACCGCGGTGTGCCCTCTGAAATTAGACTGAGTCGCATGGGCTCCGGCACTTTCTGCGTTGAAGCGCGTGGCGCTTTCCCCTCCACTGCGCGCACTAAAAATTATGTCCGCTGAATCCCGCCTTCAAGAGCTCGCACTCATCCTCCCGCCCGCGCCCAAACCGATGGGCGTTTACCGGCCCGTCATCGTGGTCGGTTCGCTCGCCTACACGTCCGGCCACGGCCCGCTGCTGGATGACGGAAAGCTGATCACTGGTCGCGTCGGATTCGACATCACGCTGGAAGATGGCAAGGCCGCAGCGCGCCAGGTCGGCCTCGCGATTTTGGCCTCGCTGCGCGCAGAACTCGGCAGCCTCGATCGCGTGAAGCGGGTCGTGAAAATCCTCGGCATGGTGAACGCGACGGGCGCTTTCACCGATCACCCGAAAGTCATCAACGGATGCAGCGAGCTTTTCGTGGAAATCTGGGGAACGGAGAATGGCGTCGGCGCGCGCAGTGCCGTTGGCATGGGCTCGCTGCCGGGAAATATGGCGGTGGAGATCGAGGCGATATTCGAGGTGGAATAGACGACGGCTTCAGCGGGTCGCGGAGATTGAACGGCTGGGAATTGGCGCGGGTAAATTCGATTTGCGGTCTATCTTTTGAAAAGGAACCCACGCGCCGTGTCTGAACCAACTCGCTCCGAACCGAACACATCGCCGCCCCATTCCTGTTGCGGCGGTGAACCGGCCGAACCTGTGAAGGAGATTCACGCCTGCTGCGGCGGCCATTCGGCGGATGTGACGCCGTCCGTCACGGCGAAATTTTTCTGCCCGATGTGCCCCGGCGTCGAGTCAGACCAGCCTGGCGATTGCCCGAAGTGCGGCATGGCGCTGGAGCGAAATCCGTCTTGGAAAGCGCCTGTTGTTTTTACCTGCCCGATGCATCCCGAGATTGAGCAAGATCATCCCGGCGACTGCCCGAAATGTGGGATGGCGCTGGAGCCGAAAGCGACGACGGAGGCGACGGATGTGGATGACGGAGAGCTGCGCGAGATGACGCGGCGGCTCTGGATCGGCGGCCTACTGGCGCTACCGGTTTTCCTGCTCGCGATGGGGCATCTCGTTCCCGGCGCAGCGCATTGGACGATGGGAGCGGCCTCGCGCTGGACGCAGTTTTTGCTTTCCACGCCAGTCGTATTTTGGGCGGGCTGGCCTTTCTTTGTGCGCGGTGCGCGGTCGTTGCGCAGCGGGCATTTTAATATGTTTACGCTCATCGCACTCGGCGTCGGTGCGGCCTATTTGTCGAGCGCGGCGGCCATGCTGGTGCCCGGCATTTTCCCGGAGGCGATGCGCGCGATGGGCGGCGTCCCGATCTACTTTGAATCCGCGGCCGTCATCATCGTCCTCGTGTTGCTCGGACAAGTGCTCGAACTCCGCGCCCGCAGCCGCACCGGCTCGGCTATCCGCGCCTTGCTCGAACTCGCGCCGGCCACCGCGCGCGTCATCGAAAATTGTCAGGAGCGCGAAATCCCCCTCGGCCGCGTTGTGGTCGGCGCGACCCTCCGCGTGCGGCCCGGTGAGAAAGTGCCCGTCGATGGCGTGCTGCTCGATGGACGCTCGACGCTCGATGAATCGATGCTCACCGGCGAGCCGTGGCCCGTCTCGAAAGCCGCAGGCGATCCCGTGACCGGCGGCACGATCAATGGCACCGGCACATTCCTTTTCCGCGCGGAGCGCGTGGGCAGCGAGACCGTGCTCGCGCGCATCGTGCAAATGGTCGGCGAGGCGCAGCGCAGCCGCGCGCCGATCCAGGCGCTCGCGGATAAGGTGGCCGGATACTTTGTGCCCGTCGTGCTGGCCGTCGCGGTGCTGACATTTGCGCTGTGGTTTTTCCTCGGACCCCAGCCGCGTCTCGCGCACGCACTCGTGAATGCCGTCGCGGTCCTCATCATCGCGTGTCCCTGCGCGCTCGGGCTTGCCACACCGATGTCCATCATGGTCGGCGTCGGGCGCGGTGCGCAAAGCGGCGTGCTGGTGAAAAGCGCGGATGCACTCGAACGCTTGGAAAAAGTCACCGTGCTCGTCGTCGATAAAACGGGCACGCTCACCGAAGGCAAACCGCGGCTGGTGGAAGTGCGACCGGTCACGGGGACGACACACGATGAGTTGCTCCGCATCGCTGCCGCCGTGGAGCAGGGGAGTGAACATCCACTCGCGGCGGCAATCGTCGCGGGAGCGCAGGAGCGAAAGCTGGAACTCCCCGTGGCGCGTGACTTCGAATCGTCCACCGGCAGTGGAGTGCGCGCGGAGATCGAGGGCCACCCGGCGCTGGTCGGCCAGATCGCGTTTTTGAAAAGCCACGGCATCGCGGATATCGACACGCTTGCGCATAGCGCGGAGTCCTTTCAAAGCGAGGGCCAGACCGCAGTTTTCGTCGGCCTGGCGGGAAAGGCGCTCGGTTTCGTCACCATCGCAGACCCGATCAAGGAATCCGCCGCGGACGCCATTCGCGCCCTTCACGAGATGGGTCTGAAAATCCGCATGCTCACGGGCGACAACGCGCGCACTGCCGAAGCCGTCGCGCGCCAACTCGGGCTCGATCAATTTGAAGCGGGCGTCGCGCCCGCAGATAAGCACGCGCGGATCGAAGCGCTCCGACGCGACGGCGCGGTCGTCGCGATGGCTGGCGACGGCATCAACGACGCGCCCGCGCTCGCCGCCGCCGATGTCGGCATCGCCATGGGCACGGGCACCGCCGTCGCCATGGAAAGCGCCGGCATCACCCTCGTAAAGGGCGACCTGCGCGGGATCGTCCGGGCGCTGACTCTCAGTCGCGCTCTCATGCGAAACATCCGCCAAAATCTCGCCTTCGCCTTTCTCTACAACGCGCTCGGAATCCCGATCGCCGCCGGCGTTTTGTATCCGTTCTTCGGACTCCTGCTCAGTCCGATGATCGCCGGACTCGCGATGAGTCTCAGTTCAGTTTCCGTCATCACGAACGCTTTGCGCCTGCGCCGGCTCTAGCGGCGTCCTTGCACGGGAGGAAATCGGTAGCCAGCGCGGGGCAACTGCGGTAACACACGCGACCCATGAAAAAAACCTTCCTCCTTGCTCTGCTGCTCGTGATCGCGGTTTGCGATGCTGCCATCGCGGCGACGCGACCCATCCGCGTCCTTTTTCTCGGGCACGAAAGTGAGCATCACAACTCCGCCAAATATCTTCCTTATCTGATGGCGAATTTCGGGCGGGACGCCATCTACTTCGACTATTTTACGACCCCCGATTGCCTGAACGCCGAGACGCTCGCGCACTACGACGCCGTCATGCTTTACGCGAATCATACCGAGATCAAACCGGAGCAATTCGACGCGCTGAATGGTTTTGTGGAAAGCGGACACGGCTTCCTTCCGATTCACTGCGCGAGTGCTTGCTTTGGAAATGATCCGCGCTTCGCCGCATTGGTCGGCGGGCGGTTTAAGGAACATCAAACCGGCGTCTTCAAGGCAACCATTCTAAATAAGACCCATCCGGTGATGCAGGGCGTGAATGAGTATGAGACGTGGGATGAGACCTATGTGCATGACCAGTTCAATCCGCAGGGTCGCACTTTGCTGGCGGAGCGGGTGGAAGGGAGTCATCACGAGCCCTGGACTTGGGTGCGCGATCAGGGAAAAGGCCGCGTGTTTTATACAGCCAGCGGTCATGACGAGCGCACGTGGAAGAATGCGGATTTCCAGAAGCTGCTCCATAACGCGATCGTCTGGTCGGTGGGTGACAAAGTAAAAGGCGAATGGGAGACATTCCTATCCCAGCGCGAGCCCGAAAAGCGGGAGCCGAATCCTAATGTCGCGAACTACGAAAAGCGCCCGGAACCGCTCACCTTCCAGGAACCGATGTCGGTGAAAGGCAGCATGGAACGCACCCAGGTCGCCGCCGACATGAAGCTCCAGCTCTTTGCCAGCGAGCCCGATATTCGCAAACCCATCTCAATGGCGTGGGATGATCGCGGGCGCTGCTGGATTTGTGAAACGAGTGACTACCCGCATGGCGTGAAACCCGACGGCATGGGGAGCGATAGCATCCGTATTTGTGAAGATACAGATGGAGACGGCAAGGCGGACAAGTTCACGGTGTTTGCCGACAAGCTGAACATCCCGACGGGAATCGTCTTTGCCAACGGTGGCGTGATCGTCAGTCAGCCACCGCGTTTCCTTTTCCTGAAAGATACCAACGGCGACGACAAGGCGGACATCCGGCAGGAGATCATCACCGGCTGGGGCATCGCCGACACGCATGCGCAGGCGAGTAATCTGCACTATGGATATGACAACTGGTTGTATGGCTGCGTGGGTTACTCGGGGTTCGATGGTTCGGTCGGCGGGGTGAAGAAAAAGTTCAGCATGGGAACCTATCGCTTTCGGGCAGATGGAAGTGCGCTGGAGTTTCTCCATCAGTTCACGAATAACTCGTGGGCCGACAGCCAGAATGCGGCGGGCGATGACTTCGGCGGGACCGCTAATGGAGCGCCGATTTTCTACGGCGGCATTCCAGCGACGGCGTTTCCAGATGGGATGAAGGGAATGACCGCGAAGAAGATCAATCTAGTCGGCGAAGCGCATACGATTACTCCGAACTTCCGGCAGGTCGATGTGATGGGCGGCTACACGGCGGCGGCAGGCAGCTCCTTTATCTATAGCGCCAATCTACCGGCGCGGCTGCAAGGCAAGGCCATGGTCTGCGAGCCGACGATGAAGCTGGTCTCGCTGATGGATGTGCGCGCGAATGGCGCGGGCTACGACGCTTACGATGGCTTTAACCTGCTCGCGAGCAGTGATGAGTGGTTGTCCCCGGTGTTCGCCGAAGTAGGCCCGGATGGCGCGGTCTGGATCGCGGACTTTCAAAACTTCATCATCCAGCATAACCCGACTCCAAGTGTGGAGCGGGGAGGCTATGCAGCCAAGACGGGTGTCGGTGGCGCCCACGAAAATCCGCTGCGCGATCATGAGCGTGGGCGGATTTACCGGGTGGTCTGGGAAAAGGCCAAGGCTCCAGCCGTGATTTCGCTGAAAGGTGCGACGGATGAAGGACTCGTGAAGGCGCTGGGTAGCGATACTCAGTTCTGGCGGCTTAGAGCGCAGGAATTACTCGTGGAGAAAAAGGCGGCGGGTTCCGTGGGCGCGTTGAAGAAACTGGTGACGGCAAACGATGGAAACATCGCGGCTGTTCACGCGCTCTGGAGCTTGCAGGGGATGAGCGCACTGGACGACGCGACGCATCGGAGTGCGCTCCTTTCGAAGGATGCCGTGCTGCGGCGCAATGCGGTGCGCGCGCTGTCGAACGATGCCAGGTCTCAAGCGCTCCTCTTCGGGTCCGGCGCGATTAGCGATGCGAACCTGGTCACTCGCCTGTCGGCGTTCGTGAAGCTGGCGGACTTCCAGACGACTCCCGAGATCAAGACGCTGGTCTCGAAGTTGGGAGCCGATCCTGTCGTGGCGAAAGACGAATGGTTGAAGGAAGGCATTCGTTTACTCGCAAAGAAACACGGCGCGGGTGCTTATAAGGACGGCCCGAACCTTCTGCCGAATGGAGGACTCGAAACGTTGGCGGCCGATGGCTTCCCGGAAGGCTGGAAGCGGCGCGACTATGGTAATCGCGAGACAAACAAGGCGGCGAAGTGGGAAGTGGTGACGGGCGCGACGAACGTTCACAGCGGCTCGCACGCGCTGCGCTGCACGACGACTGGGGCGGCGGATACCAGCTTCTTCGCTGATGTGACGCTGAAGCCCAACACGATGTACAAGCTATCCGGCTGGGTAAAGGCGGGGAAGGGGATCAAGGGCAAGATTAGCTTCAATGATCACATCGGACGTGCGGAGACGGAGACCGTGACGCGCGGCGGAAACTGGACTCCGGTGGAAGTCACTTTCAACAGCGATAACCGGACGAACGCCAGTATCAACATCTTGGATGTGAGCGAAGGCGAGGGAACTTTCGATGACGTGAACCTCTGTGAGCTAATCCCTACCAATGCCGCGGCGGAGGACGCTGTGATGGCGGGCGAGCCGAAGCGTGGCGAGGACATTTTCTGGAAGCATCCCACCGCGGCGTGCGCACTTTGTCACATGCTAGGTGGAAAAGGCAGCACGGTGGGACCGGCGCTTGACGGCATTTCGAAACGCAAGGACGCGGCCTACATCAAAGAGAGTCTGCTGGAGCCAAACAAGGTGCTGGCCGAAGGATACCAACAGCTCGGTGTATCGCCGATGCCTCCGATGGGACTGATCCTAAAGCCGCAGGAACTGGCCGACATTCAGGCCTTTCTGCAAACGCTTAAGTAGCCGCTGCGAAGTTTTTCGCAGCGACATCTTGACTCGTGAAGCTCGACGCGGCGCTGGACCTGTTCCGAAAGGGCGGGCTGGTGATGCGGCGAAGCGCTCATTGCGACAGCGTGCGGTCTTGGCATCGCGATGATGACGCTGATCCCATATAATTTGTACTCGACGAAGGTGCAGTTCCTCAGCCTTGAACTGGAGACGGCGGCGACGAATCTGGAGGTGATGATGAAGGGAAATGGCGACCGAAAAAAGGGGGACGCCTAATGAAACTCCATACGCCGATCCCGCACCGGAAAGCGCGCATCGAGATTATTCCGCTGATCGACATTATGTTCTTCCTGCTCGCGAGCTTCATGCTGGTGAGTATGAGCATGACGCGGCTCGCAGGCGTGAAGATGTCGCTCCCGCAAGCGGCGACGGCAGAGTCGGAGAAGAAGCCGGACTTTATCCCGATCAGCGTTTCTCCGGGCGGCGAAGTGTTTTGGAACAGGGAGCAGAGACCGATCGCGAAAGAGCAAATCGTGGAACTGGTAAAGCCGTTGCTTGAGGCGAACAAGGAGCTCCGCATTTACATCAATGCCGATCGCGCGGCGACGCACGGCGCAGTGATCGATGTGCTCGATCGCGTGCGGCAGGCGGGCGTGACGAAGGTTTCGTTTGCGATGACGCCCGGCGGTACCGCTCCGGCGCCGTCGAAACCGTGACGATCGATGAGCGCGCTCATCGCTGATCGCGAGCCGAGGAACGGGCGGTTGATCCCGCTTTTCGCGCTATCGGTCGCGGTGCATCTGGCGATCGTGGCGGTCGTGCTTTGGCTGGGGCAAACGGTGCGCTTTGAGGTGCCGCCCGTGATGACGGTCGATCTCGGAACCGAAGTCACCCTCGGCACTGAAGTGCAGGAACGAGTGGTCGCGGAAACACCTCCCGCGGTCCCTGAAACTCCCACGCCAATTCCACCCGAGCCGCCGCTGCCGGAACTTCCGAAGCCAGTAGAGAAGCCTGATTTTGCGGAGCCCGCTTCGGTCGCGAAAACGACGCCTGCTCCGAAAGTGCGCGTCGCCGCGAAGTCGTCGGCGATCCCCGCTGGCGCGAAGACGGGAGCGACTCCGCATCCGGGCGTAGTCGGTGGAAATGTGACGCAGGGAAAACTGGCGGGCACACCGGGCGGCGCGAAAGTGGGCGACCAGGGCTGGCGCACTCCGCGTCCGCCTTACCCGCCGGCTGCGCTGGCGGCACGGATTCAGGGGTCGGGCGCGGTGAGCATTTCGACGGATGCTTCTGGAAAAGTGACGCGCGTCAGTATCAGCGCGCCGATCCATCCGTTGCTCGATGCGAACACGCGCTCCTTTGCCCTGGCGAACTGGAAAGGCCCGCCCAATGCGACGCGGACGGTGCCGGTCATTTATCAGATCCGGTGAAGCGTTGAGGCAACCGCCCGGCCCGCGGCTGCGTAGCTAGCAGGACATGAGCATTGCGATCCACTGGTTTCGCCGCGATTTGCGGCTGACGGATAATACCGCGCTCAATGCCGCTGTGGCTGCGCACGATGCCGTGGTGCCCGTTTATATTTTGAGCGAATGGCGTGGCGAGCACGGCTGGACGGGAGCGCCTAGGCAGGAATTTCTCTGCGGCTGTCTGGCGTCGCTGACGCGCAATCTCGAAGCGAAAGGCGGGCGGCTGATCATCCGGCAGGGAAAGGCGGATGTCGTGCTCCGCGAACTAGCGCAAGAGACGGGAGCGAGCGCGATCTATTTCAATCGCGATCCCGATCCGTATGGACGCGAGATGCAGGCGAAGGTCGCGCGCCTCGGAGTGGACATCCACGCGCATGGCGATGTGGCGATGCACGAGCGGAACGAAGTGATGACGGCTGGCGCGACTCCTTACCGCGTTTTTTCACCGTATGCGCGTGCGTGGTCGAAGCTGGATAAACGCGCGCCCGGTCGTGCTGTGGCGAGGTTGACGACTCCTTTGACGGTACCGGGCCTGCCGCTGCCGACGCTGGCGACGTGGGGCCTGAAATCATCTGCCCAAGTTTTGGAATCCGGCGAAGCAGCCGCTCGCAAACGGCTCGCGCAATTTCTCGAGGGTCCCATTTTTCAATATGCCGAACGCCGGGATGCGCCCGGCATCAATGGTTCCTCGCGCCTTTCGCAAGACCTCCGACACGGCACGCTCTCGATCCGCGAGATCTACGCGCGCTGCGTGGAGGCTGGGGAAAAGGCGACGCGCGAGGGGAAGCGCGGCGTGTCGATGTTCATCAATGAGTTGATCTGGCGGGAGTTTTATATGCAGGTGCTGTGGCACTGGCCCGAGGTCCTCGATGTGGAGTTTCAGGAAGACTATCGCGGCATGCCGTGGACGAAAAACGAGGCCGCTCTGGAACGATGGCGCGCGGGCCGGACGGGCTTCCCGATCGTGGATGCCGGCATGCGCCAACTGGCGGCAACGGGGTGGATGCACAATCGCGTGCGGATGATTGTAGCGATGTTTTTGACGAAGGATTTGCACCTCGACTGGCGAGCAGGCGAGAGCTGGTTCATGCAGAATCTCGTGGATGGCGAGATCGCTTCGAATAACGGCGGCTGGCAGTGGAGCGCCAGCACGGGTACGGACGCCGCGCCGTATTTCCGCATCCAAAATCCGTGGTCGCAAACGAAGCGCTTCGACCCCGAAGGCGAGTTCATCCGGCGGTGGATCCCTGAATTGCGCGATGTGCCGGGCGCAAAATTTTGCGAGCCGCCCGCGCCCGGCCTTTCACTCGCGCGCGATTATCCCGCGCCGATGGTCGATCACCATGCGGAGCGTGATCGCGCCTTGGAAATGTATCGGCTCGTGAATGTTTAGGATTTAGGAATCGACGCGATAACACGCGGGCGAAAAAGTGGACGCTCCGATGCACGCCGGTCGCGCCTTTCTCATTTGTATCACCGCCCTCTCCGTCAGTGCCTGCACGGATACGCGGAGTCGCGCGCTGGCCACGGTGAAGCGTGTGAAGCCGGTTTCGCTGCGCAAAGACGCGGCTGTTTTCTACAAAAACATTTTCGCCGAGCATCGGAAGACGAACTTCGTCGTGAGCCCGCAATACTGGTCGTGGTCTTTCTCCGAACTTCACCCCGAACGCATCACCGCTTACCCCGATGGATTCGCGATTTGCCTCGAGTCGCTCGGCGATGCCGAGTCGGGCCTTTACATCGTCCCGCTCGGTATGGACCATGATCCCGCGCCGACGCACTGGGCTTCTTTCGAGAAGCTCTCGGAGGGAATCTTCTGGTACTCCTTCAAGCCCTAATCCGGTCCGCGGCGCCACCCCACGACATGCCTCCACTCCTTCTCGCCGCGCTTTCACCGAATGCCCTGCTCGGCCTCGCACTAGTCGCCATCATCCTTCTGGTGCTCCTCATCGCGCATTTCCGATGCAATGCGATCGTCGCGCTCACGCTCATCTCGCTGCTGCTCGGTCTGGCCACTGGCATGAATCCCGCGAAGGTCGCGGAGAGCTTTGGCGCGGGCGTCGCCACCACGCTCGGCTCGCTCGCGATGATCATCGGACTCGGCACGATCCTCGGTAAAATGCTCGCGGAATCCGGCGCGGCGCACGTCATCGCGATGCGGCTCACGACGCTCTTTGGAAAGGAGCGGCTCGATTACGCGATCATGCTTTCGGCGTTCGTCATCGGCGTGTCCGTCTTCTTTCAAGTCGGCATCGTCCTGCTCGGCCCCGTCGTCTTTGCGCTCGCGCGCGAAACGAAGACGCCGATCCTGCGACTCGGCCTGCCGCTCGCGGCGGGCATGTCCACCGCGCACGGCCTCATCCCGCCGCATCCCGGCCCGATGGCCGCGATCGGTTTGCTGCACGCAAATGTCGGCAAGACGATCGCGTGGTCGGTCTTTGTCGTCGGTCCGCCGGTGGCACTTTTGATGGGGCCGCTGCTCGGGCGCTGGGTCACTCCGCGCGTGCCGCTGGAAATCGGTGGACTCGGCGCGACGGCGGGCGCGGTTCCGAGCGCGTCGCGTCGCCCCGGATTTGGCATCAGCCTTTTCACCATGCTCCTGCCGGTGCTGCTCATGGTCTCGACCACGATCGCTGACGTGCAGCTTGCCGAGGGAAATGCGCTGCGGAGCTGGGCGGATTTTGTGGGCGCGCCCACAGTCGCAATGCTGATCGCGGTGCTCGTTTCGTTTTGGACCTTCGGGAAAAACTGCGGGCTGAACCGTGCCGAGATTTTGAAGTTCTCCGAGGAGTGTCTTGCGCCGGTCGCGTCCGTGCTGCTCGTCATCGCCGCAGGTGGCGGCTTTAGTAAAGTGCTGATCCAATCCGGCGTCGGAGAAGCACTCCACGGTGTGCAGGATTCACTCCACGTTCCGCCACTCCTCGCGGGCTGGATTCTCGCCGGGCTCATGCGTATCGCGATCGGCTCCGCCACGGTTTCCGTGACGACGGCGGCGGCGCTCATGGTGGAAACGGTGAACGCCGATCCGACCATCAATCGCGAACTGCTCGTGCTCGCGATGGGCGCTGGCTCGCTCATCCTCTCGCATGTGAATGACGGCGGCTTCTGGCTCGTGAAAGAGTATTTCGGCATGACGATCGCGCAGACACTAAAGACGTGGACGGTCGTCGAGACAGGCGTGGCCTGCTCGTCGATCATCATCATCATGATCGTGAACGCCTTTCTATAATGGCCGACGGCGAGCTCGATCTTTTCGGAAGCCCGGAGCCAAAACACGAAGAGCCGCGCGTTTTTTCCGTGTCGGAAATCACGCGGACCGTGCGCGCAGCGATCGAGGAAAGCGTGGGCACGGTGTGGGTCGAGGGCGAGGTGAGCAATTTCCGGCGGCAGGCATCCGGGCATCAGTATTTCACTTTGAAAGACGCGACGTCCCAACTGGCGTGCGTGCTTTTCGCCCGCGGCGGCTCGTTGCGAAAAAGTATGGCGCTTGCGGATGGCATGCAGGTGCAGGTGCGCGGCGCGCTCACGGTGTATGAAGCGCGCGGGCAGTATCAGATGAACGTGCAAATCGTGCAGGCGGCGGGAGCCGGTTTGTTGCAGGCGAAGTTCGAGGCGCTGAAGCGCAAACTCGATGCGGAAGGGCTTTTCGACGCCGATCGGAAGCGTGAGCTGCCCGCCTTTCCACGAGCAGTCGGCATCGTCACATCGCCGACCGGCGCGGCCTTGCGCGATATGGTGAATGTCCTTGCACGGCGTGCGCCGTGGCTGCGGATCGTCGTAAGTCCGGTGCGCGTTCAAGGCGATGGAGCGGGCGCGGAAGTCGCGGCGGCCATTCGCGAGCTGAATCGTTTTTCGGAAATCGGATTGCCGCCGGTGGACCTCATCGTCGTCGCGCGCGGCGGCGGCAGCGTCGAGGATTTGTGGGCATTCAACGAAGAAATTGTCGCGCGCGCCATCGCGGAATCCGAGTTGCCCGTCGTGTCCGCGATCGGTCACGAGATCGATTTTACGATCGCGGATTTCGTCGCGGATTTGCGCGCGCCAACACCGAGCGCCGCCGCGGAATTGATCGCGCCAGATAACATCGATTTGCTGCTGCGGCTCGCCTCGATGGAAGTGACGTTGAAGCGTTCGCTGCTCGTGGAAATCGGACGCGGGCGGGCGAACTTGCGTGTCCTCACCAGCGGCGCGCTTTACCGCGAACCGCGGAATCGTCTCGATGCGGCGGCGCAAAAACTGGATGTCACGTCAGACACACTGCGGCGCGGATTGGGCGACCGTCTGGCGGAGATTCGGCGGCGCTTCGCGGAGGTATTCGCCGCCCTGCGACAGCACCGGCCCGATCAACTGCTCGCACTGCTGCGTCATAGTTTCGAGGTTTCACGCTCGCGCTTTACGGAACGCGCGGCGCATCGATGCACGCAGCATCGGCAGCGACTGGATCAGGCGGCAGCGTTACTGCGCGCCCTCGCTCCCGATTCCGCATTGCAGCGCGGATTTACCATGACCACGCGCGCCGATGGGACGGTGGTGGCGTCGGCGAAGTCGGTTCAACCCGGTGCAAAATTGGTGACGCGTTTCCGTGACGGCGCGGTGCAGTCCACGGTGGATTAAAAATCAGGCCGAGACGCAAAAAGGAGCAGCGTGCTTCCATCCGCCGAACCGAACCACTCCGCGCAACGCCATCGCGCGCGAAATTTCCCGCACAACGTTTTAATCCCGCCACAAAAAAGCCCCGTCCGAGAAACTCGAACGGGGCTCTGAATTTTGATTCGGCGGTTGCCGGGTTTCTTACTTCGGATTGACCGAGATGTTGGCAGTTCCCATCCAGCCGTCGATGCCCGAGCTATCAAACAAGTCCGTTCCGTTCGGATTGCCGGGGACTACGAGCTTGCTGTTCAAGTTCTCGATCGTGCCGCTGTTGTCGCAATGAAGCACAATCGCCTTCTTGCCTTTCCACACGCCGCCTTTTTCCGTCTCGTTCTTGCTGTAGGTGTGGGAACCTGCGCTGGCAAATCCGTCCGCGATAAGCGGCCATGTCGCTGGGGACGTAGTTGTCAGGCCAAGCACATAGGCAAAATGATTTTCGCCAGCCTCAAGGATTTGTCCGGCATTCTTGAACTTTTCATCCGGTGGCTTTGGAGTGAAAGCCGACTTCGCGCAGAAGAAGATCTGCTCGGTTTCCATGTAACCAGCCGTGAAGAGCTGGGCGAACGCTTCATTGGCATCCGACACTTTGGTCGAGGTTAGCTTGTTATTCGTATCAAGCGTGTAAGTGGGATATAGGCCGTTGTAATCGTCCGCAAACAGCCGGCACGCGGTGCCGATTTGCTTGATGTTGGAGAGGATTTTCGTCTGCGCGCCTTTGACCTGAACCTGACCGAACACCGGCAGGGCGATGCCGGCGAGGATGGCGATGATCGAGATCACGACGAGCAATTCGATGAGGGTGAAGGCGGACTGAGTTTTTGGAGATGGATGTTTCATGTATTCTTTGGAGGTAGAGGCAGGAAGACGATACGGTGGGTGTCGGAGTGGGCAAACTTTATCTCACCGGGACGCCTAATTTTTTGAGAAATGAGCGCGGCTTATCCCTCGATCGTGTTGATCTCGACTGGCTCCACTTTGACGCCGAGTTCTTCGAGCCACGCGATCGCTTTCTTGATTTCCTCGCGGTCGCCATCCAGCGACAGCGAGGCAAGGCCGACTTCATCCGTCACGCTGCACTGGCGAACGTTGGTGACGATTTCAAATTTTTGGCCGAGTTCCCAAATGATCGGCCGCGTGATGAGCTTGGCCGGGAACATGAGCCAGAGGCGTTGTTTGTCTTTCATGGGATGTGGGATGGTCGAAGGTCGAGCGACGAAGGTCGAAGGAAAAAAGCGGAGCGTCGGCGAAAGCTCTGCGCCTTCGACCGTCGGCCTTCGACTTTCGACTTCCTGCCGCTAGCCTCCGGCGATAGCGGGGACGATGCTGATTTCGTCGCTGTCTTTCACGGCGGTCGCTTTCTCTTCGAGAAAACGAATGTCCTCGCCGTTGACGTAGATATTCACGAAGCGGCGGACGTTTCCCGCTTCGTCGCAGACGCGATCTTTCAGGCCGGGAAAGGCCTTGTCTAAATTATCGATCAACTCGCCGACATTCGCGCCGATGGCGCTCACGGTTTCGAGTTCGTTGGTCAGTTTGCGGAGCGGGGTGGGGATGAGGACGGATGGCATGTGGGAAGTGATTAGGAGTTAGTGGTCAGTAGTCAGTAGTCAGTAAGAATGAGGCGGGTGGAGAGCAGAAGTCTGACGACTGACAACTGCCTACTTCTTACTAAATTTCAAACCGCCGCGGCGTCGGGGTTATAAATGCGCTCTTCAAATTCACGCAGACTCGGAGCAATCGTGCGCGGCTCACCGCATTTCCCGATGATGGCTTCCTGCGTTTTCAGACCGTGACCGGTGATGCACAAGACCGCACTTTCATTCGCGGGAATCTTGCCGCTGGCGATCAACTTGCGCGCACAGGCGACCGTCACGCCGCCCGCGGTTTCGGCGAAGATGCCCTCGTATTCCGCGAGCTGGCGGATGCCTTCCACGACTTCCTCATCTGTCACATCCTCGGCAAAACCGCCCGTGTCCTTCATCGCGTGAATCGCATAGTAGCCATCCGCAGGCGTGCCGATGGCGAGCGATTTTACGATCGTGTCGGGCTTCGGCACGGGCCGCACGATGTCGGTCCCTTTCTTCATCGCGTGGGCGATCGGCGCACAGCCGGTCGCCTGCGCACCATGCACGCTAAAGGGCGCGCGTTCGACGAGGCCGAGCTTGGTGAACTCATTGTAAGCCTTGTGAATCTTCGTCAGCAACGAACCGGATGCCATCGGCGCGACGGTGTGCCGCGGGATGCGCCAGCCGAGTTGCTCGCAAATTTCAAAGCCCATCGACTTTGAGCCTTCCGCGTAATACGGACGCAGGTTCACGTTCACAAAGCCCCATCCATATTTGCCCGCGATCTCGGAGCAAAGCCGGTTCACCTGATCGTAGGCCCCGTGGATGGAAACGACATTGGTGCCATACACGAGCGAGCCGAGCACCTTGCCCTGCTCCAGATCGGCCGGGATGAGCACGTAGCTTTTCAGCCCGGCGCTCGCGGCATTCGCGGCCACGGAGTTCGCGAGATTTCCCGTGGACGCACACGCCACCACTTTGAAACCCAGCTCGATCGCGCGGCTCAGCGCCACGGACACGACGCGATCTTTGAAAGAGAGCGTCGGGTAATTGACCGTGTCGTTCTTGATATAGAGATCGCGAATCCCGAGCGACTTTGCGAGGCGGTCCGCCTTGATCAAAGGCGTGAAACCGACCTGCGTGCCGACGGTCGGCTCGCCATCGATCGGCAGCAGTTCGCGGTAGCGCCACATGGATTGCGGACGCGACTCGATGAGTTTCCGCGTGAGCACTTTCCCGATCGCCTCGTAGTCGTAAGCCGCCTCCAGCGGGCCGAAGTCGAAATCGCAGACATGGATCGCCTGCTTCGGGTAAAGTTTGCCGCACTCGCGGCATTTCAGGTTGCTGAAGTAAGGTGAAGGTTTTTGCATTTTTCAGGGAAAAACTTTCACCAAGCGATGCGAAGTTCCGGGAATCAGCCTCTCGATACAGGTGCCGATTTCCTTCATCTTCTGCTGCTCGCGCAGCACTGGATTTGGCACCCGGTCCCCGATTTTCGCTGGTGCGAAAATCGAGCGGTTGCCGTGACTTCAACGGGCCAGTCCCTCGGTCACTCTTGATGAAAGTGGGCGGAAGCTAGGAACCACCCGCCACGCCGTCAAACGCTTTTTTCCGCGCCGCCCGCCGCGATTGGCTTCGGCGTTGACACCACCAGCTCTTTCCGACGCAATCCCGCCCGCCTTTTCCCATGCTCCGTTCCCGCCTCGCCCCGCTCATCGAAGCCTTTGCCCACAAGCGCATCCTCGTCATCGGCGACCTGATGCTCGACGAATTTTTGTGGGGCCGCGTCTCCCGCATTTCGCCCGAGGCTCCCGTGCCTGTCGTCGAAATCGTGAAGGAAGAATCCTTCCCTGGCGGTGCCGCCAACGTCGCGCGCAACCTCGCCGAATTCACCCGCCACGCCAGCATCCTCGGCGTCACCGGCGACTGCGTCCACGCCACGAAACTCAAGGAACTGCTCACCGCCGAAGGCGTCGATGTCAGCCCCGTCCAGTCCGACGCCGCTTACCAGACCATCGTGAAAACGCGCATCATCGCCCGGCATCAACACGTCGTGCGCATGGACCGCGAAAAGCGCGTCCAGCTTCGCCCCGAGCACGCCGCCACCGCGCTCGAAAAGATCGCTGCGATGCTGCCGGAAATCGACGCCGTCATCGTCGAGGACTATGGAAAAGGCCTCCTCAGTCAGAGCTTCGCCAGCGCCATCTGCGAGCTGGCAAATCGCGCTGGAAAAATCCTCGCCGTCGATCCCAATCCCCACAATCCGCTCGACTGGCAGCACGTCACCCTCATCAAGCCCAATCGCGTCGAAGCCTTTGCCAGCGCGGGCCGGCTGCCCACTGAGCCCGTCGATCCGCCCACCGCGGATCGCGAGTTGATGGCCGTCGGCGAGCTCCTTTCCGAAAAGTGGAACGCTGACAATTTGCTCATCACGCTCGGCGAACAGGGCGTCATGCTTTTTCGCCGCGGCGAAACGCCCTACCACGCGCCGACCCGCGCCCGCGAAGTCTTCGACGTGAGCGGAGCAGGGGATACCGTCATCGCCATCTTCACGCTCGCGCTCGCCTCCGGTGCCACCTGTGCGGAAGCCGCCGAAATCGCGAATCACGCCAGCGGCGTGGTCGTGGGAAAACTCGGCACCGCCACCGTCACTCCCGCGGAATTGCTCGCGAGTTTCGACGCGTAGCTTTCGCCGCCCGCCGGGCCTGATGATGGAGAGTAAGAAGTCGTCAGTAATCAGTAAGTAGTCAGAAGAGCCCGCGGCAGCGCCTCCGCCACTGATTACTTCTCACTTCTCCCCCCGGCCTTCGCCGCCGGGTGCCATCCGATACTCATCTGGCGTTATTTTTCCGTCACCGTTTTTGTCGAGCGCCTTCAGCGATTCCGCCGCCTTCGCGATCTCATCCGCATCCAGCACGCCGTCGTGATTCAGGTCGAGGACGCGCATCGCCGGGCCGCTCGGGCCGCCGCGACCTGGTCCCGGCCCGCTTTCCAAAACTCCACGCGGCGCTCCGCCCGGAGCGCCACCGCGCATTCCGCCCGGCCCGCCGCCGGGAGGACGATCGCCTTTGGAAAAACTCGCGTCCGGCGTGCCGCGCCACATCCGCGGCACGAACGGAAACTCCGCGCTAATGCAGTAATAGTATGTGCCCTCGGGAAACTCCGGCGTCACTCCCGTGCGCCCGTTGCACTCGTCGAGATCGCCGCTGCCTTTCACAAACTCAAAGTCCTGGGTAAAACGCCCGTCATAGTTCCCTCCCGGCCCGCCCTCCTGCGCCGGACGCGCGCCCGCTTTCAGGCGATAGCTCGATTTCATCTTTTGCAGCGCGCTCTTCCCGTTTTTCGCCTCCGCATTCGCCCAGCTCGTATAGATCGGGAAACCATCCGCGGCCCAGCCGAGGAGCAACATCTTCTTCCCATCGCCGCCGAGCCGCTCCACGAGCCCCGTCGGCAGCGCGTGGTAGTGGTAGGCACCGGTCGGCTGCACATGCGCGTTGTTTTCATCGAGCCCGAGATTGAGGAATCCCGTCCCCGCCTCATAGCGCCAGCCGGACTGCGGATCGTTATTCCAAGTCTCCGCCGTGCCCGGTTCAAACGGCACCCCGTTCACCGCCACGCCCCACCACCAGCCGCCGCGACGCTCCGGCGCCTCACCTACTTTCGGATGAAGCGGCACGCGAAAACTATAGCTCTGCGGCGAGACCGTATTCGGATTCCCACGCCGCGGAAAAGCTCCCGGCGCATGATCCGGCCAGCCATTGGATTTGATCACGCGGTAATCACCGTCGATGGAAATGCTCACCGAGTTCTGCGGCTTCACCGCACTTTCCACCCGCGGAGCCGCCCCCGCTTGCGCGAGCAGGATTTCCTCCTCGTGCCCTGGATGCGCGAGCGAGGGCAGGCTCATGGCAGCCACGGTCGCGCCAGTGAGAAATGTTTCCCGGAGGAGTGAGCAGGAAAGGGGAGTCATGCCCGCGATTGTGACGCCTCTACCTTGAGGTGCGATGAAGAACCGCGCTGAACTCCACGAAAGACCCGATAACGAGGAACGCTTTTTCGTGTGCCTTCGCGCCTGTCGTGGAATCCCATCCCTACCTACTCCACTGCCTTCTCACGCACCGCCGCGCTGGCTGCGGGAGGTGACCACTGAGCTGGCTTCGGATTCGGCACTTTCAGTTGCGCCTTATCCCCGCTGCGCTGCATTTCCGCTTCCAGTTTCTGCATGAGATCGGCCACCCGCGCCGCGTGCTCCGGCTGGCCGGCGAGATCCTTCGCCTCGTGCGGATCGGCTTCCAGATCGAAGAGCTGCGTGCGGTCCACCTGCGGATAGCGGATCAATTTCCATCGCCCGTCCGTGTAGCCCCGCTGCACATTACGATACGCAAACATCATCCGGTCGCGCGCCGGCTTCGCGGCATCGGCGAGCGTCGCGCTGAAATCCTGCCCGTCGCTCGCATTCGGCGACGCCACGCCGCAGAGCTTTCCCAGCGTCGGCAGCACATCGAAAAGGTAACACATCGCCCCCGTGCGCTGATCCGCCACGATGCCCGGCCCGGCAATGATCAGCGGCACGCGCACGGAGTCATATTCATACACATTCTGTTTGCCGATCAGCCCGTGGCTCCCGCGCGCCACGCCGCTGTCCGCCGCAAAGACCACGATCGTATTCTTCGCAAAAGGCGACGCCTCCAGCGCATCCAGCACGCGACCGATCTGCCCATCCAGATACGAAATATAGCGCCAGTATTCCGCGATCAGCGCGCGCACCCCATCCGGCGTCCGAGGCCACGGCAGCAGCTTCTCATCGCGCACCGTCATCTCGCCATTATCCCACGGATGCTGTGGCAGAAAACTCGGCGGCAGCGGGATCTTCGCCGCCTCATACCGGATCGGAAAATTCTCCGGCACGATGTGCGGATCGTGCGGCGCGTCGAATGGCACATAAGCAAAAAACGGCTCGCCCTTTTTCTCCCCCTGCTCCTGGAGAAACCGGATCGCCTCATCCGCAAAAACCTCGCACGCATGCTTCGTCGCCAGCTTCGCCTCGCCCACCTTGCCCTTCTCCACATCGCGCAGCTTCGCCTGCATCGGATTCGTCATCCCACCCGTGAACACGGAGCGCGCGATCTGGAAACTGCGCGCCAGCGAAGCATCGCCATTGTGCCACTTCCCGCTCACAAACGTCGTGTAACCCGCCTTCCCAAACGCCTCCGGCCATGTCGCATCGCGCATCAGCTTTTCATCGATGTGAAAAAGATTCCGCCCCGAGAGCAGCATCGCCCGCGAAGGCACGCACGTCGCGCCCTGCATCCCCCCCTGCATATAGGCGCGGTCAAACGCCAGCCCGCGATGCACCAGACGATCGAGATTTGGCGTCTTGATGATCGCGTTCCCGAGCGCCGCGATCGTGTCAGCCCGCTGATCGTCCGCAAAGAGAAAGAGGACGTTCGGACGATCTGCATCCGCCGCCTTGAGCGGAGCCAGTAAAAGGGCGCAGACGAGAAGGAAGAGAGGCAGGCGTTTCACAAAATTCCACATAACGCCGAAGCATCGGTGTCGGACTTCGTAAAATCGATCTCGCAGTCGGAAAACCGTCGGAAGGGCCTGAATTTCGCTGAACCTAAATCCGGCGGCGGAGCCCGCGAAACACGCGAAAGACACGGGGCGAAGCGACCCCCGCGACCGGTACCACACCGGACTGGGGGCCACGAAAGAGTCTGGGATGAAAACCGCGGTTGCGAGCGGCCCGGGAACAGGGCAGCGTGCCCGCCTCATGTCGAAACTCCTGACCCTCGGCCACTCGCCCGATCCCGATGACGCCTTCATGTTTTACGCCCTCGCCGAGCATAAGATCGACACGCGCGGCTGGCAGTTCGAGCACATCCTGCAGGACATCCAGACGCTGAACGAACGCGCCACGCGCGGCGAACTGCACATCTCCGCCATCAGCATCCACGCCTACGCGCACGTGCTGGATAAATACGCGCTGCTCCCGTGCGGCGCCAGCATGGGCGAGGGCTACGGCCCCATGTTTGTGGCGGAAAATCGCGACGGCCTCAGCGAGAATCCGCGCCTCGGCGAAGTGCGCGACTGGCTCCGCACCAAGCGCATCGCCATCCCCGGAAAAATGACGAGCGCCTACCTCGCCATGCAGCTCGCGCTCGGCGTTTATGAAAACACCATCGTCGTCCCCTTCGACGAAATCTTCGACGCCGTGAAAAGCGGGCGCGCCGATGTCGGCCTCATCATCCACGAAGGCCAGCTCACCTACGCCGACGAGAATCTCGTCTGCATCCTCGACCTCGGCGTCTGGTGGAAGATCAAAACCGGCCTCCCACTCCCGCTCGGTGGCAACGTCATCCGCAAAGACATCGCCCCCGCCGACCGCAGCGAGATCAATGCGATCCTGCGCGAAAGCATCGACTACGGCCTGCAACATCGCGCCGCCGGAGTCGCCCACTCCATGCCGCTCGCCCGCGGCCTCGATACCGCGCTCGCGGATAAATTCATCGGCATGTACGTCAACGACCTCACGCTCGACTACGGCGAAAACGGACGCGCCGCCATCCGCGAATTCCTTGGCCAGGCCCACACCGCCGGCCTCATCCCCGCACCCGTCGAGCTGGAGTTCGTCACGTGATCGCCCAAAGGGGCGTCCAACATCTCCCCGCACGGGCATAGGCGGTGGGCGCACGCGTGCATGGTTCCGCACCACCTTCGCCCTCGAAGAAAAGTGAGAGATTTCCCCCTGTTTCCACTGGGCTGTCTCGCGGACTCGGCTCTTTACTACGCTCCGCCCGCTGGCCCGCCGGAGCTTCGGTCGAAATGAAAGGCTTTTTGATGCGCTGGCCCTGGTTAGTGGTTACTGGTTACGGTCGAAGGTCGAAGGTTACTGTTTAAGGTGAAGGTTACGGAGGCGAATCAGGGCTGCGGGGGCGGGTGCGCTCGCAAGCTGGATCTTGGGCGCGAGGGACACGCGCACGATTTACCAAGATTTCACAAATTTCTGACAACCTGCTCTGCGAATCGTGGAATACAGAAACCCATGAAAACGCTATTCAACCCTATTCGCCCGCTCGCATTCTTCATCGCATCCGCTGCCGTGGCTATGGCGGCACCGCAGCGAGCCGTGGACCCGGATACCATCCGCGACAAGGTGAGCATGACGCTAGGCCAGGAATTTCACCTCAAATTCCAACCACAGGGCGACCAACTTCTACAACCCGCCAAATTCAAAGCAACGGGCAACGACAAAGCGACCGTCAAGATCGCGCTGAAAGTGCCCTCTGCGTCGCCAGTGCCAGGCCCAAAGGGGCGACGCGGCCGTATCTTGAGGTGCAAAATGGCTTTGGGCGGACGCTGCACTACCGTGCTCTGGCGCGACTCAAAGGCAGCAAAAAGTTTTTCGAGATGGGCGAAGGTGTGGAGCCGATTCTCCCCGGCGAAAGCGCGAACAGGTGTTGGGAATTTGGCTCTCTCGTCGAAGAAGTGGGGCTTTATCGATTCGCTCTTTCTGGAAAGCCTTCCAAATGAAAATCCACGAGCGGCAAGGCCCCGTGTGAAAGGCGTCAAGCTAGAGGAAGTGTGATTTTCCATTTCGTCCGGGCGGACCGGAGGCGAAGCAGGTGTAGCGGAGACAGGCGCGCTCCTGAGCTGAGCTTCGGAACGAGTGGAAAAGCGATTTGCGCACATTCCTGGCCGGTTTTTTCGGGTTCCCGCTGTTAGACCTCAAGGAGCGATGCTCCCTGCCCACGCAGTGAACACTGCGACCGTCGGGGTAGGTCACTTTAGACGCGGTGCAGAACCAGAAAAATCATAATGAAAACAATGCAAAAGAGGATCGTGATGAAGGTGGCGGCGATGGTGTCGAACAGAGTCACCTATGTTAGATCACTAGCACTAGCGGCACTCATTGGCTGCCCCATGTATGCCGATGCCTATGAAGTCTGGATGGGGACCCTCGGTTGGGAGGAGGGAATGGTGGCACACCCCGCCGAATGGAAGCGCACGGCGGCGCTGGTGGAGGGTCTTAATGTCAATTGGGCGCACGGTCAGAAGGATAGTGATCATCTTAACAAGTCGCAGCGGGCCGAGGTGGTGGCGCGGTTTGCGAAAGCGAAAGACCATGCCTATCAAGTCACGCCGCATGGGAGCAGCCGGGTGACGGATGAGAAGGACTGGCAAGGTTCATTCGACCGCGCAGCGGGTTATGGCTACAAGCTGGAGTATCTCTATACCTATAGCGCCGGGCCGGGGAAGAATTGGAAGGAGGAGGAGCATGAGCTAATGCGCAAGTGGCTCGACAAAAATAATCATGCCGATACGAAGATAGCCTTCAATGGACGGTCGGGTCATGGCCAACTGGAAAGGCCCGTCGTGCAAGGCGGCGGCATCGAATGTGACCTGACCTCCTGGAAGGAAAACAAAGGCGGGCGGCACGAGTTGCTCCGTTGGATGGCCGACCCCAACAACCCCGCTACCAAAGGCGAAAAGATTTTCATCCACTGCCATCTGAACTTTGGCAAGGCGAGCAATGAATCGGATCTCGTGGACGTGTGGGCCGGCGCGCGGCGCATGGTCAGGGATATTGGACGGGATGTCCTGAATACCGAGGAGTTGCGGAAAGTATTTCGTTCGGATCGGCTGGTCTTCTCCTTCTTTGGAGAAAACTGGACGACTCCTGAAATTACCCTGCTGCCCGAAACCAAAGACGATCATACCTATGCCGAAAGCTATACCGGCCTCCTGCTTTCGCTGATCGAGCAGCGCGATCTGTTCGGGGGCGCATCGGGTACTTTTCCGAGCGATGAACAATGTAAAAGTTTCGCGAGGGTAGCCCCGCAGGAGAAAGCTACTGGAGTCGGTGGTCCGACGGTTCGCGGGACCCGGGGGAAATAGAGACAAGAAGGCGGAAAAAGCCGGCGGTGTCCCATGAGCGAGCCGGCGCTTGCCATTGAGGGGACATTTCAGGATGGTCCGCGCTCCTGCGATGCACGCCTTACTTTCTACTCTGGATTTTACCGCGAAGGACGCGGAGGACGCGAAGGGTGGGAGGCAGAAGGATGATCGAACGGCCTCGGTGCCGATTTCTTTCTCTTCGCGTCCTTTGCGCCCTTCGCGGTTTATTTTCCGGCCATGAGATGCCGTCGTGTCGTGATCTCCGGGCTACGGAATCGAGGGCGGAGGAGGTGGGCGTTTTGAACGCGGCGGACGGAGTCGCTGTCGCAGCGTGCATCGAAAAACGCTGCTTCTTTCCCGCTCTCTGGCCCACGGTGGATCGCACCATGCGCGATCACGCGCCGGTTGCGCATCGGGACCTCGCCGCTATCTTGCCCGCCGATCAATGGGCGCGCCTCCGGGCCGCTGCGTTGCTTCGGCCCTAGTTTTCACTCCACATGTTTGCCACCGCACTTAAGACCGTCGTCATCATCCTCGAAGTCCTGCTCATCTTTAATCTGATGATTATCGTGCATGAGCTGGGGCATTTCCTCGCCGCGCGCTGGCGCGGGCTGGTGATCGAGAAGTTCGGCATTTGGTTTGGAAAGCCGATTTGGAAAAAGACGATCGGCGGCGTGGAATACAGCCTGGGCTCGATCCCAGCAGGCGGCTTCGTGGCGCTGCCGCAGCTCGCGCCGATGGAGGTGATGGAGGGAAAAGTGGAGACACCGCGCGAGCAGCTCCCGCCGATCTCGGCGCTGGATAAGATCATCGTGGCGTTCGCGGGGCCGCTGTTCAGCTTCGGTCTGGCGATCGTGTTCGCGATCATCGTGTGGCAGGTCGGCCGGCCGGTGGGTGAGGCGGAGAGCACGCAGATGGTTGGTTACGTCGCGGAGAAGTCGCCGGCGGCGGAGGCGGGGTTGAAGCCGGGCGACAAGATTCTTTCGGTCGATGGGCAGGATGTGCGGCGCTTTGGCGGGATGGGAGAGGATAGCATCACGTGGCGCATCGTGCGCAGTGAGGGTGATACGATCGCGATCGACGTGGAGCGCGCGGGCGAAAGGAAGACGCTGATCGCCACGCCGAAAGTGCCGGAGAAAGCGAACTGGTGGAATCGGAAAGGTCTGCGTCAAATCGGCGTGGGTCCGGCGGTGAGCGCGGTGATCGCGCAGGTCGCGCCGGGTTCCGTCGCGGAAGCGGCTGGATTGGAAAAGGGCGACGTGATCACGGCGGTGAATGGCAAGAAGCTCTTCAACCCCGACGACATTTACGACGCTGCGGAAGCTGCGCCGGGAAAGCCGATCAAACTCACCATCGATCGCGCGGGGCAAACCATTCCCATCTCGATCGCGCCGACCGGCGTCCGCGTCGCCGCTGTGCAGCAGCCGCCTTTTCTCGCGCGGCTCTTCGGCGCAAAAGGCGATAGCCCGGCAGCGAAAGCGGGCCTGGAAAAAGGCGACCTCATTCTGTCCGTCGATGGCAAGGCCGTCACCGTTCCCGGCTTGATCGCGTATATCAACAGCAAGGCGGACACCGCTGTTTCTCTGCACGTCCGCCGCGGCGCGCAGGAGATGGACATTCAAGCCACGCCACAAGTCGCAAGCATCGAAGGCTCGGACGAAAAGCGCGCGCTCATCGGCTTCACGCCTGCGACCGGCGACGGCATGGGCTTTCTCCCGATGGGAAAACAGAGGGTGATTTATCCTGGCCCGATCGAACAAATCCGCGGCGGTGTGATGAGCATCGTGAACACCCTCGACGCCGTGATTTCGCGCAAGAGCGGCATCAGCGTCCAGCACATGGGCGGCCCGGTGATGATGATGAACGCTTACTACACGATGCTTTCGAGCCCGGAAGGGCTGCGGATGGCGCTGTGGTTCAGCGTCGTGCTGAATGTGAACCTCGCGATGCTGAACATGCTGCCGATTCCCGTGCTCGACGGCGGCCACATCACGCTCGCGATCGTGGAATCCATCCGCCGCAAACCGGTGAATGTGAAGTTCCTCGAATTCGTGCAAACCGGTTGTGCGCTCGTGATCATCGGCTTCATGCTCTTCATCGCGTTCTTCGACGTGCAGGATTTGCCATTCGTGAGCGGCAAATCGTCGGGCGTGAAATTCCAGAAGCCAGCCGCATCGGAAACGGCGAAGTGAGTTGGCCGCAAGAAGGCACCAAGGTAGGAAGTATGTCGTTAGTTGTTTTTGAGCCTTTTGTGCCTCTTCGTGGCCCTCTAAACTCCGTCGCATCGAGATGAACTATTGCGTTTCACCCTACAGCTATCAGCGCCGCCTCAGCCGCGAGGTGCGCGTGGGAAATGTCGGCGTCGGCGGCGCGAATCCGGTGCGCGTGCAGTCGATGATCACGTGCGACACGATGGACACGGAGGCGAGCATCCAGCAGACGCTCGATCTCGTGGCGGTCGGCTGCGAGATCGTGCGCATCACCGCGCCGACGGTGAAAGACGCCGCGAACTTGCGGCAAATCGTCGCCGGCCTGCGCGAGCGCGGTTGCGACGTGCCGATCGTCGCCGACATCCACTTTAAGCCCGACGCCGCGATGGAGGCCGCGAAGTGGGTGGAGAAGGTGCGCATCAATCCCGGCAACTACGCCGACTCGAAGAAATTCAAGATCGTCGAATACACCGACGAGCAATACGCCGCCGAGCTGGAGCGCATCCGCGAGCGCTTCACGCCGCTCGTCGTGTTCATGAAAGAGCACGGTCGCGCCATGCGCATCGGCACAAATCACGGCTCGCTCAGCGATCGCATCATGAACCGCTACGGCGACTCGCCGCTCGGCATGGTCGAGAGCGCGCTGGAGTTCGCCCGCATCGCGCGCGACCTCGGCTATCACGATTTCATGTTCTCGATGAAATCGAGCAACCCGAAGGTGATGATCGAAGCGTACCGGCTGCTGGTGGCGAGGCTCGATGAAGAGTCGAAGGGCGAAGGTCGAGGGTCGAACGCTTCGGATTCCTTCGACGCTCGACCTTCGCCCTTCGACCTCTGGAACTACCCGATCCATCTCGGCGTCACCGAAGCCGGCGACGGTGAAGATGGCCGCATCAAATCCGCCATCGGCATCGGCTCGCTCTTGAACGACGGCATCGGCGATACGATCCGCGTTTCACTCACCGAAGACAGCGTCCACGAAATCCCCGTGGCGCGCGCGCTGGTCGCGATGATCGGCAAAACCGCTGGCGTGTCCGCGCCCGCTTTCGACGTGCCGCTGAGCTACGATCCGTTTAGCTATTCACGACGCGTCGCCGAGGTGCTCGAAGTCGGCGGAGCGAGGCTCGGCGGCGAAGAAACCGTGCGCGTTTTCACGACCGAGACGAACTGGAACGCGCTTGCGCACAAGCTCGACCGACTCGGAGATTACCGACCCGAGATCGTGCTGGAATCCAGCGGCGTCGTCTCCGTCGATCCGCGCGACGACATCCTGATTTGCGGCATCAATGACGGGCCGCTTCCGCAGTTGGTGACGGTGGCCGACGGCCTCGACCTACCCGTCATCGCCGCCTTCCGCCTGCTCGCCGCGAAGCTCGATGCGCGGCATCCCATCCTGCTGAAGGACACGCTCGTCGCGGAAGTCGCGGGAGAAAATACGGACTTCCTTCCCAAGCTCCTCACCGCCGCCACCCACATCGGCGCACTGCTCTGCGATGGCATCGGCGACGCTGTGCTCGTGCAAGGCGAAAGCGCGCCCGGCCAGTCACTCCGGCTTGCCTACAACACGCTCCAAGCCGCCGGCACGCGCATTTTCAAAACCGACTATGTCGCCTGCCCGAGCTGCGGCCGCACGCTTTTCAATCTGCAAACCACGACCGCCAAAATCAAAGCCGCGACCGCGCATTTGAAGGGCGTGAAAATCGCCATCATGGGCTGCATCGTGAATGGTCCGGGTGAGATGGCGGACGCGGATTTCGGCTACGTCGGCGGCGCGCCGGGGAAGGTGAATCTCTACGTCGGGAAGACTCCAGTGAAATTCAACATCCCCGAAGCAGAAGCCGTGGATCGGCTCCAGGACTTGATCCGCGAGCATGGCAAGTGGATGGACGCACCCGTGGCGGTTGCGGAATCGACAGCCGCGTAGTCACTGCAAAGCGCTGTCTCGATTCGTCCTTGCGCGCTTCGGTGTGTCGAAAAACGCACTAACGTGTCGCAAACAATGCAATCCGCGAATCAATCGTGAGAATCCGCGACGAGGCGAATCACAGGCGGTAAAAAACATTCCGCAGTTGAGACCGTCTTTTGACCGCGAGAAGCGGTGGTCAATGACACAATCCGCGTCAATCGGCGGCGCGCATCTGCTCAGTTCAACGCGTCGGATTTCATCAATCCGACGGCCACGTTTCGGCACAGATTCACGAGCACACTTTCGGGAAAAGTCAGTTCGTGATTGGTGCCGTGCAGGATGCCCCATTTGCGTCGGAGATGCCGGCGACCGAGCGGCACGGACGCGAGCGTGCCCTGGCGGATTTCGCTCGCGGCGATCCAGCGCGGCAGCAATCCGATGCCGAGATCGAGGCGCACGAATTGTTTGATCGCCTCTTCATTCCCGATCTCGATGAACGCATTGATGCGCACGCCATCCGCCTCAAAGTAAGCGTCCACCAGCGAATGCGTTTCATTCGTGCGCTCGGGCAAAATGAATTTCTGCTTCGCGACATCGCGCACCGCGCCGCGCTTGGTCCACGGATGAATCGGGTTCACGAGAAACTGCAATTCGTCCTCCGCGAGCGGGATGAAATTCACGCCGGTCGATTGCTGCGGTTCGACAAACAGGGCGAGATCGACTTCATCTTCCGCGATGAGTTCCAGCGCGTGGAGCGACGTGCAGGGATTGATTTGCACGGTGAAGGTTGGGAAACTTTCGCGAAATTCCCGCAGCGCGAGCGGCAGAATATATTGGCACGCCGTGTTGCACGCCGCGATGCGCAGGCCGCCGCGCCGCCAGTCCATCCACGAGCGCAGTTTCATGCGCGCGCTGCCCATGCGCTCGAGGATTGCCTCGGCTTCGGTGCGAAACTCCAAGCCTGCGGGCGTGAGTGAAAGCCGTCGCGACGTGCGCTCGAAAAGGCGGCAGCCGATATCGGCTTCGAGCGCTTTCAAACAATGGCTGATGCCCGAAGGCGTGAGCTCCAGCTCCTGCGCGGCCCGGCTCATGTTCAAGTGACGTGCGAGCGCGCAGAAAACGCGCAGGTATTGGCTGTCGATGGTAGTCATTGCTTTTTGTGCAGTGACTGGAGCGGGGGAACGGCCCGAAAGGGCGTTCCTAAGACGCAGCACGACCTCATCTATGAATTCGTTTCACAGGACCGACAAGCTATTTTCACAAACGGAAATCGTGTGCCCGACCCGGTGTGGTGGCATTGCCGCTGCTAGCTGCCCGCCGCGTGCTAAAAGACCAACGTCCTCGCATTTCCAAACGCCGTCGCGGCGACCATGGGCATCGAGACACATTGACCATCGGCTTTGTGCCAATGATCGATTGTGCGGTGCTCATCGCCGCGCAAGAACTCGGCCTTTTCACCAGGCACGGACTCCGCGTCGCGCTCAGTAAGGAAGTTGGCTGGGCGTCGATTCGCGAGAAGCTGTTGCACGATGAAGTCCACGCGGTGCATGCGCCCGCCAGCATGGGTTTCGTGGTGCGCTGCGGGATCGGAAATGTGCCGCGTCCTTGCCTCACCGCGTTTGTCCTGAGCTTGAATGGAAGTGCGATTACGCTTTCGCGAGAGCTGTGGGAACGAGGTGTTCGCGACGCCGTCACGCTGCGCGAAGTGATCGAAGCCGACCGTGGTCGTCGCACGTATTCCTTCGGCGCCGTGCTCGAATTTTCCACGCAGAACTACAATCTGCGCCGCTGGCTCCGCGATGGCGGGATCGATCCCGATCGCGATGTGCGCATCCCGATTATTCCGTCGCCGGTGATTCATCGCGGCCTGCTCGAAGGACACCTTGATGGGTATTGCGTCGCGGAACCCTGGAACTCAATGGCGGTCGAGGCCGGCGCGGGATGGATCGCCGCGACGAGCACTGAAATCGAACCGCAGCAGCCGGAAAAAGTGCTGCTCGTTCTCGAAGAATTTGCTGAAGAGCGGGAAGAGGAACACCTCGCGCTCGTCGCTGCGCTGATCGACGCCAGCATCTTTTGTGAGGCACCTGAAAATCGTGTCGCGCTGGTCCGCATGCTGGCGCATTCGCGTTATCTCGATGTGCCGGAGACCGTGCTCGCCCGTTCGCTCATCGGCCCGATGGAATCCGGGAAAGGCGGCCGGGTGGGGGAAGATTTCATCACCTACCATCGCGCCGAAGCCAACGTTCCCGACCGTGTAAAAGGCCGCCAGGTTTACCACGAAGTCGCCAGGTTTCCTTCCGCGCAACAATGCCGCGCGCTGCGTCCTGATGTCATCGCGAAGGTCTTCCGCGAGGATATTTACCGGCGGGCCAACGTGCTCGCCGGCCCGCGCGAATCCAGCCCTGCGAAGCCTGCGCGTCCGGCGCAAAAGCCCGTGGCCCGGTCTTGGCCAGACATCTTTCCATCGCACGCCGTCGCCTCCTGAACCGCCGCTCTCACCATCACCACAACCATGAAACCACACATGCACCACCAACCACAAAAACGCCGATCATTTCTCGGCCTCATCCTAGCCAGCGCGCTCGCTGCGCACCCACTCTTCGCGGCGGATTTTCCAACCGCCAAGGTAAACACCACCGGCCTCGCCGTGACTGACACCACGGTCACCGTCGGTCAGCTTCACTCCGCTACCGGCACGATGGCCATCAGCGAGACCGGCTCCATCCAGGCCGAACAACTCGCGATCGACCAAATCAACGCGATGGGAGGCGTGCTGGGCCGGCAGATCAAAGTCATCAAAGAAGATGGCGCGAGTGACTGGCCGACCTTCGCCGAAAAAGCGAAGAAGCTACTCGTCAACGACAAGGTCGCTTCCGTCTTCGGATGCTGGACTTCCGCTTCGCGCAAAGCCGTGTTGCCAGTCTTCGAGAAAGAAAACGGGATGCTTTACTACCCGACGTTCTATGAAGGTCTGGAGCAGTCGAAAAACGTGATCTACACCGGCCAGGAAGCGACCCAGCAGATTCTCGCTGGTCTCGACTGGATCGCGAAGGAGAAGAAGGCGAAAACCTTCTACCTCATCGGCTCTGACTACATCTGGCCGCGCACTTCAAACAAGATCGCCCGCAAGCACATCGAGAACGTGCTCAAGGGTTCGGTGGTCGGTGAGGAATACTACGCGCTGGGTCACACCCAGTTCGGTTCCTTGATTAACAAGATCAAACTGAAAAAGCCGGACGTGATCTATGCGATCATCGTCGGAGGCAGCAACGTCTCCTTCTACAAGCAGCTCAAGGCCGCTGGCATCACTTCAGATAAACAAACTCTGCTGACCATCTCGGTCACGGAAGATGAAGTGCTCGGTATCGGCGGAGAAAACCTCACCGGCTTCTACTCGGCCATGAAGTACTTCCAAAGCCTGCAGAATCCAAACAACGAGGCATTCGTCAAAGCCTTCAAAGCCAAGTATGGCGACAAGAGTGTGATCGGCGACGTGACGCAGGCGGGTTACCTCGGGCCATGGCTCTGGAAGCTGGCTTGTGAAAAAGCGGGTAGTTTCGACGTGGATAAGATCGCCGCGGCCTCGCCCGGAATCGAATTCAAGGAAGCGCCGGAAGGTTACGTGAAGTTGCATGAGAATCACCATCTCTGGAGCAAACTCCGCATCGGCCAATGGGGCGCCGATGGTCAGGCCAAGGTGCTCTACGAGTCCGAACTCATCGAGCCGAACCCGTTCCCGAAAGGTTACCAGTAGTCAAACCGTGGGTGTCCGTTGCGGGTCCGATCCCCGCGACACCCATGCCTTCCTTCTCAAAAAACGCTTATGCAATTCCCAAACGCTATTTTAGCTGAATACACTTTCTCCGAGATCAAATCGATCTTCGTGATGCAGGGGTTCGCAGGCCTGAGTCTTTTCAGCGTCCTGCTTCTCATGGCGCTCGGACTCGCCATCATTTTTGGCCAAATGGGCGTGGTAAATCTCGCTCATGGAGAGTTCATGGCTCTGGGTGCTTACATGGTTTATCTGTGTTCGCAGATCACCGCGGATCATTTTCCAGCCTTTCAGCCTTACTATTTCATCCTTGCGATCGGCGTTGCGTTTGTCGTGGCGGCGCTGTTAGGCGCGTTTGTGGAGTGGTCCATGATTCGCTTTTTATACAAGCGACCGTTGGACACGTTGCTGGCGACTTGGGGGTTGAGCTTGATCATGCAGCAAGCGTTTCGATCAATCTTTGGCGCGCGTGAGGTCACACCGACTCTGCCGGAATGGCTCATGGGTTCGTTCAAGCCCACCGAGACGATCGATATTCCGATCAACGGCGTTTTCGTGATGGGTCTTTCTCTCCTGCTGACTCTTGGCATCTACATTTTCATGTTTCGCTCGCGGACGGGTCTGCACATGCGGGCAACCGTCCAAAACCGGACGATGAGTGGTGCGGTGGGAATTAACACCGGCTTGGTAGATCGGTTTACCTTCGCCATGGGATGCGGGATCGCTGGCGTTGCTGGTGCGGCATTTACCACCATCGGTTCCACCGGCCCGGACAGTGGCTCTCGCTACATCGTGGATACATTCCTCGTCGTGGTCTTCGGCGGTGCGGGTAGCATGCTGGGCACAATCGTTTCCAGCTTCGGAATCGCTCAGGCCCAGTCGGTCTCCGAATTTTTTCTCGAAGGAACAATGGGCAAAGTCGCGACGCTGATGGCGATCGTGGTGATCCTCATGTTCCGGCCCCAAGGCCTCTTCCCGAGCAAAGTGCGCTCGTAACTCTCTGTTTTGAAAATCATGAAGAAATTCTATGAAAATGTTCTCGGAGGTCGCAGTGGGTCGATCGGCATCATCATTCTATCAATCCTGCTTTTTGCGATCCTTCCCCTCGCGCTCGATGCCTTCCGCCTGAATCTTGTTGGTAAGTATCTGACTTATGCGTTCGTCGCGGTGGGGTTGGTGCTCCTTTGGGGAAATTCCGGAGTTCTAAGCCTGGGGCAGGGGATCTTCTTTGGGCTCGGCGGCTATTGCATGGCGATGTTTCTCAAGCTGGAGGCGTCGAGCGTGGAGAATACGAAGATTCAATCCACTCCAGGCATCCCGGATTTCATGGATTGGAATCAATTAACTCATCTGCCGGCGATGTGGGTGCCGTTCAAACATTTCCCATTTGCCTTGCTTGCCGTGGTTTTAGTTCCCGCTTTGGTCGCGCTCATCGTCGGTGCGGCGATGTTTAAGCGCCGCGTCGGCGGGGTTTACTTTGCCGTCATTACCCAGGCACTGGCGCTCATCCTTTCGCTGGGGATCGACGGAAACCAGGGACTTACCGGGGGACGCAACGGCATTACCGATCTGCGAACCCTTCTCGGATGGGACATCCGAACCCAGACCGCGCAATACGTTTTGTATTTCACCTGCTGTGCGTTGTTGATCGGGGCAATTCTGGTATCACGGCTGGTGTTGTCCACCCGGATGGGACGCTTGTTACTCGCGATGAAAGACAAGGAAGATCGCGTCCGCTTTTCGGGATACGATGTGGCAAGCTTCAAGGTCTTTGTTTTCTGCCTCGCGGCAGCGATGAGCGGAGTGGGCGGTGCGCTCTTCGTTCTTCAGGTAGGATTTATTTCGCCATCCCTCGTGGGGATTGTGCCATCCATCGAGATGGTCATCTTCGCCGCAATGGGAGGTAAACACTCGCTGCTGGGGGCGGTTTATGGAACTTTGCTTGTGAATACGGGTAAGAGTCTGTTTTCGGAAAACTTCCCGCAGCTCTGGCTCTTTGCGATGGGCGGGCTGTTCATCGCGGTAGTCATGCTTTTCCCGGATGGCCTCGCCGGAATCTATGAGTCGGTCCGAACGCGCTTTTTCAGTAAAGGGACCAAAGAGAAGGCGACGGACAAAGTCCCGGCTGTGAACGCGGCAGCCTCAGTGGCCCTGGCCGAAACCGGAGGAAAATCATGAGCGAAACCGACTATCTCCTCGCGATCGAGGAACTCACCGTGTCTTTCGATGGCTTCAAAGCGGTCGATAGCCTGAACCTCTACATTGATCGTAACGAACTCCGGGTCATCATCGGTCCGAACGGCGCGGGAAAAACCACTGTTCTCGATTTGATCTGCGGGAAGACGAAGGCGACCGGAGGCAGTATCAAGTTCAAAAACCGCGAATTGCTGGGCATGGCGGAACACAAGATTGTGCACTCCGGCGTCGGACGGAAGTTTCAGACGCCCTCCATCTACGAAAACCTGACGGTCTTCGAAAATCTGGAGCTGTCCCATCCGGTCGGACACAGCGTATTTGGCACGCTGACCTTTCGCCGGACGCCCGAAGTCATTTCGCGAATCGAGTCGGTCGCTGAATCTGTTTACTTAAAGGAATTGCTGGAAGTGGAAGGAGCGTTTTTAAGCCATGGGCAGAAGCAGTGGCTGGAGATCGGGATGCTGCTGATGCAAGACCCGGAGTTGCTCATGCTGGACGAACCCGTGGCCGGGATGAGTCCGGCGGAACGGGAGCAGACAGCGGAGCTGCTGAAGAAGATCTGCGAAAACCGGTCGATCCTCATCATCGAGCACGACATGGAGTTTGTGTCGCGCATTGCGCACAAGGTGACGGTCCTTCACCTCGGGAAAATTTTGGCGGAAGGCACGATGGCGGAGATTCAAGCCAACGAACGCGTTCAAGACGTTTACCTCGGACACTAACCTACCTCATTCACTATGCTCGAAGTTAAAGACCTCCATGTGGGATACGGACAGAGTCAGGTGATTCATGGTGCCAATTTCGGCGCCGCGAAGGCGGAGATTTTGGCAATTATGGGTCGCAATGGAATGGGTAAGACTACCCTGCTGAAATCACTCATCGGAGTGATTGCCTCGAAGTCTGGTTCGGTGAAAGTGGATGGCGTCGAGGTGACAGGGATGCTTTCTCATCAGCGAGTCCGCAGCGGCATGGCTTTTGTCCCACAAGGGCGCATGATTTTCAGCTCGCTGACGGTATTCGAAAACCTGATCTCCGGTGCGCGTGGCGCGGTGGCGCAATCTACGCTCGATGAAATATACGCGCTATTTCCTGTCCTCTACGAGATGCGGAAGCGGAAGGGTGGGAATCTCTCGGGTGGACAGCAGCAGCAATTAGCCATTGCGCGGGCCCTGATTACCGAGCCCAAAGTGCTAGTGCTGGATGAGCCTACCGAGGGGATTCAGCCTTCGATCATCAAGGATATCGCCAGGGCATTGCGGGAGATTCGCAAGATGCGAGATCTGACGATTGTGGTCAGCGAGCAGGTGGTCAGTTTCATGATGGATGTCTGCGACCGCGTGCTGGTCATCGATCGCGGGAGGCTGATCCACGAAGCGAATCGGGACAACCTCGACGCGGACAAAGTGAAGCGACTCCTCGCGGTCTGAAAATTTTCCACCACCAACCCACCATCTAAACCCATGCCTAAACCACTAATCAAAGTTGACCTAAACGCGACACCTGAAAGTCAGGATTACATTCATAACCGCTGGCACCCGGACATCCCAATCGTCGAGTGGGTGAAGCCTGGTGACGAATTCCGCGTGGAGTGTATCGATTGGACGGGAGGGCAAATCGGGAACAACGACAAGGCGAATGATGTGCAGGACGTGAATCTAACGAAGGTTCACTATCTCAGCGGACCCATCGGTGTGGAAGGCGCCGAGCCGGGAGATTTGCTTGTCGTAGATATCTTGGACATTGGAACGCTGGCGGACTCGGAATGGGGATTTACGGGTATCTTTGCGCGCACCAATGGCGGCGGGTTTCTCGTGGATCACTATCCCGATGCGCGAAAGGCGATCTGGGATTTCCACGGTGTTTATACTTCGTCCCGGCATATCCCTAATGTGGAGTTCGCGGGGATCATGCATCCGGGTTTGATCGGCTGTTTGCCATCGAAGGAGTTGCTCGCGACTTGGAACAAGCGCGAAAAAGAACTCTTCGACACCGACCCGGATCGCGTGCCCGCACTGGCTTGCCTGCCCTTTCCTGAGACTGCTCACATGGGCCGGATGGCTCCCGCTGCGGCGGCGGAGGCGGCGAAAGAGGCTGCGCGCACGGTGCCGCCTCGCGAGCATGGGGGAAACTGTGACATCAAAAATCTGACGCGTGGGTCGAAGGTCTATTTCCCGGTCTATGTAAAAGGCGGCGGACTTTCGATGGGTGACATCCATTTTTCCCAAGGTGACGGCGAGATCACTTTCTGCGGAGCGATTGAGATGGCTGGTTTTCTGGATCTTCGTGTGAGCCTGATTAAAGGCGGCGTCGAGAAGTATGGCATCGTGAATCCGATCTTCCAGCCGAGTCCGGTGGAGCCGCTTTATCGGCAGCACTTGATTTTTGAGGGCATCTCGGTGGACGAGAAGGGCAAACAATATTACCTCGATCCGCACGTCGCTTATCGCCGCGCGTGTCTCAATGCGATCGAGTACATGAAGAAGTTCGGATTCACCGGGGAACAAGCTTATGCGATCCTCGGCACCGCGCCGGTGGAAGGGCGCATCAGTGGCATCGTCGATATACCAAATGCTTGTGCGACGCTCTGGCTGCCGACGGAGATCTTCAATTTCGACATCAAGCCGAACGCGGGCGGTCCCATCGTCGCCGTGAAGCCCGGCATCGATCTCGCAAAAGTGATCTAATCCCAACCCCAACTCGTCGGTCCCGCGCAGGGAACTGCTTTGCGCGGGGCTGGCGAGATGTTCCATTTTTCCAAACCATGCCTAGCTACGAATACGAATGCACCACGTGCGGGACGTTCACCGAGTTCCGCGCCATTGCCGAACGTGATCGGAAAGCGAGTTGTTCCATTTGCGATGGAGTGGCTCCTCGCGTGATGTCGGCACCCAATCTTGCCCTGATGAATCCGCTTTCGCGCATGGCCGCGACCCGCAATGAGCGGAGCCAGCACGAGCCGCGAATTGGCTTAAAGACGAGTTGCTGCTCGGGCCGGAAATGCGTTCATAAAAAGACGGCCCCAACAAAAGACGGCCGGCCTGCGCTGCGCGCTTCGCGAAAGAAGAACCGCCGGCCCTGGATGCTCGGCCACTGAGTTGTCGGTTTGAAATTCACGCGCTGACGCGGAGGGGGCTGGGAATACGACCCATCCCCTTGTGCATCAGCGTGCGATTCTTAAGCTCATGAAACATCTCCTCTCTCTCATTCCGGCGGTAGTCCTCGTTCTGGCCGGCATGACGCCTGCCACGACTCAGGCATCAGAGATCTCGGTCCGTCTCGGCAGTGGCCATTCGACCCGCTCGCACCATTACCGCAGTCACCATCGGAAGCACCGAGTTTTGGTGAAAGGGCACCACGTGGTCAGGCATGGCCATCGCGTTTGGGTCCCGGCGCACTACGTTTGGGTTCGGTAAACAGCGAACCGGTAAAGGCCGGGGAGACGACAATTAAATTCTCGCCTCGCGGGAAAACGGGTTTCTATTTTGGAGTGCTTCTATCCATATGAATCTCCGCGTTTTCGCCGTCGCCCCGTTACTTCTGTTCCTTCAAGTTATCGCCGCGCGCGGCTCCACGCCTACGGCCGATTTAACCATCGCGCCGGGCTTTAAAGTTGAACTGCTCAAGTCTGCGTCGGAACGGGAAGGATCGTGGGTCTCGATGGCGGTGGATCCCAAGGGACGGCTCTACATTTCGCCGCAGGCGAAGGCGCCGGACGGCGGAATCATGCGGCTGACTCTCGATGCGGAAGGCCACGTCGCGAGGACGGACTGGGTGAAACTCGATGTCGGTGTTGCCATGGGAATGCTGTGGGCGTTTGACTCGCTGTATGTCAGCGGGCAGGGCCCGGAAGGGCAGGGGATTTATCGACTGCGAGATACGAACGCGGACGGCGAACTTGACCAGATCGAGCTTTTCAAAAAGGTGCCGGGCGGTGGTGGTGAGCACGGAGCGCACGCGATCGTGCTGGGGCCGGACGACATGCTTTACTTTACCCAGGGTAACGCGACTCCGTTGATCGATGGCATCGATGCCGGGAAATCGCCCTATCGAAACTATGAAGAGGACATTCTGCTGCCTCGAGTCATGGACCCGGTCGCCACTTTCTTCGACAATCTAAAGGTACCCTACGGCCACATCTTGAGGACTGATGAAAATGGGAAGAAGTGGGAGCTGTATGCCGCCGGATTGCGCAATGCCTATGACATCGACTTCAACGAGGAAGGCGAGTTGTTTACCTACGATAGCGATATGGAGTGGGACGTGGGTCTGCCATGGTATCGGCCTACGCGTATTTTACATCTCGTGCCGGGCGGAGAGTATGGATTCCGCGAGGGTAATCAGAAGTGGCCGGTAACTTATGCCGACTCCTTGCCGCCGGTCTGCGACATAGGACTCGGTTGCCCGACCGGGGTAAAATTCGGCACGAATAGCCGCTGGCCGGCTCGATACCGGTCCGCATTGTTTGTCATGGACTGGACTTTCGGACGCATCCTCGCCGTGCATCAATCGCCAAAAGGCGCGAGTTATACGGCGAAAAGCTCACTTGCTAGTTACACCCATCCCACCGGGCCGGAAGCTAGTGAGGATGTGGAGGTGTTCCTATCCGGTAAAGCGATGCCCTTCACTGACCTGGAGTTCGGTGCGGATGGCGCGATGTATCTCACGGTCGGCGGTCGCGGAACGCAGGCGGCGCTGTATCGCGTCACCTGGATTGGAAAGACGGACAAGATGACGGAGCTGGAAGCAACGATCGCGGAGAATAAGAAGGGCGCGCTGGCGGTGAAAGGACGGGCTAACCTCGCACTGGCGGAAAAGTTGTTAGCCCAAGGAAAGGCGATCTTTCCCGAAGGGGAAGCCGACACTTACACGCGGTTTGCGTGGCGGCAGGCTTATGAGCGTCACCCGGTGGCGGAGTGGAAAGACGCGGCGCTGCACGAAACACGGCCGCTGGCGGCGCTGACCCAGTTACTCGCGCTGGCACGGGTCGGAGATAGAGGGACGCAGGCGGAGTTGCTGGAGGCTTTGAAGAAATTCCCGCTCGATGGATTGAGCGAAGACTTGAAGCTGTTGAAGCTGCGCGTGATTAAAGTGAGTTTTGCGCGGCAGGGCCGACCCTCGGACGAACTTGTACAATTGGGGATCGAGAAGCTCAGTCGGCAGTATCCCGCGAAGACCTTCGCGCTGAATCGCGAACTGAGTGAACTGCTAGTCTGGCTGGGCGCGCCGGATGTCGTGGAAAAGACGCTGGCCTTGCTCGATGCGGCTGCGACTCAGGAGGAACAGATTTGGTATGCGTGCATGTTGCGCGAGGCGAGAGGGTGGACGGCTCCTCAGCGCGAACACTATTTCGCGTGGTTTGCGAAGGCTCGCGGCTTCACCGGCGGAAACTCACTCGCGAAGTTCGTGCTGCGCATCAAGGAGCAGGCGCTGGCCAAACTCACCGAGGCGGAGCGCGCGGATGCAGTCCGCGCAGAACTGGCGGCCACGCCGTCCGATGTTCCAACGTCTCCGCAGGCAACACCACCGCCACCCGCGAGGCCTTTTGTGACAAGCTGGACCGTGGCTGAGCTAGCGGGGGATCTGGACAAGGTGGGTGCCGGACGCAACTTCGCGCGGGGCAAGGAAATCTTCGCCAGCGTGCAGTGCATTCAGTGCCATCACTTCGGAAATGGCGGCGGTAACTTCGGGCCTGATCTCAGTGCGGTCGGCAATCGCTTTAACCGTCATGATCTCCTCGAATCCATTATCGAGCCCTCGAAGGTAATCTCCGAGCAATATGCCGGACACCTATTCACCACGAAGCAGGGTGAGAAAGTGATGGGTCTGATCGTGGAAGAAAACAACGATGCCTATATCGTGATGACTAACCCGCTCGACGGTGCTAAAAAGGCGGTGGGAAAACTAGCGATCGCCTCAAGACAAATGTCACCCGTCTCGCTGATGCCGCCTGGCCTGATTAACGTGCTGACCAAGGAGGAAATCCTCGATTTGCTCGCGTATCTGGAAACCGGCGGCAAGGCCGATGCGCCAGCATTCAAGGCCGCGGACCGTTAAACGACCTCGAACGAGTCCGAGGGCGCGCTAGGTTCTGTTCACGAATTTAATTCTGTACTATAATTACTATATCTGCTTGAAACTTGGGATGCTCAAACATTCCGTGCGTAAAATCATCACCGATGAAGTCTGGTCCAAGCTGGAAAAGGCGCTTGCGGCCGCCAAAC
>JBBRPM010000025.1:0-57423 GCA_038228115.1 Chthoniobacterales bacterium
CGCGAAGCACAGCTTCGGGGACATTCGCGTGCCCAAGCTGGAGCTTGGTAACGAGTTGAAAAACCCCCAAAGCGCGCCAGCGATGCCTCAGCGCCGTAGGCGCGACATGTTTATAGAATCCACCAGCCAAACAAACCCAGCGCCGTAGGAGCGGCATGGACGCTTGGTTCCGGGCACATGTCGCTCCTACGGAGCTTGCGTATTGTTTGATCGAACAATCTATAAACATGTCGCGCCTCCGGCGCTGAAACGGGTATTTCAACAGGCTGTTAGGGAACGGAGAGAAGTTGCACCTCGGCGGCGCGGAGCAGGACGAAGCACAGCTTCGGGGAAATGGCGTTACCAAGTGCAACTTGGTAACGAGTCAAACGAACTTGGTAACGAGTCAAATCAGGGCCAAAGGCCCGACGACAAGCCAGCCCAGGGCAACGCCCTGGGTCATCGGGCCAAATCAATCCGAGCCCTGAAGGGGCGGAGCAAGGGTTGTATCGCCCCTTCAGGGCTCACCCTCGTGAGGGCACGGGACCCAGGGCGTTGCCCTGGGCTGGCTTGTCGGCGCACCTTTGGTGCTCTGATCTAGGAGCGGGCGACCCTGTCGCGGTTGCCATGGGGCTTTGGTTATTGCAGTTGCACGAGTCCGATCGTGTCCGCGTCCGCTCCCGACAGCCCGAAGACGCCGATCACCAATCGCCCGTCGCCTCCAATTTGTTTGGGAGTGTCGTGTGACTTGGTGCCGATCCATTTGCTTTTGTAAGTATTCGTCGGCGTCGTGTCGAAACGCCCCGTCGCCGGATCCACCTTCATAAAGATAACCTGCAAGCCGTGGTCACCAGCGACCGTTAGTAGTCCGGCGACGGCGTAGCCGGGCTTGGCCATTACCTTTTCGGAAACCGCCTCCATCTTGCCGCGATCAGTCCCCGCGACGATGTCATCACGAGTCATAAAATACGGTCGCAGGGATCGCATATAAAGTCCCCTGTCATACTTTAGCTCTTGAAACTCGAATCCCACCAGCAGCGCACCCGCGGCGGGAATATCGGTGTTTCCTCCCGGACGACCGGAACTCTCGGTTTGCGTATGTTTGCCTCCTTTGATTGCTTCCGCGATTTTATCGGCCAGCGCCGGGTCCAGCTTTCCGCTCCGGGATACCGTCGAATTGGCGGGAGCCAATTTCGGCGGCAATGGTTGTGTCGTTCGCGGTAGTATGGCCGCGACCTTTACCCGTTCCGCGTCCACGAGGGCGGCTTTCGCGATTTCTTTTTGGTAGGTAAGACGACGCTGGAGACTTTCCAGACCGGCGAGATACTGCCGGGCCTGCTTTTGCTCCTGTTGCTGAACGGCGGACACGATCTGGAGGGTGGCTTTCGCATACGGGTCATACAAGACGCGGATGGGTGCCCACATCTTGGCGAGTTCGTCCTTCTCGAAATCCATTTGTTTATCCATCCGGTCGAGTTCGTTTTTTACGAGAGCCGCATTGACGGCATCTCCCTTGGCGGTCGTTTCTTTTTCCAGCCGTTCCAAAGAAGTAACATACGAGCGGGTGATGGGTGCAAGCTGCGTCTCGCGATAGGCCTGAATCGTGGCCATGTTCTTCATGTAGGGCGCTCGCATCGCTTCCAATTCTGGAAGCTGCGCGCCCGCTGCCGCATTGTTGGGCGCGACTTGCGAGATCGCCGCTTGTGTCAGGGCCAATAGAGTGAGCAATCCACGAGTCAGTTTTCCAGTCATCGAGAATAGAGGTAAGAGCGGGTGACTCTAATGAGTGAGCACCGATGGGTCGAGAGAAAAAGTCGAGAGCGAGGGTCAAAGGGGAAGGATAGGTGTTTTGTCAGCTTTGCATTTAACTCGTTACCGAGCTCCAGCTTGGTAATGCTAATGTCCCGGAAGCTCCGCTTCGCTGACAGGTGGCCCGGAGTCGTGGTCGAAGCGGAGCTTCGCGGACAAGCGCGTGCCCAAGCTGGAGCTTGGGCACGAGTTGGGAATGCCTTTCAGCTTCCAACTAAGCCCCGCCACCTTCTCGGCGAGGGCCGTTGCGATGAATGGTCAAGCGGAACGCCATCGTCCTCCGCGAGAGACTGCGCGAAGGCGAAGCGATTCAGGAATGTTGACTTTGAGCGTGCTCATGGTGTGGAAAGAATACGCGTGGTCCCGGACGGGCTGATCTTTCCCTCCCTTCAAAGCCACCCGCTGAAAACGCGGGCGGGTCAGACGTCGCTGGCGCCGTTCTTGGCGGTGTCGCCGTCCACGTGCTCGCGGGCTGGGAGTGCTGCTTGTCCGCCGCTTCCACCGCCGCCGAAAAGGCGTGCGAAGATCCGCTTGGGCGCGCTCTTGCCTCCTTCTTCGTCCGCGAGTTCGGCGTGGGCTTCGGACTTTGCCGTCTCCCATGCGGGGCCGAAGCCGGGGGCGGAGAGGTGCATCCGCTTTTCGGCGCGGGCATAGATTTCGAGGTCGCGCTGGATCTTGCGATCGGGCGCTTCGTTGAGGGCGTTCACTTTGATGCGCAGGCTCTCGTTTTCCTTCCGCAGCGCTTCCTGGTCGGACTTGATCTTCTTCATCGTGTCCGCCTCGATCTCCAGCTTGTCACTCAGATGGCGGCGGAAACGCGCGAGTTCGCCTTTGAGCCGGAAGTATTGATACAGCGAGAGGACCAGAAAAATGCAGCCCACGTAAAAGCCGAGTGCGAACGGGTGAAGGAAGATATTGGTGTCCATGAAGTGCGGAGGGATGTTGCGAAGAAAATCGATGAATGCAAGCGGGCAAGCCGCGCGGCTTTTCCGTCTTCACTGGGCCATGCGCCGTCTTGCTTCTTCCGAAAGTGCGGGGGTCGATTGCAGCCACGCCTTCGCCGATTTCGGGTCCGTGCGCACCCATCGGCTAAAAATCTGACCGATCGTGCTTTCACGCTGCTGCGCCTCCGAGATCGTCGCCGCCCACGCGACCGCGCCCTCGGGATCCGTGTTCACCACGGCGGTGGAAAAGGCCGCGAGCGCAGAGTCGCGGCCCGTTCCCGCTGGCAGAGTATCGAGCCACTTCGCCGTCGCCGCGGGATCCTGTTCAGCCCATTGGCGGGTGATATTCGGAAGTGCGGACATCGTCTCCGTCGAGCGCGTGGCCCACGATGCGGCCGCTGCCGGATCTTGCCCGGCCCATGTGGAGGCGACGCTGTCCAATGTGTTTTGCCGCACGTTGGGATCACTCAATTGAGTCGCCCACGCGATCGCCGCATTGGGATCTCGCACCGCCCATCTCGCGGCGACGATCCCAAGCGCATTGCTTTGCGAATCGCCCGTCAGCATCGTCGCGGCGAGACTCGCGGCCTGCCGCGGATCGTTTGCCGCGAGCACTCCGATGGCACCCGAGAGCGCCGTGTCCCGCTGCGTGCCGGCAGGCAGCGCGCCTGCCCAGGCCAGCGCTCCGCGCGAATCGTCTTGCGCCCAGTTGGAAACTGCCTCGCGCATCGCTTGGTCATTGGTCACGGAATTGGTCACGCAATACTGCGCCGCCGCTTTCGGGTCGTCGGCGGCCCACTGCCTCACCACGCCGGAGAGCGCAGCATCACGAGCCTCGGCGCTGCCGAGGCGGCCTGCCCAGTCCAGCGCTGCCGGGCGATCCTCCCGGGCCAGCCTGCTGATGATCTGGTAGATCGAATTACGTTGCTGTCCCGGTGGCAGCATCAGCACTAATTCCGCAGCCACTTTCGGCTCTTCGTAGCCGATCGAACTGATGACTTGGGAAAGCGTCTGCGACCGCGCGGAGCCCGGTGGCAACTGCTCCGCGAGGCGGATCGCCGCCTCTCCATCGGTCACTGCGACCCCGCCGACCACGCTCGCCATCGCCTCGTTCCGCTCGCGGCCCGCCGGCAGATTCAGGACGTGATTGGTCGCTGCCTGCGGGTCCTGCTCCGCCCATTTGCGCAGCACATTGCGCATTTGGTTTTGCCGCATTTCAGGATCGGGAAATTGCGCCACCCGCGCCAGCGCCGCCTGCGGATCACTTTGCGCCAGCCGCCCGAGCGCCACGCCGAGCGCCGAGTCGCGCGCCTGTTTTTTCTCCAAACCGAAGGCCGCGTCCACCGCCGCCGTCGGATCGAAAGACGACCACGCTTCAAAGACGCTGGAAGTCGGGTCCTCGCCGCGATGCGGATCGGATCGGGATTCGTTGAGAAACTTGAGCGCCATCGCAGGATCCTTCAGCCCCAGCGAGTGGAAAAACTCGCGCCGCAACGACGTTCGATCGCTTTTCGCCGGCAGCGCCTGCACCCAGCCGTATGCCGCCGCGGGGTCCAGTTCCAGCCAGCGTGCGAGCAGGACGTATTCCGCATTATCGCGGTCCTTTTTTGGGAAAGCTTGCGTCGCGTCCAGGGCCGCGCGGATCGTGTCGCGATCCAGCTTTTGACCGATCGCATAGGTGTCGTGCCGGCGCTGGAAGTAGTCGCGTGCCCGGCCCGCCGCGATCAGGGAAACCGCGATTTCCCCGCCGCTGGTTGGAGTCGCGGCCGCATCACGTCCGCTCTCTTCCCGCGTCTCGGGAGAAGTCGCCGACCGCAGCGGATCGAGAGGATTTTTCATCGGCAGCGCGGCTGTGGTCGCTGACGGTTCCGCGCTCGGCGCGGCCAGATACCCGATCGCGCCGCCGACGATGAACGTGAGCAAAAGCGCCGCCACGAACTGCCTGGTTTGGGTGAGCATAGCCATCGGAGGAAAGTTCCGCGGAGTGTAGGTCCGCGAAAACAAAACTGCGACCCCTCACTTTTTCACCGCGTACTTCCGCCCCTTCCAATGCACGCCGCCGCCCGCGCTGTGCCGCCAGCTATTCACGCCGATCGCGAGTGCGAGCGCGTGGCCGATGGGATGCAGCGCGCAACTCAGCCACGCAGTGCGAAAGCGCAGCGTGAGGATCGCGCGGATGAGATAGATGAGCGCGACTTCCGCGACGACGAAACGCTTCCCCGGCACCGGCAGAAAAAGCAGGATGCACGGCGCGAGAAAGCACGCCAGTTGCGTCATGCCGATGATGAGAAAACTGGAAAGCGATTCTTCAAAAGCCGCGCGGATGTTTTTGGTAAAGCCGCCCCACACTTCACCGAGCGAGCGATACATGCGCACGTTGGAAAATTGGAGCGACTCGCAGTTGCGCAGCACCATTCCCTCGTGCATCCGCGCCGCCACCGCGCGCCCGAGCGCCACATCCTCGACCACGTGATCCCGCTGCGCCGCGTGCCCGCCGATCGCGTCGTAGCAGGCGCGCGTGAAAAACATGAACTGTCCATTCGCCGCGCCGAGCATGCGGCGGTAGCGCGCGGGCAGTTTCGCCGTCCAGGCGGGATGCTTTTGCAAAATGAGCACGAGCCAGTGCGGATACAGGATCATCCCGAGCAGCACGATCATCGGGATGATCAGCTTTTCGCCCCAAGTCACCGTGACCAGCCGCGGCCACGCCGACACCAATCCCGCGCCCGTGCGCTCGGCGTATGCGACCGCCGCGGCGACCGTTCCCGGCGCGTGCTGCGTGTCGGCATCGGTGAAAAACAAATACTTCCCGCGCGCCGCCCGCGCGAGCTGATCACACGCCCACCCCTTTCCCGTCCAGCCCGCCGGCAGCGCCGCGCCGTGCAAAAGTCGCGCGCGTTCACCCGACTCGCTGAGTCCGAGTCCGCGCGCGATTTCCGCCGTTGCGTCCTCCGAATGATCGTCGAGCACGAGCAGCTCGAAGTTCGGATAATCCTGCACCAGCAATGATCCGGCGCACGCGCCGATGTTCAGCGCCTCATTTCGCGCAGGCACGAGGATCGAGACGAGTGGCGCATCCGGCGGCGTGTGCTCCGCCGCGCTCAGGCCGTCGAAACACGCCAGATTCGCGAGCACCATCGCGAGCGACCAGAGCAGGATCGCGAGCACGACGAGATGATAAGCGAGGAGCAGCGTGGACACGTCGCGGCATTGAACGTCGAACGGTCTGAGTGGGAAGTGGAAAGTTCAGTGCCGGGCGTGATTAAATGTGCTGCCGAAATTCACGTGGTGGCGGCCCTGCGGGCGGCTCAACGCCAAACTCCAAACTCCAAACGCTAAACGCCAAATGAAGGCAGTGTGTCAGCGGGACTCTTTGGCGTTTCAAGTTTGGCGTTTGGCGTTTGGCGTTAAGCCGCGCGCAGCGCACCGTCGCCAACACCCAGACCACCCAAACAACGATGGCTCCTCTGCACCACTTTCAATCACACCCTTCCGCGCCGCAGCTTCCGCATTCACATTTGCACTCCGCGCTTCTTTCGTCATTTGTCGTCTCCGCCCATGCTCGATTTCACCGATCCCGCAGCTCACACGCCGCTCGTCCATCGCTTCGCCGCGCTGCTGGAGCCGCACACCGATGCCGCGCTGGAGACGCTCGCGCGCACTTCCGCCGCGATCACGCGCCGGCATTTTGGGAAAACCATCCGCCTCTTCGCGCCGCTCTACCTTTCCAATGAGTGCATCAACTCGTGCGCCTACTGCGGCTTCTCGCGCGAGAATGCGATCCTGCGGGTGACGCTCGAAATCGACTCCGTGGTGAAAGAAGCGCGGCACCTCGCGAAGGAAGGTTTTCGCAACGTGCTCCTCGTCGCGGGCGAGCATCCGAAGTTTGTCTCGAGTGGTTATCTCGAACGCTGCGTGCGCGCGCTCGCGTCGGAAATCCCGAGTCTCGCGCTCGAAGTCGCGCCGATGGAAACGCCCGACTACGCGCAGCTCTCCGCGGCGGGCGCGGAAGGGCTCGTGGTCTATCAGGAAACGTATGACCGCGCGGCCTATGCGCAGTTGCACACGGCAGGGCCGAAGCGCGATTACGACTGGCGGCTCGCGTGTCCAGAGCGTGCTTACGATGGCGGCTTTCGGCGCATCGGGGTCGGCGCGCTCTTTGGTCTTTCAGAGTGGCGCGCGGAGGCGTGCGCGCTGGTGGCGCATCTTGAGCATCTGTTGCGTCGCTGCTGGAAGGCGCAGTTCACGGTCAGCCTCCCGCGGCTGCGGCCGTGCGCAGGTGAATTTCAGCCGTCGCACGTTCTCGCTGATCGGGATTTCGTGCAGCTCGTCTGCGCGCTGCGCGTCACTTTTCCCCACATCGGCATCGTGCTCAGTACGCGCGAAACTCCCGCGCTGCGCGACGCGCTGCTGCCGCTCGGCATCACGATGATGAGCGCCGGCAGCCACACGGAGCCGGGCGGCTACACCGGGGAGGGCCGCGACGATTTGCATCTCACGGTGCGCGGTCGGCAGGTGAAAAGTGACGCGTGTTCGCACGATACCAGCGCGACGGAGCAATTCCAAATCGCCGACGAACGCTCGCCCGCAGAAGTCGCCGCGATGCTGCAAACCAAAGGCTTCGAGGCGGTGTGGAAGGATTGGGATGCCGCCATCCTCGGCTCGTGAAAATCTCGATTAACGGCGAACCGCACATCGTCGAGCGCGCGGGCAACATCGCCGAACTCATCGACGAACTCGGCCTGCCCGCACCGGCGACGCTCGTGGAGCACAATGGCCTCGCGCTCCGCCGCGAAGAGTGGCCCGCGCGCGAGTTGGCGGAAGGCGATCGGATCGAGCTGGTGCGAATCGTTGCCGGCGGATGAGCACTTCCCGCATGCCTCCCGACATCGTGATCGACGAGTCGCCCGCGGAGACGCCGAAGATTTCCGCCGCGCCGACCAGCGTCGCCGCGTTCATCGGCGCGACAAAAAAGGGCGTGGTCAATCGGCCCGTTCCCATCACAAGTTTCGCCGAGTTCGAGCGCCAGTTCGGACCGCTCGGCGTGGACTTGATGACTGGCTACGCGGTTGCGCAATTTTTCGCGAATGGCGGTCGTGAAGCGAACGTCGTCCGCATCGCTAAAGGCGCGTCGTTCGCGAAAATTCTCGCCGCTCTGCACGCGCTCGATGCCGTCGAATTTAATCTGCTCGTGCTGCCCGGCATCGCCGCGCCACCCGTCCTCGCCGCCGCGGAAGAATACTGCCGCGCGCGCCGCGCCTTGCTCATCATCGATCCGCCGGAAAGCGCCGGCACGCCCGCGGAAATGTTGACCCTCGTGCAAAGCGGAAAGATCCCGCGCTCACCCAATGCCGCGCTCTATTTCCCGTGGACCAAAGTGCCCGATCCGCTGAACCACGGCCACCCGCGTTCGCTCGCGCCCGGCGGCACGATCGCCGGTTTGCTGGCGCGCACCGATGCCGCGCGCGGCGTTTGGAAATCGCCCGCGGGGCCTGATGCGGGCTTGATCGGCGTGAAGTCGCTCACTTTCCAACTGAACGACGAAGACAGCGCCGCGCTCAACGCCGCCGGTATCAACAGCCTGCGCACTTTCCCCACTTTCGGCATCGTCGCCTGGGGGGCGCGCACGCTGGATGGCGCGGTCGAGCTGGCTTCCGAGTGGAAATATCTGGCCGTGCGCCGACTCGGATTGCTGATCGAGGAAAGCGTGACTCGCGGCATCCAATGGGCCGTTTTCGAGCCAAATGACGAAGCGCTCTGGTCCCGTCTGCGCGCTGCCATCGGCGACTTTTTACTCGGCCTTTTTCGCGACGGCGCGCTTCAGGGAGCCACGCCGCGCGCCGCGTTTTTCGTAAAATGCGGCGCTGATACCACGACGCCCGGCGATCTCGAAAACGGCATCGTCAACATTCAGCTCGGCTTTGCCCCGCTTCGCCCCGCCGAGTTCGTCGTCCTCCGCATCCAGCAGCACACCCGGCGCGGCCTCGACAATGCATCTGACGGCGGATAGCAATCGCGTCCATGAAACGTCTCCTCCCGTTGCTCCTTTTCCCCGTGGCGTCGCTGCTCGCCGCGGACTCTGAACCGCTTCCGCCCTTCCAAGTTTCCATCGAGCGACTCGATCCTGCTTTCGACAAGATTATCCCCACCCAGGCGGTCATCGAAAAGTGCGCGGAAGGTTTCAACTGGTCGGAAGGACCGACGTGGTTTCAGAACGCCATCGTCTTCTCCGATGTCCCGGAAAACATCATCTACAAATGGGCGCCCGGCGACAAAGCGACCGCCGCCATTTTCCTGAAACCGAGCGGCATGCTGAAGCCCGCGGAAGGCTTCCGCGAACAAGGATCGAACGGGCTCGGCACCGATGCGCAAGGCCGCTTGCTCATCTGCCAGCACGGCGAGCGGCGGGTGGCGCGACTGGAGAAAGATGGCACGCAGACTAGTCTCGCCGACCGCTTTGAAGGGAAGCGGTTCAATAGTCCGAACGATCTGGCGGTCCGCAAAAATGGCGACATCTACTTCACGGATCCGCCCTATGGGCTCGATAAGCTGAATGACTCGCCGCTGAAAGAACTGCCCTTCAACGGCGTCTTCCGCATCGCCGCCGATGGGAAGGTCAGCGTCGTCGTGAAAGACCTTACTTTTCCCAATGGCATCGCGTTTTCACCCGACGAAAAAACCCTCTACCTCGCGGTCAGTGATCCGAAGCACACGAACATCATGGCCTATGATGTGCAAGCGGACGGCAGCGTCGCGAATGGTCGCGAATTCTTCGACGCGGAGCCCGCGAAGAAGCCCGGCCTCAAGGGTGGCTGCGATGGGATGAAGGTGGACCAGGATGGGAATATTTTCACGACCGGCCCCGGCGGCGTGCTGGTCATTTCACCACAGGGAAAACATCTCGGCACCCTCCTCACCGGACAGCAAACCGGTAACTGCGCATGGGGCGATGACGGCGCGACGCTCTACATTTGCGCCGATATGTATCTCTGCCGGGTGAAGACTGCGACGAAGGGCGCGGGCTGGTAAACCAGATGAAAACGCGTCTGGCGCTTCTCGGATTCAGCGTGCTCTTGATGATTTCCGAAATCGTCTTCCCCGGGTGCGCCACGATGACGGGCGGCGCGAGTAAGCCCATCGTGGTTTCCAGTAAACAAAAGCGAGCGAGCGTTTTCATCGACGGCAAACTCCGCGGCACCGCGCCGCTCACCACGTCCGTCAGCCGGTGGGGAACTCATCGTATCCGCATCGAGGCACCGGGCCGAAAGCCGTGCGAGTTTCGACTGGAAAAGCACTACAACCAAATCGTGAACAACAACGTCCTGGTCGGGATCGCGCCCGCCGCGATCGATCTCGTCAGTGGAGCCGCCATCGAGCAGTCGATCCCTCACGATGTGCTCAAGTCAAACGGGCGCGAGGTTATCCAGATTCACCCGCAGGAATTTTTCGGAGCGACGCTCTCCTTCACCGTCGATCTCGAACCCTTGCCTCCCGTCGCCGGTAGAAGATGAGCGCTTGACTCTCCACTCTTCGCCAAGGCAAATAAAGTCACTTCATTCGGATTCATTTAACCCATAACCCATAACATCCCAGACTCATGCGCCTCGGCCTTAACTCATTCCTCTACGTCTCTCCATTCACGACTGATAGCGTGAAACTCTTCCCGAAGTTTAAAAAATGGGGCTTTGAAACTGTGGAAATCCCCGTGGAAGATCCGAGCCACATCGACCCCGCCAAAGTAAAAGCCGCCGCCGACAAGGCCGGCCTGAAGATCGGTAGTATCTGCGCCTGCATGGGTCCGGGGCGCGATTTGCGCGGCTCGGCCAAAGACCAAAAAACCGGCTCTGACTATATCCGCACCCTCATCGATCAAGCGGTCATCCTCGGCTGCCCGTCCGTGATCGGACCGCTCTACTCCGTCGTCGGCTTGATCGGGCCGCATGATGACGCAGAGAAGAAGCAGCAGTTCGATCTTGTGGTAAAAAACCTGAAGCCCCTCGCGAAGTATGCGGAAAGCAAAGGAATACAGCTTTGCATCGAGCCGCTGAATCGCTTTGAGACCGACTTCCTGAATACCTGCGATCAAGGACTGAAACTCATCAAGGCCGTCAATAGCCCTGCTGTGAAGCTACATCTCGATACCTTCCACATGAATATCGAGGAAAAGAATCAGGCGGCGGCGATCTTGAAGGCAGGCCAACACCTCGCGCACTTCCACGCCTGCGGCAGCGACCGGGGCACGCCCGGCGGCGATCACATCGACTGGAAGGCCATCGTGCCCGCGCTGAAGAAAATTGGTTATCAGGGCGACGTGGTTATCGAGTCCTTTACCACCGACGTAAAAGTCATCGCCCGTGCCGCGGCGATCTGGAGAAAGATGGAGCCGAAGCGCGACGACATCGCGGTGAAAGGCCTTGCCAACCTGAAGCGCCTCTTCGGTAAAAAGTAAGTCCCGACCGGGCTACCGGATGTAATCCAGCAGCGACATGTTGAGGATCTTCGATCCGCTCTGCAATGCTGCCTGATAGGCCGTCTGCGCGCGCGTCAGTTGGACGACGGTCGAGGGAATATCCGCGTCCACTTCTGCGCCGATCAATTTGTCCAGATCGGCGAAGCGAGACTCATTCTGCGTCTGGTCCGATTCCAGACGCGTTTGCTTCGCGCCGATGCCACTCATCGTCACCAGAAAGTCATTTTCGCTGGTCTCCAGCGTCGGCCTTACCGCTTGCACCGCCGCTCCCGTCCCAGTCTCCAGCGCGTCGCGGAGACTCGCGAGATTGTTCATGAAATCGGCGAGCTTTTGATTCTCTGCGCCCGAGGTGAAAGGAGAAACCTTCGCCCCTTCCGAAATGCGAATCTCGGCCCCAGTCGCCGCTCCGGCATAGCTGACCGAAGTGATGCGTCCCGCCGCGTCGCGAGTCGCCACAAATGGAGGCGCATCACTTTTCGTCCCACCGAAAAGATGCTCGCCCGAGTATTGGGTGTTCCCGGCTTGAAAGGCCTGCTCGACTGCTTGATCGATCTCTTTCGCGTAACTAGTCAACGCATCCGGACCCAGCGTTCCTGTTCCCAGCACGGCGATTTCTCCGGCGCGATCCGAAAGACCTTTGAACTGCTGCATCGCCGCAAAGCTCGACTGGCTGACATTGAGAGCGCGGTCGTGGTTGCGGGAGAATTGTTGTATTCCCTGTTTCTCTCCCTGCAACCGCAAGACGCGGGCAATCGCCGCCGGGTCATCGCTGGGATCAGTGATGCGCTGACCGGTGGCAATCTGGTTTTGCAAAGAAGACTGTTTCCCGGTCAGACCTTGTAACTGGGATACCAGCGTCGTCGAAAAGCTATTGGTAGGAACGCGCATGGCTTAGTGGATCATGTTATTCACCAGATCATTCAGCATCTCGTCGATTACCCGCACGACTTGAGCCGATGCCTGATAAGAACGCTGAAACTTCATTAGGTCTCCCATTTCCTCGTCCAGTGAGACCGCGCTCACCGCGTCGCGACTCTTCGTCGTCATTTGTTCGATCAGGGTTTGATCGTCCAGCTTTGAGTTAGTGCCATTGAGGGATGCTCCCAAACCGCTGACAGTCTTGGTAAAATACGCGCTGATCGTCCCATCAATCGAAGCTCCCGCGCCTGTGGAAAAGGCCGTGCGCCCGGCATCAGCCACGGCCAGCGCGACTTCATTGGCGCCCGCATCGCCGGTAGCGGTGGCTTTGAGAGTGGTGAAACTTAACGAGGGATCGAGACCTAGAAGGCCGGATGTCGGCGGGACTTGGAAGAAGTTCGAACCAGTCGCGCCGTAGGCCGTATTCACGGACGAGGCAACTTGATCGGCCGTCTTGCGAAGATCATCCCGCAACTGCTGAATCGCTCCGTCGCGAACCAGAAGCTGCCCTTTCAAGACGCCACCTTGCAAACCGAGCGGTGTGGACGGCGAGCCGCCGCTGAGTTGAGTACCATCGAAGCTGATACCACCGTTCACCGTGACCTTATCGACGAGAAGCACATCCGCCCCGGCAGTATCCTTGGCCACGACTTGGATCTGCCCAAATCCCCCCGGAATCGTTTTCGCCGTAAAGTTGATATACTTGGATAGCTCTTCGAGCTTTGCCTGCCGCTGATCGCGCAGCTCCATCGCTGAGGAAGGGTTGCGGATCTCAAACTTTTGAATTTGCCCATTCAAGTCTGCGACTTGCGAAAGGAGTGAGTTGACCTTGTCCGTCCCGATCTGCACTTCCTGAGTGAGGTCATCTTGCAGCGTGCTGAGACGCTGATCAGTGACGTTAAATTTGTTCGCCAGCGTATCGGCGCGTTGCAGCAAAACCTGCTTCGCCCCTGCGTCCAGCGGACTGGCCGCCAGCTCGTCAAAAGAGTTAAAGAAGTCATTCAAACTAGCACCGATGCCATTCGTCGTGCTCGCGCCAGCATTGATGGAGCCGGAGCCCGAGGCGGTATCCACTTGTTCGCCCAGCGCTGTCTGCGCACGTTGCAGCCCGCTTTGTTGCGCCTGGAGCAAGCCGGTTTGTGAGCTTTCCCGCGTCACCGCTCCATCGAGAAATTGGTCGCGAATCTGCTGAATGCTCAGCACTTCCACGCCGTTGCCAATCGGCCCCAGCTTCCCATCCACCATGATGGAGTTACCCAGCTCGACCCGCTGACGTGAGTAAGCAGGGTTGTTGACGTTCGCCAGATTGCGCGCCGCGACTTCCACCCCGGTTTGCTGGGCACCGAGCGAACGAGTCGCACTTAATAAATTTCCAATCAGGCCGGACATAACATTTAGCTGTGCTCCAGTAATCGGCTGGCACCCGCCGCCGCTTTAATTTTCATTTTACCATTCGGAGAATAAGTGCGCGTCACCGTCCCAGGCTTCAGCCTCTCACAAAGCTCCTGCGTGAGTTCTATCGTTCTCGCCAGCAGCATCTGGTTTTGTTGCGCGCGACGCCTGACGCGGCCAATGAGACGGTTGACCTCCGCCGCCAGCGCTTCGACGAGCGGACGCATCGGTTGCGGAAAAAGAAAGATGGACTGCAAAAGAGTAGGATGCGGATCCAAGTCGGGCGTCATTCCGGTCACGAGGTTTTCCCGCTGGGTTCGCCGGGCGCGCAGCGTCGCAAGCTGGGCCTCAACGGTTTGCTCAACGTCGGCGATCTGATCCGGCTTCCGGTTCAAGATGGCGTTTTGCTGTTGATCGAACAGGTTCAGCAGCCCGCCATATTCCTGCAACTCGGCACGGAGCGCATCGATGATTTGCTCGTGCCGATTTGGAATCACTGCCGATTCTTCAAGGTTTAGCATGTTTGGTCCCGTTTCCGAGTTGTGTCTGTAAAACAGAGCAAAGTCCGAGCCCGCCGCCCTTACTAATGCTGTCGGCCAGCGAGTCCGTCAGCATATAGCCATAGACCTGGCCCGACGCGCCATTCTCCAAAAGGGACTTCATCGATTCCGACAGGAACTGACGCACCATGATGCTCTCAAACTGTTGCGATACTTTGTGGACATCCTCCTTGCGGGGAGTTGCGGGAGAACCGGACGCAGGCAGCGGCTCACGGGCTGGCGTGGAGATGGGTGAAACAATCATAAATTAGTTCAGGATGAGGTCTGCCTGGAGCGCGCCGGCCCTCTTCATGCTTTGAAAAATGGCCATCATGTCACGCGTGGTGAGACCTAGTGCATTCAGCGCGGATGCGACTTGTTGAATTGTGGGAGGTTCTTCCACGACCGTAAATCCGCCCTTCTGCTCGGTCGCCTTGGTTTCAGTACCTTGCACCACCGCCGTCTCGCCTTTGGGACTGAAGGCATTCGGCTGACTCACGCCTATGGTGGAAGCGATGTTGATGGTTAAAGACCCGTGACTTACCGCCACGGTCGAAATACGGACGTTGGAAGTAGCGATGATCGTCCCGGTGCGTTCGTTAATGACTACTCGGGCAATATTATCCGGCTGGACTTCGATGCTGCCAAGGGACGCGATAAAATTGACTTCGTAGCCGCGATACTCGTCCGGCACGCAGACGTTCACGGCGGATGAATTTTTCGCGAGAGCGGTGCCAGGAAAGACGTTATTGATCGCCTCTGCCATACGAGCTGCCGACGCGTAGTCGGCGTTGAGTAGAAGTAGTTCGATGGACTTATCTCGCACGATCTGCGCGGCGATCTCTCTTTCCACCAAGGCACCGCCGCTGATCGCACCGACGGTCGGATGATTCTTCTGCACTGTCGCTCCGCCTGCTCCGCCTTCACCACCGATAAAGCCGCCAACGGCGATCGCGCCTTGAGCCACGGCATAGACCATTTCGTCGGCACCGAGCAACGGTGTTTGGAGCAAAATGCCGCCCTGAATGGTCTTGGCGTCGCCAATAGAAGAGATCGTCACGTCGATGCGCGACCCGGGCTTGCTGAAAGCCGGTATATCCGCGGTGACCATCACGGCGGCGACATTGTCCGACTTGATCGTGGTCGGCGGGACATTCACGCCGAAACGCTGCAATGCATTCGCTATGCTTTGAACGGTGAAAGAGAGCTTGCTATCGCCTTTCCCAGCCAGGCCGACCACCAGACCATAACCAACCAGTTGGTTATCCCTTCCGCCTTCAACGAGTGTTACATCTTTGATGCGGGCAGCGTTCGTCGAAAACGTCGTAGCTAAAACGGAAAGCACGACAGCCAGGACGGCGATGCGACCACATCGACGGGCGTCTTTAACTAAATGATGGGCAAACATAGGGTCGATCAAAAGGGGTTAATCTTGTCATTCAAGCGGAGCAGCCATCCCTTCCGTTGCGATTCGGTAAGCGTTCCTTCCGAGACGATCTCGATGCGGGCGTCGGCGACGTTACTGGATAAAACGGTGTTATCCGGCCCTACGTCGTAGGCGCGGACGATTCCACGGAACGAGGCGAACTGGCGCTCTTTAGAAAAGGAGACCTGACGCAGTCCTTCCAAGACTAAATTTCCATTGGGAAGCGTGTCGATCACCTGCACTGCGCAGCGAGTAGAAATGGTTTGAGTATTCTTGATGTCCCCGCCACCCGTGTAACTGTCACTTCCGTTCGCTACTTGTGCGGGCGGGGAAGGCAGGGTGACCCCGGCGGGCAGTGCTTTCTGAATTTCCGTGGTGAGAGTGTGTTTCGGGATATTGCCCAGAAACTGGTTGAGAATATTGCTGGCCGCTCCGACGACGCTCGACTTTGCGTCCTTGTCGGTCTTCGTGCGCACGGAGTTGGAAACAGATGCGGTTTCCTGAACGACAATAGTAACAATGTCGCCGACCCGCTTCGCGCGTTTGTCGGCAAACATGCCGCGTTCGTCGGTAATACCGTCGCGCCACAGGGAGCCGGCACCTGCGGAAAGCGTGCCTGCGATAAAAACAAAAAGCGGAGCGGACTTAGAAATGAACTTGGACTTTGTTATCATTGAGAATTTGAGCGGTAAACTCTTTGTGGCTTTCGATATTGCGAAGTTTGATCAGGTCTCCTCCCGCTCCGTTTTCCAAGGCCAGCGCCTTCATGCTGATCGCCAGTTGACCCTGTTGTGCGACGACTTCCACGACTTGTCCTTTGCGCACGAGGGGACGCTCCGCGATGTCGCGACGGGTTAGAGGACGACCCGCGGTGACTGTTTGTGTGATTTCAAAGGTAGTCGGGTCCACGTCCGCCAGTAAAGAAGGCTGACGTTCGTTCAGGACATCGACCTTCGAGGTCGTAAGAAGTAAGCGGTCCAAGGCCTGGCCTCGTTCGAGGCGATTGGTGGCGGTCCAAACTTCCCGCCAGTGCTGAGCACGGAGTGAGAGTGACAGGTCGCCGATGGTTTCGCCTTCGCAGGTAATCTGCGCACGGATGGCGAAAGTTCCGGCGATGCCAGTCTTTGGCGTTTCGGATATGATGACCGCGAAGGTTTCCGCGGGAAGACTCATTGGTTTCCACGGTTGGGCGAGGGTCAGTTTGAGTTCCCCGTCCAGGGCGAGGCGTTTACCGAGTTCCTTTTCGAGTTCGGCGACGAATGCGTCCGCCCCAAGTAGATAAGTCTTCGCGACCGGACTGGCTGCGGGATTGTGCCGGGAGCTTGGCAAGGCGGGTAGGATTTCCGATGCGACGGGCGTCAAGAGCCGGTCCAACTGAGCGTCGGCCCCATCGACTAGTGAGTAAGCAGCTCCGAGCGCAACGAGGATGATGCGGAAAGCGATCATCGTTTTAGCTGGGCGATGTTTTCCAGCATTTGATCGGAGGTTTGGATGCTCTTGGAGTTGATCTCATACGCCCGTTGCGCCTGAATCATGTTCACCATTTCTTCGACGATGTTTACGTTCGACGTTTCCAGGAAGCCCTGTTGCACCGTTCCGTAACCGTCTTCACCGGGATTACCCTGTTCCACCGTTCCGCTGGCGGGAGTTTCTTCGTAGAGATTGCCTCCCAGGCTGCGCAGGCCCGCAGGATTCGCGAAGCGTGACAGCTGAATGCGGAAGTTTTGCGTCCCGCCGGAACCAGTCGCGGTCACTTCTCCATTGAGGGAAATAGATACTGCGGTGACTCCTGAGCCGATGGGTTGGAAATTGCTGAGGACGATCATACCATCACTAGTCGAAACTCGTCCCTGACCGTCCACCTTAAGGGCGCCATCACGCGTATAGGCGAAGTTGCCGTCAGGCTTTTGGACTTGGATAAAGCCTTCTCCTTGAATGGCGAGATCGTACTTCTCGCCGGTTTCCTTTACCTGACCCTGCGTGAATACTTTGGCCGTGGAAACTACGCGGCTTCCGTTTCCTACTTCGATTCCAGTGGGAACGACGGTGCCTCCACCGGCTTCCGCACCTACCGCGCGCGGCTTTTGGTAGAGAAGATCTTGAAACTCGATCTTACTCCTTTTGAACCCAGTGGTGTTCGCGTTGGCGAGGTTGTTGGCGATGGTGTTGAGGTTTTGTTGCTGCGCTTCCATGCCGGTCGCGCCTGAGTAGAGAGATTGAATCATAAGAACTATGCGTTCGGATTGCCGAGGGACTGGATGGCTTTACCGGTGGTTTCGTCATTGGCGACGACCAGCCGTTGGTTGGCTTCGTAGGCGCGGGAAACGGTGACGAGTGACACCATTTCGCGGAGAGCTGAGACATTACTATTTTCCAAAGCACCGCTGAGGACGCTGGGCCTTTCCACCGCATTGGGTGTCACGGTGGCATCCGGCGGCGCGAGGAGTCCATCGCCGATACGGCGTAGCTTCGATGGGTTGGCGAAGTCGTAAACAGCGATCTTCCCGACTTGGGTTTCGCCCTGCACGATCGTTCCTTCTGGAGTGATGGATACCCGGCCGCCGCCTGCTTTGAGAGTGATGGGACCGCCGTCACCGAGGACGGTGTAGCCGCGCGAATTGACGATGGTGCGATCGGGAGTCAGTCGGAATTGTCCGTCCCGCGTGTAACCCATCTGACCATCCGGCTTTTGGATTTGGAAGAATCCTGATCCTTGAATGGCGAAGTCCAGTTCGTTCCCGGTGGAAGTGAGTTCGCCCGCGCTGGTATTGAGTTGCACGGTTTGATGCGGCAGCGATGCGCTCGTTTCTTTGCCAAAGCGTCCGTCTCCACCGGTGCGCGTCATTCCGCCGAGCACCGCTTCAAAAGCCATTTCGCTTTTTTTGAAGCCCGGTGCGGATGATGCGGCGATATTTTGTGAGATCATCTCCTGCCAGCGTTCGAGTGCGGCAAGGGATGAGGCACCTTGGTAGAGCCCGATGTTCATAGCAGACTGCTTAGCAAGGGTGATGCCACCGCGCTGGGATGGGGTGGACAGTTGTTCGGCCATCAATGATGGAGCTTGCGGCAGAAGTTGCCCGGCAAATTCTGCTGCCTTCGCGGCACTTCCCGGTTTTCTTCGGTGGAAATGCCGGTAGCTTTAGCCCTGTGAAAACCAGCCTTAAGTCTTTCCAACTCACGTTCCCGCTTGTCACCGCTTTCACCCTCTGGGCGACCGCGTGGACGGCGGGGGCGGCAAATGTCGTGACCATCGGCGACAGTCTGACCGCCGAATATGATGTGATCCCGGCGATTCCGGGTTTCGACGACTTGCCGACGGATTACGCGAAAGTGACCGTTGATGGCTGGGAGGCGATGAGTTGGGTGGAAGTTGCCGGGCGGTTGCGCGCAGGTTATTTTAACTTTGGCGGCTGGAAGGCGCTTTCCAATCCTTGGTCGGTTCCAAGGCTCAGTGGTTATGAATACAACTGGGCGATTCCCGGCGTGGATGCAGGGCAATATGAGCAATTCGTGACGAGTTCGTTTCTCTCAAATCCTCTCTATTACGCGGGGCGGCAGCCGCTGGAGGATCAATTGTCCAACAAGGCTCAGCGAGTGGTAATTTGGCTGGGGGGGAATGATTTTCGCGCGAATTATGGTCGGTTTTACGATGGCGGGAGCAGTCAGTCTTTTATCGATGGGCTGATCGATGACGTGGGACGGGTCGTCGATTTCGTTCGTGCCAACGCTTCCAATGCTCAAATCGTGGTGGGCAATTTTCCCGATTTGGGCGCGACGCCGACAAAGAAAGCGGCTCATCCCGATCCGGTGAAGCGGGCGCGCGTGAGTGCGGTCACGGAGGCGGCGAATATGAGGCTCGCGCAGATGGCGGCGAAAAAGCATGTGGTGATCGCGGACATGTATTCGACGACGGCGGCGCTGGTGCGGGACGAGCCGCTCTACTTTGGCGGAGTGCGAATCACGAACGCCAAAGACGCGGACAACAATCCGCAGTTTGCATTCACTCGCGACGGTCTGCATCCGAATACGGCGCTCCAGATTTTGAATGTCCGCAGTGTCATTCGCGCCTTCAATCAGGGCTACAATGGCGGCATTCCGAATATCACGGATTCCGAGGCGCTGGGTCTGCTAGGGATCGATCCCGATCAACCTTTCTACGACTGGCTGAAGCGGGTGGGACTCTCCGACCGCTCGTTTCAAGCAGACGGCGATCACGACGGCGTGTCGCAACTGGCGGAGTTTGCGCTTGGCTTGGATCCGAGGATTGCGGACGCCCAAAACGTGCCGGTGAAAATGGGTGGGAGGGTGCCGGGTGTTTCGGGAAATGTGTCGGTGCATGTCAGTCCGCGAAAAGTGCTGGCGCAGTATGTGACCGTGCGGCTCCAGTATTCGGCGGATGGCGCGACTTGGAATGGCCTGCCGCCGGAGCGTCTGCTGGCCTTCCCGGATGGGTCGTTCACCGGTGTGCTGCCTCCCGGCGGCGAGGGCGCGCATCTGCAACTGCGCGTCGTCACGATTCCGCCCTACGGCTCCGGTGCCCGGAACACTTCCTACGTCCCGATCCGCTAAGCCGCGGGGTTAGTGCGGCGCGGTGGCGCTGGTCGAAAACTCCGCTTTCAGCCGCGCGGTGAGGTCGTCGAGCATGGGTTGCCGCTTTTGCTCCATCTCCTTGCGGAGTTGCTCCTCGACTTTGCGACGCTCTTCAAAGTAACGCCGCGCGAAAAGCGCCCGGCGTTCACCGTCCAAAGTCAGTCCCGCGTCGCCAATTGCCCGGTCGATTTCCTGCGCGATCTTCGAGCGGTGCATCCCTTCGCGATCCGCCAGCGCCTTTTTTTCTTCCGGCGGCAGGCTGGTCCATCGCTTGAGATTTTCGATGAAATGCTGGCGTTGCTCGGGAGTCAGGGCCTCAAGCGCCCGCCGGGCGTTTCCAAACTCGGGATTCGGCGGCCGGCGCGGCGTCGAAGCCGCCGGAGCGTCAGGCGGCTTTGCCACCGGCGGCGAGTCCTCGGCCCTGACGCCGGCGAAGCCGGCGAAGCCGGCGAGAATTAGCGAGCCGAGTTGTCGAGCCATACAGAGCTTTCCTCGGATGCGATGAGGTCTTCCAGATCGTTGATCACGTAGAAATCCGGGCTTTCAGAAACTTGCTCCGCCATGGCAACCAGCGAGTCAATTTGACGAGCGTGAGCGTCGTCGTTTCGCAAAGGAAGCGCGACCGTGAGAGTGAGGCAGCAGGCGGCTGCGGTTAGCCCTGCGAGCCGCCAATTCCGACGGAGCGCCGCCCAGAATCCGACGCTCTCCTGCGGTTGCGTTCGGATTTCCCGAAGAACATTTCGCGCGAAAAAAGGCGACACCACCGGCGGGCGCGCCTTTTTCAGCAAGCTCCATAGTTCGTCGTGTTCATCGGACTGGTTCATGATTTAAAAATGAAACCGATCGGACCGGAAAAAGTTGCGCTCTTTCCGCAGGCAGCCGCTTAAACCGCTTCCGCTTCGAGGAAGCCTTCAAGCTGACGGATCCGCGTCGGATGCCGCATCTTGCGAAGAGCTTTCGCCTCGATCTGACGGATGCGCTCGCGGGTGACCTTGAACTGGCGGCCGACCTCTTCCAAGGTGCGGCTGTAGCCGTCGATGAGCCCGAACCGCTGCTCCAGCACCTGCCGCTCGCGCTCGGTGAGCGTTTCCAGGACGTCTTTGATCTTCTCCTTCAGCAGCACGATCGCCGTCATGTCCGACGGATTTTCCGCGCCCTTGTCCTCGATGAAATCGCCGAAGCTGGTGTCGTCGCTCTCGCCGACTGGCGATTGCAGCGAGATCGGCTGCTGCGCCATTTTCAAAACCGCGCGCACGCGCTCCACGGGGAGCTGAATTTCGTCGGCGACTTCCTCCGGCGTTGGCTCGCGACCGTAGTCCTGGACCAACTGCTTTTGCACCCGCATCAGCTTGTTGATCGTCTCGATCATGTGGACCGGGATGCGGATGGTGCGCGCCTGGTCGGCGATGGAACGAGTGATCGCCTGGCGAATCCACCACGTCGCATATGTCGAGAATTTGTAACCGCGGCGATACTCGAATTTCTCGACGGCCTTCATCAGACCCATGTTGCCCTCTTGAATGAGATCAAGGAACGAAAGACCGCGATTCGTGTACTTTTTCGCGATGGAAATCACGAGGCGCAGGTTCGCCTCCACCATTTCCGTTTTCGCCTTCAGCGCTTTCTTCAGCCACACCTTGAGTTCCTTGTATTCCTCGATGAACTCATCCGGGCTCAGCCACGTGCGCATCTGGATTTCGCGCAATTTCCCCGCGTGATCGATCTTTGCGCTGCCATCGGCCCGCGCGACCTTCTTCGGTTTTTCCAGCTCAGTCAGATGATGCCGAATGAGGCGGTGCGTCTCGTCGGCGAGGTTCACGAATTCCTCGGTGACTTTCTGTTTGAAGAAGAACTTTGGATACAACTTCTGGATCGAATTATGCGCTTTTTGAAACTCCGCGAACGATTTCGTATCGCGGTTTTTGCCGCCGTGCGCCACGTAGTTTTTGTATCCCGAGACACAGTTCCCCGAGGCTGTCTCCAGTTGGTTGGCGAGCTTCGGCAGCAGCTTCATGTAGCGCTCGCGGCTCTCGATTTTCTTATCGAGAATGACGCGGTCAAAACGCTCGCGGCCTTCCTTTAATTTGCCCGCCAAATCCAGATAAGCACGGGCGATAAAGCCAAACCGGTTGATGTATTTCTGGACGTTCAGCTCGGCGTCTTCGATGCGCTTGGAAATCTCCACTTCCTGCTCCCGCGTGAGCAGCGGGACCTGCCCCATTTGCTTCAAATACATGCGCACCGGGTCGTCGAGAATATCGAGCTTCGCCTCCGGCTTTTCCTCTTCCTCTTCTTCCGGGTCCTTCTTCCCGTCCTTGAGCCGGTCCACCTGCGACGCATCGATGATGTCGATCTCCATCCCGCGGAGACGGCTCATGATCGTCTCCATCTCATCGGGATCATTCACCGTGTCCGGCAAAGCCTCCGCGAGGTCGTCAAAAGTCAGGTAGCCCTGCTCCTTCGCGAGGCGGATGAGTTCGCGGATTTTCTCCTGCACATCCGGCTGATCGATCACGCTGATCGGCGGCACGGGGGCGACCGTTCCATTCTTCGCGTGCGGCTTCGCGCTCGGACGCTGTTCACTTTTGGAAGTGTCCCGCGTTTTCGATTTTTGCTCAGTCCGTTTTGCGCGGAGAGCCTTGGGCCGCTTCGGCTTTTTAGATTCCTTTTTCGGCTTATTTACGGCCTTCGCCGCCTTCTTTTTTAAACTGGGCTTCGCCTTTTTGGCGGATGGCTTAGGAGACTTGGAAACGCTTTTCTTTTTTGGTTTGGGCATACCGCTTGGTTGGAAATTTCTTCCATCCACCGAGGGTCAATCCTGACCTACAATGGCGGGGAAAAAGGCCGGGCAATATCAGAACGCCGTTTGACCAAATCAAGGAATTCTTTTTGCAGACCCAAGATTGATTCATCGGACTGCCCCGGAACGCGCAAGCGCGCTTGCAGGGCTTCGATGCGCCGGTCCATTTGACGCCGTTCCAACTCGTTCCAACAGTCGTGCGCGATGATCATCGCGAACTCCGGCTTGCGACCTTCCAGCAGTTCGATGAGGTCCGCTTCGTCGTTGGATTCCAGCGTGGAAAGAAACGACGCCAGTGATGCCGGATCGTCCACATTCACCTCGGCGGCGAACGCTTTTTTCACCAGGCCGGATTCGTCCGCATCCTTGAGAACCGGCTCCCAGTCTTGCTCGTGCAGCCATTGTCGTGCGGCCTGATCCGTGAGCGCCACTTTTAGCAGCAGGGAAATCGTCGAATCCAAAACCCGCGCAGGCTTCGTTTCGCGGGCACCGTCGTCGCCGCTTTTTTCGTCCGGCTTTTTCAGGAGACGGGCAAATTGCTGCGCCGAAATCTCCAGCCGCATCGTGATGCGATTGATGATCGCTTCCCGCAGCACCGCGTCGGAAATAATGCTCACGGATTCCGCCAGTTTCCGCGCCGTCTGCGTCTTGCCGCGCGGCGTGGAAAAATCGGGCCGCGCCGCGAGCCGGTCGATTTGGAAATCGAAAAAGTCCTTCGCGTCGGCAATCTGCGCGACAAACGCCTCCGCGCCCCGACCGCGAATCATCGAGTCCGGGTCTTCACCCGCCGGCATCGTCGCCACGCGCACCGCGACGTTTTCAGAGAGCAGTTGTTTCGCGGATTTCTCCGCCGCGTTTTCGCCCGCCGCATCCGCGTCGTAGCACAGCACGACTTCCTCCACGTATCGCTTCAAAATGCGCGCCTGCTTTTCCGTAAAAGCCGTGCCTTGTGGTGCGATCACATTCTGCACGCCGGCCTCGAAAGCCGTGATTAAATCAAGCTGTCCCTCGCACACGATCGCCGTCTTTTTGTCGATCAGTGCGCGCTTGCTGCGATGCAGCCCGAAGAGGATCGCGCCTTTGGTAAAAAGAGGCGTCTCGGGCGAGTTCACGTATTTCGCTGCCTTCGCCTCCGCATCCAGCACGCGCCCGCTGAAGGCGATGACTTCGCCCGTGTCGTTGCAGATCGGAAACATCAACCGGTCCTTAAAGCGGTCATACAATTGCCCCCAGTTCGGATTGGCCCGCTCCTCCTCGCTGTCGCCGCTGATCGAGCACAGCCCGCTCTTCGCGATTTCCTCCAGCGAAAAGCCCTGCTCGTGCGCGAACGACAGCATCGGATTCCCGCCGAACGGCGCGTAACCGAGCTTCCAAGATTTCGCCACTTCGCCCGTGATGCCGCGCCCTTTCAGATAGTCGCGCGCCTTGGCTGCCGCGGGTTTCTTCATCAGATTCAGGTGGAAAAAATCCGCCGCCTCTGCGTGCAGCGCGAGGAGACGGCGGCGCAGCGTTACGCGCGCCACATCTTCCGCGCTCATCTCCTGTTCGACGATCCGAATGCCCGCCCGATCCGCCAGTTTCTTCGCCGCCGTGATGAAGTCGATATGCTCGTAATCCATCACAAATCGAAAGACGCTCCCGCCCGCACCGCAGCCAAAGCACTTGAAAATCTGCCGCTGCGGATTCACCTGAAACGAAGGCGTCTTCTCCTGATGAAACGGACAATTCGCCCGCCACGCCGAGCCCGCGCGCTTCAGCGGAAAATAGCCGCCGACCACCTCGACGATGTCATTCGCCGCGGCGATTTGTTCGATCAGTTCGGGAGCAAGTCGAGGCACGAGCGAGAGCTAACGCGCAATCCCGCGCGCGACCAATCGGAAATGGAATGATTCGCGTCGTGTTCGGCACCGAAACCGCCATTTCGAAAAACTATCGCGGCACCGTCACATCCTCGCTGCTACGTCGAGACGACCGATTGTGTGCGCGAAGCTCACGGCTGCGGCGCAAGTTGTATCTTGAAGAACATCTCCGAGGCCTGCCCCGGTGCCAGCGATATGTCGATAAAGCTCCGGCGCGGCGACGCGCCCGGCAGTGCGGAGCCGATCACATCTTAGCTCCCAAACGCAGGGTCTGCGGAGCGCGGCACGCGGTAGCTCTTCGCACTTTGCGCCCACCATTCGAGCGAGAGTCCGGTCGGCACGAACCCAACCGACTTGATCGCGAGCCGTGAGGCGGCATTCGTTGGGTCCGTCCCGGCTGCGATTTCGTCTCCATCGTTCACTCCATCGCCATCGGTGTTGGCGCTCATCGGATTCGTTCCCAGCGCTGCCTCGGTCGCGTTGCTCAAGCCGTCCTGATCCGCGTCCTCCACCGTTACCACGACGATGTCATGAATCGTCACCACGGCATTCGCCTGCCCGCGACTGATCAGCCGGAAAACAAGATCGCCCGTTTCATTCGCGAGATGTTCCACCGGCACATCGACGCTCAACTCGGCGTCGCGCGTGAGCGGCATATCCGTGCCGGTGAAGATTGGCGGATTGTCGCCAAATGAGATGCTTAGGAAATCCCCTTCGCCTCAGGGCTCACGCATCTAAATTTTGAGGGAGGCGCAGGAGATGGAGGAGATAGCGATGGTCCCAGCCGGCGGCTTTGATTTTTGCTTTGATGGAGCGCTGGGCTTTGCGGGTGTCGGTCTTGAGAAGGTTGAGCGCCCCAGCGGCGCAGGGTGGCGAGGTTTTCGGCGGCGTGTCCGGTGCGGGCGCGGTTCTGGTCTTCGCCGAAGACGACGTCGAGCACCCAGTGGAGCTGGTTTTCCACGCCCCAGTGGCTGCGCACGGCGCGCGCGAGGCGGGTGGCGTCCAGACCGAGGCTGCTGAGGTAGTAGCGGCGTTCGGTGCTGGTGTGGCCGTGGCTTTCGCGCACGGCTTCGATGCAGCCGACGCTGCGCAGGCCCTCCCACTGGGCGCGGTCGGCGAACCAGCCGATGTCGGCGCTCTGCCAGCAGCGGCGCGTTTCGACGCGACCGTGGCCTTTTTCCACCTCCTCGCAGTGGACGAGCGCGGGGTCGCCGCCGGCGATGGCGGCGTCGAGATAGCTTTGGATTTCGGCGTGCGCGGTGCCCTGGTTGCCTTTGAGGGCGAGCACGTAGTCGGCGTCGGCTTCTTGGATCTCGCGGGCGATGCGGCGCTGGCAGCCCATGGCGTCGAGGGTGACGATGCAGCCCGCCAGTTCGAGGGTGCGCAGCAGTTCGGGCACGGCGGTGATTTGCCAGCGCCCTCCGGCGCTGCCCTTCGGGCAAAGGCTTCGCCCTTTGGCTATCTCGCTCCGCTCGGTTCGTTGCTCTTCCCGTCCACCTTGCGCTGGCCGAGGACGAGGCCATGGCCCGAGGCCCACGCGCTGACGATGACTTTGGGGCTCTGCCCGGCGTCCAGCGCGCGGCGCAGCGCCTCTCGCCCGCCCACCGACCTCCCTATTCCCCTCCGCCGCCTCGGCCGTCGATGGCGACGACTTCGTCGCTCAGCGCACCACGCAGGCTTTGCGTCCAGCGCATGAAGGCCTCCAGAAAGCGCTGCGGATCGAGCGCGGCGAAGAGGCGGTTGAAGGTGTCGTGGCTGGGGATGCCGTGCGGCAACTCCAGAAAGGTGCGCAGCCAGGGCTCCTTGGTGTCGCCGAAAAGCTCCATGTCCTCAAAGCTCTCGGCCCCGCAGAGCAGCGCGCAGATGGAGATCAGCAGGATGTCCTCGAACTTGTGGAGCCGGGTGCGCTCGACGCGCGGGTCGGGAAGTTTACGCAGGAGATGAAGAAGGTCGGTGCGGCTGGACTCGGAGGAGGTGGGTTCGGGCATCCCAAGCTTGTCTCAGGTCCGCCTCCAAAAGTACACTTATCGTATTTATAACATGCCCGCCGGGTTTAGATGCGTGAGCCCTGCAAGTTCCTGTCCCTCGGATTGCCCGACAGGCCGCACTAGGATGAAGTCTGCCACCGTCCACACCGTGGCGGATGTGATGTTGAGGGGAACGCTCACAAGGACATTTTTTGCCTTCTCGATTGCCCGATCACGCGCCGCGTCGATGCCAAAGAATCTCGTCGGGTCCGACGGATCGCCCCAGTCGAAAATCATGATATTCGGCAGCGGCTTGCCCGCATTGATAAGTCGCAGGCGAATTGCGCGAGCCATGAGCGACAGCCACGCGTTGCTCCCGTTGTCATATAGCCCATGCGTCAGCACGATCAGTCCATTGGGAGTTTTCAGCGGATCGAATCCAAAAGGCAGCGTCCCGCCGTTCACGCTTTCGTTTTCCTTCAGCGTGTCGCCGAAAACCGGATCGATTGCGGGGATCATCGCAGGCGGCTCATTCAGCACGGGCGGAGCGTTGAACGTCAGCGCCCAATAGCTTTGGCCCACGCGATTTTGCGGGTCTGTCGCCACCACACGCAGTTGCCGCGTGCCGGGCATTCCGGTGAATTCGGTATCAAGGTTCTTGCCCGTGCCCACTGGCTGACTGCCGATCGACCATTGGAAAGTGACGCCCGGCTTGTCCGCCGCAAGCCCGTATGCCACTGCGGCCACTCGCCAGACAAAGTTGCTCCCCTCCGTCCGCACATAGACCGGTCCCACCCCCGCGCTCGGATACACCAGTGCGATCCCGATGTTCATCCCATTGGACTCCGTGATGGTCACCGAAAAGGGAGGCGAAACAATCCGCCCTGTGTTTCTCTTGATCGCCGCCGAGACGTGCAAAGGCACCGTCGATGGCACCCCCGGACTCAAGATATTCGAGTGCATGATCGGCAATTCCCACCAGTTCACCTTCAATGGCCCGCCCGATACCGACCACTCGCATTCCATCGTCACATCCTGCGACGCCGCGCCCGCAAAGGACAGCGTCGCCATATAGGCTGCATCCGAACCCCACGGCACGCTGGTTGGCCCCGAAACGGTCAGGCCAGTCATCGTGAGATTGCGCATATCGACTTTGACGTTGCCAGATTGGCCAGTACCCGTGTCGGCATTCGCTGTGGGAGCGCGGAGCGGCAGAGCGGTGCATGCGGCGAGTGCGAGGATATGCAGCAGTCTTTTCATTGGCGCACGTTGTTCATGGCGACGCTTTGGACTGCTCGGACTTGTCCGAGCTTTGCGGAGGCGGAAACTGGTTTCCGGCGGCGGGGCGATCGGGAACGGTCGGCCACCGGCTCCCACCGCGCGGACAGCCGAGCAAAGCGAGACCGCCTGCGCGCAGCGCAGCCCGAAGGGCAGCCGAAGGCTAGCAACTCCGCACCACCGCAAAGCGCAGACAAGTCTGCGCAGTCCAAAGATTCCCGGCCGGCGTTCGGGCGAAATGCCGGGCGCGCTGGACGTGGGAAAGTGACACAGGCGGGAAGCCTGTGAAGGTGCGGACGCACCGCTCCCATCCCGTGCAGCGGCGGAGACACAGGCTGGAAGCCCTGTGTTACTTTGCCCCCCCACAGGGCTTCGTTCCTCAGCCCCCGCTTCCTCCGCTTCTCTGTTTGCATACTTGTTTTCATAGCTTCAGAGAAAAACCCTTTTTACCTGCGCACTGCACGGAACCCAACGTCCTCAATGGTGTAGCTCGGGAATGTTCCAGTCAAATGGGTGCCGCGAGCTGCCACGCGACACTCCTTAGCTCTCCATACCCAACTCCCACCTCGTAAGACACGACCGTAAGTGGACGATGACGGCCCCTGCGGGTCATTGCTTGGCACAGAGTTGTAGTAGTTCCAGTCGGACCAATCCCAGCACCATTCGCACGCATTGCCTGCCATGTCGTACAAACCATACCCGTTTGGCGCAAATGAACCCACGGGGCTCGTATATGGCCTGCTTCCAACCACGTAAGTCGGATTGCTGGACTTTGCCGGACCATAGCTGTAGCTGCCCCAAGAGGAGAAGTTCGCTTGCGAGTAGGTGATCGTTTCCAGGTTCGACCAAGGAAAACGATGCCCCGCCGTGCCACCGCGCGCTGCCTTCTCCCACTCCGCCTCCGTCGGCAGCCGATAACCGTTCGCTCCCCACTTTACTTGTGTATTAGTCATATCTACGCTGCCGGTCTGGTAAAGCGCCGTCTGTAGGTCATTCGCGTAATACACCGGAGTTAAGCCTTCCTTTTGCGAACGCGCGTTGCACCACTTCACCGTGCTATACCATGTAATAGTTTGCACCGGGTGATTTGCTGCTTTTCCTACGCCTGCTTGGAGATCGGCGTAGCCATGCTGCACCCCCCATGCGCGCACATCGTCCCACAACTGCATTGTCACTTCATACCGATCCATGTAGAACGCACTCACATAGACCGTATGGACCGGCAACTCAGTGTTGTCTCCATCCGCCAAGTTCGTCGAGTTCCCCATCTGAAAATTCCCCGCCGGAATGAGCGCCATGCCCGCCGGGATCGGATCGTCGTTCACCACGACGCGGAAGCACATCTGGTCGGAAACCTGCCCGTCCCAATCCGCGCCCGCATTTCAGAGGATCGAGCGGCCCGCCCCCGGCGCGACGCCCTCGCCCAGGCCGTTGCCGCTGAGCGAAACCGCCGGCACGGCCACGCCGTTATTCGTGACTTCGAGCGACACGCGCACCGACGGCGAATCCGCATCCGCCAAATCGTAAAAAACATCCACTAGCTTCGTCCCCACCCGCTGCACTGCCCGCACATTCGTCACTACCGGAGGCGCGGCGGGGCAGGGGTGTGCGAGGGAGAGTAAGACGTAAGCAGTAGTCAGTCGGCAGTGGAGCGCGAGGCCGCTGAGCTGTCGCCACGATGGGAGGAAACCGCGCATTTGGGCGGAGGCTGGCGAGCGTGGGTGCGGGAGTCAAACGGTTTCCGGTGGGGGACGAGTCATTCCGCACCGGGCGGGTCCAGTAAGCGCCACGGGAGGTCGCGCATGCCGTGGATGAGGCGTTCGATACTCAATTCGTCCGCGAGCACTCGGTAGAAGACAAGGAATCGACCGAACGGCTCATCGACTGGCAGGAAGCGCAGACCGGCAAGCTCGGGCACGGGATACTTCCTTTCGATGCCGCTCTCGGGAAATTTTCCGATTCGTTCCAAGGTAGCATCCACCTTCGCGCCAAACGCAAGAGCCACCGCAGCGCCAGCCCGTGCAAAATACCATTCCGTCTGCCGGGCCACATCCTGCTCGAACCAACTGCTGAGCCGGAGCGGCCGGCTCACGAGGACTGGCGTTCCGCGATCAATCGTTCCGCGTTGCGGCGAAATTCGCCGGCCTCGTAAGTCCGGTGCGGTGCCCGGACGGCCTCCAACAATTCCTGAACGAACCCGGCCTCGGTGTGCGGCGGATACTCATGATCGTAGTCGTCGTCGGCGCGCTGCTTCAGAATCAGCCAGTTGACGATCTCATCGGCGGGTCCGGCGCTCAATTGACTCATCACTTTTGTCACGTAGCTCTCGGCTTCATTGGACAGGGTCACGATCATTGCGCGAAGGTGGTGTCCGCTCTGTCCAAAGTCAACGCGGCGATAAACTCGACCACTTCGATTTCGAGCAGTAACCGATAACTCATTCCGTCAGATCATCCGGGCGGATGCCGAGCCGGCGATCCAATTCATCGAGCGAAACCCAGCGCGAGGGATCGGGATCGTGCAGCTTGCGGGCAAAGGCGGAGGCGGGCTGCCCGGATTTTCGGTCTTGCAAGACCACGGCGTAGGCGATGAGACGGCGAAGAGCAGCTTCGTCCCAAGTAGTGATCTCCTGCTCGATGGCTTCGATGCTCATGGGCGAGAAGGTAGCCACGAAATGCGCGGAATCGCATTGCGAAATTCGCTTGCCCGGTCGAATTAGCAGGTGAACCACTCGGCTCCGAGACGCACGGCTTCTTCAAAAAATTGCCGGCTTTGGCAATTTCCAACCGTTCCCCCTACGTCTTGTTTATAGTGTCCGCCCGGTCGCTTGCAGGAGCGGTTCGAGATCTTTCACCAGCGCGGCGAAGCCGGCGAAATCGACCTGTTGCTGGCCGTCGCTGAGCGCTTCCGCGGGATTCGGATGCACTTCGATGAGGAGACCATCCGCGCCCATCGCGACGGAGCCTTTGCACAGCGCGCGCACGAGGTCCGCGCGGCCGCAACCCTGGCTCGGGTCGATGATGACGGGGAGATGCGATTCCTTTTTCACGATCGCGACGGCGGCGAGGTCGAGCGTGTTGCGCGTGTAGGTCTCGAAAGTGCGGATGCCGCGCTCGCAGAAGAGCACGTTGCCGTTTCCGTGCGCGAGCAGGTATTCGGCGGCGCACAGCCATTCGTCGATGCGTTCGCTGAGCCCGCGCTTGAGCAGGACCGGTTTGCCGGATTTCGCGCATTCGATGAGGAGCTGGAAGTTCTGCGCATTCCGCGCGCCGACTTGCAGGATGTCGGCGACTTCCGCGACGTGCTGGACGTGATTTTCGCTGAGAATCTCCGTGATGATCCTCAACCCGGTTTCCGCCTTGGCCTTGGCGAGCAAGCGCAGACCTTCCTTCCCGAGTCCCTGAAATTCATAAGGCGAAGTGCGCGGCTTGTAAGCCCCTCCGCGCAGGATCGTGGCACCCGCCGCCTTCACCGCGTGTGCGGTGCTCAGGAGTTGCTCTTCGCTTTCCACCGAGCAGGGTCCGGCCATGAGCGTAAATTTCGCTCCACCCACCGGCACGCCGTCCACATTTACCACCGTATTTCCCGGATGCGCTTCGCGGCTCACCAGCTTGTGCTTCTTTTGCACGGGCATCACTTTTTCCACCTGCGGCATGGCGTTCAGCGATTCCAGCGTGTGATGCGTCCGCTCGTCGCCGATGGCTGCGATGATCGCCTGCTCGGTGCCAAAGATCGGCCGCGGGTCGTAGCCGAGCTTTTGCACTTCCGCGATGACTTCATCGACTTGCTCGCGTGGGGTTCCTGGTTTGATGACGACGATCATGGCGCTGTGTATGTGGTGAAAAGATGGAATAATAGGGGCGGCGGCGTTTCGCGCGGGTGTGGCTTCTAGCCCGGCATCTGCATTCGCTCAATGAAAAGAAGCCGTTGATTCTTTTCCCGCTGCCGCTCCACTCTTCACCCGCAACATTTCGCCCACATCCAAATGCAAGACTTCACCGCCGGCGCACTTTCCATCAGCCCATCGCGTCTTTCCACCTGCGGCGATCCGGTCTTCGATCAGCGCATCCGCGAACTCGTCCGCGACTGGGGCTGCGACGTGCCGCCGGAACTCGTCGAGGGCATCATGATCACCGCGCTGAAATATGCGCGCGACAAAATCGGCGTCGCCGACATGAAGCTCGCGAATCGCTCCCTCAACGAACTGCGCTACGCCGCGCGGAAATTCGCCCCTTACCGGCATGTGCGAAAAGTGTGCGTCTTTGGCAGCGCCCGCACGTCTCCCGATGCGGGCGAATTTATCGCCGCGGAGGAGTTCACGCGCAAAATGCGGGAGCAGGGCTACATGACGATCACCGGCGGAGGCGACGGCATCATGGGCGCGGCGCAGCGCGGAGCCGGGCGCGATTTTTCGTTTGGGTTGAACATCCGGCTGCCCTTCGAGCAGCGCGCGAATGAGACGATTCACGGCGACGACAAGCTGATCAATTTCAACTACTTCTTCACGCGCAAACTGAACTTCGTGAAGGAGTCCCACGCCATCGTGCTCTTTCCCGGCGGCTTCGGCACGATGGATGAAGGTTTCGAGGTGCTGACGCTGATGCAGACGGGGAAAGCGCGCATTTTTCCGCTCGTGCTCGTGGACAAACCCGGCGGCACTTATTGGAAAACGCTGTTCAGTTTCATCACCGAATACCTGCTGAAACTCGGTCTCATTTCCCAAGACGATTTCAGTCTCTTCTACGGTGCGTCCGACGTGGATGACGCCGTCGCGCACATCCTTCAGTTTTACAAAACCTACCGGTCCTATCGTTGGGTCGGGAATCGCATGGTCGTCCGGCTCACGCATCCTCTCACGCCGGCGGCGTTGGAGAAATTGAACGTCGATTTTGCCGACGTGCTGGCGACTGGAGCGATCGTGCAGACGCGCGCCTTGCCGGAAGAGGGCAACGAGCCGGAACTGGCCGATCTGCCGCGCCTGGTTTTCTCGCCGCACCGTCGCAATTTCGGTCGCATCCGCTGCGTGATTGATGGGATCAACCTCGCCGAAACCGCGTAAATGAGCGTCCGTCGTGTCGTTTATGTAAGACAAATGCCGACGCAAGATTCCCGATTATTTCGATTTACCAGAACTTCCCCGTGCGCGAGTTTCTCTCCACTTGAAGACCACCTCAAAATTCCCTGCGAATTCTGAATCTGCCGGAAGTCCGGCAGTGATTGAGGCGATCCGTTCATCAGAAAGCTCCTCCCCGATCTAGCCCACGCTTTCCTCCCCGACGAAAGCCCGCTTCGGCACCTGTCGAAGCGGGCTTTCCTTTTTTGATGGGCGAGGCAATGACTGGTGGAGTGCTGAATATGCCTCACTTTCCCGTCCGCCTCACCGTCGTGCTGGCGCTGTTCGTTCACGCTTTTCCAGCGGGCGCGGAAGTCTCCGTGGCCTCGACGAACTACGTGATCGTCGGCCCAACCGCGAACGTCATTCCGCCGCGTCGCGCCGAACTCGAATGGTCGGCCCGCGTCTTTGAAACGCTCATGGGCGTGCGCCCGCCGCGAGGTCGCATCGTTCTCAGCGATTCGCCAAATGGCAGCGCTGTCAGTCGCAGCGGCGAGGCCGCGGCTCTCGTGAATACCGTGCCCCTGACGCGCCAGCCTCCCGCGGCGGACGGCTCCGTCTGGAATCTTTCCTGGTTCCTGAATGTGCGCACCAAAAACGGCAACGGCCCCGCTTTCAACGCGCTGACGCACGAAGCCGCCCATCTTCAGCTCGTGCTCACGGTAAACTTCAACGCGAGCGACCGGCTCAAGGCGGCCTACAATGGATACGGTTCCTTCCTGCCCGACTGGCTGGATGAAGCCGTGGCCGTTTATCACGAGCCGGATTCCCTGAAGCGCGTGCGGCGCGAACGCTTCAATCCCGCCGTCCGCATCCCGCTGCGGACGTTTTTTACCATGAGCCATCCCGGCACCCCGGCGTCCCCGCAGGTCATCTCCATCGAGGCGGCGACGCAGGAGGAGGCACAGCGAAAGTTCGCCACTTTCCGGCAGAGCCAGCAGAGCGCATTGCAGGAGACAGCGGAAGCCATGAAGGCGGACCCGATCGCCGTGGATCGCTTCTACAGTGAGGCTTTAGCGGCGATCGAGTATTTCACCGCGCGCGGTGGACTCCCGTTTTTTCGCTTCGTCGTCGTCGGGCAGGATGCGGGGAAAACGATCGAGGAAATCCTCGTGGAGTGGCGCAGCAAGGTGAAGGAAATCCTCGAGCAGCGGGGAGCCGTGGAAGAGGAAGCCGCCAAACATCCTGCACCCGCGCGCAAACTCGCGGCTGGCGATCCCGCCGGGCCGCCGCCGCCGCGCGCCAATAAAATCGCGGGAGTCCTCGTGCGACCCGGCGAGGCGGTGAATGCGATGCCTTCCTCGCTCGATTTGCTGGAGGCAGACTTCGTCAATTGGGTTACGAAAAACTACCCGCGGTATCGCACGCCGCTGCCGCCGTATCCGCTCAAGTAGCGAATTAAGCGCCAGGGCTTTTCACCGCGCCGATGTATTCGGAGACCGCGCGCCGGATTTCCTCCGCCACCTGCGCGCGCTGCGTGACGAAGCGCGGCGTGAACCACGGAAACGCACCCACCAAATCCGGCGTCACCAGCACCTGCCCATCGCAGTGCAAACCGGCTCCGATCCCGATCGTGGGAATCGCCACGTTTTCCGTGATCGTCCGCGCGGTGTCGGCCTGCACGAGTTCCAGCAGTAGTCCAAACGCGCCTGCCTTTTCCGCCGCCACCGCGTCGGCGAGCAGCCGCACCGCATCCTCCGGGGTTTTGCCTTTCACGCGATAGCCACCCTCGATGCGCACGCGCTGCGGCATCATGCCGATGTGCGCCATCGCCGGGATTCCCGCTGCGACGAGCGCCGCCACGTGCGGAGCGTGTGATGCGCCACCTTCGATCTTCACCGCTGCCGCCCCCGCGCCGATGAGCCGCTGCGCATTTTCCACGGCAGCCTCCGGCGTGTCGCAAGTGCCGATCGGCAAGTCCGCGAGCACCGGCGCTTTCGTCTGCGCGCGCGCCACGGCGCGGGTGTGATGCAGCATCTCGTCCATCGTCACGAAAGTCGTGTCCGGGTAGCCGAGCACCACCATTCCCAGCGAATCGCCGACGAGCAAAATATCCACCCCGCTTTCATCGAGCAGCCGCGCCGTCGGGTAATCATAAGCGGTCAGCATCGCGATTTTTTCGCCGCGCGTTTTCATCTCCGCGAAGAGAGCGAACCGCGATGTGTTTGTGGAAAGCGCGTGGGTATTCACCGATTGGACGCGAAGACTGCCACGCCCGACACATCCTTCAAGCCCGCTCGCATTCCGTCTCAGGCCGCGGCACCGATGGACGACTCGTAGTGCGCATCGAGTTGAGCGTGCAGCGCGAGGAGGGCTGCGATGCGGCGGACGTGTTTGGTAAAATCGAGTGCTTCCTCGTGGGTGAGCGGGCGTCCGAGCAGGATGGCTTCGCGGTAGCTGAGCCACTTTTTCAAAACCTGATAACCGCCGAGCGTGTAGCTCCAGACGGCGACGGGCACATCGCGCCAGCGCGTCGTGGCGTTCAGATGGATGTCGAGAAAACCATCGCCGCGCATGCCGGGACGCACATCACCGGCACCGGGCATCACCACGCCGCCCTGCCCGGCGTAGCCCCAGCGCGCAGTGAGGGCGAGGTCGGGCGTTTTCGGTTTGGCATCAGCGGCGACGGTGAGTTCGCCGAAGTGCGCGAGTTCAGGACGAACGGGCTCTTTGGTCACGCCGGGCACCTCGACCTCTGGATCGAGTAGCGCGGCGATTTGCCGCCCAAGCGCCGCTCCGGCGCGCAGTGTGTCAGCATCTTTGGGCAGCGGCACGCGCGGCCAGTCCTGTCGCAATGCGCCCGCGTTTTCCGTGCGGTAGTCCGGTGCGTGGAGGATCGCGACGATGTGAAAGAAGAGATCTTCCGGCTGCGCGTCGAGCGTGGCGAGGTAGTCGCGGGCGAAAGGCGTGAGATTCGGCACGGGCTGGCCGTCGCCGCTGCCGAGTCCGTCGGCGAACATGTCGGGTGTTTCGCGGACGACATTGGTCTTGGGTTCCTCTGCGCAAAGGTAGAGCGGAAAGTAGTTCGCACCGCGTTCGATCAAATGGTGAGAGGGAAACACAGACGCCACGAGCGGTTCGGTGAAACCTTTTCGATTCTGCTGCACCACGGCGAGGACGACGTTGCCCGGGAAAATGTGAGGGCGGAACTCTGCTCGTCTTTCTTCGACCAGCTTGGTTTCAGGATGCCAATAGAGCCAGCGCGTATCGAACGGGCGGTAAAGCATTCTGACGAACTCTCCTGATTCCAGCTTGCGCTCGATCAAATGCGCGCGAGTTACAGTCGGATTGAAGCGGCCTGTCTCTCGCATCAGCGCCGGAGATTCTTCCGCGATTTCCGCATTGGTATATTTGGGATTGAAGTAACGCGTCATTCGTTTGACGAGCGGTTCCTTGTCAATGCTGACCAGTGCTTCATCGCGATTTGTGAGAAATCCAAATGACGAATATCCCAGCAGCTCATCAACGGCGGGCCACTTCACGTATTCCGCTCGCACTTCCAGCGGCAAGAACGGCAACCCGAGCGGTATCGACGGTTTGAGCTTTTCGTATTTCGTTTTCGCAATCAGCGACGCCAGCAACTCCGCGCGCTTTTCCTTTCCCCACCAATGCCGGAACTGCACCTCGGCGACGTGTGGCTTGGGTGGCTTCACTTTTACGGCAGGCTGTTTTGCGCGGAAATCGAGCGACGGTTGTGCGGGCGGCGGGAGCGTCGGCATTTTCGGCGCTGCCGGTCGCGGCCACCGCTCGAGCATCGCGATGGCGGTGCCGACCTGAATGCCCTCGCGATTGTGCTCGGCGCTGAAGACGCTCGGATCGGGCGTGCCGTCGGGCGATTTTTTGCCGGTCTTGTATTTGTCGCCGTTCAGGCAATCGACGGTGATGCGGTCGAAGACATTGAGGAAACGCTCGCGCATCCCTGGATGCGAGAGGCCGTCGAGCCACGAGTAATTTGAGATGTAGCAGACGATGCCGTGCTTGCCGGGCGCAGGCGGCAACATCGCTGGCGTCTCGTCGCCCGGCGAGCCTTCGACGATGCGGCGCTCGGCCATGCGGAAGAAGCGGACGTAAAGATCGTTGAGGCCCTGGCCTTGCGGCTTCGGTGCGATTTTCGTTTCGCGGTAGGCTTCGCTGAGCCCGCGCTCTTCATCGACCGAGATCCCTGCGAAGCCGCTGTACGGGGGGTTGCCGATGATGACGAGGATTTCAGCCTCGCGCTTCACTTTGTCCGCCGCATCGCGCTCGGCGATGAGTTCGGGAAAGAGCAGCGTCTTCGGTTCCTCGGGCGGCACCCAACCGGTGAGCGCATTCGTGAGGAAGACGCCGGCGCGTTCACCCTTGGTGTGATCGAGCGCGCCATTCCATCGCTGGAGTAAGAGATCGAGTTGAAGATGGGCGATGACATACGGCGCGGGCAGCAGCTCGAAACCGAAGAGGCGCTTGGTTGCAGCGTCCTTCGCGAACAGTCCAGCCAGAGCTTCGCCTGCCTGCTCCTTCATCCGCTCGTGGATCACGCGTAAAGTTTCGACGAGATACGCGCCTGTTCCGCAGCACGGATCAAGGACGACCACGCGCGAATCCGCGAGGCCATTGGACAGGCCGAAGTTTTCCTGCAGGGCGCGGTCCACGCGGGCCACCATGTATTTTACGATCTCGGGAGGGGTGTACCAGACGCCGAATTCTTTCCGCAGTTCGGGGTCGAATTCGGCGAGGAACGGCTCGTAGAAATACTGCACCGCTTCACCGGGCTGGAAGCTCGCGAAGAACGTCTCGCGCTCGACGCGGGCCAGCGTGGCCTCCGTCCAATCCAGAACTTCCTCCAGACCCAGCGGGCCGAGATGCGTGGGGTGCGCGAGCTGGTGAAAAAGCGTGCGCAGGACCGGCAGGCCGAGATGAAACGCGGCGGTGCGCCATTGGAATCGCTCACCGGGTTTGGGGTGGCCTTCATTCCACAGAACCCACGCGGAGAAGACGCCGTAGAAAAGCGTCTGGATGAGCGTGGAGCGGAAAAAGTGCGCGCCTTTTTCGCCCTCGAAACGAATGCCCAGCGCCTCTCCGAGCGCTTCGCTGATCGGAGCGAGTGCGTTGCTTTCCGCGCCTTCGACGCGAGCGCGGGCCTCCCGGGCGTAGCTGGCGAGATAGGCCGCGAGATCGCGCGGGGCGGCAAGCCGGGCGCGGAGCAGGAGGACGCGGCGGAGATATTCGGTGAGGCGCTCGGCGAGGAGCGGATGGTCCTTCGCATGGCGGGCCATTTCCCAGAAGGCGGTTTCGTTTTCGGCGACGTGGAAAGTTTCGCCGGGAACAGGCTTCGCGTTTTCCCAAGTCCAGATGGCGAAGCTGCGATAATTCGTGAGCAGGATTTGCCCGTAGTGCTCCAGATAACCGCGCACCTGCGGCGTCTGCGCGAGCGCGCCGAGGTCGTGATCGACCGGCTTCACCTCCAGCACGCCGCGGTCGGGCTTCAGCTTCAGCAGGGAGACTTCCTCCGGGTTCTGACGCAGTTCTTTCGCGGAGAAAAAGCCGCCGTCCGGCAGACCCGCGCCGCTGTTCGATGGGTGAATGATCGCGGTGATCTTCGGCTTCAATGCGCCGCCGATTTCGTTGAGCAGATTTGCCAGCGCGGGGTAGCCGGACGTTTCCGCCGTGCCGGCACCGCGCACGGCATACAGATCTGCCAGGTAACTTTCCACAGGGGTCATGCGAGGATGTTTTGAACCGCGCGCGAGCCCCGCGCACGCTTTTTCAGCGCAGCAAATTCAACCGTTCACGCGTCCCACTTCTCCGCGAAAACATCCACCTTTGCGGGATCGCGCGACTCTGCGAGCAAGTCCGCGACGCTCTTCGTCTGGCCGGGAAGGATCGCGTGCGGGCAAACGTCCGCGAGGGGCGCGAGGACGAAGCGCCGCTCGTGCAAACGCGGGTGCGGAATCGCGATCCCTTCCGCCTGCACCACCAGATCGCCGAGGTAAAGAATATCGAGGTCGATCGTGCGCGAAGAATTTCGCGGATGCCGCGAAGGCCGCCCGAGCTTTGTCTCAATCGCCTGCAAGTCCGCGAGCAGCGCATCGGGCTCGCCGCAAAATTCCACTTCAAGGACTGCGTTGAGAAAAGCGTTCGCGCCGTTTTCCGTCCCCACCGGCTCCGTTTCATAAACGCGCGACGCCTGCACGGGCTCGGCCACGTTTTCGATTTCAAGAACGAGCGCCCGCGCCGCTCGAAGCTGCACCAGCCGGTCGCCGAGATTCGAGCCGAGGGCGATGGCCGCGCGCATTGGGAAAAGTGAGCAGTAAGAAGTGGTCAGTAGTCAGTGCGCGGAAGCCCGGATCATGTCTGACCACTGACTACTGCTCACTTCTTACTCCCCTCATTTCAGCCCCAGCACATCCTGCATGTCGTAAAGCCCCGCCGGCTTTCCGTGCGCCCACTGCGCGGCTCGCAAAGCACCGTGGGCAAAGGTCTCGCGGCTGGAGGCTTTGTGCGAAAGCTCCAAGCGTTCGCCTTGTGCGGCGAAGATAACGGTGTGATCGCCGACCACATCTCCACCGCGAATCGCGTGGACGCCGATCTCGTTGTCGGTCCGCTCGCCGACGATGCCTTCGCGTCCGTGGCGCGCATCGGTCTGGTAGGAAAAGCCACGCGCTTCCGCTAAAATCTCCGCGAGTTTTTTCGCGGTGCCGCTCGGCGAATCCTTCTTCAAGCGGTGATGCATCTCGACGACTTCCAGATCGAACGATGGCCCGAGAATTTCCGCGGCTTTTCGCGTGAGCCAGAAAAGCGTGTTCACGCCGATGCTGTAATTTGGCGCGAAGACGACGGGGATTTGCGCGGCGGCGTGATCGATCGTGGCGAGCTGCGCGTCGGTGTGGCCGGTCGTGCCGACGACGCACAATTTCTGATGCTCGACGCAGCGGGCGAGGACGAGTTCCAGCACGTTCGGGCTGGAGAAATCGACCACGGCATCGCAGCCCGGCACGGCCCCGGCGAAGTCGTCGCCCACGTCCACTTCACCCGCGAGTTCGAGCGCGGGATCGCTCTTCACACACGCGATCAAAGTCTGGCCCATGCGCCCTTTCGCGCCGTTGATGAGAACACGGAGTGGAGTCGTCATGGTTTAGGAAATGAGTTCGAGGTTTCGCAGCGTGGTTTCGAATTTGACGCGGTTTGCTTCCGCCATTTCACAAAGCGGCAGGCGCACGTCCGCGCTCATTTCGCCGCGTAGCGCGAGCGCGTGTTTGGCGGGCACGGGATTCGGCTCGATGAAGAGATCCTTGAAAAGCGGATACCAGTGAAAATGAAGACGCCGCGCGTCGTCGAAGCGTCCGTCGAGCGCCGCCTGCACGAGTTCGGCGACGGCTTTTGGGATGACGTTGGACGCGACGCTGATCACGCCTTTTGCGCCCGCGCTGATGAAGGGCAGCGTGAGCGAATCGTCGCCCGAAAGGATTTCGAACGCGTCTGGCAGCGCCGCCCGCAATGCACTCACGCGCTCGACCGAACCGCCGGCTTCTTTGATCGCGACGATGCTCGGCGACGCCTTCGCGAGACGCACCACGGTTTCCACCGCGATCTCGATCCCGCAGCGTCCGGGGATGCTGTAGAGAATGATCGGCAGCTTCGTCGCTTCGGCGATTTTCATGAAGTGGCGGAAGAGTCCTTCCTGCGACGGCTTGTTGTAATACGGCGCGACTTGCAGTGTCGCATCGCAGCCCACGCGCTCCGCTTCCCGCGTCATCTCCACTGCTTCCACCGTGGAATTCGAGCCGGTGCCGCCGATGACCTGGCAGCGCCCGTCCGCGGCTTTTACCGCGAGTTCGATGACCCGGATGTGCTCGTCGTGCGTCAGCGTCGGCGACTCGCCGGTGGTGCCGACCGGCACGATACCGGTGATGCCGCCCGCGATTTGTCCCTCGATGAGACGCGCGAACGCAGCTTCATCGACTTCATCGTTTTTGAACGGCGTGACGAGCGCCGTGTAAGTGCCAGCAAACATAAATAAGGGCGGCGTTTTTAAGCCCGTTCCCTGACCTTGGATAGGAAAGATTTCCGGCGGCGAACGCGCCGAGGTCGGCGCTGGACTGTGCTCCATGCCACACTAGATTGCGCGCAATTCGTTCCCCGTGAAAACCTCCCGAATCATCCTCTCTCTTGCGGTCGTGTCATTTGCCGCCTCCTTCCTCCTGCGCTCCGGCCCGCCGCGTCCGCCTGCTCTGCACGATGCCGCTGTCGCGAAGGTGGCGGTGGAAAACGTCGCGCGGCCTCTTCCCGCAAGGTCGCTCGCGGATGAAACGCCCGCCGGCAGCACCGCGACGGAAGCGTTCAATGAATGGGCGAAACGGTATGTCGCATCGCCCGCGGCGGAGCGCCGCAGTTTGCTGGACCACGGCATCGCGCTGGCGTCGGCGCGGCGCTCGGAATTGCGGGCGATGATTCAGATCGATCCGCGGCGGGCTTTGGAAAGTGCGGTGCCGCCGGTGATGCGGCAGGAACTTCCGCGCGCGGTGGCGGAGCGGCTGGAAGAGCGGGTGAATGAAGAGGCGTTTTTCGGCGTGATGGGAGCGCTGCCGATGGAAGGCGTCGTGACGCCGGCTTATCGGCGCGAGGTTTTGACCAAGGACGGCGGGCGTTATCGGGCGTTCGTTTATGGCGCAAAGCTGGGGCAACAAACGACGGAGCGCGCGAGCATCGTCGGCATCGCGGTGGATGATGTGATCGCGGTGGATGAGCGGCCTTTGCGCATCGTCGAGCCGGGCGAAATTCCCAACCATCCGAACAACCTCACGCGCCGCCGGACGGTGATCGCGAAGGATGCGGATGGATTCGTGAGCGATCCGGTTTTGCGCGAAGGCGTCGGCAATGCGCGCGCGGTCGTCGAGGTGTGTCCGGTGTCGGGGATCACGTCGGCTGCGCCGCGCAATGCCGCGGGCGAGTTCGATGCGGTGCCGCCGCAGCAGGCAGTCGTGGAGGCGGGTGGAAAATATGTGTTCCTTTGCACGGGCGGACACATCCATGCGCTCGAAGAACAGCTCGCGGCGGAGGGTGGCAATGGCGGCCCGGTCAAGCCCACGAGTCCACCCACGGCGACGCAGAGCACGGGCTATAAAACGAACTTGTTGATGCGCATCGCCTTTCCCGAAACGCGGAAGGAAAGCGTGAGCGAGAAGGATGGCTACGATCTCGGGAAGAACGTCCAGGATTGGTTTGTCGATACGAGTTACGGCGCGATGACCTTTATGACGACGGTGACGCCAATTCTCATCATGCCGCGCACCGAAGCGTGGTACAAGGATGTGGACACGGGCAGCGCGGGCGAGGTGCTTACCGATGCGCGCGTGGTCGCGAAAGCGGCGGGTTTTGATCCGGCGAATTTTGATTTCGACACCGTGATTTACACGGGACTGCCGGGCGGTTTCGGCGGGCAGGCTTACGTCGGCGGCAAAGGCTGCTGGCTGAAATCCGGGACGGGCACCGGCGTGGCGTGCCATGAGTACGGGCACAACTTCGGGCTGTGGCATGCGAACTTTTGGAGCACGACGAATGGCTCGGCGATCGGCGGCGGCGCGCATGTCGAATACGGCGATTCCTTTGACACGATGGGCAGCGCGAGTGCGGGCGATTTGCAATACAACGCCTGCCACAAAAACCTCCTGAACTGGCTGCCGACTTCGTATGTCCACAGCATTGGCGCGAGTGGCACGTATCGCATTTACCAGATGGATCAGCCGCGGCTCGATCCGCGGCTGCGTTACGCCATCAAAGTACGCAAGGATTCGGCGCGTAATTACTGGGTCGATTTGCGGCAGAAATTTACGAGTAACGCGTGGGTGCAAGGCGGCGTGTTCTTGCACTGGAGCCCTTGGGCGACCAGCGCGGGCGGCGCGCATTTGCTCGATACGACTCCGGGTTCTCTGGATGGGAAGAACGACGCGCCGATCGTGATCGGGCGCACGTTCTCGGATTTCGAGAGCGACATTTACATCACGCCTGTGGCGAAAAACGCGACATCTCCGCCGAGTGTGGACGTGACGGTGAACGTCGGCCCGTTCCCGAACAATCACGCGCCGACGATGACGCTCGCGGCCAGCGGAGGCAGCGCCGCCGTGAATGCCGTCGTGACTTTCACCGCGACCGCGACCGACCCGGATGGCGACGTGCTCGCGTATGCGTGGGATTTTGGCGACAAGTCGTTCAGCACGGCGAATGCGGCGGTGGTGACGAAGTCGTGGGCGACGGCGGGCGAGTATCGCGTGCGCTGTGTGGCGTCGGATATGAAGGGGCGCACGGCGAGTTCGTCGGTGATCGTCACAGTAGGTGCGCCGGGGACGTTTCGGATTTCGGGGACGGTCACGGATGGCGCGCTGCCGCTCGCGGATGTGCGCATCACGTCGGGAACGCGTGAGACTTATACAGACACGAACGGCGGCTACACGCTCACCGGTTTTGCGTCGGGATCGAATACGGTCAACGCGCAGCTTTACGACTACACGATGACGCCGACCGGCAGCGCGACGGTGACGGTCGGGCCGAGTGCGACGGTCAATTTCACGGGCGCGGTGCAGAGCGTCGTGAGTCTCACGGTGCAAGACGCGGACTGCGCTGAGGGCGCAAATACGGGCAGCTTTCGCATCTCGCGGACGGGCGATACTTCGGCGGCACTCGTCGTGAATTTTCTCGCGCCAACCGGCACGGCGACGAGCGGCACGGACTACACGGCGCTCGGCACCAGTGCGACGATTCCAGCGGGTGCGGCCTTTGTGGATCTCGTGGTGACGGCGACGGATGACACGGCGGTCGAGAGCTTCGAGACGGTCATCGTGGAACTGCAACCCTCGACGACCTACGTGCTCGGCATGGCCACGGCGACGATTTACATCGCGGACTCCGACACGACGAAACCGCTGGTGCGGATGCGCGTGACGGATCGCGATGCGGACGAAAGCGGCGACCCTGCGCAATTCGTGATCGAGCGCATCGGCCCGACGACGGCCGCGCTGAATGTGATCATCGCCATGAGCGGCACGGCGACGAATGGCACCGACTACACGAGCGTCCCGACGACGATCACCATCCCGGCGGGAGCGTCGAGTGTGCCGGTAAACATCACGCCGATTCAGGACTCCGCGATTGAGGGAATGGAGACGGTCATCCTGACGATTTCGACTGACACGAACTACGTGCGCGCCGCCGCGAGCGCGGACTACAGCGGCACCGTGAATCTGCACGATGACGACGAACCGATCCTGACCGTGGTGGCCACGGATGCAGCAGCAGCCGAGGCTGGGAGCGATCCCGGGATTTTCACGGTGACGCGCACGGGTAGCACGGCGGCGGCGCTCACGGTGAATTACGGGATGACTGGCAGTGCGCTGCATGGCACGGATTACGTGGCGCTTCCGGGCGTGCTCACGATCCCGGCGGGAAGCAGCGTCGGCACGATCGTGATCACGCCGATCGACGACGGAATCGGTGAGCCCGCGCAGACGGCGCGGCTGTATATCCGCAGCGGACTCGGCTACGCGATTGGCTCGCCGGGCGATGCGACGGTGACGATCACGGACAACAATGACGTGCCGTATGTGGCGGTCAGCACGACGGCTTCGGCCAAGGAAAGCGGGACGGCGGGCACCTTCAAAATCACGACGACGGGCACCGGCACGGGCAATATCAACGTGCGCTACACCATGAGCGGCACGGCGACGAATGGCGTGGATTATACGATGCTGAGCGGGACGTTGAGCATTGGGAAAAACACGACCGCAAACGTGACGGTCACGCCTTTGCAAGACACGCTGAATGAAGGCTACGAAACGGTGACGCTGACGCTGACGCCTGATCCCGCCTACACGATCGCGGTGGATAGCGAGGCGACGATGAACATCGAGGACGACGAACTTCCGCAGATTAACGTCTCGACGACGAACGCGGCCTTTACCGAAACGGCGGGAAGTCTGGCGCGCTTTTTTGTCTCGCGCACGGGCGCGACGACGGCGGCGCTCACGGTGAATTACACGATGAGCGGGACGGCGACGACCGGCTTGGATTACACCGCGCCGAGCGGGACGGTGACGATCGCGGCGGCGGCGACCGGCGCGTACGTGGATGTGTCGATGCTCGCGGATACGCTGTCGGAAGGCACGGAGACGATGATCCTGAACATCACTCCCGACGCGGCCTACAGCCTCGGTTTTGGCAGTGCGACGCGCTACATCATCGATGCGCAAACGACGCTGCCGACGGTCGCGTTTTCACCCACGACGAGCAGTGTGGCGGAAAGCGTGGGCACGGTGAATTTGAACGTGACGCTGAGTGCGGCGCAGGCGAGCGACGTGACGGTGGAGTGGTACACGAATGGCGGCACTGCGCTCGGTGGAAACATCGATTATGTGACGACGAGCGGCGTTCTCACTTTCCTCGCGGGAGAAACGGCGAAGACGATTCCGCTCACGATCATCGACGACTCGCTCGATGAAGCGAACGAGACGGTGACGCTTACTTTGCGCAATGCGTTTGGCGCGAAACTCGGGAGCGCATCGCACACCGTGACGATCCTCGACAACGATACGCCGCCAGCCGCGACGGTCGGTTTTGCGGGCGCGACGGGCAGTAGCAGCGAGAGCGTTTCGCCCGCACAAATCGCGGTGGCGCTCAGCAGCGCGCAGACGAGTGCGGTGACGGTGGATTACGCGGTGACGGGCGGCACGGCGGTGAGCGGCAGCGATTATACGATCACGGCGGGCACGCTCACGTTTGCGGTCGGCGAGACCGTGAAGATCATTCCAAACACGATCATCAACGACGCTGTGCTGGAGCCGAACAAGACGATCATTTTGACGCTCACGAACGCGGTCGGCGTGGCGCTGAGTCCGAACACGACGCACACTTATACGATCATCGACGACGACGCGGTGACAGTGACGATCGCGGCGACCGACGCAGCGGCGGCGGAGCCTGCGGACAATGGAAGTTTCACGCTGACACGTGCTGGCATTACGACCGGCGCGCTGACGGTGAATCTCGCCATCGCGGGGACGGCGACGAACGGAACGGATTACGCGACGATCCCGAGCACCGTCGTTTTTGCGTCGGGCGTGACGACGCTCGTCGTGCCGGTGACGGTGATCGACGATGCGCTGGGCGAGGGGAGTGAGACGGTGCAAGTCACGATCGCGAGCGGGGCCTACACGGTGGGAACGCCGAGTGTCGCGACCGTCACGATCGCGGACGACGACATCAATAGTCCGCCAGTCATCACGCTGCTGAGCCCGACGGTCACCAATGTGGCCATTCCAAATATCGCGACCGGACTTCTACTCGAAGCGACCGTGACCGATGACGGCAAACCGCTCGTGCCAGGAATGCTGACGAGCGCGTGGACGAAAGTCAGCGGGCCGGGCACGGTCACGTTTGATAACGCGGCGGCGGCGACGACGGGTGCGCGCTTTTCCATCGCAGGCGTGTATGTCTTGCGGCTCACGGCAAATGATGGGGCGCTTCAGACGACGGCGGATTTGCGCGTCGCCGTCGCGCCGAGCGTGCCGGCTTCGTTGCAGTTTGCCAATGTGGGGACTGGTTCGAGCGGCGGCAATTACCAGCAGTCGGGCGGCACCTTCACGCTCACCGGAAATGGCGCGAGCATTTCGAGCAATGCGGTGGATGGATTCTTTTTTGTATGGCAGTCGATGCCGGGGACTTCGTGGGAAATCATCGCGCGGCTCGCGAGCATCACCGGCGGCAGCGCGACCTCGAGCCGCGCGGGAATCATGGCTCGGACCGCGACGGGCAGCGCGGATGTGGAGGCATTTATCGGCGCGACTTCGGACAGCCGGCTTTCCTTCATCACGCGCACGACGGCGGGCGCTGTCGCCGTCGCGACGAACACCGCGAGTCTCGGCGCGCCGCGCTGGGTGCGGCTGGTGCGCAACGGTGCTAATTTTTCAGCATACTACTCGACCGATGGCGTGAGCTGGACGCAACACGGCCCGACCACGGCGATCGCGAATGCGGCGAACCCGATGCTGGTCGGCCTCGCAACGACGAACGCGGCGGGCAGCACGAACGCGGTCGGCGTGTTCAGCGATGTGAGCATCGCCCTCACGGATAACATCGGCCCGTCCGTGGATGCGGGCGTAAATGTCAGCGGCGGACTCGGCCAGCCGCGCGATCTCAATGCCACGATCGGCGACGATGCGAAGCCGGTGGTGCCGGGTGCGGTGACTCCGCTTTGGACGAAGCTGAGCGGACCTGGCGTCGCGACTTTTGGAAGCGCTGGCGCGACCGATACGACCGTGGCTTTCGACAGTCCGGGAAGCTACGTGCTGCGGCTGATCGCGAACGATGGACAGGTGAAGACCTTCGACGACGTGAGCGGCACGGCCACGATTTCCACCCTCAGCGTTGCTGCCGCTCCCGGCGGAAATGCGAGCGAAAGCGGGCCGGTCGTCGGGCACTTCATCGTCTCGCGAGATAGCGCGTTCGGCGACCTGACCGTGAATGTGGCGATGAGCGGGACGGCGACGGCGGGCAGCGATTACACGATGCCCGCGTCGGTGTTTATCCCCGATGGGCAAGCGTCGATCAGCGTGCCGATCACGCCGATCGCGGACGGCCTCGCCGAGGGCACGGAGACGGTGATTTTGACACTCGCGAGCGACAGCCACTACGCGATCGGTGCGCCTGCTTCCGCGAGCATCACGATCACCGACTCGCCGGCTGACAACTGGCGCCTGGCAAAATTTGGCGCGGATGCGAACAACCCCGCGATTTCCGGCGACCTCGTGGATCGCGACGGCGACGGGCTCACCAACCTGCTGGAATACGCGTTTAACACAGATCCACTCTCGTCCAGCGTCGCGCCTGCGCTGTCACTCGATGGTCCTGATTTTGTGATCATCTACCGCCGCAACGACGCCGCGAACGACGTGGGCTTCACCATCCGCGGCACGACGGATTTCACGACATGGACGGATGCGAATGCGACCGAGCAAGTCCAATCTGACGACGGAATCACGAGCGTGATCCGCGCTCAAATTCCGAATCCGGGCGGGCCGCAGCATTTCTATCGCATCGAAGTGACGCACCTATTGCCGTAGCGCGCGCGTTGCGTTTTTCGCGAGAGCTTGGCAGCCTCGCGGAATGAACCGCCGCCAGTTCCTCCGCACCAGTGCCGCCGCATTCGCGGCGTCTTCCCTTCGCAATTACGCTGTCGATTTCGCCGACCAGAAAAAGCGTGTCGGGCTCATCGGGTGCGGCTGGTATGGGAAGACGGATTTGCTTCGGCTGATCCAAGTCGCGCCGGTCGATGTGGTGTCGCTCTGTGACGTGGACAAGCAGATGCTCAAGGGTGCTGCCGAGATCGTCGCCGAGCGTCAGCTTTCCAAAAAGCAGCCGCGTCTTTACGGCGACTGGCGCGAGATGCTGAAGGAGAAAGACCTCGATGTGGTGCTCATCGGCACGCCGGATCACTGGCACGCGCTGCCAATGATCGAGGCGGTGAAAAGCGGGATGGACGTGTATTGCCAAAAACCGATCGGCGTCGATGTGACCGAGTGCCAGGCCATGCTCGCCGCGGCGCGGAAATACAATCGCGTCGTGCAAATCGGCACGCAGCGTCGGAGCACTCCGCACCTTATCGAAGCGCGCGAGCAGATCATCAAAACGGGCAGGCTCGGCAAAATCGGGCTCGTGGAAATCTGCTGCTACTACCACATGCGCACGCGCGAAAATCCGCCGGATACCACGCCGCCGGAAGGCTTCGACTACGAGATGTGGACCGGCCCCGCGCCGATGCGGCCATACAACAAACTCGTGCATCCGCGAAGCTGGCGCGCCTTCATGGAATACGGCAACGGCATCGTCGGCGACATGTGCGTCCACATGCTCGACATGACGCGCTGGATGATGGACCTCGGCTGGCCGACGCGCGTGAGTTCGAGCGGCGGCATCTTCATGGATAAAGCGAGCAAGGCGAACATCACGGACACACAGACGGCGACGTTTGAATTTCCCGAACTGCGCGTCGAGTGGACGCATCGTTCATGGGGCGACGCGCCCGATGCGAAGTATCCGTGGGCCGCGACTTTTTACGGCGAAAAAGGAACGCTCAAAGCGAGCGTGATGGGTTACGACTTCACGCCGAGCGGCGGCAAAGGCGAAGCGGTGCATCGCGATGTCGCGTACGAGCTGGAGCAGTACCCCGAAGACAAAACGGAGAAGGATTTGGAAAAGCAATGTGCCCCCGCCGTCCGCGGTCACATGAAGGATTTGCTGAGCTGCATCGCCACGCGTGGACGCCCTGTCGCCGACATCGAGCAGGGCTGCATCTCCAGCGCCTCGTCGATCCTCGCCAATGTCTCGCTGCAACTCGGGCGCTCTCTCACTTGGGACCCCGCCACTTTCAAAGTAGTCGGTGACGACGAAGCGAACCGCTTGCTCGCACGCCCATATCGAGCGCCATGGGTGCATCCGACGGCGGCGACGGTTTAGCAGCCGGCCGAAAATGAAGGCCGCTACTGCGTCGGTAGTTCGTAGCAGGCCGCTTCCTGATCATTCCGCACGAGCAAGTATTTGCCGGCGAGCGTCGGGTGATTCCATGTCTTGCTGCTGAGCGCGGGGATGCGCCCGAGTTCGCGGAAGCCATCGGGTTTTGCCTCGGCGAGCACCACCGGGCCGGGCTCCGTCTGGACAAGGACGAGGTCGTCGATGAGCAGCGTCTGGCCTGCGCCAAAGTGACCGTCCTTCCACTTGCGCTCGCCGCTTTCCACCGACACGCAGGCGAGTCCACCGTCGTCGAGACCGTAGAGAAAACCATCCCGAGCGGCGACGCTGTTGAACTGATTTTTCATCCGTAAATTTTTCCACAACGGCGTGGCGGTAAGCTGGTTTCCAGCGCCCGCTTTGATCTGGAGCATCACACATCCGGTGCCGTATCCGGCGGAGAGAAAGACGCGGTCGCCGGCGAGGACGACGGGCTGCGCGGCTTTCGGCACGCGCTCTTCGGACCAAGGGTAATTCAGCACGGTTTCGCCGGAGACAACGTCGAGCGCGGTGATCGAGGCGGCGTTGAGGGAAAGCACGACGCGACGGCCGGCGAGGGTCGCGAGAACCGGCGACGAATAGCTGGCGCGATCGGTGCCGCCGCGCCAGAGCGGCTCGCCGGTCGCGCGGAGGAAGGCGAGAACCGTCGGACCGTGCTCGCTGCCGCCGGTGACCACCACGATTTCACCGAAAACGAGTGGTGATGCGCTCACGCCCCATTCGAGATTGGTGAGTTGATTTTCCTGCAAGACATCGCGCGACCAGACGCACCGTCCGGTCGCCGCTTCGAGGCAGTCGAGCACTCCCGTCGCGCCGATCGCAAAGACAAAGCCGCGATCGACCGACGGCGTCGCACGCGGCCCGTCGCCGCCCTGCCATTGCGAGAAATGCACGGGATTTGCGTGGCTCCATATGAGCTTGCCGGTGAGCACGTCGTAACAAGTCACGGCCTCGCTTTCCCCACGTTGCTCCATGGTAAAAGCACGCCCGCCCACGACGGCGAATGCGGACCAGCCAGCGCCGATGGGCTGCCGCCAGAGCTGCTTTGGCGGAGCGGTATTCCAATCGCGCGCGAGCTTCGCGCCGGTGATGATTCCGTCGCGATTTGGTCCGAAGAATTGCGGCACGTCGGGAATGTTTGCGGCGACCATCGGCAGAGCCGCTGCGGTGTTTGGCAACGTGTCGAGTGTGATCCTTTTTGGTTGCGTCCACTTCCAAGCGAGCCGCGGGATTCCCACCGAGCTAAACGTCCCGTCCGTGCGGACGGACTTCGCCAATCCGAATCCGCAGAGCGCCACGATCGCCAGACCGAGCAAGCGTGCGTACCAGCGAAAGCGGCTCAGCGCGGCGAACCAAAAGAAAATCATGAGCGTGCCCAGCAGCGCGATGGCGACGGTGAGCCACCCTTGCAAATTCCGCTCCAGCTCCGGCCACAGTCGCACCACGGCCAGTGCGACGAGCACCAGCACTGCTGTCATTTTAAGAAACCACACGCGGCGGCCGGCGGCAGGCATTTTGGAATCGGCGGGGTTGCTTTGCATCGCGCAGAAGCTGCCGGCTTGCCCCCGCAGCGGCAAGCGTCGCGAGTCGCCGACTTTCACGTGGGAAAAAAAGTTCGCACGCGCAGACAAAACGCGCCGCTGGCTTCGCTTCCCTTTGCGAAACTGCAATGCTCAATCCGTGGACCACACCGAATCTCCCCACACCTGGCGCACCTGGCTCGAAGCCAGCGCGCGCCGTTTCCTGCTTTTCGCCCGCGACCAGACGCGGAGCGAAGCGGACGCGCAGGATCTGCTCCAGGATGTGCTCGTGGAGGTTTGGAAACGGGGCGGGGGACACACGCCGGATCACGCACTCGTCTTCGCGACCATCCGCCGTCGCGCCATTGATCTTGCACGGCGAAATGAACGTCGCGGACTTCGCGAACTGGTCGCGCCGGAGTGGTTTTGCGCGCCCGCTGATGAGTCTGACCACGATGAGGAACTCGAATGCGCGGTGAAAACGTTGCCGCCAAATTTACGCGAAGTCGTGGTGCTGAAAATCTGGAGCGAGCTGACCTTTCAGCAAGTCGCCGACACGCTCGGCATCCCGCTGAACACCGCCGCCTCGCGCTACCGCTATGCGCTCGATCATCTGCGCGCTGCGCTGAAGGAGGTGCGCTCGTGAGCGACGACATCGAAGAGCGTCTGCGCGCGCTGCGGCCCGCAGAGCCGCCTCCGGCCTTGATCCGCGAGTGGCTCGCCACCGAACCTCCGGCGCCCGGAAAAGTGCGCTGGCTGCGTTTTGCACTGCCACTCAGTGCCGCCGCCGCGCTGGTGCTCGCGTTTGTTTTTCATCGCGAGGTGGGGCTTCCGACTGCAAATCCTAGCTCGATCAATCCTTCCGATTTCGGCGTATTCCTGCCAGTGGAACTGACGAGCACTTTAATCGAAGCGCGCGATGTCGCGGTGGTCGAAAGCGATCCCGCACGGCCTTACCGCCTCGTCCGAAGGACGTGGCTCGACGACATCACTTACGCTGGCGACGACGGTCGATCGACTCTGCATCGGCGGGAGCCGCGGAGTGAAATCATCCCCGTCGCACTCGAAACATTCTGAACCCGCAAACACCTATGAAACTAACTGCACCCATCCTCACGACCACCATCGCTCTGCTGACCAGCGCGGCATTCGCCGCGGACCCAGTAAACAAGAATGCATCGTCTTCTTCAGCCACTGCCATCACGTCGGGCGGGACGGGAAAGGCGACCGTGACCATCGACGTGAACGGGAAAAAGGAGACGCGTGAGATCGACCTCGGGAACGGCACGGAGATCAAAGTGACCACGAAGAGCGATGGCAACAATTCATCGACCGCGGTGGCGGTGGCAGGCGGTTCGGCGAAGGCCGGGCCGATGAAAACGGTGACGTGGCTCGGCGTTGCAGCGGAGGAAGTGTCGGATGAATTGCGCGCGCAACTTCCCCTCGAACCCGGCACTGGCCTCATCGTCCGAAGCGTGCTTCCGGACAGCCCCGCCGAAAAGGCCGGGGTGCAAAAAAACGACGTGCTGATGAAGCTCGACGACCAGCTTCTGACGAACGCCGATCAGCTCCGAACCCTGATCGGGACAAAGAAAGACGGTGACAGCGTGAAACTCACCTATTTCCGCCGCGGCAAGGAAGCGACGCTGGACGTGAAGCTTTCAACCCACGTGGAATCAGGAATGGGCGATTGGAAAAACTGGATGCAAAAGCTGCCTGACCTCGGCCCGCTTTTTCAGATGCAGTCGAAAGCGGTCATCGTCGGCAAGGACGGCAAGGTGATCGTCGGCGAAAAGCCGGACATGGAGTTGGGCGTGGAGAAGCTGGAAAAAGCCATGCGTGATTCCGGCATGGATGAAAAAAGCATCACCGATGCAAAGCGCGCCCTGGCGGATACGACGAAGGCGATTCTCGCCGCGATCAGCGGCGATGGTGCCGCGAAAGAGGAGTTGCAAAGAAGTTCGGGCGAAGTGGCAAAGGCGCTGGAGGAGGCGCGGGAGATGATGGAAAAACTCCGTCAGCAGGCAGAGCAAGCCGCGCCCACGAGCCCGAAAAAGGAACCGGTGGAAAAGCCGCAGTGAAAGGACACTTAACAGCCTGTTGAAAAACCCGTTTCAGCGCCGGCGGCGCGACATGTTTATAGATTTTGCCAGTAACCAAGCGTAAGCTCCGTAGTAGCGACATGTGCCGGGAACCAAGCGTCCATGCCGCTCCTACGGAGCTAGGAACCCTTTTCCGATGTATTCTATAAACATGTCGCGCCTACGGCGCTGAGGCTCGGTCGGTGACGTTGGGCGGTTTTTCAACAGGCTGCTAAGGCACGACCACGGCGCGGTAATAGCGCAGCGGTAGCGCGGCGGCTCCGGGATCGGTGATCGTGATCGCGCTGCCGGTGCCGGGGATTTGATCCGCGAGAATGCGCCACGGTGTCGGCGTGGCGAGGCTGTCGCTGAAGTCGATGCGGTAGGTGCGGCCGGCGAGATTCGTGAGGCTCAGCGTTTTGTCCGCGCCAGCGTTGAGCGGCGGTGCGAGACGGAAGACGCTGGCGGGATTGCGCGGGTCGGTGCCAGCGCGGAACTCCTGCATGTTCGTCATGCCGTCGCCGTCGGCGTCATCGGTCGCGCGCGATTTGTCTGCCGCGAGGCCGGTGGCGTGGCCGAACTTCGCGATCATCCATGCATCGGGGATTCCATCGGCATCCGCGTCGGCGGCTGTGACCAGCAGCGGCGCGCAAAATTCCGAAGTGTTGCCGTTGGGATCGGTCGCGGTCGCGGTGACGTAGTGGCCGGCAGGAACGATGGCCGGTAGCGGCAGCGTTCCGTGCGCTGCGTCGATGAAGGCGGCGCTGCTCCCGTCCGTCGTCACGCTGGTTGCTCCGATGAAGTTCTGGCCTGCGTTTGCGGCCGATGGGCCTTCAAAAAACTCGATCCGAAAAAGCGTACTCGCGCTGCTGTTGAGCGTGCCGGTGATCGTCGTCGCGGTGCCGGCCACGGCGGTCGCGAGCACGGGAAAATTTTGCAAATTGTTCGGCCCCGGATCGCCGTCGCCGAGGTCGTTCGCGGTCACGCCGTTGCCGCCGAAGTCGATGCCCAGTCCACTGTTTCCAAAGATCGAGTTGCCGCTGATGCGCGTGTTGATGGTGGTCGCATCGTAGAGCCCGATGCCCAGCGCGTTCCCCGAAATCAAATTCGCCGCGCCCGGCGTGCTGCCGCCGATGATGGTTCCTTGCGGGCCGAGGTAGAGCGAAATTCCTTCCGCGCTGTTGCCGACCACCGCGCCCGACGGGGCGACGCCGATCGAGTTTCCGACGATGACATTCCCATTCGTGCCGAAGTCCTGGACGGTGATGCCCGCGCCGTTGCTGCCGCAGATGAAATTGCGCCCGCCGCTTGTGCCGCCGATGGTGTTGTTCTTCGCGCCGCCCCAAATCTGAATGCCCGATCCGCCGTTCACAATCGCGGCGGTTCCCGCGGCATTCAGGCCAATGAAATTTCCGGCCACGACATTGTTATCCGCGCCGCCAAAGTCGATGAGCACGTTGCGCCCGACATTGCCGGAAATCACATTACCCGAGCCGGGCGCGGTGCCACCGATCGTGTTGAACGTGCCGCCGGATTGGACTTCCACGCCGTTGTTGATGTTTCCCACAGCCGCAGTGCCCGCGGCATTCGTGCCGAGGTAGTTTCCCGATACGCGATTGCCGCTCGTGTTGTAGAAAAACACTCCACGCTCCGTGTTGCCGGAAATCACATTTCGCGCGGCAGCGGTCGTGCCGCCGATGAGATTATTCGGAGCGCCGTTGCCGGCTTCGATGCCCGAAGTTCCATTCGCGATCCTGGCAGTCCCGGCGGTGTTCAGGCCGATCCAGTTTCCCGCGATCGTGTTGTTAGAAGTGCCGGCGTCGGTGAGATAGATGCCTTGGAGTGTGTTGCCGGAAATGACGTTGCCTCCGCCGATCGTGTTGCCAGTCGTGCCATTGAAAAGACCCACGCCGGAAAAGACGTTTGGAAGCGCAGCGGTGCCCGCGGCATTCAATCCAATCACATTGCCAGCGATCACGTTTCCCGTCGTGCCCGCGTCCGCGATTTTCACGCCTTGCGTCGTGTTTCCCGAAAGCAAATTTCCCGCGCCGACGGCAGCTCCGCCAATCGTATTTCCCGAAGCGCCGACAACGATTTCCACGCCAGCCGCTCCGTTCGCGAGGGCAGCAGTGCCGGTCGCATTCGTGCCGATGTAATTTCCCGAAACCACATTTCCATTCGCGCCCGCACCGCGGATGAAGATCCCCTGAACCGTGTTTCCCGAGATCACATTTCGCTCGGCGGCCGTCGTCCCGCCGACGTGATTGTTCGTCGCGCCCGCGGCGAATTCGATCCCCGCAAAAGTATTCGCCACCGCCGCCGTCCCCGCCGCATTCGTGCCGATGTAACAGCTCGCGACCGTGCCCCCGGTGCCCACGATGTAGATGCCTTGATTCGCGCAACCGTTGATGACGAGCCCTTTCACGGTCACGTTCGTGCCGCTCAGACGCAGCGCCATTCCACTGGGAAAAAGCGCAGGCTGCTGCGAGCCGTTGAGCACGATCTCCGGGCCGTTCGGATTTGTGTTGCCGCTGAAAGTCGTCTGCGTCGTTGCGTCGATCGTCGTGCGCGAGCCGGGTGCCGGCAGGCGGTCACTGGGTGCGATGGTGAAGACGCCGCCGCTGAAATTTACGTTAGGTCCGTTCACGGCGGGGATCTGGAAAGTGATCGTCGGTGTCGCGGAGGGTGTGTCCGTCACGAGGTCGAACGCCTTGTAAATCGCCGTGCGCAGACTGCCAGGGCCGGAGTCTTTCGTATTCGTCACGACCGTCGTCGGCGCGGTCGTTGGTGCGCCGTACATCAGCGCGATGCCATCGCGATCTCCGCGGCTCAGGATGCGATCGGGATTTTTTCCCATGATGTCGATGAACTGCGTGTAGCCAGCCTTCGGCGTAATGTCGTCCACGCCCAGAGGCGCGAAGGTGTCCCGCGCGTAGTGCATCACGGACAGAAAATCGTAGGGGCCGTTGCTCGTGGAATTGGGCACGAGGATGAAGTTTCCATTGCTGGCGACCGCGGCGCCGATCGTCACAAAGTTGTCGCGGCTGTTGACGCCATCACCGCGCTGATGCTCGTGAATCAGTCCGAGCGTGTGGCCGAGTTCGTGGACGAGCGTGCCGCGGTTCCACGCTGTCGGATCGATGTCGAACTGCTGCGCGGGGCCCACCCTTCCGAGGGCGGCTTGACCACCGCCAAGACCGGCCACTTCCCTGATCAGGATGTAATTCGGCTGCCCGGCGTCCAGGGTGAAAGTGAGATTCGCAAACCCCGCCCACTCGCCCATGGCATCGACTGCCGCCCGCTGATGCGCGCTGCTCACGCTCGCATCAAACGCATAATACACATTCCCGCCCGTCCATTTGTTGATGCCGGTTTGCGAGGCGCTCTGCGTCGTCGCGACGCCCGCCAGTTTATTCCGCCAGCGCCGCACCGTCTCAACCGGCACGATCATGTCGCCCAGCGCGATGGTCGTCTGACCCGGCTCGACCGTGGCGAGGATGGCATCGTATGCCGCCACGTCGCCCGCCGGGTCGGCGAAGGCAAATGGGGCCAGGAGGAACGCGAATGCGACAGCGAAGAGTGGTGAAGTACGCATAAACCGTACGATGGACACTTTTCACAGCGCGTCCAGTGGCGCGATCGGAAGCAACCTCGTAGGACAAAAGCGCACACCCGCATTGTTTCCAAACTTCCGCAAACTCGTGCGCGAACTCGTGCCCAAGCTCCAGCTTGGGCACGCGCTTGCCTGCGCAGCTCCGCCTCGACACTCCTGGCGTGCGGTGCGCTATGGCGATTCCAGATCACACGCCGGCGAAGCGGAGCTTCGGGGACATCTGCATTACCAAGCTGGAGCTTGGGCACGAGTTGCGAAGCTCCGAAGAAGTCTGCACATATGCACAGACCGACCCTTTCCTCGCTTTCCTCCTTTTTGGACTAACCCTTTCCTCCTTTTTCTTTACTTTCTTCCCATGCCGATGAGTGACAGCGAGATTCTAGCAGCGACCCCTTTCTTCTCCGCGTCTCTGACCCCCAAAACACTTCCCGCAGCAAACGCCTGAGAGCCGGGCGGCTGCTAAGCACCGCCCGGCCATCAGACTCATACGATCCAAACCAGATCGAAGCAAAAACCCCTGCCGCCTACATCACCTCGCGGCACGCTGGCGCACTCCACGGGCCCGTGCCCGCCGCATTCACCCCTGCCACGCGGA
>JBBRPM010000026.1:0-56605 GCA_038228115.1 Chthoniobacterales bacterium
TCTGGTCGAGCGATCGTGTCATCTGGTCGAGCGATCGTGTCATCTGGTCGAGCGATTGAGTCATCTGGTCGAGCGATTGAGTCATCTGGTCGAGCGATTGAGCCATCTGCTGAAACGATTGGGTCGTCCGCTAAACCTAAAAGCGTGAATGGAAACCGCGGAAGACACGGAGAACGCGGAGTTTGAGAAAAGACAACCGTTCACCCGATCGGTGAGCCCAAACAACGACCGTCTCAGAACCGACACGCCTGCTCCTCCGCGTCTTCCGCGTTCTCTGCGCCCTCCGCGGTCATTCCCATCGCCGTTTCCAGGTTGAATCTTTTATCCCGTCGCAAAGGCCATTTGGATAAAAATGGAGTTCCATCCACGCCGAATGTTTCGGCGGGCCGCAGGAATCGTTTTTCCTATGCGCCCCGCCGCCCGTCTCGCTAGCGTCCGCGTCTTGCGGGATTCTTTGCACTGACCACCATGCCCACCTCCTTCGCGGCAGCTACGCGGATCGCTCGGAACACGAGCCCTCCGCGTCAACGAACACGGCATTGAAGATCCCTTCGTCGAAAAGCTCTGCAACCCTCCGCTAGGAAAAGCCAGCCATCGCGAAATGCCCTTTCCTCGCTGCCGCACCCTCTCCATCACTTTCCCCATCGTCCACCCGCTTCCTAAAAGCCGTCTGATTCCATGACCGAACCCGCCAAATTCAACCACGTCGTCAGCTTCCTCCGGGCGATTGCCGACCTGCTCAACGGCGCTTTCCAGAAGAGCGAGTTTCAGAAAATCATCCTCCCGTTCACCGTCCTGCGCCGTCTCGATTACGCCAACATCAAGCTCGGCAGCACCCTTTCTACCTGTCTCTGGCTCCTTGCGAAAAACAAACACGACGTCTGCATCCACTCCCGAAACCGCCTTGAGAAAACCGTGACAAACCACGGAAAACGAACACTTCAATACTCTGAAAGAAAAACACTATGTCATCACTCTATCTGAATCGCCTATCCGCCGCTGATCGCACAACTCTTTTGGGCGAACTGCACCAGCGCCAAGGCGGGAACTGCTTCATCTGCGGGAAGATGATCGACCTTCAACTCCACAAGGATTCGATTGATATTGATCACGTCATCCCCACCACGCTGAACGGGCCAGATAATACGGGTAACTTTGCCGTCACGCACGACTCGTGCAATCGCGGGAAGCAGGACAGCGACCTGCGGGTTGCCCGCATTATCGCTAGGTTCGACGACATCAACGAGAGCGTTGCCGCCGAAAGCCGCGCCGCGAACCTCGGGGACATCCTCAAGGCTTACGCCAGCGGCAGTTTTAATTTTGCCGTCACCGCAGACGGCGCTTCCGTCCGGTTCTCCCTTCCAGACATCGGCAAGAACGACATCGTTACGCTCCCGCTCTACACGGATGCCCTCTCCGGATTTCAATTCTTCTTCGTTCAGTTGCCGATTCAATACGTTCACCACGATGGCAAAATGAACCCCCGCGCCATCGGTCCGAACATAAAGAAGCTCATCAAGGAGTTTCACCTGAAACGGCCCCAGCTTCATGTCGCCCTCGGCTGGATCACCGTCAAAGACGGCGAGACCTCCAAGATTCGGATCTTTGACGGACAGCACAAGGCGGCTGCCCAGATTATGCTCGGCAACAAGGAACTACCGGTCCGGATTTTCGTGAATCCCGACCTGGACACCCTTCTCACCGCGAACACCATCGCCGGCACGACCCTGCGTCAGGTCGCGTTCGATAAGTCGGTTCAGCGTAATCTCGGGAGCGCCCTGCTCGCGGACCGGATGCAGCGTTACCGTTCGGACTGCGGCCTGCCCGAGGACAGCGAGGCCTTTTCCGAGCAGGATATCCAACGGCACTTCAAAGGCGAAAGCCGGGAGATGAAAAAATACATCCTCGACTGGATTCGCAGCAGCATTACCCACCACAAGGACAACAAGCTGCGCGACTTCATCGAATACGGAGGGCGAGGCTCCGAGTTTCCCCTTAGCTACAGCACCGTGGAGAAAACCTTCTACTCATTTCTGATTGGCTCGGATTTGCTTTCCACCAAGTTCAATCACCGCGCCGAGGAAGGGTTGAACCCTCGACAGTTGGAGATCGACCAGATCGTCAACTTGATGAATATCATTGCTGAAGAGATATTTATCGGAAAATTTGATCCTGCCATCGGTACCAGTCGCATCGAGAGCAAGGTTTCCAAAGGCGAGGACGTTCCCGAGACGCACTTGATCGCCTACCGAATGGCCAAGGAGGAAATCATCTACAACTGGCTCCGCTACATCAAACAGGTGATTCAGATGGCCTTCGTGAACGCGGGCATTCCGTTCGATGAAACTGCCCCCCTGCAAAAATCCCTTCCGCCCAACGCCTGGAACAATCTCCGAAACTTCGTCAGCGGGCTGAGGAGGCTTCCGCTCTGGGTCAACCGGGATATGGCTACTTCCGTTTTCGGAGGCAAGCGGAACAACGACTACTGGAAGCAGATTTTTGAGGAGGGCCAGACGCCTGACGGCCAGAAAGTCCTCGGCCAACGGCTTGACCTGATCAAGATGATCCAGCCGCCAGACGCACCCCACTGACGCCGTGACCAAGGAGCGCAGAAAGAATCACTCACTACTCGAAAACAACGATGACGCCATGAAAGACAAGCCACTGAATCGAAGCCTGGGCGCTGCAAGAGCGACCAAGCAGGATGAGTTTTATACTCAGCTTTCCGACATCGAGAAGGAACTCAGGCATTACACGAAGCACTTCAAGGGCAAGACCGTTCTGTGCAACTGCGATGATCCGCGCGTGAGCAATTTTTTTCACTTCTTCTCCTACAACTTTGAGAAGCTGAAGCTGAAGAATCTCATTGCCACCTGCTACAAGAACCAGAACGCCGACTTGTTCAGCACGCACGCGGCGGAAAGGGGTGTCTATCTCGAATACAAAGGCGACAAGAACCGCAACCGCGTCCCCGACCCTGCGGAAATCGGCGTGCATAGTTTCAAAGGCGACGGCGACTTCCGCAGCGAAGAATGTACCGCGTTACTGAAACAAGTCGACATCGTTGTCACCAATCCGCCGTTCTCGTTGTTTCGGGAATATGTTCAGCAGCTTATTGAGCACGACAAAAAGTTTCTGATCATCGGGAACCAAAACGCAATCAGCTACAAAGAAATTTTTGAAACGATCAAGGAAAATAAGATGTGGCTGGGATACACGCATCCTGTCGCGTTCGTAGTGCCGAACCATTATGAAATGCGCGAGGTAAGAAGTTGGAGAGGTGAAGACGGAACGAACTGGCGCAGCTTGGGAAACGCCTGTTGGTTCACTAACCTCGACATCCAGAAGCGTCACGAAGAGTTGATTACGGTGATGCAGTTCAAATCGAAGAAGTATCCAAATTACGATAACTACAAGGCAATTGAAGTGTCGCGATACAAGGATATTCCGACCGATTATTACGGCGTGATGGGCGTCCCGATAACATTTCTAGATCACTACAATCCCGAACAGTTCGAGATCGTTGGCTCGGATTATGAAGTGAGGCAGGGACTATTCCCCGAACTGGTAATAAAGGGCTGGGACGGCAAACTCGACCGTGGATATATCAACGGAAGACGGCTGTTCGCGCGAATTCTTATACGGAGGAAACAACAGAAATGAAAATCGAACTCCACGAAATCAAGGTTAGCCAACTCTGCGAAGGCTTCGAGGATAAGGAAAAGGAAGCGGGTGTCGTCGGGTATGGCGGGAAGCTCGATATTCGACCGCCCTATCAGCGGGAGTTCATTTACAAAGACAAGCAGCGGGATGCGGTGATTGATACAGTCAGGAAGAATTACCCATTAAACGTCATGTATTGGGCGGTGCGGGAAGACGGCAATCTAGAAGTGATCGACGGGCAGCAGAGGACGCTCTCCATTTGCCAATACGTCAACGGCGACTTTTCAATTAACGGCTTGGCGTTTCACAACCTGCAGGACGACCAGCAACAGCAGATCCTTGATTACAAGCTGATGGTCTATTTCTGCTCCGGCACCGACAGCGAAAAGCTGGAGTGGTTTAGGACGATCAACATTGCGGGCGAGGAATTGACGCCACAGGAACTCCGTAACGCCGTCTATGCCGGTCCGTGGACCGCGGATGCCAAGCGGTATTTCAGCAAGACGGGGTGTGCAGCTTATGGGCTGGCGAGCAGTTACCTCACGGGCAGCCCAATTCGGCAGGAGTATCTGGAGACCTCCATCGCTTGGCATGCAGACGGGACAATCGAAGATTACATGTCCAAGCATCAGCACGATGAGAATGCTGGCGAGATATGGCATTACTTTCAAAGCGTCATCGGCTGGGTCAAAGCCACCTTCCCGAAGTATCGCAAAGAGATGAAGGGCGGCGAATGGGGCGGGCTGTATAACCAATTCAAAGGGAAAACGCTCAACCCGGATAAGCTGGAAAAGCAGGTCGCCAAACTGATGATGGACGACGATGTGACGCGAAAGGCGGGCATCTATCCGTTCGTTTTGGACGGCAAAGAAAGGCACCTGAGTATCCGCACCTTCACCGATAACAACAAACGCGAGGCTTACGAGAGGCAAAAAGGAATCTGCGTAAAGTGCAAAAAGTCCTTTGAGTTATGCGAAATGGAGGCCGATCACATCACGCCGTGGCACTCGGGCGGGAAAACGAACGCGGGGAATTGCCAGATGCTCTGTAAAGACGATAATCGGAAGAAGTCGGGGGTGTAGCCACCGGCAAGGCGAAGGAGGTGATCGCCTCCTCATCCGCCCCCATGCGGTGCGCTACAAGCTGGCAGTGGATACCTCTTTGAACGCGATGGGCGGCCCCCACAAGGCGTTGGTGGCTTTCATCGACGTTGGTGAAGGACGGCCAGGAATACACGGAAGCCAAGATGAACGGTTTTCCCGAGGCCGCGACGGGGGATGGGGAAAAGTATGAAGGGTGAAGTATGAATGATGAAGTGGGGCCAGCAAGTTCCAGACGGGCTTCGATCAGCCCAAGCTGGTGGCCATGTGTGTGGACAAGAAGCTCAGTGGCGTGGCCTGCGTGCAAACGCTCTCCCGCCTGAACCGCACCACGGCGGGCAAGGAGGATACCTTCGTGCTCGACTTCGAGAACAGCGCCGAGGACATCGAGAAAGGGTTCCAGCCTTTCTATGACCGCGTCACCCTTTCCAAGGAAACCGACGCCAACCAGCTCTACAACATCCGCACCGATCTGGAGAAGTTCGCGATCCGTGAGGCGGCGGATCTGGAGGTGTTTGCCAAGGAGTGGTTCGCTGCCAAGCGCAGTGTGGAGAAGCTCCAAGCCATCACGACCGAAGGCGAGATCATCGATGTCTTCACCGCCGCCGGGTTTTCAGCGCCAACGGCGCGGGACATGCCAGCCCAGGGCAACGCCCGGGGTTGCGTCATCATTTCATCCAGCCCTGTAAGGGCAGCACAACCGTTGTCCCGCCCCTACAGGGCTTGTTTTGTTTTTTTTCATCGAACCCAGGGCGTTGCCCTGGGCTGGCATGTTTGCGGGCCTTTGGCCCTCAGCGCATGTCCGCCTCGACAAGTGCATGACAGGCTCTAACACCTCGTTTACCGAAGACGAGATCATGGTGAACAAACAACTGGGGAAGAAGAACAGCGAAGACGAGGCGCTCCAACAACAGCTCAAGAATGGAGCGAAACACGCCGTCGAAGCCACGTTCCGGCAAGTGGCCGAAGATGCCGTTGAAGACTTGGTGAACGACAACTTCAAGTTCTACAAAAAGGTGAGCGATGATCCGGAGGTCTCGAAGGAGTTCTTTGCGCTGCTGTTTGAGTGGTATCTGGATGGCCGCAAGAAGACTCCGCCGAAGAAGTAAGGCCGACAGTGATCGCCGGTCACGACGGTCGGGTGATTCGCCCCGCGTGGTCCTCCGAACCGTTTCGCCCCACCGGCAGAAATCATTCGGTCAATGGCAGGCCGGATTAGTCAGGGCCAACGCGGATGCGTCCGTGTTCCGCTTCCCAACGGGAAACCCCGGAAACCCCTGGACTTTTCAGAGTTCCGAGGTCGCCGAGCTGGCGGGATTCGGCCCCGCGGCCTCTTCGTCCCGATCGGAGACGTCAAGCGGCGGCTGGTTTTTTCTTCGGAGCCATACGGCACTTGACGTAGCGCAGCATTCCGTCGTAAATCACCGTCCCGAAATTGAACGGGGAGTTAGCTCAGTTGGTAGAGCGCGTCGTTCGCAATGACGAGGTCAGGGGTTCGACCCCCCTACTCTCCACTTTTTCACCAGCGAGGAGTGGATCTTCTCCGGAAGCATCCTGTTTTTTGGGTGTAAACGATGCTGCCACTACGCAAAAAACTGGACGATCGAAACAACGCTGTGGTCCCCCCGTTTGGTCCACCCGCCGGAAAACCGCTCGCCCGCACAGAAAATGCCGCCGGTTTTTTCACGACCGCACAAGCCGCTTCCCCGCTGGCACAATCATGGCTAACTAACGCGCATCCAACATGTGCGGCATTGCCGGTTTTTTCGATCCATCCCTGGCTGAGGCCGAGGCGCGCGCGCGGCTCGATGCCATGCTCACCCGCATCGTCCATCGCGGCCCGGATGGCGCGGGGACTCATGTGGTAAACGGGCTCGCGCTCGGGATGCGGCGGCTCAGCATCATCGACCTCGAAGGCGGCTGGCAGCCGGTCTGGAATGAGGACCACACGATCGGCGTCGTCTTCAACGGCGAAATTTACAACTTCGTGGAACTCACCGCGCAACTCACCGCAGCCGGTCATGTTTTTCGGACACATTCGGATACCGAGGTGCTCGTCCATTTGTATGAAGATCGCGGTTTGGACATGTTCGAGTCGCTGCGCGGAATGTTCGCGTTTGCGCTGCTCGACACGCGCCAGCGGCGGCTCGTCATCGGGCGCGATCACTTCGGGCAGAAGCCTCTTTATTACACGCATTCCGGCGGACGGTTCGCGTTTGCGTCGGAGCTGAAATGTCTGCTCGCGCTGCCGTGGGTCAGCCGCGAGCGCGATCCTGATGCGTACCTTGACTATGTCGGCTGGCTCGCGCTGCCGTCGCCTCGCACGCACTTTCGCCACATTGAAAAACTTCCCGCCGGCGCGTTTCTGACCCTGCCGCTTGATGGCTCCGGTGAGCCGGTCGTTAAAAAATATTGGTCTTACGACCTCAACGCCGCGCCCGATTTGACGACGCTCGACTCCGCAGTCGAGGCGCTCGACGCCGCGCTCGCCGATTCGGTGAAAGTGCATCTGCGCGCCGATGTCCCCGTCGGCGTGCTGCTGAGTAGCGGACTCGACAGTCGCACCGTCGCGGCCTACGCGCAGGATTTGCAGGCTGGCGCCATGCAGACGTTCACAGTCGGTTTTGGCGGACCGGATTCCGAAGCGATCGGCGCGGCGGAAACGGCACGCGAGATTCGCTCGAAACATCACGCCCTCGAACTGACCGCAAACGACTTGCTGGATAACATCGGGCGCATCGCGTGGCACCTCGATGAACCCGTCGGCGACCCCGCGGCGTTCGCGGTTTTAAAAGTCTGCGAACTCGCGCGCGAGCACGTGAAAGTGCTGCTTTCCGGCGAAGGCTCGGACGAACTTTTTGCCGGATACGACGCGCGCTACAGCGGCATGCTCTCCACGCTTCAGCGTTCGGAAAAGCTGCGCAAACTCGCGCCGCTGCTGCCGCTGCCCGATCCCGCCGCCGAGCCCACGCGCTGGCAGCGGCTCCGCACCCGCGCCTATCACAGCCGCGCGAGCGAGGCCGTGTCCCTGCGCCTCGAAGGCCTGCCGGGCGATGTCCGCGAGCCGCGCGGACTTACGTCACGGCAACTCCGCCGGCTGCGCGGGCGCGCGGGCGAAATCGGCGACCGCATTTACCGACCGCAGCGCGACATGCTCAGCGAATTGCTGGCGCTCGATCTCGACTGGAATTTGGCCGAGTCGCTGCTGCAAAAAGCCGACAAAATGAGCATGGGCGCATCGATCGAGCTGCGCACGCCGATCCTCGATCGCCGTGTCGCCGAAGTCGCCGCGCGCATTCCTTCCAGCCTGAAACTTCCACCGGGCGGTCCTGGCAAATTCGTCCTTCGCCACTGCCTCGCGCGGAAAATTCACGAGTCGCTCGACCGCCCGAAGCGCGGCTTTCCCGTGCCGCTCAGCGATTGGTTCAAAGGCCCGCTGCATGATGCGATCGAGTCCACGCTTTTTGCTAAAAATGCCGCATGCCTCGCCAACCTTGATGCGAAGCTGCTTCGCGGCGCGTGGGAAGATTTCCTCGGCGGAAGATGGGACGGTGCGCGCGTCCTCTACTCGCTCTGGCTTTACGAAATCTGGAACGCGAAGATCGGCGTATGAAGCGCATGCAAATCGCGGCAAAGCCGCCCCAAAAACCGCGGTCATTTCGACCGGAGCGAAGGTGGGCCAGCGGGCGGAGCGGAGTGGAGAAACCTCCCACTTTTCTCCGCTCCGCTCCACCTCCGCCCGCGGAAGTGAGAGGTTTTCCCCCATGTTTCCACTGGGCTGTCTCGCGGACTCGGCTCTCCACTCCGCTCCGCTCCGGTCGAAATGACCATAATTGGGCGCGAACATGAATCCGCGCGTCACCATCGCGATTCCCTGCTTCAACGCCGCGCGCTGGATTGCGCAGGCGGTGCAGAGCGCGCTCGATCAGACGTGGCCCGACACGGAAACGATCGTCGTCGATGATGGCTCGACGGATGGTTCGCTCGAAGTTCTCGCGAGTTTCGGCGACAAAATCCGCGTGATCGCAGGGGCACATCGCGGCGGAAATCACGCGCGTAATTCCGCCCTGAAAGTCTCCACCGGCGAGTGGATTCAGTTTCTCGATGCGGACGATTTTCTCCTGCCGGAAAAGATCGCCCGTCAGTTTGAAGAAGTCGCAAATGCTGATGCCGACATGATCTTCAGCCCGGTGCTTTTCGATCAAGACGGACGCCGAAGCGCGCAGGAAATCGACGCGACCCGCGATGCCGCCACGCTCTGGCTCGCGTGGCAGCTTCCGCAGACCGGCGGTTGCCTCTGGCGGAAAAGCACGCTCGAAAAAATCGGCGCATGGAATGCAGCCACGCCCTGTTGCCAGGAATTTGAGCTCTACGCGCGGGCGATTCATGGCGGCCTGCGTTTCCGCTTCGCGCCGACCGCGAATGCCGTGTATCGCGTCTGGTCCGAGGATACGCTCTGCCGCAAAGACCCTCGCCAAACCATCGCCATCCGCACTCAACTTTATCGCCATTTCGTGAGCTGGCTCCTCGATCGCGCCGCCCTCACACCAGAGCACCGCGCCCTCGCCGGGCGCGCTTGTTTTGAAATGTCACGCACACTTGCCAAGCTCGATCTGGCCGAGGCCGCGCGCTACCACGATGCGCGAAAACACGAGCAACTCATCCATCTCGCCGGTCCCGCCGCGCCGCTTTCCTATCGCACCGCTTATCGCGCGTTCGGCTTTTCTTTCGCGGAAAAAATGGCGGCTACTTTGCGCCGCTCCGCCTGATTGTTTTCATGCCGTTTTTTTCGACTGTCATCCCCGTTTTCAATCGCGCGCAGTTGATTCGCGCGACGCTCGATTCTGTGCTGGCGCAGGATGGCGGCGACCAGGAGGTCATCGTCGTCGATGACGGATCGACGGACGACACTTTGAAAACGCTCGCCGACTACGGCGACCGCATCCGCGTTTTGCAGCAAAAAAACAGTGGGCCAGCCGTCGCGCGAAATCTCGGCATCGGCGCGGCAAGCGGGAAATACATTACGATCCTCGACAGCGACGATCTCTGGTTTCCGTGGACGCTCGCGACTTATGTGGAGGCGATCGAGCGGCACGGGGAGCCCGCGTTTCTCGCGGGCGCGCCGTCCGTTTTTTCCCAAGCAGCGGAGGTGCTAAAAATCCAGCAGGAGCCAATGCGCGCCATCCGATTCAGCGATTATCTCGCGAGCGGAAATGCGTGGCGTTGGTTCAGTGCATCGTCGTTCGTTTTGCGTGCGGACGCCGTGCGTGCCGTGGGCGGATTCAGCACCGAGTGGATCAATTCCGACGACGCCGATCTCGCGTTGCGGCTGGGGGAAGCGGCGGGATTTGTCGATATTCAGGCCCCGTTCACGTTCGCGTATCGCGACCACGCGGGCAGCTTGAAGTCGAAGGCCGACGTTTCCCTTCGCAGCCTCGCCTACATGATCACGCAGGAGAAATCCGGCGCGTATCCCGGCGGCGATGCGCGGCGTCGCGAGCGCCTTGAAATTCTCACGCGCCACCTTCGCCCGTTCACGATGGAGTGTTTGCGCGACGGTAGTTTTGCGAAGGGCTGGGACATTTATCGCCAGACGTTCGCGTGGCATCTCGCGCTGCGCCGGGCGCGCTATCTTCTGGCCTATCCGCTCCTGACTGGACTGCACGCGATGAAGCGGACAAAGGAGGCGGCGTGAAGTTTCTGCTCCGCTTGCTGCAAGGTCTCGCGTCGCGCTTGCGTGCTATTTTCTACGGCGTGCTCGGTGTGAAATTTGAGGGCGCGTGCTGGTTGCGCGCAATTGAGATTCCGCGAGGTCACGGGGAAATCCGCATCGCGAGCGGAGTGCAACTGGATCGCGGAGTCGTGCTGCTCGTTTCCGGCGAACGAACTGACGCGGACAAAATCGTGATCGGTCGTGCCACCTATCTAAATCGCGGCACGATGATCGACGCGAGCGCGCGCATCGAGGTCGGTGCCAATGCGATGATCGGGCCGTTCTGTTACATCACGGATCACGACCACGTCATCGGCTCTGCGGACGCGCTCGTGTCGAGGCCGACGCGCATCGGCGAGCGCTGCTGGCTCGGCGCGCACGTCACTGTTTTGAAAGGCGTGACAATCGGCGAGGACACGGTGATCGGCGCGGGCAGCGTGGTTACAAAATCCCTGCCGGCGCACGTTGTCGCCGTGGGAAATCCGGCGCGCGTCGTCCGCGAAATCGCGCCATGAGCGCATCGGTCGGCATCTGCATCGCCACGCACAATCGCCGCGAAGATCTCACGCGCACGCTGCGCGAAATCGCGCGCCTCGTGCCGCCGCCTGCGGAGATCATCATCGCCGCGGATGGCTGTCGCGATGGAACGCCGGAGTTCGTCGCGAAAGAATATCCGGCCATCCGCCTGATCACGCACACCGAAGCGCGCGGCTCGATTTCTTCGCGCAACGAAATGGCGGCGGTCTGCACGAGCGATATCTTCCTCAGCCTCGACGACGACAGCTATCCGATCGAGGCGGACTTCATCTCGCGAGTCGCCTCCCTGTTTGACGAAAATCCCGCCCTCGCCATCGCGTCATTCCCGCAGCGGACGGATGAATTTCCGGCGACGCTCACGCAGTCGGATTTCGGCGGGTCGCATTTTACCGGCACGTATGCAAATTCCGGTGCTGCGATCCGGCGCGCAGTCTTTGCCAGGCTCGGCGGCTACCCGGATTTTTTTCGGCACGCGTATGAGGAGCCCGACTTCACGCTGCGCTGCTGCGCCGTTGGGTGGCAGGCACGGCACGAGACTTCGCTTACCATTCGGCACCACTTCACGAGTGTGCAGCGCGATGAAGTCCGCACGCACCATCGGCACGCGCGCAATGAATTGTGGAGCGTGCTGATGCGATGCCCTGCGGCGGCGCTTTTTCCCGTCGCGCTTTTCCGCGCCGTGCGTCAGGCCGGATACGCCGCGAGTCGTGGGCCGAAGGGGGTCGTGCGCGAGCCGCAATGGTGGTGTCAGTTTCTCGCAGGCGCAGCGCGTGCGCTCGCTGCGCGCCATCCTTTGCCATGGAGAAAATATCGCGCATGGATGGAACTCGTGCGCCAGCCGATACTCTCGCGCGACGAGTGGATCGAAAAATTTGGTAAGCCGTCGCCATGAAGATTTCCTTCGCCGCGACCAATCCCTGTCACGTCTATCCGTTCGCCGTCGAGCTGGCGAAAGCGGACGCGCTGGGCGCGTATTACTCCGGCTATCCGGCTTGGAAATTGCCCGGCTCGGAAGCGGTGCCTCTGCGGGTTCACAGTCTGCGGACCAATGTCGTTTACGGTCTGCTGAAGTACGCGCCCGAGTGGCTGCGTCCGAGTTCGCGGTCGCTGTTTGTGTGGCAGGATCGTGGCTTCGATCGGTGGACCGGCGCGCATTTGGAGCCGTGCGATTTCATTCACGGAATCCCCGGCCAGTGCCTGCGCACTTTTAGAGCGGCGAAAAGAATCGGCGCGCGGACAGTGCTCAATCACGCCACGGGGCCGGTGCGCGATTGGGTGAAAATCATGGAGCCGGAGTATGCGCGTGCGGGCCTGAAGCTGACGAACGTTTGCCCCTACGACGCGGCCTATTTCAAACGCGAAGACGAAGAGTATGCGCTCGCCGATTTCCACTGCGCCGCCTCGACGGTCGTCCGCGATCAACTCCTCGCGAGCGGCATCGAAGCGACGCGGATCTGGCTCGTTCCGTACGGCGCGGACACCACGATTTTCCATCCGGGAAATGCGGGTGCGCCGGATAAATTCCGCATCGTCTTCGCCGGGCAGGCCGGACTGCGCAAAGGCGTCCGCACTTTTCTGGAAGCACTGACGCTGGTTGGTCGCCCGGAGTGGAGCGTCGAGTTTTTCGGCGCGGTCGCCGGTGAGGTGCGCGGCGATTTCGACGCGTATCGCGGACGGACGCCGCTCACGTTTCACGGCCCCGTCGCGCAGTCGAAATTGGCGGACGGATTTCGCGCCGCGTCCGTGCTCGTGCTGCCTTCGCTGGAGGAGGGATTTGGTCTCGTCGTGCCGCAGGCGCTGAATTGCGGCTGCCCGGTGATCGTGAGCGATCGCGTCGGGGCGAAGGATCTCGTGCGCTACCGCGAGAACGGTTCTGTTTTCAAAACCGGCGATGCCGCGGGGCTCGCTGCCGATTTGATTTGGTGGTCCGAAAATCCGCGTCGTCCCGCAGACATTCTCGACTGGAGCGGACCGGCGGCGCGCCTGCTCAGCGCGAGCAGACACGCGCTCGGGCACTGAGCACCGATTCACGCAATAGCACTTCAATTGCGCCGCCGGTTCTGTTTATTTCACCCCCTCATGTTTCGAAACACTCCCTCATCATTGATGCTCCTTTGCGTCGCCACTTTCTCCCTGCACGCCCTTGCGGACACGATCGTCCTGACGAATGGCGAAAAAGTGGAGGGTAAAGTGACCGCGGAAACGGACGCCGAAGTCACTGTCTCCGCGAGGGTGTCCGCGGGCATCACGGACGATCGCGTGATCAAAAAATCCGACATCGTTTCCATGACCAAAGACTCTCCCGATCTCGCGGCGTGGGAGCCTTTGAAAAATTTGCGTCCTGGGAAAAGTTCGCTCCCGCTGGCGTCGTACGATGCGGTGCTGAATCCGCTGAAAGGTTTTCTAAACGAGTATCCGCAGAGTAAATTTGCGCCGGATGCGCAGAAGGCGCTGGACGCTTTCGCCGCGGATAAGAAGCGCGTGGACGCCGGGGAGGCGAAGCTGGATGACAAGTGGTTGAGCAAGGAGGAGACAGAAAAGGAGCGCGTGCAGATCAACGGGCAGATGGCTTTCAACTACATGAAGGAGCAAAGCGCGCGCGACATGACGGCGGCGCTGAATACGTTCGATGCGATCGAGAAAAATTATTCCGGCGCGCGGTCGTTTCCCGATGCGGTGGAGTACGCGCAGAAGCTGCTGCCGGCACTGAAGGCGGAGGTGGATCGGCGGTTGAAAACGGCGAACGACAAAAAACTGGAGCGTGAAAAACAACTCGCGGCCTTAAGCGGCAAGGAGAAGACGGCGCTGCAGGATGAGATCACTCGCGAGCGGACCGCGGCGGATGCGGCGACGAGCGCGGCGGAAAAGCAGAATCTGAAATGGCTGCCGCTGGGCGTTTCCACCGAGCGGTCGTTGCAAAATACTTCCTCGAAGATTCCGTCCGAGATGCAGCGCCTGAATAGTATGCAGGTCGGCAAGCTGCGCGCGGCGCAGGCGCTGGCGGAGAAGGCGAAAGGGCTGGTCACGCAGAAGGATTTCGCGGGAGCGGAAACCGCGCTGACACAAGCGCTCAACGACTGGCCGAAGAATGAGCTCGCGACGCGCCTGCAAAACGAGGTGAGGGCCGCAAAAGCCACCGTAGTCGCCACGCCGCCGCCAGCGCCGACCGAGCCCGCGCCGCCAGCGCCGACGGAGACTGAGCCCGTCGTGAAGGCGGAGGTGCCATCGGACAAAGCGGCGAGCGAAGTGGAAGTGGAAAAGGAGCCGCCATTCCTGCTTACCGCCGGCGGAGCGGTGACCATGGTGGTCCTAGTCGCGTTCCTCGTGGCTGCGTTCAGCGCATTCAAGAAGATCAAAGGCCGCGCGAACGACGTGCTCGAATAATATGAGCACCCGCCGCGCATTCATCGACCGCAAGACCAGCGAAACCGCCATCCGCATCGACCTCACGATCGACGGGCGCGGCGAAAGCACCATCGCGACGAAGATTCCGTTCTTTGATCACATGCTCACGCTCTTCGCCCGGCACAGCCTCGTGAATCTCACCGTCGAAGCTGATGGCGACATCGAGGTGGATTTTCACCACACGGTCGAAGACACCGGCATCGCGCTCGGACAGGCCTTTGCCAAGGCGCTCGGCGACAAACGCGGCCTCCGCCGCTACGGCTGGGCGATGCTGCCGATGGATGAAACGCTCGCGCGCGTCGTCGTCGATTTCAGCGGACGCCCCTTCCTCGAATACCGCGCGCCGCAATCCGTGGCGTCGATTGGTGGCTTTCCATTTCAGCTCGTGGAGGAATTCATGCGCGGATTCAGCGTCCACGCCGGCTGCAATCTGCACGCCGAAATCCTCTACGGTCGCGACGCACATCACATGGCCGAGGCGCTTTTCAAAGGGCTCGCGAAAGCCGTGGATCAAGCGTGCCAGATCGATCCCCGCGTGGAGGGAATCCCGAGCACGAAGGGGACGCTCTGACGTGTCGGATCGCCGTTTGACCCGTCTTTAACCGGCGAATACTGTCGGACATGTCGTTAGCGCAACTCAAAGATCAGGCGGCCCATTTACAGTTGGTCGAGCAGCGGGAACTGATCGCCTTTTTGATCTCGCGGCAGACTTCACAGGACGCGGATTTCCAGCAGACTCTCGCGGAAAAAATCGACGAGAAGAATCCCGCGCACTGGATCGAACTCGATGATTTGCGGAAGCGCTATTCCGAGTAGCGGCGATTCATGGAATACCGGCTCCCCGTCGATCTGGAAGTGATCGCGTTTCTCGACTCGCTTCAGAAAAACGCTCGAAAACGCCTGCTCGATCATTTTGTCCGGCTGCGTGCGACCCCGGATCAGTATTCCGATTCTCACGAAGACGATCAAATCGGGCGGCGCATTGAAATCAGTGTCGTTGCGGAATACGCGATCCACTACTGGATCGATTTCGCGGATCGCCACGTCAAAATTTTGACCATCAAACCGGCTGACCGATAAATCACATGCTCGCCCTCATCGACTACGGCAGCGGCAACATCCGCAGCGTCACGAATGCACTCCTGCGCGAGCACGGGGACGTGGAACTCGTGAGCGATCCTGCGCGGCTGGCGGAAGCGAGCGCGGTGGTGCTGCCGGGCGTCGGGGCGTTTGGGGATTGCGTGCGCGGGCTGAAATCGCGCGGGCTTTGGGAGCCGCTGGCGGCGTGGCTCGCAGCGGATAAACCGTTTCTCGGAATCTGTGTTGGCTACCAAATGCTTTTCGAGGAAAGCGAGGAGTCGCCGGGGGTGCGAGGGTTTGGTTTTTTTTCGGGGAAAGTGAAGCGATTCACCACGCCGGGACTCAAGGTGCCGCAGATCGGCTGGAACCAGCTCGACCTCGCCCCGCATCCGCTTTGGCGCGGGCTCCCGGCGAATCCGCATGTGTATTTTGTGCATTCGTATTTCCCCGCGCCGACCGATGAATCCGTCATCACCTCGCGCTCGACCTACGGCGAAACCTTTGCCGCCAGCGCCGCGCGCGGCCGCGTCTCGGCGGTGCAATTTCACCCGGAAAAAAGCCAGGACGTCGGGCTGGGGATTCTGCGGAATTTCATCGCGATGCACGCCAAAGCCGCTCCTTGCCGATGATGCCGCGCGCTGCCACCTTTCCCCTATGACTGCCTTGCTCGAAGTGCCCGCGATTCGCCAGCGCGCCAAAAGATTTTCGGTCGAAGAATATCACCAACTTGGCGAGCTTCCCATCGAGTTGCTGCGCGGAACTATCGTCGAAAAAATGCCCAAATCCCCTTCGCATCAATTTTTTGTTGAGCGGCTTCGCGAGATTCTTATCGCCCAAATTTTGCCGGAGTTTTGCGTTCGCCAAGAGGGGCCGCTGACCTTCGCTGATTCCGAGCCCGAGCCGGACGTTGCGGTGGTGCGAGGAGAGCGCGCGGACTTTCGGACGACGCATCCCTCGACAGCGGAACTCGCGATCGAAGTCGCCATTTCGTCCCTGGAAATCGACCGCGTAAAAGCCAGCATCTATGCCGAGGCCGGGGTGCGCGAGTATTGGATCGTCTGCCCGGAGGAAAAGCGCGTGGAGATTTTTCGCGAGCTGAGCGCGGGAGGCTATGCGCAATCCGAAATCGTCTCGGCTCCGGCCACCATTGAGTCGTCCGCACTCCCCGGCGTCCGCGTGGATTTCGGCGCACTCTTCGCGTGAGCCGCGAATGCTTCGCCTGTCCGCTGCTCATTTTTCATTTTGACTAAAATGCTCCTACTCCCCGCTATCGATCTCATGTCCGGCGAAGTCGTGCGCCTTCGTCAGGGCAAGGCTGACCAAAAGACGGTGTATTCCAACGATCCCGCGGCCTTTGCGCGGCGGTGGCAGGAGGAGGGCGGGGACTATTTGCACATCGTCGATCTCGATGCGGCGTTTAGCGGCGAGCTGCGCAATCTGGATTCCGTCCGCGCCATCGCGTCGGCCATCACGATCCCGTGCGAACTCGGAGGTGGGATGCGCAGCGAGGCGGCGATCCGGCGCGCGCTGGATGCGGGTGTGGCGCGGGTGATCATCGGGACGCGGGCGGCGGAGTCGCTGGAATTTGTGCGCGATATGGCGAAGGAATTTGGCAGCGAGCGGATCGCGGTCGGGATCGATGCGAAGAACGGGATCGTCTCCGTGAAAGGCTGGACGGAAATGTCCACGATGAACGCGCTCGATCTCGCGCGGAAGGCGGAGGACGCGGGCGCGGGCACGATCATCTACACGGACATCGCGACCGACGGCATGATGCAGGGACCGAATTTCGCCGAGATGGATAACATGCTTGCCGCGTTGAAATGCCAGCTCATCGCGAGCGGCGGCGTGAGCAGCGTCGGCGATGTGCAACGGCTCGCGCGGATGACGGGACTTTACGGCTGCATCATCGGCAAGGCGCTTTACGATGGCGCCATCCAATTGCGCGACGTCGCGAACAAACGCTGAACCTTTTCCAAAAACCTCACTCCATTTTCTCATGAAAGTTCTCTATTTCGACTGCATCTCAGGCATCAGCGGCGACATGACGGTCGGCGCGCTCGTCGATCTCGGCGTGAAACCATCCACGCTCGAGTGGGAACTCTCGAAGCTCGACCTTGGCGATTTCCACATGCACTTCGAGCGGGCGCAGCGGCACAACATTGAGGGCGTGAAATTCGGAATCCACGAAGGCGCGACGCATACGCACGATCAAGACGAGCACGAGCACGGGCCCGACTGCGGGCACGCGCACGAGGAACACACGCCTTCGCATTCACATGGTGAGCATGAGCACACGCACGAACACGGACATGAGCACGTGGAGCACAGCCACGAAGGCCACTCGCACGCGCAGTCACATGGCGAGGTTGAGCACATGCACGAGCACTCGCATGAAGACCACGACCACGACCATGGCCGCAGCCATCGCGAAATCCGCGAGATGCTGGAGCAGAGCGAGCTTTCGCCTTTCGTGAAAAAACGCGCACTCGCGATCTTTCAACGCATCGCGATTGCCGAGGGAAAAATCCACGGGATGCCGCCGGAAGATGTGACTTTTCACGAAGTCGGCGCGCTAGATTCCATCGCGGACATCGTGCTCACCTGCGTCGGCATCGAAGCGCTCGGCGTGGAGCGCGTGCTCGTCTCGGCGCTGAACGACGGACGCGGCACGATCGAGTGTGCGCACGGGACTTTCCCGCTGCCCGCGCCCGCGACGCTGGAAATTTTGCACGGCATCCCGCTCGGCCAGATCGACGAACCGAACGAACTTATCACGCCCACCGGCGCGGCGATCGTCGCGGAGTTTGGCGAATCGTTCGGGCTGATGCCGCGGATTTCATCCGAGAAAATCGGCTACGGCGTTGGCACGCGTCAGCTTGCGTCGCGGCCCAATGTGCTGCGCGCCGTCCTAGGCACGCTCGCGGAGGAATAAGCGATGCGCGGCGGTTACGAGACCGACACGGTCACGCGCCTCGAAACGAATCTCGACGACTGCCCGGCCGAATTGCTCGGCGATGTGATGCAGCGTCTGCTCGATGCCGGTGCGCTGGACGTGTGGTTCACGCCGATCCAGATGAAGAAGTTGCGTCCGGCGGTGATGCTGTCGGTGCTTTGCGAAGAGGAAAAAACTTCCGCGCTTGCCGACATAATTTTTGAAGGGACGACGGCGTTTGGGTTGCGCGTCGAGAAAGTGATTCGGCTGAAGCTGAGCCGGCGGATCGAGACGGTGTGGACGGAGTTTGGCGAGGTCGCGGTGAAGATCGGCTCGCGTGGTGACGAGGTGCTGCAAGTCGCGCCGGAATATGAATCGTGCCGCGCGCTCGCAGAGAAAACAGGTGTGTCGCTGAAGCGAATTTACGAGCAGGCGGTGAAAGCGTGGCGGTCGAGTTCCGGGTAGCGCACGATTTGTCCCTGTGGCTCGTGGCCTTCCGGGCAGAAAGCGAGGCGGCCTTTGACTTCGGCGACGTGTTCGATTGGCGGCGGTTTTTCGCCGAGGAAACGCTCGGCGTGTTTTGCGAATTTTGTCCCGTCCCCGGAGGAGAGGACGCGCAAATGGCCCGTGCCGGGGGAAACAAATTCGGGATGGCGCGCGAGCCAGTCCGCAAATCGCTCCGCGACGAACGGCGCGGGATTTAGCAACGCGATTTCCGGCGGGACGGCTTCCGCGAAGGCGCGGGTGAGCAGGGGATAGTGCGTGCAGCCGAGCACGACGCTGTCCACTCCGCCGAGCGCGGCGACGTAGCGCCCGACGGCCAGCCGCGCGATTTCCGAATCCTCCCAGCCTTCCTCCACGATCGGCGCGAGCAGCGGCGCAGCCACTTCCACGACTTCCATATTCGGCGAAAGTTTTCGCACTTCTGTCCGAAAAGTGTGCGACGCCACGGTGCGCGACGTGCCGAGAAATCCGATGCGCCCGCGCGTCTGCCGCACGGCGATTTCCGCTGCCGGAATCGTCACGCCGAGCACGCGCCGATCGCCGCGATAGCGCTTTTGCAAATGGCGCAGTGCGACACACGAGACGGTGTGGCAGGCGACGATGACGACGCGGCTGCCTTCATCGAAAAGCAGTTCGACGCACTGCTCCGCAAAATCCAAAATCGTCTCCACGTCGCGTCCGCCATAGGGCGCGCGACCGGCATCGCCGAGGTAGGTGAAATCCGTCGCGGGCAGGATGCGCCGCAACTCGCGCAGCATGCTGAGACCGCCGTAGCCGCTGTCGAAGATGCCGACAGATTCGCGCGCTGTGCGCGGTTGCGACTCGCTCATTCCTTCGCGGCAGTCGGCGTTTCCACCTTGGGCTCCTCCGCCTCTGGCGTCGTCGTCTCCATCGGCGGAGGCGGAATTGGCGCGGGGGCGGGGGCGGGGGTGGACCGCGGCGGGATGGTCGATGGCGGCGCGGCGTATCCTCCGACGGCGCGCCGGTAGTTTTGCACAGCTTGTAAAAGCGACGCCGCCATTTGCTGCCGGTAGGCGGGCAGCGCGATGACTTTCGCGTCCACCATGTTTGTTTGAAAACCGCCCTCGACGAGGACGCCGGGGATTGTGATATCGCGAATCACGACGAAGCGCGCGCGCTTAATGCCGCGATCCCACATCTTCGAGCGCACGACCATGGCGGCGTGCGTGGCGGTCGCGAGAGCGATGTTTTCCGCGTCGTTTTGATGACCGGGACACGGCGTGAGATCGGTGATCGAGGGGCCGTCCGCGGCCATCGACGGAACGCCGCGCGGAGCGAGCGTGTAAGTCTCCAGTCCGGTGCCCGCGCCACCCGCGTTGAAATGCACGGAGATGAAAAGTGCGTTCTTCTGCGCGTTGGCGATTTTTACGCGATCGTAGAGGGTAATGAAGGTGTCGTTCGATCGCGTGAGCACGACCTTGAAGCCGGCCGCGAGGAAGAGCAGCCGGGCGCGCACGACGACATCGAGCGCGAAATCTTTCTCATACCCAAAGGGCGACGCCGCGCCCATGTCATGCCCGCCGTGCCCGGCATCGAGTACGACCGTATCGATCCTCCCGGTGTCCTTGATTTTTCCGGGCCGCATCACGGGCTCCACCACCTTCGTCAAATCCATGCGCGACATGCAGAGATGCCCGTCGCATTCGATGACCGGATAGCTCAGGTTGAACTTCAGGTTGTTGATGAAAAACTCGACTGAATGGGAGCGGCCACGCAGTGAACGCGCGCCGCCGGAGAGCTGGAATTCGCCGTCGGCAACGCGAACCTGCGGCAGCGAATAGAAGCGCGCCACATTATCGACCGTGACGTAATCGCGCCCATCCGATTTGTAGAGCGTCCAGTCTCCTTGCTGCGTACCGGCAGCGGCGCATCGAAATGCGCCCGCGACAATTAGCGCTGTGATCAGGAGGAAAACCCTGCGCATGGGCGGCGAAAGTAACTCGGCGCATCGCGATGGCAAGTGGATTGGAAACCGCGGTTTCACCTGAATGCATTGTCATGATTCGCGAGTGGACTGAACGGGTGGAATGTAACGTATTGTCATCCCATGATCACACTGAACGTGAACGGGCAGAGCTATCAGGTGAATGTCGCCGACACCAGCACGCCATTGCTCTGGGTGCTTCGCGATATTCTCGGCCTTACCGGAACTAAATATGGTTGCGGCAAGGAAATCTGCGGTGCTTGCACCGTGCTGGTGAATGGGCAGGCGCAGACGAGTTGCCAGATGGATGTCAGTTCCGCCGTCGGCAAGACCATCACCACCATCGAGGGGCTGGCCGCGTACCGGCTGCCGAACGATCCTGCGGGCGCGCCGGGCGTGGGCGAGAAGCTGCAAGCCGCGTGGGTGGACCAGCAAGTGCCGCAGTGCGGCTACTGCCAGTCGGGGATGCTGATGGCGGCGGCGGGGCTTTTGAAAAGCAAACCTCATCCCGCGGATGCGGACATCAACGAAATTAAAAACATCTGCATCTGCGGAACGTACCAGCGGATTCGCGCGGCCATCCACGAAGCGGCGAATAGTTAATTGAACCGGAATCCTTCCATGAACGAATCTTCCATCAAAATCGCCGATGCTCTGGATCGGCGCGATTTTCTAAAAGTCACGGGCGGTTTCCTGCTGGCCATCACGCTCGACGGTGCGACGAACCGCTCGGTGGCGCAGGGTGTGGGCTCCACGAATATCACGACGTATCTTCGTATCGGCGCGGATGAGACAATCACGGTCTTTGTGGGCGGTGGCGAAATGGGACAGGGCATTTATACCGGGCTCGCGATGGCGGCGGCGGAGGAGCTGAAGGTGGATTGGGCCAGCGTGAAGGTCGAACCGCTCACAGCCATTTCTTCGTGGCTGTCCGCGGGCAGCGGAGGAATCCGGTCGCGCCTTCCCACTTTCCTGAAAGCGGGAGCAGCGGCGCGCGAGATGCTAATCAGCGCGGCGGCGACCCAGTGGGGCATCGCTCGCTCGCTCTGCGTCGCGGGCGGCGGCTCGATCTTGAATACACTGACTGACGAGACGCTGACGTATGGCCAGCTCGCTCCGGCTGCGGCGTTGCTGCCCGTGCCTGCCGCTCCGCCGCTCACACCTGCGGCACAATACCAGATCATCGGCACTCCGGCGGCCCGCGTGGATCTTCCGCCAAAGACGAATGGCTCGGCGAAGTATGGCGTGGACACTTTTCTCCCAGGCATGGTCTTCGCCGCGGTGAAGCACAGCCCGGTGATTGGCGGGACGCTCACGCTCCAGACCTACACGAATGGAATTTACCCGAAACCGGGCGGCGCGATCGCGGCAGTCGCACTCCGTCCGCTCTCCGGCGGAGACTACAACGCCGTCGGCGTAGTCGCCTCGAACACGTTCCTGGCGCACAGCCTCGCGAATGGCATCAGCGCAACGAAATGGACTGCACCGGCGGATGCCGCGCTGCGCGATACGAACACCTACATGGCGCAGGCAAAACACCTGATGGGGCGCGGCGCTCCCTACATTGCCGAGACCTTCGGCGATGTGGAGGCGGGATTGACGAACGCGGCGCAGACCGTGGACCTGACCTATACCTACCCGTACCTCGCCCACTGCTGTATGGAAGTGCTCTCCTGCACCGTGCGGCTCACCGGTTACGTCGCCGGCACTCCGTCCGCCGGGACGTGCGAAGTCTGGGCACCCACGCAGGCACCGAACACGACGCTGAACACCGCAGCCACGTGGACCGGTCTGGCGAAGACCAGCATCACGATTTATCCCACGCTCATGGGCGGCGGCTTGGGGAGAAAATTTGAGCAGGACTACATCGCACAGGCCATCCAGATCGCGAAAGCGCTCCCGAGCGGTACGCCCGTGAAGATGATTTGGAAGCGCGAGCAGGACATGGCGAACGACCAGTTCCGTCCGATGGCGCTCATCCGTATCCGAGCCGGGCTGGACGCCGCGGGAAATGTGACCGCGTGGAATTGCCGCCACGTCTCGCCATCCATCTCGAAACAACGCGGAGCTACTCTCGGTGCGAAGGGTGATGGGAATGCAACCGAAGGTGCCACTTTGCTGCCATACTCTTTCGGAAGCCGGCTCGTGGATTACGTCGTGCATCCGTCGCCGGTGCCAGTCGGGTACTGGCGTTCCGTCGGCTACTCGCTGAATGCCTTCGCGGTTGAAAGCGCGATCGATGAACTGGCAATCGCCGCGGGCATCGATCCGTATCTTTTCCGCGTCCAACTACTCCAGAACAGCACCGATCCGCTCGCCGCACGCACGCTGGCCTGTCTTCAAGACGCGGCGGCGACTGCGGGCTGGGGCACGGCGCTTCCTGCCGGGCGCGCGCGCGGCATCGCGGTCACGATGGCCTTCAATACGATCGTCGCCGAATGCGCGGAAATCTCTGCCACCGCGACGAGCATCAAGGTGTACAAAGTCGCCTGCACGGTCGATTGCGGCACCGCAGTCAATCCGGACTCTGTCGAAGCGCAGATGCAGGGCGGCATTTTCCACGGCCTCAGCGCGGCGATGTGGGGACAGGTGAAGTGGACCGCCGGAGTTGCGAGTGCATCGAACTTTAACAATTACCGGGTGCTACGGATGAACGAGGCACCAGCCATCACCGTGAACATCATCAACAGCGGCGCGCCGATGAGCGGCTGCGGCGAACCCGGCGTGCCGGGCATTGCTCCGGCGGTCGCAAACGCCTATCGCAAGCTCACAGGCACCCGCATCCTGACGCTGCCATTCTTCCCTGGCGCGACCATGGACGGGATATGATGCGATGTGTTTTCATCTATGAAAACCATCCAAGCACTCGTGGAACTCGCCCACACTGCGCCATCCAGCGAAGTGCTGGCAATGGCGACCGTCGTCAAAGTCCGCGGCTCCGCCTATCGCCGACCAGGCGCGCGGATGCTGATGCTGCCGGATGGCCGCGTCGCCGGAATGATCAGCGGCGGATGCTTGGAAAACGACGCGCGCGAGCGTTGCCGCAAAGTGATGGCGACGGGAAAGCCGATGCTCGTGACGTATGATTCCACCGCGCCGGAGGACATCGTTTTCGGCCTCGGCCTCGGCTGCAATGGCATCGTGCAAGTGCTGATCGAGCCAGTGATCGCAGGAGACGAGCGCGGCCTCCTCGCGTTCTTCGGCGCGTGTCTGGCACGCCGGCAGCCAGGGCGAATCGCCACCGTTTTCCAATCGGACACGCTGGCTCTGGGCACGCGCATGATGCGCTGGCCGGATGGCAGCGTGACTTCCAATTTCAACGACCCCGCCGTCTCCGCCGCCTTGACGCGCGCCTTTCACGAGACCGCTGCGCGCCGCGCCGTGCTGCGCCAGATCGAGCTGCCCGAAGAGCGCACTGCTGGCGTGTTTTTGGAAACGGTCGCGCCGCCAGTGGCGCTCACTATTTTCGGTGCAGCCGATGACGCCATCCCCGTCGCGCACCTCGCCAAGTCGATCGGCTGGCACGTCACCGTCATCGACGCGCGACCGGCTTACGCGACCGCGGAGCGTTTTCCCGATGTCGATGCCGTCCACTGCCTGCGCCCGGAAGCGCTGCTCGCGAGCCCTCATTTCGTGCTGCCGCCGGATTCGCTGGTCATGATCATGACGCACAGTTTCACGCGCGACCGCGAGCTGTTGCGGGTGCTGCTCCCGCGCGCGCCGCGCTACGTCGGCCTCCTTGGCCCGAAGGCGCGGACGACTCGATTGCTGGATGAGCTGGCGGAGGAAGGCGTCGTTTTTCCCGAGGAAAATCTCGCGCGTCTGCACGGTCCTGCCGGTCTCGATCTCGGCGCGGAAACGCCGGAAGAGATCGCGGTTTCGATCGTCGGCGAAATGCAGGCCGTGCTTGCGGGGCGCGGCGGCGGCGGGTTGCGCGATCGCACCGCACCCATTCACGATCCGGCGGATCAAGCCTTCAGCGTCGCATGAAAACGGGCGTCGTCATTCTCGCTGCGGGCGCTTCGGCACGCATGGGCGAACCGAAGCAGTTGCTTCCTTTCCGTGGCAAAACTCTGCTCCAGCATGCGATCGACACCGCGCTCTCGCTGCCGCACGCGCCCGTCGCCATCGTCCTCGGCGCGCACGCGGCAGAGATCCGCGCGCAGCTCGATGAGGGCCGTGCCGTCGTTTTGGAAAATGGGAACTGGCGCGAAGGCATGGGCCGCTCGGTCCGCTCCGGTCTGAGTGCGCTGCTCCACGCCGATCCCGAAATTTCCGCCGCCATTTTTATGGTGTGCGACCAGCCGCTGCTCATGGCCACGACGCTGGGCATTTTGATCGCCGCACACGAGAGTAGCGACGCGCCAATCGTCGCGGCGGAGTATGGCGACACGCTCGGCGTCCCGGCGCTTTTCGCGCGCTCTCTTTTTCCCGAGCTGCTCGCCCTCAGCGGAAACAGTGGCGCGCAGCAAATCATCCGCGCGCATCGCCGCGAAGCACGCGGCGTCGTCTTCCGCGATGGCGCGGTCGATGTGGACACGCCCGCGGATTTTGCCCGTCTCGAAAACTCTTCCCGCGCCTCGCTCACCTCCTCGCTCGTATGAAAATCACCTCACTTCTCCCGCTCGTCCTTTCACTCGCAGCCGCTCGCGCCGCGACGCTCCAAGTCTCCACCACCGCCGATGCCGGCGCGGGCTCGCTCCGCGCACAGATCGCCGCCGCGTCGAGCGGCGACACCGTGGCCATACCCTACTACATCGGTTCCGGCCCCGGCCCGGACACGTTCTCTCTCACCGCTGGCGAAATCGCTATCACCGGCAAGAATCTCACCATTACCGGCTCCGGCGCGGGAAAACCCATCATCACCACGAACGGCACAACACGCGCGCTGAAGATCGTGAACGCGCAGTGCACAGTCAGCGGCATCACTTTCAACAACTGCAAAGGACTGCCCGGCGACGTGGACACGGGCGGCGCGGTTGCCGTGGATAATTTCACCGCGGGCGGCGGCGCGAATGTCACGACGATCACCGATTGCACTTTCACGAACAATCAATCCGGCTGGGGCGGCGCGGTCGATGTCTTCAACGGCGGCCTCGCGATGTCGCGCTGCACTTTTTCCGGCAACACCGCGACCGGTCTGGCGTTCGGAACGAATGGCGGCGGCGGTGCACTCAGCCTCGGGCCGACGGTCGCGTCCACGATCACGAACTGCACTTTCTCCGCCAACACGCAGAGCGGCGCGGCGACCGGCCAGCCCGGCGGCGGGGCGATTTACAACTACGGCGCGGTGCCCGTGAATCCGCCCGCGATCACCATCGAGCACTGCACGTTCGTCGGAAATGTGGACGCGTCTGGCGCGGCGGGAGCGGTGAGCGGGAATTTCACCGCGAGCTACCACACGCTCGCGAACCTGCGAAACTGCCTGCTCGTGAATAATCGGGCTCCGCTCAGTGCGCTGAAAAATTTTGCCGGCAATGCGACCGGTGCCCTCACCGCCTCGTTCTCCTCGCTCGGTGGAAACGTGACGGATGAAGCCACGTCGAGCGCGCAGTTCATGCCCGCGGGTATCGATAAAACCAGCAACGCTGCGGTGGCGGCTGCGGTCTCACCCACGCTCGCGCTGAATGGTGGCAGCACGAAAACGCACGCCATCATCCTGCGCGGCTCGCCCGTGCAACGCAGCGGTCAGACTTCCAGCGTCGCCACCGATCAACGCGGCGCGCCGCGCCATGCGAAAGCGGATGCGGGCGCGTTTGAATTGATCGAGCCGGAGCTGAGCGTTTCGCTTTCTGGAGTGCCGCTCGCGGAGGGCGGGACGTTGTCGCTCGGCACGACTTCGTTCGATGCACCCGTGATGGTTTCCGTCACGGTGAAGAATACGCAGTCGAGTTTGTTTTCCACCGGCCCGCTCGTTGTTGGGAACGTGTCTTCGCCGGTGGGATTTACCGTCACCGGCTTTCCCAGCGCAGTGCTGGATAATCAGCAGTCCGCGATTTTCACGATCGTCTTGAGCGCGGCGAACGCGGGGCTCTTCAACTCCACGCTGACTTTCACGGGAAACGACGCCTTTGATCCCGCGCTCGCTCTCCCGATTTCAAACACGCCGAACCAGCACGCGATCAATCTCACCGGTCTGGTGACTGATACCGCGGATCACTGGCGCACGACCAATTTCGGACCGTATGCGACGAATCTGGGCGATGCCGCCGACGACGCGAATCCTACCGGTGACGGCATGGTCAATCTGCTCAAGTATTCGCTCGGCCTGAATCCGCTCGTCGCCTACGCGCCGGGCACCGCGATTTCTGCCGCGCTCGCCCCGTCGAATTTTCTGACGATGACGATCGCGAAAAATCCCGCCGCCACGGACGTGCATCTTGCGATCGAAGTCACCGGCGACCTCACGTCGCAGGCATCATGGAGCGCGAGCGGCACGACGATCGACCTGGAGACGCCGACGACTTTGGAAGCGCATGACAACACGCCAATGACCGCGGCGCAAAGCCGCTTCATTCGTTTGAAAGTGAGCCGGCCTTAAAGCGGGCCGTCGCCGCTCAATGCTGATGAGTGCTGTGATCGACCCCGGCGGCTGGTGGTGTGGCGGCTTGCGGGTTCGCTTGTAAGTAGGCGTCCACATCCTTCGTTACCACGAGCTTTCCAAACATGATCATCCAGTGGCCAGGAAAGGTGCAGACATACTCGTAATCGCCTTCTTGTTTCGGGGCGGTGAGTTTCAGCGTTTCCTTTTGGCCGGGCTCGATCAGGCGGGAAGCACCGAGCACGCGCGTGTCGAGTTTCTTGCCGTCGCCGGGCATGTAGGAGCGTTCTTGCTTGTCGAGTTTATCGGGCTTCATCGTCTGCACTTCCTCCGCGATTTTCTGACGCGTGCCAGGCTGCACGAAGAGGATGTTATGCGGCATCATGTCTGCATTTTCAAAGATGACCTCGAAGGGTTTTCCCGCCTCCACCACGATGCGCGGCGTGTCGTAGCGCATCTGCTCGCGCACCGTTTTCACGACGAAGACGCTCACGCCGAGCGAGCGCAGTTCCTTGCGTAAAACGGACGCGTTATCTGGCGGCATCAGGCTCGCGAGTCCCATCGCCGTTTGCACAGTCTCGACGAATCCCTGCTTCGTGCGATCGCCCGGAGGCACCGTCTTCGCGTAGGCGAGGATGCTTTCGGCCAGCGGGCCGGCCGCGGCGGCGTTCCAGCTTTCGTGGGGAAGTTGCATGATCGCCCGCGCCGCTGATTCTCGTTCCGTCCCGCTCTGCACGAGCGCGGCGAGCGTGGCGAAATTGGCCTTGGCGTTTTCCGCACCCATCAGCGGGAGCGCGCGCACCGACGCGGCGCGCAGGCCGCGGTCTGCTTTTGCGTCCGCGATGGTGCCGGCGAGCAGCGGCTGGAATTTTGCGCGTAAAGTCGGGTCCATGAGCGAGCCGATCGCTTCGACCACCGCCTGCTTCGCCGCATCGTTTTTCGCCTCGGCCCAGGTCGCCGTCGGATTCGCGTCCGCCGTGGCCAGCGCCGCCCAAGCCGCGCGACGCACGCCGGGTTGCGAGGCTTTGTCGCCGAGCGCCGCCAGCACCGTCCGCGCTTTCACCAGTTCGGACGCGGGAGTGAGCCCCAGCATTTTCCCCAACTCATCCGCCGAAGCCGCCCCATCGCGTCCCGTGGCATCAAGCCGTTGCAGCGCCGTTGCCATTTCCTGCACGCGATCCGTCTTGTGTAATTTCGCGAGCGCCACGACCGCCTTCTCACGCTGCACGGGATTGAAGCCCTTTCGGTCGATCCGCGCGACCAGCACCGACTCCGAATCCGGTGCCTTCGACAGATCGCCGTCGCTCATGTGATCGAGCACAAAGCTCAGCGCCTTCGGGTCGGTGGGCACCAGAGTCTCTTGCGAAAGATCCTGCAACTGCCGCGTCGTCTCCTTGAAAGTGTAGTCGAGATAGTAGTCGGTCGGACGTTTCATCACATCGAAGGCCACCTGCATCGCCTCCTTCACGTCCGCGCCGTTATAGAAACTCGCAGCACGCACCGCCTCCAGTCGCACGCGCGGTGCTTCGTCGTTCGCGGCGGTTTTTAAAAGGGCCAGCGCACCCGGCACACGATCGCGCCAGTAACACAGCACGCGCACCGCCTGCGCCCTCGCGCGTGGCTCCGGCGACGCGAGCACCTGCTTCAGCAGCGGCACGTCCACGACGTTGTGGTATTGCTTCATCCAGAGACCTTCGAGCCGGTTGTGCTCGTAGTTCGCGTCCTTCTTATCCAGCGCCGCGACCCATTGATCCACTGCCGCCATCACCTGCGCGGTATCGCGTCCGCCGAGTTCGATCTTCGCCCGGTCGCGCACGTTATTTTCCGGCGTCTTCAGCAGCTCGATCAGCGCGGGAATCGGCTCCCCTGCGATCTTTGCGGGCTTCAGCAGCGGCATTCCTTCAAAGGTCAGCCGGTAGATGCGCCCGTGATCCTCCTCCCGGTTCGAGTCGCGCAGATGATGCTGCAAATGCCCGATCAGCGGCTTGTGCCAGTCCATGAAATACAGCGACCCATCCGGTGCCACACTGATGCCCGATGGGCGGAAGTTCGGATCGTCCGAAGTAATCAGATTCTCCAGCGTTTCACCCTTAATCCCCGAACCATCCTCCGACAGCTTCACGCGGAAGATACCCTGAATACTAATCACGTTGCAGTTCAGGAAATTCCCATTGTATTCCGCCGGCCACGCCCGGCTGCTCAGGATCGCCGTCCCCGGACACGGCCGCGATGGACGATCCCAGAACTGCTTCATGTTTGGATGAGTGCCCGGAAAATCAATGTGCCCGCTGAAAGCCGGCGCATAGTAGTTCGCATTGCCCGTCGCGTCCGTGATCAAGTCATTCCCCCAGTAATCGAACACCTTTCCATGCGGATTCGCGAACCCATGCGCGATATAACGCTCGAACTTACCCGTGCGCGGCTCCCAGCGATAAAGTGCGCCATTCACATTGCGCACCGGACCCGCAGCCGTCTCCACCTGAGTGCGGAAAAACACACCGTCGCTCAGATACATCGCGCCACCGGGTTCGATCGCCATCGCATTCGTCTCATGATGGGAGTCCGCCGCGTCGAGCCCGTTCAGCACGCGCTCCTGCACCACCCCTTTCCCATCGCCATTCGTATCGCGCAGGTAGAGTAACTCGGGCGACTTCATCACAAACACCCCATCCTTGTAAAACTGGAAGCCAGTCGGGCAATTCAGATTGTCATAGTAAGTCGAACACTTCGTCGCCTTCCCATCCGCGCCGATGTCGAGGACGAGTAGCTTGTCCCCTTCCTTACTGTCCGGCCTCCGCTCCGGGTAGTTCTTCCAAGCGGAAATCCACAGCCGTCCTTTCGTATCCCAAGCCATCTGCACGGGACTCACCAGATCGGGAAACTGTTTCTCACTCGCTACCAACTCCACCTTCACACCCTTTGGCACTGTCATATGTTTGATCGCCTCCTCAGGGTCCAGATACTTGTAAGAGCCGTCTGGATTCGCCCCCGGCTTGTTCGTCCCGATCACCGGCACTGGCGGCACGTTTGCGTCGTCGATCTTCATGTCCCCGCCCTTTGCCACAGCCCACACCCGCTTCTCGCGATTCTCCGTCATTACATCGCGCGCCGCCAGCTCCGGCCACAGCACGTAGCGGTTGTCATATTTCTTCCCATCCGTGTTCGACAGGTAAGGGATCGTGGAGCGTCCTCCGAAAATGTTATACTGATCCACCGTCCGATAGCGCGCCAGCCAGGCCTCATTCGTCACCACCACCGCCGCGCGAATTTTCTCCAGCAGCGCATCGTCCTCCGGCGGCTTCACGCCAAAGAGCGACTGGTAAAGCACCGGTGCCAGTTCATGATACCCTTCCGTCGTCAGATGGATGCCATTGAACGTCAGCGGCACCTTCGCCTTTTCATACAAAGCCTGCGACGGCCCATAAAGATCGACGAACTGCACATCGTTCGCCTTGGCCACCTCGGCCATCGCAGCCGTGTAGTTTTGAAGGTTGTTATTATTCGCCGTCGGCGCCGGCCAGTTCGGGTTCACGCCCTTCTCCTGTGCGATCGGCGAAACTAACACCACCCGCGGCGCACTCTTCCCGTTGAACTTCGCCGCCTTCAAATCCTTCAAATACTTGTCCAGCTCATCCTTAAACTTCGGCAGCCCGTCATACCCCTTGAACGATTCATTGAAACCCCAAAACGCCAGCACCACATCCGCCTGCACCATCCTCAGCCACTCATTCGGCGGCGGCGTCCCATCCGAGCGCACGTGCGATGTGATCTCATCCGCCGCGAACCCGAGATTGCGAATGCTGATGTCATCTTTCGCATGAGCCTTGTGAATGAAGGCTTCCAGCGTGCCATCGTGCAGCATGCGATCGGCCAGCGCGTTGCCCACGATCGCCACGTGTTCGCCGGGGGCGAGTTCCAGTTTCACCGGTGGTGCGGCGAGGATCGAGGAGCTGAGCGCTGACACGCAAATGGTGGAGATGAGTTGAGATAGTTTCATGTTCGGCGAATGGTTTTCAGGAAAGGTGGGAGACTTCCGACTAGACTGGGTAAGAAGTGAGGAGCGGTCCACGAAAAACCCGGAGAAGCGTGAAAGCGAAGGGCATTTTTTCAGCTCACGTGTTTTTCGTGACCCGCCGGTCAGCGACGCTCGCGGCGCTTCCGATCAGAAACGTGCTTGCGCCCTGCCGGGTCGGTGAGGGAAAAGATGGCGTCCCCTTTTTCCCACTATGCACTCCGACCCAGCCGCTCTCTCCCGTCGCGAAGCCCTGAAGCGCGTCATCGGCCTCACCGTGGCCATGTCCGCGCTCGATGTCCCGGCTTTCGCCCAGACCTCGACCCGCGGGATTGGCGGCGATCCGAATTTGCTCAAGAAAGAAATCCCGTGGGACCGCGTCCTCACCGCTGCGGAAAAGCGCACCGTCACCGCGCTGGCAGACATCATCATCCCGGCGGATGAAAATGGCCCCGCCGCCAGCGCGGTCGGCGTCCCGGATTTCATCGATGAATGGGTGAGCGCGCCCTATGAGCAGCAGCAGAAGGATTTGAAAGTGATCCGCGACGGGCTGGCGTGGCTCGATGGTGAAGCGCAGCAACGCTTTGGCAAAGTCTTCGACGCCGCCGCGCCCGCGCAGCAGACCGAGATTTTGGACGACATCGTAAAAGAAGGCACCGAAGCCCGGACGAAAGCGCACAGCTTCTTCATCCTGTTCCGCGACCGCGTCGCCGGCGGCTATTACTCCACGCCCGAAGGCTGGAAAGCGATCGGCTACGTCGGCAACGTCCCGCTCGCGGAATTCCCCGGCCCGCCGCCGGAGGTGCTGAAGCATCTCGGGCTGGCGTGAGGGTGGCGGTCGAAAGTAAGTAGTTTGGCCGTAATACTCACCTTCGAACTGGCGGTCGTCTTTACTCGCTGCGGTAGCCGTGCCACAGCCAGACGAGGGTGTCGGCGAGCGATTGGTTGAAGACTTTGCCGTCGCAGTGGCCGGTGGCTTTACTAAAGACGAAACGATGATGGTAGCCCTTCGCCGTAAGCGCCGCGGAGGTGCGCTGGCCGGCCATGACCCAATTGTGATGTGTATCCTCCGCATCCTTGTTGCGCAGATCGTTTTCCGAACAGTGCGTGAAAATACGGAGCGGCTTGGGCGGCGTGGTCTCGATTAACTTCATGCCGGAATGGTATTCCCAAGCTCCGAGCGGATACTTCGCCTCCTCCGGCGCATCGTCGTCCTGCTGATCCACGAACGTGCCGGAATAAGCCGCGACCCGGCGGAAAAGATCGGGGCGAAACCAACCCATACTTAATGCCGCCGCACCGCCAGAGCTGCAGCCCATCACCGCGTGGCCCCACGGATTTTTTGTGAAGGCAAGCTTGGGATACGCAGCTTTGATGTCTGTATTGGCGAGCACGGTGGGAAGCACTTCCTCGGCGATGAAACGGGCGAGCCGGTCGGACATCGTGTCATACTCCAGTCCACGCTCACTGTTTTTGCCATCGTTGCCACCGTTTTCCACGGCGATGGCGATAAAGGCGGGAAGCTGCCGTTTTGGGTCTTTGGAACCGGCGAGATTATCGAGCGCGTGGCGCACAAGATTGAGCGGACCCGCGCCATCATGGATGATGAGTAAAGGCGCGGGCGTCCCGTCGCGGTAAGCTGCGGGCACATAGACAAAAATCTTTCGCTCCGTGCGGACGGCCTTTTTCTCGGGCTCCAGCGTCTTATCATCTCCGCGGAAGATTTTGCTGTCGGCGAGCTTCATCGTGAACTCGAACGATTTGCCCTTGGGACGCCCGAGGTCGGTCAGATCTTTGTCCGTAGTGTAGTCAGGCCCGATGGTGAACTCACCATCGCCCTCCGTGCCGACTATTTCCGGAGCGGGCTCCGCGGCGTGGCTGAGGTGCGCGGAAAGGCCGAGAGCGGTGCAGATTGAAAGGAGAACGCGGGAAGGAGTGGAGGACATGGGAGTGGTATGCAGGGAATCGTTTCGCGGGGCAATCCTTTGAAAACGCTGTGCCGCGCTTCGTCGGAAGGCTTTGTCTCCTCCCGGCGACGAGTTTCCTCTTTGCAAGGCGGGGCGCGCCTTCCATTCTGACAGTCCTCTTTATGTCAGAAACTCGCACCGAAAAAGATTCCATGGGAACGATGGAGGTTCCCGCCAACGCCCTTTACGGCGCTTCCACACAGCGCGCCGTGCTCAATTTTCCCGTTTCCGGCCACGGCTTCGGGCGTGAATTTATTCGCGCCCTGGGCCTCGTGAAATGGGCCGCGGCGGAGGCGAATTTGGAATTGGGAAAACTCGACGAAGACCGCGCGGCGCTCATCGCGCGCGCTGCTCAGGAAGTCATCGATGGGAAACTGGATGCGCACTTTCCCATCGATATCTACCAGACGGGATCGGGCACCTCCACGAACATGAACGCGAACGAGGTGATCGCGAATCGCTGCTCGCAAATGGCGGGCAGGGAAATCGGGTCGAAGGAGCCGGTGCATCCGAACGACCACGTGAATATGGGCCAGTCGTCGAACGACGTGATCCCGACGGCGATTCACATCGCGGTCGGGGAGCGCATCCGAAAATATTTGATGCCTGCGCTGGAGCAACTCCACGGGGCGTTTGCAAAAAAGAGCGTCGAGTTTTGGGATGTGATCAAGATCGGCCGCACGCATCTGATGGACGCGACGCCGGTGCGACTCGGGCAGGAGTTTGGCGGCTATGCGAAGCAGATCGAATACGCCCGTTTGCGCGCTGGCAATGCCATCGCCGCGATCGAAGAACTGCCGCTCGGCGGGACGGCGGTGGGGACGGGGCTGAATTGTCATCCCGATTTTTCCGGGATCGTGATGCGGCATCTCGAACACCACACGGGCATCGCCTGGCGGGAGGCGCGCGACCATTTCGAGGCGCAGGCGGCGAAGGATGGGCTGATTCAGGCGAGCGGGCAGATCAAGACGATCGCGGTTTCGCTTTTCAAAATCGCCAACGACATCCGATGGCTGGCCTCCGGTCCGCGCTGCGGCATCGGCGAAATCCTGCTGCCCGAAACGCAGCCCGGCTCTTCCATCATGCCGGGAAAAGTGAACCCGGTGATTTGCGAAAGCGTGATGCAAGTTTGCGCGCGCGTGATCGGGAATGATGCGACGGCGACGTTTTGCGCGGCGAATGGAAACTTTGAGTTGAACACGATGATGCCAGCGCTCGCCGAGAGCCTGCTGGAGTCGCTGCGGCTGATGGCGAGCGTCGTCGTGCTTTTCCGCGAAAAGTGCATCTCCGGCATCCAGGCGAACGTGCCGCGGTGCGCCGAACTGGTCGAGTTGAGCATGGCGATGGTCACCTCGCTCGCGCCGATCATCGGCTACGACAAAGCGGCAGAAATTGCCAAGGAGAGCGCGAAGTCGGGAAAGACCGTGCGGCAAATTTGCCGGGAATGGAACATTCTCCCGGAGGCAGAATTAGCCGCGGCGCTGGACCCCGTCGCGATGACGCGGCCCGGAGGCGAAGGGATCGCAGGCGGATAGAACTGCGGCCGCGGCCTGGCGCTACGAGCGTTTCCCGAAGAATTTCAGTTGCTCGGCTTCCTTGGCGATTTCGTCGAGCTTTAGCAAAGTCGCAGCCTGCTTTTCCAAGAGGGCAGCGTTTTGAGCTTTCATGGCTTGAATCGTTTCCAGCGGGCCTTTTGCCGCAGGGCTTTGCGAGTGCAGCGGAATGCTGAGCCAGGCGATGATGGCTCCGGTCCAGAGAAAAAGTGCGGTCGTTTTCATCATTTCGCCTTTCCTCCGCCGCGGCTCACAAAGATGCGGGCGACACGGACATTTTCTCCGATGACAGCGAGCTGCTCGTCGATCTTGGTTTGATTGGCGACAACCGCTGTTTGCTGAGTGGTGACCTCGGCGAGCAGCAGCGTGAGCGCGGCCTCCGAAGCCGCCGGGGCCTGGCCGCTGGATGGTTGAGGGAGTAGAAATGCGCCGCTGAGCGCAGCCGCGCCGGTGAGCGCTAAAAGCATGGGTGATCGTTTCATGAGGCACGGTGAAGCGGGAACGATGCCTTCTTCTTCACCAAAAATAACTTTTTGAGCTGGCGCGGATGCTGCTTGCCGTTTCCGGCGGACACCAATACCGTCTTTTAAATCTCATGGCTGGACTTTCACAATCGCAAACCCTCTCGCAAAACCAAGTACTCGCGCCTCAGCTTCAACAGAGCCTGCAAATCCTGCAGGTCCCGATGCTGGAGCTGCGAAACCTGATCCAGCAAGAGATCGAAACCAATCCCACGATCGAGCTGGAGCAGACCGAGCCGACGATCGAGGACAAGCAGGCGGAGCATGATGAATTTCAGGAGGAATTCGACCGCCTCGCGAAGCTGGATGAGGAATGGCGCGACTACATGGCGCAGAGTTCGAGCTACTCCGGTCGTTCGTCGGAGGACGAGGAACGGCGGCAGTTTTTCTTCGACTCACTGGTGAAGGAGGAAACGCTGCAGCAACATTTGCTGGAGCAAATCGAGACCAGCGACTTGGAGGAGAGTGACCGGAAGATTGCGGAACTCATCATCGGAAATGTGGACGATGCGGGCTTTCTGCAAACGGCCCCGGATGACATCGCGAAAAATACGGGAATGGAGTTGCAGGACATCGAGCGGGTCCTGGCGATCGTGCAGACTTTTCACCCGGTCGGAGTGGCGTCGAGGGATTTGCGGGAGTGCTTGCTCATCCAGCTAAAACGCATCGGGAAGGAGCAGAGCCTGGAGTATCGGATCGTGGATCGCTATATCGACGATTTGGGAAAAAGGCGCTTTCCCGAAGTCGCGCGCCGACTCGGCACGACGGCGGAGCAGGTGCAGCGTGCGGCGAACTTTATCGCGACGCTGGACCCGAAGCCCGGCCAGATTTTCACGGCCGATCCCAATAACTATGTGCTGCCGGATGTGACCGTGGAGCGGATCGGCGACCAGTGGCAAATCTCGCTGAATGGCGACCAGATTCCGCATTTGCGCATCAGCAATACGTATAAGGATTTGATGGCTTCGGAACGGAATGGCGCGGACGTGCGTGACTACATCCGTGACAAGATCCGCAGCGGGAAATTTCTCATCAAATCGATCCACCAACGCCAGCAGACAATCTCGAATATTTCACACGAGATCGTGAGCCGGCAGCAGGAATTTCTGGAACACGGGCCGAGTGCTTTGAAGCCGATGACGATGGTGCAGATCGCGGACATCGTGGGCGTTCACGAGACGACGGTGAGCCGGGCGATTTCGGGTAAATATATTCGAACTCCGCATGGAGTGTTCGAGATGAAGTACTTTTTCACGCCGGGCTACCAAACGGCGGACGGCGTCTCGATGAGCAATACGAGCGTGAAGGGTGCGATCGCGGAACTGGTGAAGGGCGAGAACGCGCGGACGCCATTGAGCGACAAGGAAATCGTGGAGATCTTGAGCAAGCGCGGCATCCCGATCGCACGGCGGACGGTGGCGAAATATCGGAACGAGCTGAATATTTTGCCGAGCAATATGCGGAAGACTTATTGACGCACGCTGGCGGGCGGCAGCGTTGGCGCGGTAGTGCGGCCACGCTTTTTTGAGTCGGGAGCGGAAAGTCGCGGATTGAGATTTTCGGGCGATTTCAATTCTGGAACTTGGTTTTTTTTCGCTGCGAGTTGACGCTTCGCGGATGTCAGATGCCATTCTTTCCACGAAACCGATCAACCCTCGTGACCGGCTCATTTTCGCCCTCGACGTTCCGACGAAAGAGGATGCGCTCGCCTGGATCGAGCGACTGGGCGATGCGGTGACTTTTTACAAGCTGGGCCTCGAGTTTTGCATGAGCGGACGATATTTCGAGGTGCTCGAAACGCTGGTGGCGTCCGGCAAAAAAGTGTTCGCTGATTTGAAATTCCATGATGTGCCCGCGACGGTGCGTGGCGCGGTGGAAAATCTCGCGCGCACCGGCGCGACGTGTTGCACGATCCACGCCGTAGGATCGGTATATGCCGACGCGGTGAAGGTGCGGGGAAAGATGAAGGTGCTCGCGGTGACGGTGCTGACGAGCATGGACGCGAGCGATTTGGAGGAAATCGGGTGGACGCGTCCGGTCGAAGATTTGGTGTCGCGGCGTGCGGAAAAGGCGGTGGCCGCGGGGATCGACGGGCTGATTTGCTCGGGGCAGGAAGCGGCGCGGTTGCGGCGGGAACTTGGGCCGGGGCCGATCATCATCACGCCGGGGATTCGGGAAGCGACGGCCCGAGGTGGGGACGATCAGAAGCGCACCGTGACGCTTCAGGAAGCGTTCCGAAATGGAGCCGATTATATCGTGGTCGGCCGCCCGATCCGCAATGCACCGAACCCGCGCGCGGCTGCGGAAGCAATGCAGGCGGAAATTGCGGTTCTTTTTGGCGACCGCTGAAGACATGTCGTTTCCCGCGGGCCTTTCCAAAATCGTTGGTTTTTTCGATTCGCTGAGTGAAGGAGAGAGGCGGGAGAATTTGATCGCACTCGCAGACCAAGCCGCACGGTATGAGCCCCAAGCGGGCGAGGTGTTCGATTTTGCAGAGGTGCGAAGAGACGCGGAGTGTTCGGACAAAGTCGGAGTTTTCCTGCGGGTGGATGACGCAGGGCGCGCGACCTTTCGCATGAGTCTCGGGCCGGAAGTGCAGACGCTGACGCGCGCGATGGCGACCATCCTCTGCAAATCTTTGGAAGGCGCGCTGCTGAAAGACGTGGAAAATCTCTCGCCGGACTTCGTCGAAAAAATCGTCGGGAGCCAACTGGTCCGCGTCCGCGCGCGATCTGTTTTCTACATTCTGACGCGAATGAAGCGGGCTTGCGTGGAGGTCCGAAGCGGGCGGAAAACTAGTGGCGCTACCGTTCCCTCCACGCACAAAAAGTTACTGCGCCCCGGGGCCTGACTGATGCTCTCAAACCGAAGCCATTTCCCTCGCGACGCATATTTTTTCGGAAAAATCAAAGATTGCGATGACAGGGGGCTTGTGGCAGTAAAGACCAACCCACCTCCACCAAAACATGAACTCAGAAAATTCCCACACCGTCTCTGACAAATATCTACGCGAACACTCGCCATCGCTCGAAGATATCATCTTCACCAAACGCGATTTTTTGATTCGGACCGGGATGGGAATGGGTGCGCTGAGTCTCGCGTCGCTTTTCGGCTTGAACCCTTATGATGCCGAGGGCGCATCGACGGCGAGCGGCAAGGTGATCACACCGCTTTCGCCGAAAGCACCCCACTTTCCCGTAAAGGCGAAATCGATAATCCATATCTTCGCGGAAGGTGCGCCATCGCAAATCGACACGTGGGATCCAAAGCCGGACTTTGCAAAATACGCGGACAAGACGATTCCCGGCCATGAGGGGCTGGCATATCCGTCACCGTTCAAGTTCACGAAGATGGGCAAGTCCGGGGTGGAAGTGAGTTCGGTGTTTCCAAAACTCGGTGAGGTCATCGACGACATTGCGGTTATTCGCTCGATGTGGACCGACATTCCAGCGCATGAGGTTGCCCAGCGTTTCATGAATACTGGGTCGCTCCAGTTGCCAAAACCTTCCATGGGATCATGGGTCGTTTACGGACTTGGGACTGAGAATCAGAACATGCCCGGCTTCATCACGCTGAGCGGCAAGCCTGAATGGCGTCAGGCCTCCTTCCTGCCCGGCATGTACCAGGGCGTGAATGTGAACTATAACCGGGGGATGAATCTCGACGACGTGATTTTGAATATCCGCAACCAGTTTACGCCGATGGATCGTCAGCGCCGCCAGCTCGATCTCGTGCATCAGCTCAACGACATGCATGCGAAGGCGCTGCAGAAGGATAATCAGCTCGAGTCGCGGATCGAGGCCTTTGAGATGGCTTTCAAAATGCAGACGGAAGCCACGGACGCCTTTGATATTTCCAAGGAGCCGCAGGAGGTTAAAGATCTTTACGGCAATACCGAAATGGGAGCGCGGATGATGGTGGCGCGGCGTTTGGTGGAGCGTGGTGTGCGCTTTGTGCAGGTCAGCGCAGGCGGATGGGATCACCATGGTGATTTGGAGCGGGCGCTGCCAGCGCGCGCGGGTGAAATTGACGGACCTGCCGCTGCGTTGATCAAAGATCTCAAGCAGCGCGGGATGCTCGACTCGACTCTGATCGTTTGGGGTGGAGAATTTGGGCGCACCGTGGTGAAGGACCGCAATGGAAACGCAACGCCGGGCCGCGATCACAACGGTCGGGCATTCTGCACGTGGATGGCTGGTGGCGGGGTGAAAGGCGGCACGACTTACGGTGCCACCGACGAATTTGGCTCGCGTGCAGCGGAGAACAAGGTGCATGTCCACGATCTGCATGCGACGATTCTCGCGCTGATGGGCTTTGATCACAAGAAGCTGACCTATCGTTACAATGGCCGTGATTTCCGGTTCACGGATAATTTCGGGAATGTAGTTAAAGAAGTCATCGCCTGATCCGGCAGGCTCAACCTTTATGAGTAAGCGAAACGTCATCCTGCTCGGTTTCGCCGGGCTTGCGCGCGCCATCTCCCTCCACGCTGCCGACGAGGCTCCGTCGATGACGACGGCTGGAACCGCGAACATGGATCCAAAGCAGGCGGAGTTTTTTGAGAAAAAGATTCAGCCCATCTTCAAGGAGACTTGCTACAAGTGTCACAGCATCGAAGGCGGGAAGTCTAAAGGCGATTTTACGATGGATACCCGCGAGGGTCTTCTGAAAGGCGGCAAAAATGGGGTGGTCGTGAAAGCCGGCGATCCCGATAAGAGTCCGCTGATTGTGGCGGTTTCTTACAAAGACCCTGATCTTCAGATGCCGCCCAAAGGGGAAAAACTTTCGCCTGCCCAAGTGGCCGACCTGACTCAATGGGTGAAAATGGGTGCCGTCGATCCGCGCAAAGCCGCTTCGAAAGCGATCGCGGCGAAACTTTCAGGACTCACGGATAAGGCGCGCTCTCACTGGGCCTATCAGCCTGTCAAAAAGCCTGCGGTTCCTTCCGACCTCAAGAATCGTGGATGGCTGGATAACAGTGCGTTTCCAAAAGGGCAGTTCAATCCCGTGGACGCATTTGTCCTGCAAAAGTTGGAAGAGAAGGGGATGACGCCCTCTCCTCCGGCGAGCAAGGAGACTCTTCTACGCCGGGCGACCTACGATCTTATCGGCCTGCCTCCCACGCCGCAGGAAGTGAAAGACTTCGTGGCCGATACTTCAGCGGGTGCATTTGTGAAGGTGGTCGATCGCCTCTTGGCATCGCCGCAATACGGTGAGCGATGGGGCCGTTTCTGGCTCGATTCCGCGCGTTATGCCGACACGATCGGGACGGATGCGGGGAACAATAACATGGCGGATTACCGCTATCCGTATGCATGGACTTATCGCGACTGGGTGATTGGCGCGATGAACTCCGACATGCCTTACGATCAGTTCATCACGCAGCAACTGGCTGCGGATCTGATTCCGAAGAACAAGCCTGAACAACTGGCGGCTCTTGGCTTCCTGACTGTTGGCGCTCGTTTCGGGAATGCCAACGACGTGATCAATGATCGCATCGACGTTGTTTCCAAAGGCTTTCTCGCGATGACTGTCACCTGTGCTCGCTGCCACGATCACATGTTCGATCCGATTCCGACCAAGGATTATTATGCGATGCACGGTATCTTCGCGAATATCACGGAACCCTACGACAAGCCACTCATCTCTAACCTTGATCAGAAGGGGTTGCTGGCGGATTTCGAGAAGCAGATGGCGGGATTGGAGCAGGAGAACCGCGAGCATTATTACAAGCTGCTCAGCGAGTATTCCGGCATGTTTTATACGAAGGCGGCCTCCTACATCAAGGCGGCGCATCGCAATCGGGGCGGTGCAACCGCCGAGGACTTGCTGGCTCTCCAGGAGTTGATCAAGGAGGAAAAACTGGAACGCGATATCATCAACGATTTGCGAGGGGATTTGGGGCGCAACGACGGTGTGTTTGGTCCTTTGAAAAGGTTCGTCGATAGCGGCAGTAACTTTAAGGGGATCGCCGCGGAAATCGCTGAGAACAAAGGCAACAAGTATAACTCGATCATAGCGGCGGCGTTTTCCTCCACCGATCCGAAAACGTTCGATGACGTTGCGGAAATTTACGGCAAGGCCTTTGCCCAAATAGGCGACAAGGGCCGCGACTACATCAAAGCAGCGGCGGCGGCGAAGACGGACGCCATTTCCGGTTTTGATCCGGCGATGGTTCAACTCATCAATACGCCGTTTAAGATCGAACCCGCCAGCAGGATGACCACGGACGGGCTTCGGAATGCGAGCAATGGATGGCCTCAGCAAATGCGAGGGAAGGCTGGCTTCATCTTCGGCAAGATCAACAATCTGCTGATGACGCACGACGGTGCACCGAAACGGGCGATGGTGGTGATGGATAAGCCCAATCCGCAAGACACAGCGGTAATGGTGCGCGGGCAGGCTGACATCCGCGGCGATGTGGTTCCGCGTAGCTTTCTTGAAGTGCTCTCGCCTGGTGGAAAGAGGACGCCATTCCGTGTCGGAAGCGGTCGCCTCGAACTCGCGCAAGCGATTGCGAACAAGAGTAATCCTTTGACAGCACGGGTCATCGTGAACCGGATTTGGATGCACCACTTCGGGGAGGGATTTGTGCGCACGCCCGATGACTTGGGAACACAATCGGAAGCACCGACGCATCCCGAATTGATCGATTATCTGAGTGGCTACTTCATGGATCAGGGTTGGTCTTTCAAGAAGCTGCACAAAGTGATCATGCTCTCGAAAGTGTATCAGGAGAGCAGCTACAACGTCCCGGCGCACGCGGCGATTGATCCTGAAAATCGTTACCTCTGGCGGGCAAACGTGCGGCGGCTCGATTTCGAGGCGATGCGCGATTCGTTGCTGGTATTCAGTGGGAAGCTCGACCGCACCGTGGGCGGGCAGCCCGTTAATTTGGCGGACGAGCCCTACAGCTATCGCCGCAGTGTTTACGGTTACATTGATCGCGGGAATGTTCCCGAGTTGATGGCCCATTTCGATTTCAGCAATCCGGACATGCCGAACAGTAAACGGACCACCACGGTAGTGCCGCAGCAGGCGCTGTTTTTGATGAATAGTCCCATGGCCGCCGACGTTGCCCGAAGCGTTATTTTGAACAAGGACGTGGCGAAAGCTGGCTCCACTATCGAGCGTATCAACGCGATCTATCGCCTGATATTTCAACGCGAACCGAAAGGTGCGGACCGCACCACCGGTCAGCCTGCGGAAGTGGAGTTGGCTTTGAAATTTTTGGGGGAGGAGAAACGGCAGGAACCGCAAATGGTGGAGGCGAACAAGGCCCTCGCTGAAAAATCTGCCAAGCTGGCTCAAGAGCGTTACGACCGGAACATGAATCGTGGAAACGACAACATGGGAGCGATTCAGAATCAGGGGAAAATCGTGGAGCGCAAGCCGCTCGATTCTTGGGAAACTTATGTGCAGGCGCTGCTGCTTTCCAATGAAGCGGCGTATGTGAACTGATCGGGCCAACGGACCTTAAACTTCATGAACGGCGGCGGCTTCAAAGCTGCCGCCGTTTTTGTTTCCACGAATCGCTTGCGCACCTGCGGCGAATCCCGTTTCCTCTGCCGCTTATGCTCCGAATCAAGGCCTTCCAAGGGCTCCGCCCTGCTCCCGCGCTGGTTTCCGAAGTGACATGCGTTCCTTACGATGTCGTCAACCGCGAGGAGTCTGCCGCTCTGGCCGACGGAAAACCGCACAGCCTTCTGCATGTGGATCGAGCGGAGATTGATCTTCCGATCGAGACGGATCCGTATGCGGACGCCGTCTATGAAAAGGCGCGGGAGAATTTTCTCGCCCTCCAAAAATCGGGCGCTCTCATCCGGGAATCGGAGCCGTGCGTTTACCTGTATCAACAGCGGATGGGATCACACGTCCAGACGGGGATCGCGGCGGTCTGCCACATCGACGACTACGAGCAGGACATCATCAAAAAACACGAGAAGACGCGGCGCGACAAAGAGGACGATCGCACGCGGCTGATCGGAACGTTGAGCGCGGATACGGGGCCGGTTTTCCTGACGTATCGCGATGATGAAACAATCGACGCCGCTATCGGGAAGGCGCTCAAGGACGCGCCGCTCTATGAACTGACCGCGCCTGATGGCGTCCAGCACACGGTCTGGCGCATCGCTGGAGGCGCGGATATCGTTGCGCTTTTTAAAAATGTGCCGTGCTCGTACGTTGCTGACGGACACCACCGGACGGCAAGTGCGGCCCGAGTCGGGCGGGAGCGGCGCGAACGAAATCCGGCGCACAACGGATCAGAAGAATATAACTGGTTTCTCGCCGTTTTATTTCCCGCGAGCCAGCTCCAGATTTTGCCATACAATCGCGCAGTGAAAGACCTCAATGGTCATGGTAAAGCTGACTTGCTCGCTGCCATTGGCGCGGTCTTTTCTTTGAAAATAAACGGCACGGCGAAACCGGCTTCGCCCGGAGAAATCCGCATGTATCTCGATGGAGCTTGGTATGATCTTTCCTGGAAGCCCGCAGCGGATGCCGATCCCATCTCTCAACTGGACGTGACCGCGCTCCAGGATCGCCTGCTCGCGCCGCTGCTCGGCATCGACGATCCACGCACGAGCAAACGCATCGACTTCATCGGTGGAATCCGCGGCACGGATGAGCTCGTGAAGCTCGTGGATTCGGGGAAGGCGGCGGTCGCCTTTTCGATGTTTCCCACCACTGTGGATCAGCTCATGGCGATCGCGGATGCAGGCCAGATCATGCCGCCCAAAAGTACGTGGTTTGAGCCAAAGCTGCGCTCCGGGCTTTTCATTCACACGTTTTGACGGAGGATTCTGCCGGTATGCGACGCGCGATTTATCCCGGCAGTTTTGATCCCATCACGACGGGGCATCTCGACGTGATCCACCGCGCGGCGAGGCTTTTTGATGAAGTCGTGGTCGCGGTTGCGTTCAACGATCAGAAGCAAAGCATGTTCACGCCCGAGGCGCGCGTGGCGTTGATCTGTGAGAGCACTACCGATGTGGAAAACATTCGAGTCGTTTCCTTCGACGGGCTGCTGGTGGAGTTTGCGAAGCAGGAAAATGCCGTGGCGGTCGTGCGGGGATTGCGGGCGATTTCGGATTTCGAGTTTGAGTTTCAAATGGCGCTGATGAATCGCAAACTCGACCCCACGATCGAGACGATCTTCCTCACGCCGCGCGAAGAATACACCTATCTCAGCTCGCGCATCGTGAAGGAAATCGCGCGACTCGGTGGCAATGTGGAGTCGTTCGTGCCGCCGGCCGTGGTGCGTGCTTTGCGGGAAAGGTTCGCGGTTTAACGGCGAACGATGTGTGGCATCGCGGCCAGCTTCAGCAGTGCCGGAACTGCGACCGCGCTCGATCTTAAAACGCTGGATCACCGCGGGCCTGACGGACGCGGCGAGTGGGTCTCCCCGGATGGGCGGCTCTGGTTTGGCCACACGCGGCTCGCCATCGTCGATCTTTCGGCGACGGGCGCGCAGCCGATGTGCGACGCGGAAAGCGGAAATGTGATCGTGTTCAACGGCGAGATTTATAATCACGCCGAACTCCGCGAGCAGATGCGCGAAGCGAAAATCGCGTGGGTTGGAAGTTCGGACACGGAGACTTTGCTCGTGGGCTTCCGACTTTGGGGTGAGGCGCTGTTGCAGCGGGTGAGGGGGATGTTTGCGTTCGCCATCTATGAGGCGAAAGAAAAGCGTCTCTTCGTCGCGCGCGATCCGCTCGGGATCAAACCGCTGTATTTCCATGCGTGCGGGCATGGTGTTCGCCTGGCGTCGGAGATGCGCACGCTGATGGAGGGACAGTATTTTGATTGTTCGCGCGAAGGCATCAGCGCGTTTTTGCAATGGGGGAGCTGTCCGGAGGCGGCACTGCTTTTCCCGGAGATTAAGACTCTCGCGGCGGGACATCGGATGATCGTGGAAACGACCGGAGCGATCGACATTCGGCGCTTCTGGCCGCCGCAGACTTTCCCCGTCAATCGTGACGCTGACGCGCCCGCGCAAATTCGGGCTCTGCTCGAGCGCTCGGTGCGGGAGCACCTCGTGGCGGACGTTCCAGTCGCCGCGTTTTTGAGCGGCGGCATCGATTCCTCCGTGGTCACAGCCCTGGCGTCGCGCGAGATGGGTGGCACGGCTTTGCAGACTTTTTCGATCGGCTTTCCGCATGCGCAGTTCGACGAAACAGACATCGCGGCGCAAGTCGCGAAGCGCTATCGCACGGATCACCATCGGATCGAAGTCAGCGACGAGGAGGCGATCGGCTTCGTGCAGGAGGCGGTGGAAAATTTGGACGCCCCTTCGATCGACGCGATCAACACTTTCATCGTCTCCCGAAAAGTCGCGCAGTGCGGGATCAAGGTTGCGTTGTCGGGCCTCGGTGCGGACGAGCTTTTCGGTGGCTACCCGAGTTTTCGCGACGCACCGCGGCTGCGGATGCTGGCGAGAATTCCCGCTCCGCTCCGCCGTCTCACCGGAGCGTTTGGAAAAGCGGGCAGCCGCCTCGCCGATTTGCCGTCCGGCGATTTGATTTCGCTCGCAGTCTGGCGGCGCCGACTGTGGAGCGATGCGATGTTGCGCGACGCCGGGTTGCCGATCAGCGAGTTGCAGACCGACGCGCCGCCTCCCTGGTGCGACGATTTTGCGACGATTAGTTGGGCCGAATTGACCGTTTACATGCGGCAAATGCTGCTGCGCGATTCCGACCAAATGAGCATGGCTTCATCGCTGGAATTACGCGTGCCTTTTCTCGACATCCGGCTCGTCGAATACGCGCTGAGTCTTCCCGCTAAGGTGAAAACGCGCTACGGCATGCCGAAGGGAATTTTGATCGAAGCTTGCCGCGATCTTTTGCCTGAGCAGGTTTACAACCGGCCCAAAATGGGATTTTCGCTACCGATGGACACGTGGATGCGCGGGCCGCTACAAGCCTTCGCCAACAGCGGACTCGATGAAATCGAAACGCGGCACCTGCTTTCTCCCGACACTGTCGGGAAAATCCGCCAGCGATTCGAGCGGCGGGCGATCCATTGGACGCGCCTTTGGTCGCTCGTCGTACTCGGCCATTATGTAAGAAAGTGCGCATCCTCCGCTCCATCCACTCGGTAAATCCCGCGGGCGGCGGCCCGATCGAAGGCATCAAGCAAGTCGCGCAAATCCACGCCGCGGCCGGGCACGAAACGGAGATCGTCTCGCTCGACGCGCCGGATGCCGCGTGGGTGAAAGACTGCCCGGTGAAAGTCCACGCGTTCGGGCCGGGCCGCTCCAGGTTCGGATACTCGGCGGCATTCGTCCCGTGGCTCGCCGCGCACCGCCGCGACTACGACGCCGTGATCGTGAGCGGCCTTTGGCAATACAACGGCCTCGGTGTATGGCGCGCGCTTCGCGGGACGGAGACTCCTTATTTCGTCTTTCCACATGGTATGCTCGATCCGTGGTTCAAGCGTGCTTATCCGCTGAAGCATTTGAAAAAATGGGCGTATTGGCCATGGGGAGACTACCGCGTTTTGCGCGATGCGACAGCGGTGCTTTTCACGTCGGAAGAGGAACGACGTTCGGCGCGCGAATCATTCTGGCTCTACCGCTGCCGCGAAAAAGTCGTGAGCTACGGGATCGCCGCACCGCCCGGCGACGCGGATATTCAAGCGCGCGTCGTGCTCGAAAAATTTCCCGAACTTCGTGAAAAGCGCGTGCTGCTTTTCCTCGGTCGCATCCATGAAAAAAAAGGCTGCGACTTGTTGTTGCACGCCTTTGCCAAACTCGCCCGCAACTCCGATTCCAACCTGCGCCTTGTCCTCGCCGGGCCAGATCAAACGGGATGGGTGAAGTCGCTGCAAGGTCTCGCCGATCGCCTTCAAATCTCCAGCCAGATTCTCTGGCCGGGTATGCTTTCGGGCGACATGAAATGGGGAATGCTTCGCCTCGCCGAAGCGTTCGTGCTTCCCTCGCACCAGGAAAATTTCGGGCTGGCTGTCGCCGAAGCTCTCGCCTGCGAAACGCCGGTCCTGATTTCCAACAAAGTGAATATCTGGCGCGAAATCGCCTCCGATGAAGCTGGCCTCGTGGACGACGACGACGAACCGGGCACGACGCGTTTGCTCCAGCAGTGGCTCGACGTGAAGCCCGAGCGACGTGCAGCCATGCGGCAAAATGCTGCGCGAAGTTTTCAATCGCGTTTTGAAGTCAGGCGAGCCGCCGATGCACTGATCGAAGTGATCGCTGAGGCGAAGCGGTAGCCTTGGTGCGCCCCGGCGCTTTTGGGCAAAGCCCGGTGGCAATCTGAAGACGCTTGTGCCACGGTGAATCGTCCGAAGCATTCAAAACGGAATCAGTTCTATGAAAGTCCACATCCTGCAAATCCCAGACGAAGGGCTCCACATCGAGGGGGAAGAGCCGAGTAGTATTCTCGATTTTAAAGACGCATTCGCCACGCCGACGGGGCCGATTTCGTATTCGCTGGATGTCGGTCTCAGCGACGGCGGGCTGTTTGCGACGGGGTCGATCTCGGTGCCGCTGGATCTGGTGTGCGTGGCGTGTTTGGAACATTTCCCGTTTTCGCTGGAAGTGCCCGATTTCGCCTGCCAGGTGGAATTGACAGGTCGTGAAACCGTGGACTTGACAGAGCAGGTGAGGGAGGACACGTTGCTGGTCCTTCCGCCCCATCCGCACTGCGATTGGAATGGCGAGAGAGAATGTAAAGCGGCGTTTCGCGATAAGAGCGAAGCACCGGAAGAGCCTCTCTCCGACACCCGAGAAGTTTGGGGCGCGCTGGATCAACTGAAACTGAAATAATTTACGACCAACTAAAATGGGTGTTCCAAAACGCAAGATGTCCAAAATGCGGCTGCGCACGCGCAAAGCCGCCAACCGCTGGCATGCAGCCATGCTTCACAAATGCGGCCAGTGCGGCAGCGCGCTTCCCGCGCACATCGCCTGTCCTGCCTGCGGCTACTACAAGGGTCGCCAGGTGTTGACGATCGAGTCCGCTTAAGTCTGCACATTTCGAATTCCAGCCGCTCCGCCTCCGGGCGCGAGCGGCTGCTTTCGTTTTTACGCTTGATGATCCACGACGACGCGCCCGAAATGCGCTCATGAAAATTGCGCTCGACGCGATGGGCCACGACGATGGCCCGCCGAAACTCGTCGAGGGTGCCGCGCTCGCGTTGCGCGACTTTCCCGACATCGAAAAGCTGTATCTAACGGGCGACGCCGCTCGGATCGAGGCGGAGCTGAAGCGGGTGGGGTGCCATGACCGGCGGGTGGAAATCGTCCACGCCACGCAGGTCGTGGAAATGGGAGACAGCGCGGTGGATGCGGTGCGGCGGAAGAAGGATTCATCGGTGAGTCGCGCAGTCGATTTGGTGAAAAAGGGGGACGCGGATGCCATCGTGAGTGCGGGGCACACGGGCGCGGCGGTGGCGGCGAGCACGATCAAGTTGCGCACGCTGCCGGGAATCGACCGTCCGGGGATCGCGGCGACGATGCCGACGGAGACGAATCTTTTCGTGCTGATCGACGCCGGGGCGAACACGGACCCGACGCCGCTTCAGATGCTGCAAAACGCGATCATGGGCACCGTCTATTCGCGGCACGTGCTGGGTTACTCGAATCCACGCGTCGGGCTGATGTCGATCGGGACAGAGGATGAAAAGGGGAACGATTTTACGCGCGAGACTTTCGAGATGCTGAAGGCGAGCGGGCTGAATTTTCGCGGCAATGTCGAAGGCCATGATCTTTTTGAGAACCCCGTCGAGGTCGTGGTCGCCGATGGTTTCACGGGTAATATCGTTTTGAAAACGAGCGAGGCGATTGCCCACGCGATCTTCCGCTGGGTGAAGCACGAGATTAAGAGCGGCCTCATCACCAGCATCGGCGGGCTGCTCGCAAAGCCTGCGCTCAAACGCATCCACACCAAAACCAACTCCGACGAATACGGCGGCATGCCGCTGCTCGGCGTGAATGGCGTCTGCATCATCGCCCACGGCGGCAGCTCGCCGCTCGCCATCCGCAATGCCATCCGCATGGCTTGCGAATCCATCCGCCATCAGGTCAATCCCCACATCGTCGAAGCCGTGCAACGCTATGAATCCTCCTCCGCCACCAGCCCGCAACGTTAAGGCCAAGCGCACCGTGTCGATCATCGGCACCGGCAGCTACTTGCCCGAGCGCGTGCTGACCAATGCTGATCTGGAAAAGATGGTCGAGACGAACGACGAATGGATCGTCTCGCGCACCGGCATCAAAGAGCGGCGCATCGCGGCGGATGATGAAAGCACGAGCGACCTCGCCGCGAAGGCCGCGCTTTCCGCCATGCAAAACGCCGGCATCACTGCTGACGAAATCGATCTCATCCTCGTCGCCACCGTCACGCCCGACATGTTTTTCCCAAGCACCGCGTGCTTCGTGCAAACCAAAATCGGCGCGAAAAACGCCGCGTGTTTCGACGTGAGCGCGGCGTGCTCCGGCTTCCTCTACGCGGTGGAAATCGCGCAGCAATTCATCACCTCGCACACTTACGACACCATCCTCGTCATCGGCGCGGAGAAGCTTTCCAGCATCGTCGATTGGACCGATCGGAATACGTGCGTGCTCTTTGGCGACGGCGCGGGAGCCGCTATTTTACGGCATCGCGGCGGCGGGCACGGCGTCATTAGCACGTTCATGGGCAGCGATGGCGGGCTCAGCGACATTCTCTACATTCCCGGCGGCGGCTCGAAATTTCCGATCACAAAAGACAACGCCGATCAGCGCCTGAACTGCATCAAAATGAACGGCAAGGAGACTTACAAACACGCCGTCACTTCCATGCTCGAAGCGACCCAGCGCGTCCTCGCCGACGCGAATCTGAAGCCCGAAGACCTCGCCTGCATTATCCCGCATCAGGCAAATTTGCGCATCATCGAAGCTATTGCGCATCGCCTGAAAATCCCGATGGATCGCTTCATGATCAACCTCGACCGCTACGGGAACACCAGCGCCGCCGCCGTCGCCATCGCGCTCGATGAGGCCAACCGCACCGGGCGCATGCAAGTCGGCGACTACGTCCTGCTCGTCGTCTTTGGAGGCGGGCTGACTTGGGCCAGCTCAGTCGTCCAGTGGTGAAAGCGCAAGGCGATTAACCGCCCGCGGCTTTGTCTTCCTTCACCACGTCCGTCCGCGGTGCTTCCGCCGACTTTTGATTCAGCTCATCGACCTGCTTCCGAAGCGCGTCGTTCTGCATGTTCAGCAGCGCGTTTTCCGTCTTCAAATGTTCGTTCTCCTCGACCAGGCGCCGCATCGGTTCGTCTCCGAGTTTAAGCACCTCGACCGGCTTGGCCGACAGCTTCGATTGATGCGCATCCCACCAGTCCACGCCCACTCCGGCGGCGATGATCACGGCGATCATCGCAGCAATGGAGAAACCGGCTTTCTGGCTGGAACTTTTCATTAGATTTGATTCAAGCACACGCCGTGCAGACCAGCGAGAGCTAATCCATTCAGGCCGTGAAACTGAGTGTTCATCGGCTTTCCAGACCTTTTCCCGCATTCAGCCGGCGACGAAGTTCTGCGTTGTCTTCCTGAAGCCGCTGGCGCTCCGCTTTGGATTGCGCATGCTCTTTGGCTAGGCGGTCCACTTCCGGTGAAAGATCGGGCAGGGCCGCCTTCAGCGCCTCCAGATTTTTGATCAGTTGTTGCTGAATCAGCAGACCCTGAAAACTGCTCTGTATCCGCTCCGTGGCCGCGTCCTCGCGTCCGGCGATCGCCGCCTCGCGCCCTGCCAGTTCCGATCCTCGCGCCGCGATTTCCGTGTCCCGACGCGATGCGGCTTCCTTCAGTTCTTCGATCTGTTCCCGCAGCGCCGCCTTCTCCCCTTCAGCCATTTCCAAATCGCTCGCGCGCCGGAGTTCACCGGCCTTGAGCGTTTCGCCAGACTGCCACCGGAGCGCGGCGACCGTCCCAACCAGAAGGATCACCGCCAGAGCTAGCAGCGGCACGAGATAACCGCGAGCGGGAGTCATGCGGAAGGAGTCTTCCGAAAACAGCGCACTCCGCACGCGAATTCGCACCAGCAGCGCACACTTTCAGGCGGCGTGAAGGAAAGAAAACCGCGTAAAATTCCGCATCAGCGCCATGGGGCTACATGCGCGCGAGTTTTCTTGTCCCGTTACGCGGGCTCGACTTCTTTGCCGGCGCAAGGGTCGGCGTCTTGCGGGCGCGGGGAGCAGCGACAATCACGCGAGCGCCGGTGGAGCCGGAGGAAAGTCGGACGCGCTCTTCTATTCCTCGTTTCCAAGTTGCACTTGGAAATGCTCATTCGGGCGAAGTTTTACTTCGGCCGAGCGGGACGAAGCGCAGCTTCGGGAAAGGAGCGTCACCAAGTGCAACTTGGTAACGAGGAGAGGAGCGAGATTCACAGACCGACCCGCCTCTTCTTTCCAGGCACTGCCGATTCAATCTCGACCGTGCCCGCGAACTGGTTACACTGCCGCCTGTGATCACCATTGATGAAACGCTCATCGAATCGGCAACCCAAACGCTGGTGTCCGAGTTCCATCCCGAACAAATCTGGCTTTTTGGCTCCCACGCATGGGGCACACCCACCAGCGATAGCGATTTGGACCTGATGGTGGTCGTGCGCGACAGCGACGAACCCGCCATCCGGCGGTCGCAACGCACGCTGCGCTGCTTGCAAGGGCTCCCGATGCCCAAGGACGTGATCGTTCCCACGCGCGCCCAAGTGGATCGTTACAAGCACCTGCGAGCCTCCCTCTTTCACCAAATCCTGACGCGCGGACGGAAGCTCTATGGATAAATCCGCGCTGGAACTCGTCCGCGACTGGCTGGCTCGGGCCGGACGTGATTTGCGTTCCGCGCGGCTGCTCGCGGCGGCCGACCATCCGCCGCTCGACATCGCCATCTAACCACTGCCAGCAGGCTGCGGAGAAATCCCTCAAGGCCTGGCTCCAAGGTCAGGATGTCTCATTCCCAAAGACCGACGACCTTCTCGCCCTGATAAAGCGCGCGGCGGAATCGGATCGCGATTTTACACGACTCGACCATGCGGCTGCGATGCTCACGCCCTACGCGACCGCCTTTCGCTATCCCGGAGGTTCCTACGAGCCGATGCCCACTCGTGAAGATTTTGATGAAGCCTTGGAGCACGCCGACGTGATCCATGATTTCGTGGTCACTGCACTTCCCGCGGATGCGCAACCGTGAGAGTTCCGAAGACGGTGAGCGCAAGAATATTCTCCTGACCCTTTCCTCCCGCTTTCCTCCCGTACGCCGCAGCGATCGCGGAAACGGGCTTGCTCTGTCAAGAGTTGAACCATGACCTTTCCTCCTCCCATAGACTGCGCGAGCGACGCCTAATTTAAATTGGGTTTTTGGAAGTGAGCTGAAATGTCGAAATACATTGCCTTGTGTTGGCCTTCGGCAGTTGTGAATTCGAGCACGTCATAGGATTTTCCGTTCTGTTCCTTGAGCGACTGCATGCCATGCTGGCATCCGGGGTATCGCTCCTCGATGTAATTGTAGGCGGCGCGGGGACCGCTGATGAAAGTAGCACCGACGATGATAACAGCCTGCTCGAATGACGAGCCATCGCCTCCAGCATAGTTCGCCGGAGCATTCACTGTGGCGTGAAGAGCCATGAAGGGACGGAGGCGTTTGAGTTGGGCGTCGAGTGCTTCTTTTGCCTTCTTCTCTGCCTTTCCGGCGTTGAACCATCCGATCGGCCACAAAGTGCAATACAGGAGAAAAACAGCCAATGCCATAAAGGGCTTGAGGAGGGATCCCGCCGCACCGAGATTGAGATTCCAAAGCTCGGCGATTTGTGGCCGTAACAATTGTGGATGGGCAAAACAGACCACGGTGCCAATGGCAAAATAAGCAATGACAAAGACGTAGATCACTCAAGTGGTTCGTTTGGGATATGCGTTGCGGTCACTTGGTGAAAGGCTCTGCGGGCTGCAGCGCATACGGATTAGGCCTTTGGTTGTGTTTCAAGCTCATCGAGATACTCTTGAATCTTGCTTCGAGCGACTCGCGCATCAAAGGGCGGATCGTCGCGCTCAAGCGCTCGCTCCCACGCGTGGGTGATGGCTCTGTTGAGAACGGCTTCGTGGGCGCGGTGAAGCGTTCGTAAGTGGAATCGCTCCCACTTGGCGGTATTTCGGAGCATCGCAACGACCTGATCGATACCTTCCTCGGACTCGAACTCGCTTCCCACCTGTGGCATGAACGCATGAGTAAGTTTATTGCGGATCTGGCGGAGAAGATGGAGCGCTCGAACTAGGCGCTCGCTCACGCCGTCTTTTTGGTTGTGATAGATCTTCGCTAATTCGTTGATCCGGTCCTCGTGGGAGAACTCGCGAATCTGACGCCGTGACAAACTCGGATAGCCGTTCACATGGAACCAACTGCATTCATAAAGGTGAAGAGCCACCAAGTCTTCAATCAGGTGGGCATAAAACATCGCTTCCCCGTATGCTATTGTAAACTCGGTGCTCTGAGTGTTCATGTGGCTGCTAGCGGCCATATCAACGACCCCAAGCTCAGCGGCTGCGGAGCACAGGCTGTAAAGCCCGGAGCAGCTCGCTGCAGTGCATGCGGGTTAGGCGATTTCGTCGAGCGTAGGATCATCGAACTGTTCGTAGTGGAAAAGACCTGCAAACCAGACAGTGCGAGTGCCGCCGTGCTCGGTAAAAGTAACAATCTGAAATGTGGTGGAGTAATGAGCGATCCTTGAGAGACGCGAACTCAGCAGGTCTGTTGAAACGGCCTTGACGCTTTCGATCCTTCCCACCTCTGGCCGTGCTGATCGTTGGCGCGTGATGCGATAGTCACCACAGTTCGCATTGGAAGGGTCGAAGCGAAGTAAAGCGCTCCAAACGGGAGTTGACGCTTCGAGCACGAATAAGCGATTGCGACGCAGAGCCCGAGAAATACGGGTCCAGTCCGCCGCGCTATCCTGCACGGTGCCGTGGTCAAGCAGATCCATAAGAGCGTCAATCCGCGCATCACGGCCTACACCGAGAAGAGGGTCGATGAAGTTCTGAACCGGTTGAAACCGCAAGATTCCGTATTCTTCGGGTGTTGTTGTCACGGGACGGGTGGTAAATCGCTAGCCAAAGATATTTGAAATTTCGGCGTGTAGCGGGATGGCGGCGGGCGGGACTTCGGGTAGATTTTCCCAAACTTGACGAAGAGGGTTAGGCGTTGCGGTCATTGTCAGAGAGATACTATGAGTCGTGCTTTGGCATGGCTGCGCCGAATGCCAGAATCCGGCAATTCGGCTGCAGCGCATAGACGTTCGTTCATTCGGAAGCTGGTTCGAGTAGCTGGTAGAACAAGATGCCGCCATCCACTGGGAAAAAGAGAACTGGGGCAACACCCAGGACGTAAATAATCGACTCGTTTCCTTGGAATTGCGGCAGGGTTGACCAAGACGCTTTGTAGTCGCCAAAACCGTTCCAGAGAGGAAGCAAGCCCTGTGAGTTTCTTTCACCGACAAGGAAGCAGTAAGTGAGTAGTCGGTCACACGCGTCCGGATAGGTTAAAAAGCAATCGATCGCAAACTGCTGTCTCGAAGCCAAGAAGGGCTTCTTGTAGCCGATCTCTGCAAGATGATCCAAGGCGAACGAGCAGCACCAAGGGTTGGGCTTCATTCGGATCGAGCCAGGCCGCTCTGTTTCGATGCGGACGAGTTCCTTGGCGATACGCTGTTTGCGTTGAAGTTGCTCGAATGTCGCTGGCATCTTCTAGAATTTGAGGAAAAGCGCAAAAACGCGTAGCATTGAGATAGGTTTCAGGGAGGAGAGGGTCAGTCTGTGCATCGTGAATTTCGGTTTCCGTGGCGCTGACTGGGTACCAGTCTGATTATGATCACGCTGAAGGAGTGACGAGTTGCTTTTGCACTCTCACCGTTCTTTCACTGTGTTGCTTCTGCCGCTGGCGGAGAAATTCACCGTGGCGACGAGGGTCGTTGCCATGCCCGGCGGCGAGACGGCGGCGAATCTCGTGGATTTCAGCGATGGGATCGTCGGTGGTTTCAGGCGGGGTGATCGGGGTGTTCATTTTTCGGCCTCCAGGAGTTGGAATGGTGTGGCGAGGATCGGTGTGGGCAATCCCAGAATATCGTGAATATGATGAATGTGCTCCAGTTTGTTGGGGTTCGCAATATGGCGGCAATTCCAAGTGGCGAGAATGTCGCAGTGGTGCCATGCGGCGAGGGCGAGGTGACGTGCGTCGCCCTCGAGGCTGGCGGGCATCAGTTTGTGGCGGAGGTAAAACTCGACGGTTTCGTCGATTTCGGGGAGGTCTTCCAGCAGGGGAAGCGTGGCCGTGAGCGCGAGGCATTCGGTGCGCTTGGGTTCCGGGGTGAGATCAAGTTCCGCAAGGACGGCGTCGGATGCGACGAATTGATGCTGTGCTCCAGCTTGCTGCCACCAATCCCGAGTCCAGTTGCGCATGGCGACGAGTTCGGGCTTGGGCCGTGTCTCGTGATAGAAGCTCGGAATGGTGGTTTCGATGTAGATGACTTTGCTCAAAGGAACACGCGGGTTGGCGCGGCGAGCAGTCTGTGAAATTCGCCAATTACCGTCCAGCCCTCACTCACTGTCCTGCGGGACGATGTCGCAGGGCGGGGTCTGTCGCAGGGCGTGGCGGTTGGCGGAGAATAATGAACCAAACTGATCGTCCCACTTGAGCGCAACGCTGGGCCGCAAAGGAGGAGTGCCGGGGCGATGCTGAAAACAGGAAAACGATTCGATGCCCCGCGGCGAACGATTGTTCGATGCCGGGCCATGTCGCTTCAAACCGGGTGAGCAAGGCCGGAGTGCGGCAGTTGCCCAGACGCACCCAGAGAAGTCGTCCGGTGTCGCCATCGCGGTTGGCGAGGTGAAAGAAATCTTCGTCCTTTGGTAGGAGCGGGGTCAGCTTTAGAATCGAGAATTTTGGCTTTTCGGCAGGGAACCAACGACAGGGCTGTCCCCGCCGTTCATGGACAGATCAGTCGGACGTTTGGAAAATAGGTGCGGTAGCGGGTGGCGTCTCGGGTGAGGAGGGTCAGGTTTTCCACTTCCGCATGGGCTCCGATGAAAAAATCCGGCAAGGGGTGAAGTCTTGGCACCGCCGGCACGACGATAGGCGGCGAA
>JBBRPM010000027.1:0-54296 GCA_038228115.1 Chthoniobacterales bacterium
GCCCAGGGCAACGCCCTGGGGTTGCGTCATCATTTCATCGAGCCCTGTAAGGGCGGCACAACCGTTGTCCCGCCCCTACAGGGCTTGTTTTGTTCTTTTTTCATCGAACCCAGGGCGTTGCCCTGGGCTGGCATGTTTGCGGGCCTTTGGCCCTCAGCGCATGTCCGCCTCGACCAGTGCATGACAGGCTCTAACACCTCGTTTACCGAAGACGAGATCATGGTGATCAAGTAACTGGAGAAGAAGATCAGGGAAGACGAGGCGTTGCAGCAACAGCTCGAAATCTATAAACATTTCGCGCCTACGGCGCTGAAACGGGTTTTTCCACCCGTGCGCGCCTCGTTCCCAAGTTTTACTTGGGAATGCCCGCTGGGCGAAGTTTCACTTCGGTGGCGCGGAGCGGGGGCGAAGCAAAGCTTCGGGAAAGGCGCGTTCCCAAGTAAAACTTGGGAACGAGACCGCTCGCCCGGACCCTACTTCAATCACACCCCCGCAGCGGCGCGGCAGGGCCCGGAAATAGTCAGAGGTTCTTCGTTCCTCAGAATGACAGGTTTTGGAGGCGGCCGCGGAAGTGACGGTCCCCGCGGCGCGCTGGCCGCCAACCGCTCGCCCGGACCCAACTTCAATCACACCCCCGCTTTCCCCACGTCTGCGCAGGCTTGTTTCGACAAGGGGCGGGTGGCCGCTTAGAAGCGGGGGACTTTGAAAGACGTTTTCAGGATTCTTGCTTATTTCGCCGGGGTGGTGCTGCTCGGGGCGGTGCTGGCACCGTGGCTTTTTTGGGCGGGAAATGCGGTGGCTGCGCGCGGGGTGCTGACGTTTCTCGGGGAGGTGCCAGTTCAGCGGTATTTCAATCGCGCGATCCTGGTGGCGGCGGTGCTGCTGCTGTGGCCGGTGGTGCGCTCGCTGCGGATCGGGGGGTGGCGGGATTTCGGGTTGCGGCCGGATCGGCGCTGGCGCTGGCATGCGCTGGCTGGCTTTGCGCTCGGCGGGGTGCTGGTGGCGCTGATGGCGGCGGCTTACACGAAGCTCGGATTTTATGAATGGCGCTCGACCCTGCCTTGGGGCGCGCTGCCGCCGCTGCTGCTGTCGGCTTTCACGGTGGCGGTGATCGAGGAAACGCTTTTTCGCGGCGCGATCTTCGGGCTGTTTCGACGTTCGCTGCTGCCGCATGCGGCGCTGATGTGGACGACGGCGCTTTTCGCGATCCTGCATTTTTTGAAGCCGGACGAAGATTTCAAAATCGAGCGTGTCGGCTGGCTGAGCGGCTTTACGCTGCTGCCGCATTCGTTTCACCAATTCGCGGAGCCGATGACGCTGCTGGCGGGCTTCACGACGCTTTTCACGCTGGGCTGGGTGCTGGGTTACGCGACGCTGCGGATGCGCTCGCTGTGGATGAGCATGGGGCTGCATGCGGGGGTCGTGTTTGTGAAGATGTCCTTCTCGAAACTGGCGCGGCGCGAGACGTCGTATCTGCCGTGGGTGGGGACGGATTTGCAGACCGGCCTCGTGCCCGTCGCGGTGCTGGCGTTGGGCGGTTTTGTCGTTTGGTGGTGGTTGCGTCATGAATATCCTGCGTCGCGCGACTGAGGCATTCGTCTCGCTGCTGTTTCCGCCGCACTGCGCATTGTGCCGCACGGATACGGAGGCGCGGCGGCATCTGTGCGGGCCGTGTTTGGAAAAGGCGGCGACGATCGAGGCGCCCTGTTGCCATCAGTGTTCGCAGCCTTTCGATGGTGCGATCACGGGCACGTTCACGTGCTCGAATTGCGAAGACCGCCACTTCCATTTCGACTGCGCGGTGAGCCGCTACCGTTCCAATGGCGTCGTGCGCGAAATCGTCCACCGTTTCAAGTACGACCGCTGCCTTTACCTCCGCGAACCGCTCGCGGAATGGCTCGCGGAGACGCTCGAAGACGCACGCATTCTCGCGCACCGATTCGATTACCTCGTGCCGGTGCCGCTGCATTCGGCGCGGATGCGCGAGCGGGAATTTAATCAGGCCGACGTGCTCGCGCAGCTCGTGGCGGAGCGACACGGCGAGCGCGTGCTGCATGCGCTGAAGCGTGTCCGTTACACCACCACGCAGACGCGGCTCGATCGTGAAGAGCGAAGGCAGAACTTGCGCGATGCCTTCCGCGTGCGGCACAGTCGCACCGTGTCAGGCAGCCACCTGATTCTCGTGGACGACGTCTTCACCACCGGCTCGACGGTGGATGAGTGCGCGCGCGTCCTGAAAGAATCCGGTGCTGCGACCGTGCGCGTCATCACCGTCGCGCGCGGCTGACGCACTCGAATCACCATCACATGGGCATCTTCAAAAAACCGAAATTCTCCGGCGGCGACAAGAAGCGCGATCTTCCCGAAGGCCTCTGGCAAAAGTGCCCGAGTTGCGGCGAGATTATTCACAATCTGGAGTTGCAGCAAAACTTTCGCGTGTGCCCGAAGTGCGATCATCACTTCACGCAGAGCGCGCGCGAGCGGATCGACATGCTGTGCGACGACGACAGTTTCACGGAGCACGACAAAAACATGGCTTCGGTGGACACGCTGAAATTTACCGGCATGGCGAGCTACACGGACCGGCTGAAGAGCTACCAAAAAAAGACGGGGCTGAAGGATGCGGTGATCACCGGCCTCGGCAAAATCGACAACCAGCCGCTCGCGCTCGCGGTCATGGATTTCAATTTCATCGCGGCGACGATGGGCTCGGTCGTCGGCGAAAAACTCACGCGCATCATCGAGGCGGGCACGAAGAAAAAGCTGCCGGTCGTCATCGTCTCCGCATCCGGCGGCGCGCGCATGTATGAGGGCGTGCTTTCGCTCATGCAGATGGCGAAAACATGCGGCGCGCTCGCGCTCCACGCGCAGGCGAAACTGCCCTATTTTTCCGTGATGACTCATCCGACCACCGGCGGCGTGAGCGCGAGCTTCGCGACCATCGGCGATGTGAATCTCGCGGAGCCAAAAGCGATGATCGGTTTCGCCGGCCCGCGCGTGATCAAGGAGACGACGCATCAGGATTTGCCCGCGGATTTTCAAACGGCGGAATTTCTGCAAGACCACGGGCTCGTGGACATCATCGTGCATCGGAAAAAAATGCGTGAGACGCTGAGCCAGCTCATTCACTACCTCGCGCCGGGGAATGCGGCGGCGTAAATAGTGATCGGTGAATGGTGGATAGTGAATGCAGCGGCGTTCACACCATTCACCATTCACCCATCACAAATCGGAGATGACGTTCGACGAATCGGTGCGCTGGCTTTACAGCACGCAGGTCCACGGAATCCGGCCCGGACTGGAAACGACGTGGCGTCTGGTGACTGCGCTCGGCATCGAACCGGAGCGGATGAAATGCATCCACGTCGCGGGCACGAACGGGAAAGGATCCGTGTGTGCGATGCTCGATGCCATCTGCCGCGCGGCGGGAAAAAAGACGGGCCTGTTCACCTCGCCGCATCTCATCACGTTTCGCGAGCGCATCCGCGTCGATGGAGAGCTGATCGGCGAGGCGGAAGTTGCGTCGCGGCTTACCACGATCCGCGAACTCACTGCCGGCTGGGAGCCCGCGCCGACTTTTTTTGAAATCACGACCGTGCTCGCGCTCGCCCATTTTCAAAGTGCCGCGGTGGAAATCGTGGTGCTCGAAACCGGCATGGGCGGACGGCTCGACTCGACGAATATCGTCACGCCGCTCGTCTCCGTCATCACGCCGATCGAGTTCGATCACGAGCGTTGGCTTGGCTCTACGCTCGCCGAGATCGCGGCGGAAAAGGCGGGCATCATCAAGCTCGCCGTGCCCGTCGTCACCCCGCCGCAGCCCGACGAAGTCGCGACGGTGCTGAAACACATCGCGTTTCAGCGCCGCGCGCTGCTGCATGAAGTCACGAGCCCGATCGAAAACGTCGCGATCGGACTCGCCGGCGAGCATCAGCGCTGGAACGCCGCGCTCGCCATCCACGCGCTCGATCACGCGCGGCTCGACATCCCGCTCGACGCCATCACACGCGGCCTCGCGACCGTCACCTGGCCTGGCCGTTTCCAGCAAATCGGCGACCGCATCACGCTCGACGGCGCGCACAATCCCGCCGCGGCGCGCTGTCTCGTGGAGACGTGGCGCGAGAAGTTTGGCGACACGAAAGCGACGCTCGTGCTCGGAGTGCTGAAGGACAAAAACGTGCGCGGCGTTTGCGAAGCCCTGCTCCCCATCGCCGGGCGCGTCATCGCCGTCGCAGTGCAAAATCCGCGCGCCAGTTCCGCGGAAGACCTGATGAAAATCATGTGCGATCTCGCACCGGAAATTCCCTGCACCGGCTCTACCGACATCGCCCATGCTCTCGGCACCGCCCATACTTTTCCGAATCCCATCCTCATCGCCGGTTCGCTCTTCCTCATCGGAGAAACGCTCGCGCTTTTACACCACAAAGAGAGCAGCGAAGTCAGCGTGCAGTAGGTGTTTGGCGGAAACGGTCTTTTCAAGCATAAGACGCGCGACCATCCTCTCCACTATGAAAACGTTCCTCCCGCCCGCCTTTTTCCTCATCCTCTTCTGCGGCCAGATCGGACTCGCCGACACCCCCAAGGCGAATCGTCCAAACATCGTCGTCATCCTCGGCGACGACATGGGCTTTTCCGATCTCGGCTGCTACGGCAGCGAAATTCACACGCCAAACCTTGATGCGCTCGCCAGCGGCGGCGTGCGCTTCACGCAGTTCTATAATACAGCGCGGTGCTGCCCGACGCGCGCGGCTTTGTTGACTGGACTGTATTCGCATCAGGCGGGCATCGGACACATGACCGAAGACAAGGGGCTCGATGGGTTTAGTGGTGAGCTGAATAACCGTTGTGTGACTGTCGCCGAGGCGTTGAAGCCGGCGGGTTATCGGAGCTATGCGATCGGGAAGTGGCACGTTTCCCGTAACATCAAGCCCGATGGCCCGAAGCATGACTGGCCGATGCAGCGCGGCTTCGATCGTTATTATGGCACGATCACCGGCGCGGGCAGTTACTTCGATCCGGGCACACTGACGCGTGATAACCAACCCATCTCGTCGCTTGCCGATGCTGAATACCAGCCGGCCAGCTATTACTATACCGATGCCATCGCTGACCATGCCGTGCGTTTCGCGACCGAGCACGCGCGCGATCATGCGAGCGAACCGTTCTTTATGTATGTCGCCTTCACCGCCGCGCACTGGCCGTTGCACGCGAAGGAAGCGGATATTGCAAAGTATAAAGGTAAGTATGACGGCGGTTACGAACCCATCCGCGCGGCGCGTTTCGAGAAAGAGAAAAAGCTCGGCGTGATCGATCCGGGCTGGGCGCTGAGTCCGATGTTTGGCGATTGGGCCAAGGTAGAGAACAAGGGCTGGGAAGCGCGCTGTATGGAAGTCTATGCGGCTCAGATAGACTGTATGGATCAAGGTATCGGGCGCATCGTCGAGGCTTTGAAGAAGAACGGTCAGTTTGACAACACGCTCGTGCTTTTTCTCCAGGACAACGGTGCCTGCGCGGAGGCCATCGGACGCGAGGGAAAGCAAACACGCGCGGAAAAGCCGACGCTGCCTGTGATTGCGCCGGACGCATTGCGCGATGACGTGCGTCCGAAGCAAACCCGCGATGGCTTCCCGATGCTCGACGGCAAAGGAGTCATGCCGGGCCCGCGCGACACCTTCATCGCCTATGGTGAAGCCTGGGCGAATGTGAGTAACACGCCTTTCCGCCTCTACAAACATTTCGAGCACGAAGGCGGCATCTCCACGCCGCTCATCGCCCACTGGCCGGCGGGCATCGCGCGCCACGATGCACTGGAGAAACAGCCCGGCCATCTTATCGACATCATGGCGACCTGCGTCGATCTCGCGGGGGCTAACTACCCAGTCGAACGCGGCGGCAATAAGATCACACCGATGCAAGGAGTCAGTCTGCTCCCGGCATTTGCAGGCCAGCCGCTGAATCGTCCCGCACCAATCTTTTTCGAGCACGAAGGCAACCGCGCCATCCGCGATGGGAAATGGAAGCTGGTCGCGAAGAAGCCCGCGGGAAAATGGGAACTCTACGACACCGAAGCCGACCGGACAGAGATGAGCGACATCGCCGCCGCCCATCCCGAAATTGTTCAGCCACTCGTCGCAAAATGGGAGACTTGGGCGAAGCAATCGAGCGTGCTTCCGTGGCCGTGGAAACCGCCGTATGGAAAGCCCGATAGTGCCGCAGCGGAAACACATTTCACGCTCAAGCAAGGCGACAGCCTCACTGGCGAAGAAGCGCCCCCACTCGTCAACCACGGCCTTACCATCCGCGTCGAAATCACCGAACCCGCAAGCGACGGAGTGCTCATCGCCCAAGGCGGCTCCACCGAAGGCTTCTCGCTCTACCTCAAAGATAGCAAACTAACCTTCGCCATGCGCCACAGCGGCAAACTTGATACCATCACTACCGCCAACGCACTCGCCGCGAAACCAGCCACGATTATCGCGATCCTTGCGAAAGACGGAGCCGTCACGCTCAAGTCCGGCGAACAGACCATCGCGACCGGCAAAAGCTCTCCGCTCCAGCGCCAGCCAAAAGACGGCCTGCAAGCTGGCCGCGACGAAAACGGAGCCGTCGGCGAGTACACCGCGCCCTTCGCCTTCAAAGGCAAACTCGGCCCCGTCACCCTCGACCTCGGAGAGTAGCAACTGCGGTGCTGGGTAATTCTGTCGTGTTGAGCGAAGCAAAACATCTCTGACCCATTCCGCTCGCTATGTGCTGACACGGCGAAGAAGGAGAAAATAGTCAGAGGTTCTTCGCTGCGCTCAGAATGACAGGATTTTTCCAAAGCGAGACACGTTTAAACAACTCTTCAAATCTGCCGTCTGCGCTGGTTAAGACACCGGTCGCGGTTTGACATCGCATACCGTGTGCAACTTCAGTCTATCCATCGAAGTGGTGACCGGCCCGGCACCCTTTTCTAGCATGGTGACACACGTCGATGTCACTAATCGAATCAGCTTATGAAGACTTTGAAATCATCGCTACTCGTTGCCCTCGTCTTTCTCGCGCTCGCGAAGGCGACGTTCGCGTACCTTGCTGGCCCTGCGCTTCCGCTGGACCAGCTGGCAGACGAGGCGGACTTCATTTTCAAAGGTGAGGCAATAGCCTGCGAATCGGCGCAGGACGAGTGGTTCAAGCCCATCGACGGATACGCCGCGCGCGCGACACGGTTCAAAGTCATTTCACAGATCAAGGGCGATTCCGGCGGCGGCGAAATTCGGTTCCGACACTACGATGAAGCGGAGGGCAAAGGCGGATTCCTGTCCACTTTCACGCCTCAATTCTACCATTTCGAGCCAGGCCAAAGTTATATCGTTTTCGCAAAGAAGAAGGGCGCAGGTGCGATACAGGCGAGATTTAACCACACGACAAAAATGGATCTGGGAGTGTTGTGCTGCCGAGACAATCGCCCGGTGATGGCTAAGACATTGCCTGAGATCTATTGGGCCGAACTCATGGCCTTGCGTGACAGTCCTAAGCCCGCAGATGTCGTCTATGCGATCCACCAATGGGATGGGATGAGCGACAAGCCAGAGGGTTTCGCGACTACGGAGTTTTCGCGGCTTGAAGTGCTGACGGCGGTTCATGGATTAATGTCACGAACAGAGCCGGAGATCGCCGAAGCGGCCATTCGTTTGATCGGGGCTGGCAGTCCCTATCTCTCCGACGAGATAGCTCCCTTTTGGTTGGGCACGGTAGGTGTGCCCAACCCCGGTCTCTCACAGATGGACCCCGGAATACGAAACGCCGGTGGCGCGCTTTGCTGGCGGGAACTTGCAACGGTGGCCAATAGCAAAGCCCCGGTCGAAACACGCGCTCTCGCCATCCGGGCGATGGGTCTCGTGAAAGCGCGCGAGCTGCGACAGATGATGGACCGGTGGTTGAAAGCGCCGGAGGTTCCCGTGCGCGCCGCCGCCGTTTTGCTCTTCAGCGACTTTGCTATCCCGCATAATTACACCATCGGGCTTTTTGCCGGGTACGCGGGCGATCGAGCGCCCGAGGTGCGGAAGTCCACTGCCTATGCCATCGGGTTTATGCAAAATCCCGATGTGGTTCCCGTGCTGGTGAAATTGACCAAGGACAAAGACGACACCGTGCGGCGCGCTGCGGTGGAAAGTCTCCACTCATTTCGCGCGGAGATTCCTGTGGTGGCCGCCGCTTTGAAAGCAGACCTCGGAAACGCCGAGTCGCAGCCGCTCTCCCTCCTTGCCCTGGCCCGGAACGATCCTGTCGCGCACTTGGAAGAGTTGGCGCGGGTGATTGAAGAAAAGACCAGCCCGACCAACTCCCGCGGAGGAGAGATTCCCGCCTTCACCGCATGGAAGATTCTCTTCAAATACTTACGGTCGCAACCCGCTGCCGACATCCGTGCGGGTAAGTGGGATCGTTATCTCGATGCCTTGGAAAAAGTCGGCCAGTACTCCTCGTCGGAGCCGCGGGACATCTACGCCTTCTATCTCCAACGAGAGATGCCGCAGCGCGCGGCAAAATACCGTGCGAGGGCAAAGAAGGAAGTCAGTTACGATTTGGACTACTACTTCGATATGGTGGACAAGAACCCTGCGATTTATGAAGGGCACTAAGTCGCGCGATCATCGTCGTGCCTAGTATCGACGACGCGCTTTTCCGCTGACGGCGGCCTATTAAAAAACGGCACCCGGAGGCAGGGATCAACGGGGACCGGGCGCATCCGTCTCGGCATCCTCCATCACGCGCCGATTGTCCTCCATGACGACCTGTCCCGACATTTGCTTGAGCCGCAAGCGCCGGGCAAAGCGACGATATTCATCACTCATCCTGCCGCCTGGTTGGACCGCTCACTTTGAAAGGCAGCGATGCGCTTTTGCGCGGAGTCCATGACGGTGCTCGGCCCGGTGAGGAAAAGAATGAAGAGTCGAATCATTTGCCGTGAGGTTGCGCTGAGAGCTTCGTTTTTTAGCCGCGCATCGCGCTGATCGCCGCGGCCATGTCGGGGGCGTGAAAAGCGGAGGTGCCGGCGACGAGGGTGTCGGCCCCGGCTTCGATGGATTTGGCGGCGGTTTGGAGGTTGATGCCGCCGTCCACTTCGATGCGGTAGTGTAGATTTTTCGCGGCGCGGATGGCGGCGGCGGCGCGGACTTTTTCGAGCATCGCCTCCATGAAGGACTGGCCGCCGAAGCCGGGTTCGACGGTCATGATGAGGACGAGGTCCACTTGATCGAGGAACGGCTCGATGTGGGAAAACGGGGTGCCGGGTTTGAGCGTGATGCCGCAGGTGCGTCCGGCGGCGCGGATGGCGGCGAGCGTTTTTGCGATGTCGTGGTCGGACTCGACGTGGACGGTGATATTCGCGGCGCTGCCGAGGAATCGCGGGAGGTAGTGATCTGGGCGATTGATCATGAGATGCACGTCGAGCGGCTTGGTGGCGACTTTGGCGACGGAATCGACGAGCGCGGGGCCGAAGGAAATGTTGTCCACGAAATGGCCGTCCATGATGTCGAGGTGATGCCAGTCGGCCCCGGCGTCTTCGGCGCGGCGGACTTCTTCGTGCAGCTTTCCGAAATCACAGGCAAGGATGGATGGAGCGATGACGATGGGATGCATGGCGGTAGGTGGGCGGATGGAAAAGGGTGCGGTGCCTATGCTTCACAGAAACCATGTGGCGAGCGAGAAATAGAGGAGCAGCGTGAGGACATCGGCGAGGGCGAGGGTGATGGGACCGGCGGCGATTTTCGGGTCGAGCTTCAGCGCGTGGAGCAAGGCGGGGACGATGACGCCGGCGAGATTTGAGATGATGACTGAGCCGAGAATGGAAGCGCCGATCGTGGCCGCGGCGACGGGATTTCCGCGCCAGAGCCACACGATGGAAGCCGCGACAAAACTACAACCGAGGCCGATGACCGCGCCAGAGCGCAGCTCACGCCAGATGGTTTTCCAAAACCACGCGAACGTCGGCTGCGTGGTGCGCAGCGCTTGCAGCGTGAGCGTCATGGATTGCACGCTCACGGATTCCGCGAGCGCGAGGACGAGCGCGAGGAAAAACGAAACGACAATGGCGCGGGCGAGCGTGGCCTCGAAAAATCCCGCGAGCAGCGCGCCCGCGGTGCCGCTGCCGATGGTGGCGAGGAGCCACGGAAACCGGACGCGGAAGGCGCGGAAGGGCGAGGCGTCGCGTAGTTCGGAGAGACGAAAACCGAGCGCCTCGAAAACATCGTCCGTCTTCTCCGGCTCACTGACATCGAGCATTTCCTGCGTGAAAACGCTGAGGTCCACGACGCCGATTACGTGCCGCTTTTCATCGACGACCGGCAGCGCGAAAAATTTGTGCATCACGAAAAGATCGCAGGCATCGAGCAGCGTTGCCGTTTTCGGAATCGCGACGACGCGCCGCACCATGATGTCGCCAAGCCGCGCATCGAGCGGCGCGGTGAGCAGGCGGCGCGTGGGAAGCACGCCGACGAGGCGACCGTCCGCATCGGCGACGTAGAAATAAATGATGCGCTCACCGAGGCCGTGTTCGCGGATGAGCGTGAGCGCGCCTTGGGCGATCATGTCTTCGCGCAGCAGCGGAAAATCCGTGCGCACATAATCGACGACGGGACTTTGAAACTGCGGCGACTCGACCATGACCTCCTACATGCCGGGAATGGGAGGCGCGGTGCGCACGTGGATGATCCACCACACGGCGGCGACGATGAGCGCCGTCGCCAGAGCCGCGACGATTTTTCGCGTCAGCGTCGGCTCGGGCGCGGCCATCGGCGGCTACTCATCAACGAGCGTATCGATCTTTTCCGCGAGTTCGAAATCGAGATCGGTGAGGCCGCCCTCGCTGTGCGTGGAAAGGCGCAGGCGCACTTTGCTGTCGCGGATGTCGATTTCGGGATGGTGTTCGTCTTCCTCGGCGATTTCGGCGACGCCATTCACGAACTCGATCGACTGCGAAAAATCGTCGAACTCAAAAGTGCGTTCGATGTGCTTCTTTTCGAGATCCCACTCGGGGAGCTTTTTCATCCAGTCTTTGATGTCGTCGGTTTTTAGTAGATCGGCCATGATGCAGGTGTGGTGAGGTGGTTGGTTTCCCGATGCCAGGGCAGGGGAGATGAAAGTTTCTTTCGTTAAGTCGGCGCGGAGTTCGCACGCGGCGCGCGCGCTGTCCAGCACGGAAATATCGCCCTTGCGAGGCCGGGTGCGCGTGACTACGAATGATCGCCTTTCCACATCACAAAACCACCTCACCCTATGGGCCACCTCTACAACAACATTGTCGAAACCGTCGGCAGAACGCCGCTCGTGAAACTGAACCGAGTCACCGACGGATTGGACGCCACGATCGCGCTGAAACTGGAATATTTTAATCCGCTCGGCTCGGTGAAAGACCGCATCGGGATGGCGATGATCGAGGCTGCGGAAAAAGACGGCACTTTGACGAAAGACACGACGATCGTTGAGCCGACGAGTGGAAACACGGGCATCGCGCTGGCGTTTGTCGCGGCGGCGAAGGGATACAAATTGATCCTGACGATGCCGGAAACGATGTCGCTGGAAAGGCGTACTTTGCTCGCGATGCTCGGCGCAAAACTCGTCCTGACGCCCGGAGTGGAAGGCATGAAAGGTGCCATCGCTCGGGCGGAAGAGATCGTGAAAAATACTCCCGGCGCGTGGATGCCGCAGCAGTTCAACAATCCCGCGAATCCCGAGATTCATCGTACGACGACGGCGGAGGAAATTTGGAGCGACACGGATGGGAAGGTGGACATTTTCGTGTCTGCGGTCGGTACGGGGGGGACGATCACCGGCGTGACGGAAGTGCTGAAGCCGCGCAAAGCGAGCTTCCAGGCGATCGCGGTCGAACCGACCGATTCGCCGGTCATTTCGCAGACGCTGGCGGGTGAGCCGATCAAGCCGGGGCCGCACAAAATTCAGGGAACGGGCGCGGGTTTCGTGCCGAACAATTTGCACCTCAAAGATGCGGCGGGAAATCCGCAAATCCTCGAGTGCATCAAGGTCACGAACGACGACGCTTTCGCGATGGCTCGCCGCCTCGCGAAAGAGGAAGGCATCCTCGCGGGCATCAGCACCGGGGCAAATGTCGTGGCTGCGATCGAAGTCGCGAAGCGTCCCGAAAACAAAGGCAAGCTGATCGTCACGATCGCCTGCTCGACGGGTGAGCGGTATCTTTCCACGGCCCTCGCGGCGGAAGCGCGCGCGGAAGTCGGCGGATAGCATCCGGTCGAAATACCCGTTTCAGCGCCATCGGCGCGACATGTTTGTAGAATCTACCGGCAAAGCGACCAAAGCTCTGTAGGAGCGGCATAATTACTTGTTACCCGGCACATGTCGCTCCTACGGAGCTTGCGCTTTGCTGGCTGGAAAAATCTATCAACATGTCGCGCCGATGGCGCTAAAACGGTTTTTCAACACGAGGTTAGCGGGTCACTTCGCGCGGAGGAGTTGCTGCACCTGGCCGCTCGTGCTTTCGAGCGCGTCCAGGGCGCGCAGTTTTCCCTCGCGATCGAGCAGCCACACCGTCGGGAGCGTGTTGATCCCGAAGCTGCGCACGAGCGGGCTTTCCCAGCCTTTGCCATCGCGCAGGATCGGCCACGGGATGGCGCGCGTTTTCAGAAATTCGCCGAGCGGTTCCGGCTTGGTGTCGAGCGAGACGCCGAGGATTTGCACGCGCTCTTTTGGGAAGGCCGAGGAGGCGCGTTTGAGCGCGTCCAGCGCGGCGAGCGAGGGCGGCGACCACGTGGCGAAAAAGCAGACGATCACGATGCGACCGCGATAGTCTTCGAGGGCGAGCGTCTTCGATCCGTCGGTGGAAGGGCCGGAGAGCGCGACCGTTTCTCCGAGCAGGTCGAGCCGGCGCAGATCGTCGGCGAGGCGCGACTTCGTTTCGTCGTCGCTGGCCAGCGGCTGCGCTTCGGTGAGGAGCTTGCGTTTTACGCTCGGTTGCGAATCGAAAAGCGTGGCGATTTCCGCCAGAATATGCGCGATCCGGCGATCCTCGGGATGGGCTGCCTGAAATTTGCGGGCGCGGCTGAGCAGCGCGTCGCGGTCCATCGTTGTCGGCGAATTGGCGCGGCGCATGGCCAGCGAAAGTTTGGCAAAATCCACGTCCGCGCGCTGCTCCGGCGTGGCGATTTTCTCCAGCGCATCGAGCAGCCGATCCGCTTCGGCCCGAAGTTTTCCATCCGTCTGCAAGTCGGCCTTGATCGCGAGCAGCCGCGCGAGCCGGAGCCGGGCCTCAAAGGCGTGCGTGTCGCTCCCGTGCGCGGCGATGAAATTTCGCAGCGCACTTTCTTGCGCGGCGAGATGCGCGACGAGGCCTGCCTGCGCTTCGGCTGCCGAGCGCGAGGGCGTCTGCGGACCGGCGTCGAGCGCGATGAGCGCCTGCCAGTCCTCCTCCGCGGTGCTGGCGAAACATGCGACCGCGAGCACGAGCGAAAGCGGCCAGAGACGGCGACTCACTTGTTGCGCGGGATGATGGAGGTGAACACGGCGCGGTGATCGCTGGCGCGCGCCCACTCGTTTTCTTCGGAGCGATAGACGCTGCTTTTGGCGAGGACGACTTCGTGATAAAGCGCCGGGCTCGCGAAGAGATAGTCGATGCGGGAATACTCGTCGGCGACGGGCCAGTAATACGTCCACCTGTCGCCGTGCGAATCCTTGGCGCGGAGGTCTGACATGTGACTTGGCGTGCCGCGGACGCCGGTGATCGCGGCAAACATGGGCTCGTTTTTCGTGTCGTTGAAATCGCCGTAGCAGAGCAGATTTACATTCGGATCGGCGGCCATGATGGTTTCCAAGTGCTCACGGAGTTTTTGGGCTTCGTAACGCCGGATCATCGCTTCACCTTCGGGCACGGGCAGCTTCGATTTTAAATGCGCACCGACGAGCCGGAGCTGGTAGTCGGGATTGACCTGCACGGTGACATCCAGAAAGCCGCGCCGGACTTTTTCAGGCTGGCCGTTCAGCTCAAACGAAACGTCGGTGGCGGAGTTGCGTGCCACGATGGGGAAGCGGCTGAGGAGGGCGAGATGGCGATCGGCATCCGCGGCCTGGACGTATTCCGAATCGGTGTAGCCGAGGGCGGCGTCGGCGAGGCGCTTTTTGAAATCCTCAAAGCGATCCGGCGTCCCCATTTCACACACGCCGAGGACGTCGGGATTGATGTCTTTGATGATCTTGATGAGCGCCACGATTTCGGTTTCGGGCTTGGCATGCGTGCCGTATTTTTCGCCTTCGCCTTTGGCCTTTTCGTTGACGTAATTCCGCACATTGTACTGGCAGACGACGATCTCATCCGGCGCGGCGAAAAGCGGCACCGCCAATGCAAAGACGAGCGGGAGAAAAAGGAAGGGGCGCGACATGATGGGTGAAAATAGAAAGGGCTCGCCGGGTGAAGGCGAGCCCAATCAGAAACTGTGAAGGCGGGACTTAGACGTGCGAGGTCGGCTGATGCTCGTGCTGCTGATGCGGGTCTTCGGTGACCGGCGCTTTCGGCTGCTCGATTTGGACCACTGGCGGCGGTGGAGGCGGGCGATTGATTTCGTTGGTAAATTCGTCTTTCGCCTTGGAAAACTCACGCACCGCCTGCCCCATTCCACGAGCGAGTTCGGGTAATTTTTTCGCCCCGAAAAGCAGGAGGACGATGCCCATGATGATGATCAAGTCGGGGCCGCCGAGATTGAGGAGAGAGGCGATGGTGGTCATAGGTCTGTAGGGTGATTTATACCGTCACTATCAGACTCGATAAGGAGAAAGCAACGGGCATTGTGGCAACCGGGGCAGGGCATTTTTATTAGGTTTTGAGGGTCGGGCTGAAATGGAGTCTCGTCATGTGAACGCGTTGCGTGGAGGGTTTGGTTCCATGAATTCGCCGCGATCTGTTGTCGAACTTGCCCAGGCGCTCGTGCGCATCCCGAGTGTGAATCCGCATGGCGATCCGGGGACGGACGGGGTGGGGGAGCAGGAGATTGCGGAGTGGCTTTGCGAATTTCTGTGCGGGCTGGGTGCGAAGCCGGCTTTGCGGGAAGTGCTGCCGGGGCGGCCGAATGTGGTGGCGCGATTTCCTTCGGATCGCCGCAAAAAGCCGCGCCTGCTTTTTGCGCCACATACGGACACGGTGAGCGTGGGCGGGATGACGATTGATCCGTTTGGCGGGGAGGTGCACGAGGGGAAACTGTGGGGGCGCGGGGCGAGCGATACGAAGGGGCCGATGGCTTCGATGCTGTGGGCGTTGCGCGGGATGGGTTCGGCGATTCAGAAGCTCGATTACGAGATTTGGTTTGCGGGGCTGATGAGTGAGGAAGCGAGTCAGCACGGGTCGCGGGCGCTGGCGGCGGAGGAGCAGTTTGATTTTGTGATCGTGGGAGAACCGACGGGGCTGGATGTGGTGCATACGCACAAGGGCTCGGCGTTTCTTTACCTGACGACGCGCGGGCGGGCGGCGCACGCGGCGCGGCCCGATCTCGGGGAAAATGCGATTGCGAAAATGATGGAGGTGCTGGCGGTGGTGCAGACGGAGATCGCGGCGGATTTTGCGCGGCAGCGCGATCCGGTTTTGGGGGCGAGCACGCTGAGCATTGGGACGATTCGCGGTGGGTCGAAGACGAATATCATTCCAGATCTTTGCGAGGTTTCCGTCGATATGCGGTTCGTGCCTTCGCATTATCGCGCGACGATTATCGACGAATTGCGTGAGCGGCTTCAGCGCGTGTGTCCCGATCTGGAAGTGAGCGCCGATCCCGCGCCGCCGCTGCTGACCGATCCCTCGCATCCCCTAATCGCGAAGCTCGGCGAATGCGGCGCGAAGCCAGTGGGTGCGCCGTGGTTTTGCGATGCGTGCTTTTTCGCGGAACGCGGGATGCCCTCCGTCGCGGTGGGGCCGGGCTCGATCGCGCAGGCGCATACGAAGGATGAGTGGATCGCGGTGGCCGATCTCGAAAAGGGTGTGGAGTTTTTCGAGGCGTTTTTGCGGCGGCTTTAAGAAAACCGCGCGCTCTCGCCGACGTAGGGATTGGTCTTTCGCTCTATGCCGATCTTCGTCGCGGGGCCGTGGCCGGGGAGGACGGTGATGTCGTCGGCGAGGGCGAAGACTTTTTCGCGGATGCCGCGAAAGAGCAGCGGGCCATCGCCTCCGGGCAAATCCCAGCGCCCGACGCCGCTCGCGAAAAGTACGTCGCCGCCGAAGAGGATGTGCGCTTCTTTGGCGAGAAAGCACAGGCTGCCAGGGCAGTGGCCGGGGACGAGGAGGATTTGGAAGTCGATGCCTTCGATGATTTGCGAAAGCGTTTCATCGAGATGCTGATCGGGCGTGACGGGCTCGATTTCCCAGTTGTAGCCGTATTTGAGAAAGTAATCGCGGACGGTGATCATCTCCTCGCCATCGACGTGGTAGGCGACGCGGCAGCCGTGCTCACGCTGGATGCGGGCGGCGTCCCAGACGTGGTCGATGTGGCCGTGAGTTAGCAGGAGCGTTTTTACTTTTGCGCCTCGCCGCGCGAGCCATGCGGCCGAATCCTGCGGCGCGTCGATGAGGATTTCATGCTCGGGAAGGAAAAAGCAGTTCGTATCGAAGATTCCGCCGGTGAACGTCTCGATTTTCATGAGGCGCGGGAACGTGGGAGCGGAAAGGTGCGGTGTCGAGCGTGGATTGGCACAGGGCGCGCTTCCGCGGTGCGATCCACTCGCCTCTATCTTGTTTGCGCTTTGAACATTTTCTGTCAATTTGCCTTCTCTTTTCCCGAGACCTAAAAATGCGATGAAGTTTTCCAAATTTCTCTCCTGGCCCCTGGCCGCCGCCGTTTCCTTCAGCATCCCCCAGCTTCGCGCGGAAGCGCCCGACTTGGGGCAGGTGGAGATTTCGGTCGGTCGTCTGCTCGAACAAGGGCACTACAGCCGCCGCAAGATCGACGATGGAATGTCGAAGTTGCAGCTCAAGAACTTCCTCGAAGGGCTGGACTACAATCATCTCTATTTCACGCAAAAAGACGTGGACCAGTTCACGGAGAAGTATTCGACCGTGCTGGATGACGATATTTCTTTTGGGAACACGGAGCCAGAGTTCACGATCTACGATCTTTATAAAAAGCGGGTCGAAGATCGCGTGGCGAAAGTGAAGGTGCTGCTGAAGGAAAAGCACGATTTTAAGAGCGACAAGGTGATCGAAGTGAACCGCCAGAAGTCTGCTTGGCCAAAGGACGAGGCGGACGCTGATCAGCTTTGGAAGGACCGGATCGAAGGGGAGTTGTTGCAAGAGCAGTTATCCAAAGTGGAGGAACCGGCGATCAAAGTCGCGCCTGAGGGGAAGGAACATCCGAAAGCGCCGGACGCGGCCAAGGACGCCAAGGACGCACCGAAGGCGGCGGTGAAGGATATTGCGAAAGACCCCGTCGCCCGCTTGAGCAAGCGCTACGACCAACTCGTGCGGAACCTGCGCGAGCAGTCCCGTGAGGATGTGGTGAAGATTTTCCTGACCATCCTGGCGCAGTCTTACGACCCGCACTCGGACTACATGAGCAAGAGCGAGCTCGATAACTTCTACATCAACATGAAGCTGTCGCTCGTGGGCATCGGCGCAGTGCTGCGCTCAGAAGACGGCTATGCGCAGATCATGGAACTCGTGGCCGGCGGACCTGCGGCGAAAGACGGGCGGCTGAAGGTCGGTGATCGCGTGTCGGCCGTGGGGCAGGGCGACAAGGAATTCGTGGATACCGTGGACATGAAACTCGACAAGGTCGTGGAGATGATCCGCGGGAAGAAGGACACGATCGTGAAACTGCAAGTGCTGCCTGTGTCGGCGACCGATCCGGCGGCGCGGAAGTTGATCGAGATCAAGCGCGACGAAATCAAACTCAAGGAGCAGGAAGCAAAGGCTGAGATCGTGGAGCGTCCGCGGGCCGATGGCACGATGCAGCGCATCGGCTGGATCACGCTCCCGTCCTTCTACGCCGACATGGAGCACAGCGGCGCGGCCAATGCGAAGAGCACGACGAAAGATGTGACGGTTTTGCTGAATCGGCTGAAGCAGGAAAACATCAGCGGACTCGTGATGGATCTGCGCAAGAACGGCGGCGGACTTTTGGACGAGGCGGTGAACCTCACCGGGCTCTTCATTAAGAAAGGGCCAGTCGTGCAAAGCAAGGAAAGCAGCGGCGCCATCCGCGTTTCCCGCGATACCAATTCGATGATCGCTTACGACGGGCCGCTGCTTGTTTTGACCAATCGTTTGAGCGCGAGCGCGAGTGAGATTTTCGCGGCGGCGATTCAGGATTACGGTCGCGGCGTCGTGGTGGGAGATTCTAGCACTTTTGGAAAAGGCACCGTGCAGACGATGCTGGAAATCGGGCGCGTCATGCCTTTCCTCGGCGGCGGAAACGAAGCTGGCGCGCTGAAACTGACGATCCAGAAATTCTACCGGATCGCGGGTGGCTCGACGCAGTTGAAAGGTGTGGAGCCGGATGTCGTGGTCCCGTCTTTGTACGATCACCCGGAAATCGGCGAGTCCGCGCTGAAAGGCCCACTTCCTTACGACACGGTGAATCCGCTCGATTTCGACAAGTGGGATAAATCGCTCTTCAAAAAAGATCTGCGCGAGCGGTCGGCGGTGCGGCTGGCAGTCGATCCGGAATTTGGCTACATCAACGAAGATTTGAGCCTGGTGAAGCAGCGCCTGGCTGAGAACAAAGTCTCGCTCAACATCGACAAGCGAAAGGCAGAACTTGACGAGGACAAAGCGCGGAAAGAAAAGCGCATCGCCGCGCGCTCGAAACTGAAAGCGATCGACGAAAAGCGTTACACCGTGACGCTCGACAATGCGACGAAGCCGGAGCTGCAACTCGTGAAAAACGAAAAGAAAAAGGGCGCGGATGACAAGGCGACGGCGGCGGCTTCAGAAGAAGACGACGAGGATGACGCGGAGACGGGCAAGGCGGACGTCGATGCCGTTCGGAATGAGGCCGTCAACGTGCTCACGGACTTGATCGACCTGACTCGCGGCGTGAAGGCGACGAGCGGTGCCACTGCGGCAACAAAGTAAGCGTCACTCCTTTTTTCCAAATCGCGCTTCGATCCGAAGCGCATCGCCGCATTGGATGCGGACATCTTGAAGCGCGATGCCCGCGAATGATTGTGCAGCCAGAGGGATGACGCGTTTTTCCAGCTCTGCGAAACGCGGGCGCAGAAAGCCGCTCGCGAGGCTGGCGATCATGCCGTCGCCGCTCACCGCGAGATCACGCAGCCGGAGGTTGAGTTGATCATCCAGATCGATTTCGCCGGACACGGTGAGACGGGCCGTCATTACGAAAGCCTTGGCCGTGATCTCCGCACGAATGCCGAGAGAACGGGAGTTTCGTTCGGTCAAGGTCAGCTTCACCGCTTTCACCTCTGCTCCCTGTTTCGACAGGATTTCCTGCGCGATATTTTTCAGCGTCACTTCCAGATCGGCGACGGCGGCTTCCATGAAAACCGAACCCGCGCCCACACCCTGCAAAGACAGCACCGCGTGACCGTCCGAGTTCTCGCTGAAACCGCAGTCTGCTGCTTGCGCGTGCATCGCAAAAAGAAGCGGTGTGTTTTCAAAGAAAATCGGCTCCGCCGTCAGGGAAAGCGCGGTGATCGCCACGCTCGAAGTCGATGCAGGAGCGTTTGCGGAAAGACGAAACGCGCGCGTCACCCTGGCACCGGTGAGATTGATGGAAAGCTCGTCCAGGCGCGGCCATTCCCCGCGCGCGCGGGTTTCTTGCGAGACGATGCCCGCGTCGCGAAGGCCCGCCTGTAAGGAGGAGACAAGCTCTTCGGGCGATGACGGGAGGCGGGAACCGGCGAGTGGAAGCATGCCCCAGCGTTTCCGCCGCGCCGCGCAGCGTCAAGCTCAGCGCTCCGGGAGTCGGCGCAGCAAAGGCGGGCGCGACGAGGGGAGACGATGGTAAACGCGCCCGATCGCCACGGAGGCGGGGACGCTGGAGTTGGCGATGCCGAGCAGGCGCGCCAGCTCGGTTTCAAAGTGCAGCAGAGGCCGGCGCGTGGCGGGATTTTCATTCAGAAAACCCAACGCGCGATCCAGTAGATCGTGGAGTTCCGGCGCGGGATGATTTGGCTCCGTCACCAGTTCCAGAAGCTCGACAAAATAGGCCGCCAGCGCGACGCGCTCATGGTGTGTCCGCAGCCCCTCGTGCGGATTGCGCAGCATCGTCTCGCGGAGGATGTGCAATTCACTGCGACGGCTGCGCGAGAACTGGATCTCGCAATCGAAAAAAAGATCGAGCCCGCCGGCGAATTTGCTTTTCGGATTTCGCGCCCCTTTGGCCACGGTTTTCAGCAGGCCGAATGAGGCAGTAAACCACGTCACGATCAGGCTCGTTTCGGTGAGCTTTGTCTTGCGCAGCAGCAATGCATTTGTCGTCTCCATGCGAGTGGGAAAAGACATAGCGCAGCGCGCTGGCGATGGCGCGGAGAAATCGTTTGCGCGTGCCGGTGCGGTCAGATAAACCACCCACTCACCCGAGCCCACGAATCCCTTTTTACCATGACCGAAGAAACCAAGCCCACCGCTCCTCAAATCGACGCCGCCAATATTGCGACGACCTACGCGAATGTCTGCCGCATCGCACAGACGCCGAACGAGGTCATCGTCGATTTCGGACTGAATCCGAATTTCTTCGGCCAAATCCTCGACGAGCCGTTAAAACTCACCAGCCGAATCATTTTGTCCCATGACGCCGCCAAGCGTCTTTGCCTCCACTTAACGGCCACGATTCAGAATTTTGAAGCGCGGTATGGCCAGATCGAGCTGGACGTGACCAAGCGGCTGAAGCCGCAGGCTTCCAGTTAAGCGTCCGCCAGTCGAGTAAGGCGACTGGTCGCTCCTCGGCGTGGCGTGCGGCGGTCGAGGAAGCGCGGGCATAAAACTTTTGTTCACGGAGGCTTTACGTTCTGCAAAAAAATGAAATACGATGTAGTCGCGATGGCCTCCCTTGACGAACCGCAGACGCGCTGCAACCCCAAAGTCCGCACGGGAAACGCGCATTCGGTCCCGAACATCTCGATTTAATAAAATTTTTTTGAGATTGCATTTGCCAAGTTTGGACCTGACTGATAAAAATTAACATCACTTCGTAGTTCGATCCCATTTCTCCTGTCTCATTCACCATGAAGTCCCCTCTTTCCCCTGCCCGCATTCGCAACTGTATCGAGCCACTCGAAGCGCGAATCGCCCCCGCCACTTTGTTTGTCGGCGATCATAACTTTAATAACAACCTCGACACGGAGTATGTCGAATTCAACAAGCAGGCGGGGCAGTCGCTTTTCTTTGTCAATACGTCTTTGCCGTCAGCTGACCCTCGTGTGAATCCGGAGGGGGATTTGTTTGCGAAAAACACGGACGCGATCTCCCAAGTCGTGGACGGTCCGGGTGTCGGGACTTATTACCTGCGATTGAATGCGGGGGACGTGGTCTTCCGTTTCACCGACAATGGATATAAAGAGTTGGTCCGAGTAAAATCGGGAAGCGCGATCGGTTTCTTTACCGATTACAATCACAACCTCGATTATGATGATGGCGAGTTCACCGGTCTTTCTCTTGGGCCGAACGCATCCGTGTTGGTCAGTGAAAAACTTTTCGGAGATGCCGTCACGAATCTGAATATCGGCAAACTAACGAACGCGACCCCTGGCGGCAATCGTGATGACAGCTTGGACGTGACCGGTCTGGTCAATTTCCGGCAGGGGATCGCTTCCCTCGCGGTCGAGGGTGGAAGTATCTTCTCTGGTCCGAATTCGGTCACCGGCGACCCTATAAAATACGGAAAGGTGCTCAGTGGTGGGACCATTCAGCAGCTAACGATCGGCGGCTTTGTGGAAGGGGTTTACGCGGGCACCGCGGCCATCGGAAAAACGTACGACTTTTTCCCCGATAATCCGGGACGCCAGGATGGTTCTGGCAAAGAGTCTTTTCCTGGTGGCGGAGGGGTGGTGAACAATATTTTGACGCCGGCGGGGGTGCCTCTGCTTTCACCGACTGGGATCGTGGGGGCCTCCATCGAGAATGCACTCATATTGCATGTGAATGAGTCGATCACGGCGGGCAATGGCGGCTTCGGAGCGCATGGAGGAAATCTCATCGGTATTCAAATCACCCAGGATACGGATGGAGTGAAGCTCCAGGCGGGCAAAGGTGGAGATGCGAATATCGCGACGAGGACTTTTTTGGCCGGGGCCGGAGGATTCATCGAGCAAGTCTATATCGCTGGAAATGTCGATTCGACGCCAAACGCGGCGATCCAAGTGCTGGCTGGAGACGGCGGCGTGGGTTTGCCGACCGTCAAGGGCGGTGCGGGTGGATTTGAACGTGGCGTGTTTGTGGGTTTCGAGTTGCACGATACGCTCCTCACTCTTTCCTCCGATTTTCTGAATGACTCCGTCCTTCTCAAGGCAGGTCACGGTGGCGACGGCGCGACGGGGGGAAATGGCGGGGCGATCGTGTTTTCTCGAGTGCGAGTGAATACGAACGATGCCGCGGGCGACGAGATTTCGGTGCTGGGAGGAAAAGGCGGCGCCAGCATCTCCGATACAGGCATCGCCGGAGTGGGCGGAGTTCTGTCGAATCTGGACATCAGAAATTACCAGCCGCGGGATCAAGAGAGAGATCTGCTGCCTCTGCCGAGTTTGCTGGATTCAACCTTGGTTTTGCACGGTGGCGATGCTGGCGGGACGAATGGCCTGGGCTTTGGTGCCAAGGGTGGCGGCCTGACGAATGTGACCTTGCAAGGATTTGATATTCAGGCGCTGGCAGGAAACGGTTCCGACGGGCGCGCGGGAGGCGAGGGCGGTTCGATCGCGAATCTGGTCATCACACAGGACGAAAATCAGACGATCCAAACACATGTCGTCACGATCAATGCCGGCAAGGGCGGTAATGCTACCCGCCGGGATGCAGGCGCGGGTGGATCGATGGACGGCATTGTGCTGGAGCAGGTCGATGTCACCAGTCTTTCCATCAATTCCGGGGTCCAAGGCAATGGCGGGGTCGCGGCGTTCGGAATAGGCGGCGCAGGCGGAATCCTCCGGAGCCTGACCGTCATCGATACGGATTCCGGTCGCGGGGCCGCCGGGGAAGGTCTGATCAATTTCCGGGGTGGAGATGGTGGTGCTGGCGGAGCGCGAGGCGGAGACGGAGGCAGCGTGATCAAGGCGAGCGTCTCGGCCATCAATTCGAATGTCGTTGGTACTGCCGGGCATGGTGGCAATGCCACCCGGCGGGGGGATGGGGGGGTTGGCGGTGCTCTGAATACTGTAGGTGTTTCCACCGAGGGTCTCATCGCCGCTCCAGATGGGGCGGTGATCATTCCTACGGACGTGCTTCTGCAATTTCCCGATACGCCGATCATCGCGAAGACCTTCGTCAATGCTTCTCTCGCAGCCGGGGATGGCGGGAACGGTGTGGGAATCGGCGGTCGGGGCCAAGTGGGAGGCGGAGTTCGTTTTTCCGACGTGAATTCCGTATCGAATATCAAGGCCAGAGGAGCTACCGAGTTTGATAATGGATTCCTCTTCCCGTTTGCTGATTCGCCATTGGTTTTTGCGGCACCCTTATTCGCAATCGGAGGCAACGCCTTTATCAAGGCGGGTAAAGGCGGAAGTGGACAGTCAAATTTTTACGACGTCCGGGGTGTTTTGCAGGCGGGTGGGGCACCCGCCGGCGGTGGCAGCATTTTGGTGACGGGCCTATTCTCTGAATCCGGTGCCGCTTCCATGATCGCCGGGGATGCTGGCGACAAAGGGAACGCACCCGCAAATGGCGGCATTATTATCGGTGTGGGCGACAACGTGAAGTTGGTCGGTATTCGTGCTTTTACTTCGCTCACCGCCCAAGGTGGCAGCGGCACGCACGGCGGTTCGGGTGGAAGCGTGTCCAACCTTTCCTACGGCAGCAGTTCCGCCAATGACCTGCGGCCAACTCCGAAGGGCGATATTTTGATTCAAGGCGGAAACGGTTCCGCAGAGGGATTACGAGCAGGGACGGGTGGCTCATTGGTACTCATCGATGGCGCGATCAGTTCGGGGATCGGTTCCAAGACGGGCTTTTTCGCGGGGCACGGCGGCACCGTGGTCGCCACAGCCCTGCCGGTGACGGAGCTGGTGAAAGGATCAGCCGGGGTTTCCGAGGTCCAGCGTATCGATCTGAGCGACCTAGTCGGCGTCACGTCTGCTCGCTTCACTTTGAGCATCGGCGGACAGGAAACCACCTTCCTCGGCGGTGCCCGTTTAAGTCTTCCTGCGATCCAAGCGGAACTGACGCGTCTCATCCCAAATCAAACGCCTACGGCCTCGCTCGATCCGTCAAATCATGCGCTCTTAAAGATTACTTTTGCCGCGACCGGCGACCAACCGGAGATCATTGCCAAGGGATACAGTGGGACTATCGGCGGGCTCGGTGGTTCCATCGCGCGCGTTTCCGTTTCGAGGGGAGGCGGTCAGGATGTGGAGTTCAAGGCGGCTGCTGGCGACGGCGGCAGCGCCGGGCCGTTGGGCCGTTTTGGCGGGGCTGGAGGAAGCATCAGCGCGGTGGGAATCGCGGATATCGACGATCCGCAGACGATCATCCGCAGTTTTGCCGGCGGCGATGGCGGCGATGCGCGGGTCATTGGTGGACCCGGCGGTAACGTGACTTCTGTGGCTGTGCAAGATCACGACATCGGGCTTCGGAGCGGGGTCGCCTTCGGCTATAACGCCGCGGGAGGGATTTTCGCCGGAGCTGGTGGTCTTGCGGCGCTTACGGACGTGCATGGGAAGGCGGGAAGTGTGCGGGACATCAACGCCAATGCCATTGCCTCAATCGTAGCTGGAAAGACCCTGCAGCCGCAGTCCGTGGAAAAAGTGAGCGAAATTTATCTCAATGGCAGTGTCCAATTGGTGACGCGTCCGAGCGACGGAGTCGGCGGGGTGGGTTCATTCATTTTAAATAGTCCGTTCACTTTGACTTTTGCCGGCCAGACGACCTCGCTCATTCCAGCAAACGCGATCGCGAGCGTGGTGGCGGATCGTTTGAACGAATTGCCAGCGATCATCAGTCTGGTGCCCGTGGGATCGCCGCTTGGCACAAAAGGAGTCTCCGTTTCCTTCGGGTCGAACGGTTCCTACATCGTCACTTTCAATGAGACCGGAGATCAGGTGTTGCTGGTGGGAGAAGAAGCGGTGCCGATTGTCTCCTCAACCTCCATCCCGGGCCAAATCTTAACGGATACCACGAATGAGCGCCTCAGTGGGAACGTCCCGGTAACCGTCACATCGGGCGTGGAGGGCCAGCGGTCTTTGGTGGTCACGGAAGTGGTGCCGGGTGCTCCTACCTTCATTTCCAGTGAGCAGATTCGGGGAGACGATGTGGCTCTCCCTCCGGTGTCGGAAGTGCAGCGGTTGGACTTAAGCCGGTTACTTTCCTTCCCGACGGGTCGCGTTACCTTGACTTTCGACGATCAGAACACCGGGCTCACTAACACGACGGGTAATCTCGGGCCTGTTCCTACGGCCGTTCAGGTAGAGCAAGCATTGAATGCCTTGCCGTCGATTGTGGCCGCGGGTCGCGTAACCGTGACGACAGTTAGTCCCGAAGTCTTTGACGTGACGTTCACCAGAGTCGGCGACATGTCGCCGATCGTCGGTCAGTTCCTCCTTCCAGAACAGCAGCAAATCGTTCTGGGTGACATCGCAGGCAGCGCCACGAAACAATTTACGCTGAGCTACGATCCGGGTGATGCCGCGACTTCCACCACTGCGCCGCTGGCTGGTAATTCGACATTGACGCAGATCGATGCCGCGCTTGAGGCCCTGGATTCCATCAAAGCGCTTCAGGGCACCGTCGGGGACAAAGTTTCGGTGACCTCGTCGCAGGCGGGTGTTCTCCAGATTACTTTCAACTCCATTGCCAATAAAAATGCCTTCGTCGCCACTGGCTTGGTGCCGGAGTCGCAGAATGTGGATTTGGGAGTGCTTGCCGGCTACCCGACATCGTCGTTCAAATTGATCTACGATAGTGTTTCCACCGGTTCCATTCCCGTGACGGCGGACGCGGCGACGATCGACGCTGCGCTGGAGGGATTGAGTTCGATTCAGGCGCTGGCTGGGACGGCAGGCGATAAGGTGGGTGTGGTGAAAGTGCCAAACAGCAATTTGTTCACCGTCACGTTCAAGAGCAATGGCGATAAAACATTGCTCAATGCTTCCGGGGCTCGATCCGAAGTTCAGGAGCTAAATCTTACCGACATTGCCGCTGCCAACGGGTCCGAACTGACGCTGAGCGTGGTTCACAACGTGAACGTGGTGGAGACCGTGAAAGGCAAAACCGGTAATTCGAACCCGTTCACCGATACGTTGCAACAGGGCGAATTCGCCCTCTCCATCCCGGAAACCACTCGTGGCACGGCCCAGACGTCAGAAATCCAAACTATCAATCTCGGGGCGGTGGCTGGGAAACCAACCGCGACTTTTGCGCTGTCCTTTGGACCCGACACGACGGCCAATCTACCGTCGAGCGCGACAGCGGCGCAGGTTGAAACGGCGTTGAATGGATTGCAGGGCGTTACGGATGCGGGTGGTTTAACCGTGGTAGGAAACGTGGGCGGCCCTTTCACCGTAACCTTTACGATGAAGGGTGACGAAGCGAGCCTGACCGGGATCGGCGACGTTCCCGAAGTGCAACGGGTCGAGCTTTCCACGCTGCGAACGGTGACCGGTGGACAGTTCACACTCACTTATGGTGCCGATACGACTCCGCCGTTGGATCGGAACGCGCCTGCGACCGGACTAAATTCGGTGGATGCAGCTTTGGAACTACTGCCGTCCATTATCGCTTTGAATGGCGCTCCGGGGAACAAGGTCACGGTCGCGGTCGGCACCGGTGGATATGAGTATCAAGTCACCTTCAATGGCAACGGAGACAAGGACCAGATCACTATCGTGGGCGGTGGCACGGGTGATCGAGAAGTGCAAACGCTCAATATCACGCCATTGCTCAGCTTCGGTGGGGGAGCGAATTCGACCTTCAACTTGATGTTCGGACCAGATGTGACTCCTAGTTTGTCTGGGAATACGACTGCTGCCATGATTGACGCGGCCTTGGAGGCATTGCCCAGTATCCGCGCTCTCGGGCCACCCGTGCCGATCCCGGATAATGTCACTGTCACCTCAGTGAGCCCCGGTATCTTCCAAATCGCCTTCAATACCTTCGGCGACCAGGATCTGATCTCGGGCTTGAGCAAGGTGGGCCAGAGTCCCACCACGATCGGCACGACGGCGCGCCTGCCCGGTAATGCGACACCAACGCAGATCATGGCGGCGATCAATTTGGTTTCGCAAACTCCGATCACCGTGAGCGCTGGCTCGGCGGCGGGAACGGTGGACTTCACCTTTGGAGAAAATGCGGATCAACCGCCGATCTCTGCCACCGAATTTTTCCACGAGACACAGGTAGTCGATATTTTTTCCGTGGGACAATTCCAAGCGCAGTTTGGGGCGGACAAAACGCCGCGACTGGCTCCCGGTTCCACCGCCCAGCAGGTTGATGCAGCCTTGGAAGCACTGCCAAGCATCCAGGCTCTAGCAGGGCCAGTGGGTGATAAGGTCATGGTTACTCCGGGAACGAATAGCAGTTACGTTGTCCTCTTCCGTGCGGACGGCGACATCGACCCTCTGAGCGGCACCCAGTTCCTGAACTTTGCGGTCACTAATGAAATCAATCGCTTCAACCAGAACGGGTCGCCGACGAGTGCCGAGAAGCAGATGCTGACCTACTTCCCCAAAGGAGCGTTCAACCCCGCGTTCTTTAACCTAAGCAAAGTCGATCCACTCAACCCTCCGACGAATCCCTCCGCTAATTTGGTGGGTTCTATTTCGGACATCAATGAGCTGGATGCGAATGTTTTCCATTACATCCACAACAATGTCCTCCGTTCCTCTGCAGACGGACCCTTCGTTCTCGGCGATCAGCCAATCGATGGGCTGATCATGGCGAAGGTGTTGGATCAATCGACGCTCAACTTCACACCGGAAGCCCGCTACATTGCGGCTGTCTTCTACGATAACGACAACATCATCTAAAGAACTCCCCTTATGTTCTCGAAAAAAATCCTCAATAGTATCGAGCCACTCGAAGCTCGCATCGCTCCGGCCTCGCTCGTGGCGACGGCCAAATTTGTCGCGGCTACGACGGGTTCTCCCATCGTCTTGCACGCGGGTGAAGTGCTCACGACCGGTGGATTTGTCGATATTGCCGGAGTCGGCCGGGTCGGCGCTGGCACCTACCTTCTTTATGTGGAGCAGGGCGATGCCATTGTTTATACGGTGGATCGAAATAATAATAGCGTGGTGGACTTCAACGAAATCACCGGCATCTCGGCTGGGGATGGGCTGAGACTGACCAGCTTTGTCGATATCTACGGAGATATTGTGACGAACTTGAATCCCAATCTGACCCTGACGGATTCCGATGCGAACAGTGCGAATGGCCGGGATGGACGGGTCGTCTTAAATAACACGGTCGAGAAGATCACTCTGCGCTCGCTCACCGCGGCTGACGTGCTCGATGAAAACGGGGATGGCGACACCACTTTGGAGCTTTCGACGCGCCTCGCTCTTTCCAGCTATTCCATTCATGGAAATATCTATGCAGGCAAAGGGTTCGGCTTAATTAAGGCTGGAGTTCCCGACCTGAACAGCGGTTTGATCATCGACGATACGGGCCGCGCGCTGCAAGACGCAGTCTTCAATACGAATCTGGGTTTGGATTTTTATTCTGAGGGACGGACTCCTTTGAAGCCGACCATCGGCTTCATTCGGACCGGCTCCGCGGTATCCGGTGAATGGTTCAGCTTTGGCGTCTCAAAAGATAAGGACGTGAGCGGCTATCTTTCCAGCTTTCAATCGCCCGCGGGCCAGCATGGCGCAGATATTGTCGGGATCAATCCGCTGAAGACTCCCTTCAACATTGCCGGACTCGTCGCGGGGGATGGAGGGGCCGGGGCAGGAGGAGTGGGGGCACCGGGCGGAAATATCGTCAACGCAACTTTCAATGGAGACGTGGCTGGGGGATACATTTTAAAGGCGGGTGACGGTGGTCGCGGGCCGACCGGCGGGGTCGGTGGTTCTGTCATCAATTTTCAAGATGTAAGTTCCGTGACCGGTAAGATCGTCATCAAGAGTGGCACTGGCGGAGGCGGCACTACCGGCGCGGCTGGCGACGGTGGGGTGATTACCTTTGGCCTGTTGAACGTGAATGGCGGACTCGAGGTTCAATTGGGTAATGGCGGGGATGGCTTCACTTCCGGTGGAGCGGGCGCGAGTTTGTCGAAAGGGATCATCACGACTCCCGAAGGAGCCGTGCCGTTTGGAACGAACGTGATCGGAACGACTCATCAAGGTTCCGTGGTGCCCCCCATTGATCCGATCACGGGGAAAACGAACGCCAATCCCTACACCCTAAATACTAACTCTTACGGGGTCATTGGGCGGCATTATGGAATTGATTTTAACCATGACGGATTTGGCGATGCGGTGATCGCCGGTAGCGATCCGAATACCTTGTCGGTCGTTTTCGGAGACGGCACCGGTCTTTTTCCCTCGGTGGGTGACCCGTCGAATCCCTTTCCATTTAAAGATAATGCCAATGGCGTGACCTTTCGTTTGGAACTGGATGCTCCCATCAATCCCGAAGCAATCGTCGTCGCCGACTTTAACCAGGATGGATTCTTGGATATCGCGGTAGCCTCCAACGCTCCGGGCAGCTTCGGCGGTATCTCCGTTTTTCTCTCGAAAACTGAAGATACCAATGATGATGGGATTCTGACGGATGCGGAGGATACCAACCATAATAAGCGCAGTCATCCTGAGCCGGAGTTTCTTGGCTTTAGGACGGCGCGTCAGAGTTTTCTGCCCTCGCTGGCGGCGGGCGATCCAGACATACCGGCGCTCGCCGGGTCGTATGCCTACGTGCGTTCGGCCGTGCCGATCGTGAGTCTGGCTGCGGGCGACTTCGATGGCGATGGCTTCACGGATCTGGCGGTCATGGCGACTTACATTGTGAAAGGGGGGGGGCTCCCCAGTCACGAAGTGTTGATGTTCCTCCAGCCCAATATCGAGAACGGGCGACCGACCGGCGAGTTTTACGCCAACGTGGGCACCAAGGCGCAGGGCGACGGCACACCGGCCTTTCCGATCGTGCCATTCAGAGATTTAGGCGGCACTTTCGGTTCCGTGCAGGCGACAGCTTTGACCTCCAATGACACCCATGATTTCGTGGCCGCTGGAGTCGTGGGCGGGAGAATGGTCCAGGTCTTTGATACTCCAAACAATCAAATCGCGGTGGCGAAAATTCCGCGACTGCCGGTTTTGAGAACCTCCGCGGTGCTTGGAAATGTGGACATTGATCGCCAGTTGGGCGGTAATCACGTCAACTTGGTCAACGGCGTGACGCTGCGGGATTTTGCGATTGTCGATTCGGGCGGCGAGCAATTCGTGGATACAAACAGGAATGGCATCTTTGATCTCGGCGAGACCTATATTGACACGAATCAGAATGGGGAATTCAATCCCCAGCACGATGGCGTGGCGGATATCTCAATCATCACTGAGAATCCTGCAGGTTTTGTTTTAAATTACCTTTCGTCCGGTGTGGGGAATTTCTTTAACGTGTCGGTGAATAATCACGGCAAGGACAACGCTGGAACTTGGATTGGTGGGAATGGGTTTGGATATGGAGACACTCAGGCCATCCGCGATGTAGATGCGAATGGCGATGGCTTTTATGATGAAGTAGCCGTGCTGTCTTACTTGGGCGCACCGAGTCCCTATTACGCGGTGGTGCAGTTAAACATCGTCAATTCACCTCCTCTGGATATCGTGGCCAACCCTGGAGCTACCGTTGCAGGTGCCTTTTTGAGCGCATTCAGGAGCGGGCCGGATCCGACAATCGTCGCGTTCGATTCTTTTATTCCCGATCTTCATACTTTGGATACGCAAAAGGTGGTGCAGTATCTGACCGCTTTGCCCCATACGAACCCCGGTGGTGCGCACGTCGTGGAAGTCGTGGGAGACAATATCCTCTTCCTTAGCACCGTCGAGTTATCGTCCCGGTATATCAATCTCAACGCTGGAAACGGTGGCGGCGGATTGGTGGGTTCGGGCGGGAATGGCGGGTTGATCGGCGGAGGTAAAGTTAACGATGTCTCCGTAACGTTGCCCGCCAATGCGGCCTACCAGGGAGTGGTGGATATATTTGGCGGCAAGGGAGGCGATGGATTTTCCAATGGGGGCACGGGTGGACTTATTTCCGGTGTCGTCGTGCGCGGAGTCGGTGGAGGCAGCTTTGTCGCCGAACTCTTCGGGGGGGACGGTGGATATGGTGTGGGAGGAAACGGCGGCAAAGGCGGTTCATTGTCCGCGAATTCCATCGAACGAGGCTTGCTTTTCCAAGCGGGCGACGGCGGGCGCGGCCGGTTGGGCGGAGCTGGGGGAGATATTCTCGGGAACGGAGTCGGCGGTGCCTTCTACGACACCTTCGACTTATACCAATATCTAGTGGCTGGAACAGGTGGGGCCGGGATCAAGGGCGGTGGCACTGGCGGTAATATCAGCGATTTTCACGGGGACTTCAGCGGACTTTCCTCGGGCTCTGTCTTAGGGCAATTGTCTTATATTGCAGGTGATGGCGGCAGCGCTATTTCCGGCCCAGGAGGGGACGGCGGATATATCGTGAGATCGACTCCCTATCTGGTCGAGGCGCATCTCGCCGGAGATATTCTCTTGCAAGGTGGAAAGGGCGGCGACGGACGGAGCGGTGGTGCCGGTGGAGGGATTTCTACTTTCGCGTTCAAGCCTTCGGACACGGACAATCCTTCGCTGATTAGCGTTTTAGCGGGCGATGGTGGCCACGGAGTTTCGGGGCTCGGTGGCGTGGGTGGCAGCATCGCCAATGTGAACGTCCCCACAGTCGGCAAACCGAATCCCGGGACTGGCCCGTTTTTCCCGACAACTGATCCCATCGCGCTGGGAGCACTGACGCCATACACGTTTGATCGAATCTTGGGAGGCAATGGCGGGGGCAGTTCTGGAAGCGTCGGCGGTGCCGGCGGCTCGGTGTTCAATATCGTGACCTCCAACGCCGATGGGGCGTTTGTGGTGAGTGCGGGCTCGGGTGGAAACGGATTGCTCCGTGGCGGTCAGGGAGGATCGGTGATGAATTCTAATCTGAGTACCGGAGGCGAGACATTTGCCAAATCGCTCATTGTCGCGGGCGCTGGAGGCAACGCGTTTGCCTTCATCCCGAATCGAAGCGATGAAGACATCGTGACCCATCAGGCGGAGAAGGCTTTTGGCGGGCTCATCGGACGCGGTGGAAACGGCGGCAGCATCGTCGGCTTTCAGCAAAACGGAGCGACCAAGGCCCGCCTTGATCTCATCGCAGGCGATGGTGGTAATACGATCAACTACGGCACGGCGGCGGACCGCGGAGTCCCGGTGGGAATCGGTGGCACGGTGCAGGGGATCAAAGTTGCAGGGAGCATCGGGAACACAGAATCGAACGTCCCCATCAAGGCGTATAATGATGTCTTCAAGCACCAGTCGGTGGCGAATTTCCTCGATGATGGTCTGCGCGATCCGCGCTCTCTGCTGAGCCCATTCGATCCGCTTTACAGACCACCGGGCGACTTTGCGGACGCCACGGGAGTCGTGGGACTGGTGGTCGGTGCGGCTGGGCGATTGAAAGAATCGCAGGTGGGTTATGCCGATGGCATTCCCTTATTCCGTTCGGTGCCAGCCTTTGCCGGAACCAACGGCAGTGCCATCGACATAGCGGCGGGTGGCATCATGTCGATGGTCGCTGGAAGTGTGGACCGCGTCGCATCGATCCAAGTGGTCAGCGGAATTCAACTGACCAGAGAGGGAATTTTGGGCACGGATAAAGGCAGAGTCGGGGTCTCCGAATATCTGGATAAAGACGGTCTAAATATCGTGTCCGAACCGTTCTTGGACGGGAAACTGATCGATGGTGCTCTGATCTACAAATCGTTCGTGCCGTTCTTCACCGGCGACCGTCTGCCGAACAATCCGCGTATCTTCAAGCTCGGTTAGTGCAAGCTGGGGAGCGGCGGCTGGGTGTCGATCGAATCGATGCCCGGTGCCGCTACCCGCGGATCTGCGGCAGGCCGGCGGCGAGAGTTTCGCAGTCGCCGATCGAGACGCACGGCACGCCTTTGCGGATGCGCGGGACGAGGCCGGCCAACACTCCGCCTGGGCCTAGCTCGATCAACAGCTCGCAGTTCTCGCGGTCGATGAGATGTTCGACGCTGTCGGACCAGCGGACGGTGCCGGTGACCTGATCCTCGAGCGACTCGCGGATTTCGTCGGCGGTGCTGACGGGGGCGGCGTCGGTATTGCAGATGACGGGGAAGCGGGGCGTCTGGATGTCGATGGCGGCCAGTTCTTTTCCGAGGCGCACGAAGGCGGAATTCATGAGCCGCGAATGGTAGGCGCCGGCGACGTTGAGGAGCTTGGCCATGCGGATGCCGCGCTCTTTGGCGAGGGAAACGGCGAGCGCCACGCTGGCAGTTTCGCCGGAAATGACGATTTGGCCGGGGCTATTCAGATTCGCCACATCGACATCCGTTTCCGCGGCGAGCGAACGCACGGTTTCCTCGTCGCTCCCGATCATGGCTGCCATTGAGCCTTGGGTTTGCTCGCAGGCTTCCTGCATGAAACGACCGCGTTTTTCGACGAGGCGCAGGCCCGTTTCAAAATCGAAAGTGCCTGCGGCGGCGTGAGCGGTAAATTCGCCGAGCGAGAGGCCGGCGGCGGCGGCGATGGTGAATTCGCCCAGCTCTTCGCGCAGGGCGGCGAGGCAGGCGAGGCCGTGGACGAAGAGCGCGGGCTGGCAGTTTTTGGTGAGCGTGAGTTCTTCGGCGGGGCCTTCGAAAGCGATCTGACTGAGCGGTCGGCCGAGGATCGAATCGGCGCGGCGGAAGAGGTCGGCGACGACGGGATATTTGGCGGCGAGATCGCGGCCCATGCCGACGACTTGCGCGCCCTGGCCTGCGAAGAGAAGTGCGATGCGTTTGCTCATAAATTTTGTCCGAGGGAAACGAGGCGGGCGGCGCGGGTGGCTGCCCGTTCGAGAAATTCCGCGCCGCGCGACATGGCGTCGGGGAGCGAAACGGGTTCGTCGATAATGGAAAGTGCGGCGGTGAAAATGGCGGCGACGGCGGGATCGTTCGCGACTGATCCCGCGAGCGCGAGCACAGGCTTGCCGTGTTTTCGCGCGAGCGCGGCGATGCCCGCGGGGCCTTTGCCCTCCATGGTTTGCGTGTCGAGGCGGCCTTCGCCGGTGATGACGAGATCGCACGCGGCGATGCGCTGTTCGATCCGCAGCGCGTCCGCGACGACATCGAATCCACTCCGCATCTTCGCACTGCAAAAACTGAGTAGCCCGTAACCGATTCCGCCCGCCGCGCCCGCACCGGGAGTTTCGCGCAGGTCGATGCCGAGATCGCGCGCGACCACGTCTGCGAGATGGGTGAGGCTTTTCTCCAGCGCCTCGACGGTCGCGGGGCACGCTCCTTTTTGCGGAGAAAAAACGCGCGCGGTGCCGCGAGGGCCGAGCAGGGGATTTTGCACGTCGCAGGCTGCGATGACTTCGGGAAGGGGAAGCGCGTCCTCGGCGGCGATGCGTCGCAAAGCGGACAGACTTTCGGGAATCGTGATGAGCACTTCTCCGTCGTCGCCCAGAAATTTGTAGCCGAGAGCCGCGGCCATGCCGACGCCGCCATCGGTGGTGGCGCTCCCGCCGAGGCCGACGAGAATTGTTTTTGCACCGCGATCGGCGGCATCACGCATGAGCTGACCGGTGCCAAACGTGTTCGCGCGGAGCGGCGCGAGTTCGTCCGCTTTCAAACGCCACAAGCCCGAAGCCTCGCTCATTTCGATGACGGCGAGTTGACTCTCCGCGCTCCACACGTAGCGGGCGGAGATCTCGCGCCCGAGCGGATCGCGGGCGGGAAGCTGAATCCACTCGCCGCCGAGTGCGAGACAAAGCGCCTCGGCAAAACCTTCGCCACCGTCCGCGATGGGCGCAGCCTCGATGGTGGCATCTGGATAAACCGCGCGCCATCCGCGCGTGATCGCGGCGACGGCGGCGACCGCTGAGAGCGATCCTTTGAATTTATCGGGCGCGACGAGGATCTTCACCGGAAAGAGGGGCGGCAAAGCTCAACGCGCGAACCGCGGAAGACAAGCGTGGGTTTGCGCGAACGCTGAAATGAAGGAAATGAACTGCGTCTGCGGCATAAATGTTGCGATTTCTTCGCGCTTCCCTTGCACACTAAAATCATTCGCGCGACATTCCCTGAGTCCACGGCAATGCAGCTAACTGAACAGTCACATGATGAATAACTTCACACCACGCGCGCAGCAGGTTCTCGCTCTCGCCCGAAAAGAAGCGGACCGTTTTAACCACAACTATGTGGGAACGGAGCATCTGCTTCTCGGCTTGATCAAACTCGGCCAGGGCGTCGCAGTCAACGTGCTCCAGAAAATGGGGCTCGATCTCGAAACCGTCCGGATGGAAGTCGAGAAACAGGTCGGCTCCGGGCCGGAGACGAAAATGGTCGGCAACATTCCCTACACGCCCCGGGTGAAAAAAGTGCTCGCGCTGGCGGGCAAGGAGGCGAAATCGCTGAATCATTCCTACGTGGGCACCGAGCACATTTTGCTCGGCCTGCTGCGCGAGGGAGAGGGTGTGGCGGCACGAGTTTTGAAAAATCTCGAAGTCGATATCGAGCGCACGCGGAACGAGATTTTGAAGGAGCTCGATCCCAACTTTACTCCACCGGAGTCCGAGCAGGAAGGTGCCTCCGAAAGCGCTTCCGGCAGCGGCGGCACGAGCAAGAAGGATCAAAAAACTCCGGCGTTGCGCGCTTTTGGTCGCGACCTCACGGAGCTGGCGAAAAAGGGAGAGATTGATCCGGTGATCGGTCGCGCGAGTGAGATCGAACGCGTGATCCAGGTGCTGTGCCGGCGCACGAAAAACAACCCGGTGCTGATCGGCGAAGCGGGCGTCGGCAAGACGGCGATCGTCGAAGGTCTGGCGCAGGAAATCGCGGCCGGAAACGTGCCGGAGCTGCTGCGCGACAAAAAAGTGATCACGCTCGATCTGGCGCTGATGGTCGCGGGCACGAAGTATCGCGGTCAGTTTGAAGAGCGCATCAAGGCGGTGATGGACGAAATCCGGCGCACGAAAAACGTCATTCTTTTCATCGACGAGCTGCACACGATCGTGGGTGCGGGTTCGGCGGAAGGCGCGATGGACGCGTCGAATATCATCAAGCCGGCGTTGAGCCGCGGCGAATTGCAGTGCGTGGGTGCCACGACGCTGAATGAATTCCGCAAATACATCGAGAAGGACGCGGCGTTAGAGCGGCGCTTTCAGCAGGTGAAGGTGGAAGCTCCGACGGTCGATGAAGCGATCCTCATTTTGAAGGGTCTGCGTTCCAAATACGAGGCGCATCACAAGGCTCGCTACACGGACGAAGGTCTCGAGCAGGCGGTGAAGCTGAGCGATCGTTATCTGACGGGACGTTTTCTGCCCGACAAGGCGATCGACATCATGGATGAAGCGGGAGCGCGCGCGCGGATCGGAGCGATGACTCGTCCGCCGAGCGTGAAGGACATCGAAAAGGAGATCGAAGAAATCCGCGGCCGGAAAGAAGCTGCAATCAAGGCGCAGGATTTTGAAAAAGCGGCCGCTCTTCGCGATACCGAAAAGCAGGCGAAGGATAAGCTCGAGCGTATCCTGACCGAATGGCGCGAACAGCGTGAGGAGAAGGAAGTGGTTGTGACCGAGGATGACATCATGCACGTCCTCTCGAAATGGACCGGCGTGCCGCTGAATCGGATGGAGCAGGCGGAAACGCAGAAGCTCCTGAAGATGGAGGACGAGATGCGCGGCAAGGTGATCGGCCAGGAAGAAGCCGTGGTCGCGATCAGCAAAGCGCTGCGCCGCTCGCGCGCGGACCTGAAAGATCCACGTCGTCCGATTGGTTCCTTTATTTTCCTCGGCCCGACCGGGGTGGGGAAGACGTTTCTCGCGCAGACACTCGCGGAATTCATGTTTGGTGATCGCGATGCTCTGATCCAGATCGACATGTCCGAGTACATGGAAAAATTCACGGCGTCCCGGCTCATCGGATCGCCTCCCGGCTACGTCGGGCACGAAGAAGGCGGCCAGCTTTCCGAGGCGGTTCGTCGGCGTCCCTACAGCGTGGTGCTTTTCGATGAAGTCGAGAAAGCGCATCCCGATGTGCTGCATTTGCTGCTCCAGATTTTGGAGGAGGGAAAAATCACGGACTCGCTCGGCCGCAAGATCGATTTCCGAAATACGATCATCATCATGACTTCAAACATCGGCGCGGAGCTGATCAAGAAATCGAGCGTGATGGGCTTCGGAGTTTCAAATAAAGACGAGCAGGCCTACGACGTGATGAAGGACAAAATCCTCGAAGAGGCGAAGCGCGTGCTGAAGCCGGAATTCGTGAATCGTCTCGATGACCTCATCGTCTTCCACACGCTCGCCAAGCCCGAGTTGCTGAAGATCGTGGAGCTGGAAATCACGAAGGTTTTGGACCGGATCAAGATCAAAGAAATCCATCTCGTGCTCGACAGCAAAGCGAAGGATCTCCTCATCGAAAAAGGGTATGACCCTGCCTACGGCGCGCGTCCGATGCGCCGGGCGGTGGAGCGTTATCTCGAAGATCCGATGGCGGAAGAAATCCTGCGCGGCAGCATCAAGTCTGGCGACACCGCGAGTGTCACCGCGGAAAACGGCAAACTGGTCTTTCGCGTGCCGGAATCGGCGTCGGAACAGCCGGCGAGCAGCGCGAGCTAAAAGAGTTTAGGAAGTTTCCTCCTCGAGAGCGGACGAGATCACCCACCTCGTCCGCTTTCATCTGTACGGAAGGAACGGTGAAGGAACTGGCCCGCGGATTACGCGGACTCGATTCTCAGGAAATCCGCGTGAATCCGCGAAATCCGCGGTCCTTTACCAGCCCTCGGAAATCTGACTCACGAGGCGCACGGCGAGATCTTCTGCGGCCAGCGGGAACGCCTGTAGTTCGTCCTGATTCACATCCGCCGCGATGCTTCCCGATCCGCTGACGAAAAAGCTCGTCGTCCCCACCACGTCGCGTGCATCGAGCAGCTTTCCCGTCCCGCGCTCGGTGATTTTGTAATGCACGTGCAGTTCGAGCGTATATTCGCGCGTCTGGAGCACATTGCCCCGGACATTGCGCGACGGGCGGCGGCGAATCTGGGACAGCGTGCCGGAGAGCAGCGCGTCCGCATCGGGTTCATCTGCGACGCGATAAGTTCCGTCCTGCTGAATTTGTTTGATGACCGAATTTGCCAGCGTCACCTCGACGCGCGGCTGGAGCGTCTCGTTTTTAAACGTGTTCACCGCGATCGTTTTTACCGCCGAAAATTTGACGGGCTTGATCGGACCGATGTGGTAACCCGCGCAGCCGCCGAGCGAGAGCGCGACCGTCGCAACCGCAAGCGCCAGCCTCATTGCGGCAATGGATCGAGCGTCTCCGCGGGCTTCGGCACAGCGGGCACCGGCTTGATGGGCGACGATGGAAGCGCGGGCTCGACGGGCTGGAGCGGTTCGATGGAATCCGGCGACGTGCGAAGCTTGGGGCGACCAAAGGGCGCGGGATTTTGCGGTGCGGGTGTCTCGCGGACGGTCGCTATTTTTACCGGCGGCCCGACGTAGTCCGGCCGGGAAACCGTATCGACGCGCGCCTGCATTTTTCGGCGGGTTGCGGCCTTGGCACCGGTCTCCGCTTTCTCCGGACCGGCGCGCAAAGCGTCCTCTCCGTATTTGCCCTTCAGTTCCTCGATCCGCGCTTTCGCGAGTCCGCTTTCAGGAGAATCGGGCTGAGTCTTGATGACGTCGTTGTAGTAAATGACGGCCGCTTTGTAGTTCTTCGCCTTTTCGTAAAACTTCGCGATTTCAAGCGAGCCTTTCGTGGAGCCGCCTTCGAGTGTGGCGATGTTCTCCCGCGCTTGCGCCACCTTCTCGCTGTTCGGATACCGGCTGATGAAATCTTCAAACGACTCGCGCGCCTTTTGCGCCGAAGCGCGGTCATTCGAGCCCTCGCGATAGAGCGACAAAAGCACGTAGCCGATTTGGTATTGAGCGTCATCCGCCATCGCGTCGCTCGGATATTTGGAGACCACCGTCTGGTAGGCAGCGATCGCCTCGGGATATTTTCCCTGCCGCTCATTGGCCTGGCCGATGTTGAATTGCGACACCGCCGCCAGCTTGCTGTAAGGAGCGCGCTTCACGATTTCACCGAACATTTCCTCCGCACGCGTGACCGAGCCGCCGACGGAAATCCCCAGCAGCTTTTTCGATTTCTGGCCGTCCATGAACATCTTCGCGATCTTAAACATCGAGTCCACCACGCCGTCGAAATCTTCGCCGCGCGGATACTTCTCCAAGTAAGCGCTATAGCCCTGAAACGCCTTGTCCATGTCGCCGCTTTTTTCCAATAAAATGCCGATTTTCCGCTGCGCTTTTGGCGCGAGCGCGGACAGCCCGTATTGCTTCGTCAGCGCCTTGTACGCGTTCAGCGCGCCCTTTACGTTCCCCTGTTTTTCAAAATCCTCAGCCTTTTTCATCTGCTCCGCCGCGCTGCTTTCCACCTTGCTGTTCTGGTCGCCCTCGACGCTCCATCCCTCGGTCGATCGGTAAATCACTGCCGCCTGGCTCGCGGTGGGTGCGGCGAGACTGCCGAGGAGCGCGAGGGTGGAAAGAAAGGCAACTTTTCGCATGAGAGCCGGCATGGTAGTGGGCGCTCTCGGCACCGTCAAGGGCGCGCCCGTCGCAGTCTGGATCAGTGGACGAGCTCGAACGACGGCAGGAGCTTCACAAAGGCAAAACCAAGGCCCACGGCGATCAGTGCCGCCACCGCCCACACCACTTTTACCGTCAGCTTCGCGCGGCGATAGCGCGTCAGTTCGCGAAAGCGCAGCTTCAGTTCTTCCTTCTGCCGCTCCAGCAATTCCCGCAGCTTCTGATTGTCCGCGTGCAGCCGATGCTCGGATCGCTCTTCCGCCGTCTTCTCCGCCGCTGCGAGTTGCTGGTGAAGGGCGATGCGCTCATCTTCCAGCCGGGCGCGCTCTGCCTCGGCCTTTTCCAAATCCGCGGCGATCTGCGCGGAAGATTGCCGGCGCGTCTGCAACTCCGCATCCGCGGTCGCCAGTTTCGAGCGGATGGAAAGCAGTTCGCGAGTCGCTTCGTCGCGCGCCATCAGTGCGCGTAGATTTTCCACCTCACTTTCCGCGATCCCGCGTCGCTGATCCAGCGAAGCCCCGTCGGCCACCGCTTTCGCCAGCGTTCCCTGGATTTCCACGAGCCGGGCTTCCGTTTCTACGAGGTGCGATTTGGTCGCCTCCGCTTCGATTTTTTGCCGCGCGGCGAGGGCCAGTTGAGAGCGGAAACTTTCGATCTCCTGCACGGCCAGCGCGTGTTCGCCGCTCACCTGCGTGAGAGCCGCGTGGTTTTCGGAAAGCGCCTGCTCCATTGCCGCGAGTTGCGATTCCGTCGCTTCGAGCCGCCGCCGCACCAGTTCCAGATCGGCGACTTGCTCCTCCGCCACCGCTACGCGCTGTTTCCACGAGGCCACGTCCCCACGCAGCGTCAGCCGTTCATTGTGAAAGCTCTTTAATTCCGCCTGCGCATGCGTCGCATTCGCGCGGAGCCTCTCGCACTCCGCTTGCAGCGCGGCGATCCTTTCCCGCTGACCTCCTTCCGCCCGGCGCGGCTGCATCGGTGCCGCTTCCGCCGGGATCGTGACGCCGTTTTGACACGTCGGACAATCGATATCGAGTCCGGCCGCTTCAGGGCCGACGGCGATTCTCTGACCGCAATGCGCGCACGCGAATTTGATCTCAGCAATCATCGGAACAAACCATTCGGCAGACGTTGTAGGAGCTTTGAGTCCACGGGTCAAAATCAAACACCAGCAAAACGAAACCTTTGGCCCGACATTTTCCGCCCTTCCTCGCGCCCTTGCCACGAGCCGGAACATCTCCTACAAATTTCCCATGATCGACTACATGCAAAAGGGCGGGCCGCTGATGTGGCTCATCCTGTTCTGTAGTGTGCTCGCCGGGGCCGTCTTCCTCGAGCGCGTTACCTACTTCCACCGGGCGCAGATTCGCGTGGGCGAATTCATCCGCGGCCTCGCCAAGCTCCTCCAGCGCCGCAGCTTCGCCGAAGCACTCGCGGAGTGCGCCGGCACGCCAGGCCCCGTCGCGCGCGTCATCCACGCCGCGCTCGTGCGGCATGAAGCGACGCGCGCGGAGTTAAAAGAGATCGTCCAGGAAGCCGGCCAGCTCGAAGTCCCGCGCCTCGAACGCCGTCTCGGCATCATCGCCACCATCTCCGTCGTCGCCCCGCTCGTCGGCCTGCTCGGCACCATCATCGGGCTCATCGACGCCTTTGTGAACATGTCGGCGCAGTCCGGTTTCGCGAGTTCCACGGATATCGCCAGCGGCATTTATCAGAGCCTGCTCACCACCGCCGCCGGCCTCGTCGTCGCCATCCCTTGCGCCGTCGGATACATGTTCCTTTCCAGTCGGGTCAATGCACTCATGCACGACATGGAGCGCGCCGGCATCGAGATCGTGAATCTCATCACCGACCGCCGGAAAGCGCCCGACATCATCGACTTCGCCGCCAGCGCCGCGCGCCGCAAAGGCGCGGAATAGGCCCCTCTCGCCGTAGTGAAACTCACGCGCAACATCCGGTTCAACCCGGCCCTCATCAGCGTCATCCCCATGGTGAATGTCTGCTTCCTCGTCGTCATCTTTTTCGCCCTCAGCTCGCGCTTCATGCTCCAGCGCGGCCTCGCCGTCACGCTCCCGATTTCCTCCTACACCCTCACGCCGCAAAGCGACGCGCCCCTCGTCAGCATCACCGCCGCACCCACGGCTGCGATCTATTTTCGCGATGAAAAAGTAACGCTCGAAGAACTCGGCAAACGCCTCGAAGGCAGCCACGCCCGCGGTCGCTCGCTCATCGTGAAAGCCGATCGCTCCACGCCTTACGACACGCTCGTGCAGGTCATGAATGCCGGGTTGGCGCAGGGTTTTTCCATCGTGCTCGCCACGGATTCCGAGCGCCGATGAATCCCGGCCCCGAGGCTTCGCCGCTCATCTTCGAGTGGGAGCGACCGGCGCGGTTTCGCTCGAAATTTCTCCTCCTCATCCTGCTCTCCGCACTCGTCCACGCCGCCACGTTTTTCCTTTTCCAAATCGCCTACCCGCCTCGCGTCACCATCCCGCCGCCCGCGCCGGAAATCAGCCTGCTGCTTCCCACCACGCCGGAAAATCGCGCGCTCCTGCGCCGCATCGAAGCCGAGGATCCCGCGCTCGTCGCCGCCGCATCCAGCATCGTGCCGCCGCATCTCTTCGAGCAAAAATACTTCGCCACTTACGACACCGTCCGCACCCAGCCGCGCACCGTCGCCGCAGAGACCCTCGTCCTCCGCTCCCCGCCCGCGAAGGATCCGCTCGCCATCATCCGCAGCGTCGCGCAGCCCGCCCAATTCGCCAGCGTCCCGCCGCCTCCTGTGCCGACGCGTGTCACGTTTTCCCGGTCGCTCGCGGCCAGAGCGCCGGCTGAATTTTCCGCGTGGGCATTTCAAACGCGCGCCATCAAACCGATCGAGCCGGCGACCTTCCTCATCGGCGTCACCGACCGCGGCGAAACGCGTTTCATTTTCCCGCAGCAATCTTCCGGCGAGGCGGCGATGGACGCGCAAGCCGCCGCCCAGCTCACTCACTTCGACTTCCAGCACGCCGACGAGCCGATCGCGTGGGGCCTCGCCACCATCACGTGGGGCGATGATGCCTTCGGCGAAAATCCGAAGTCGAAATGATCCGCGTCACGCTTCCCGTCCTCGTCCTCATCTACCTCGCGCTCCTGCTCGCGACCGTGCTCGGTGCGTGGCTTTTCTACGGCTGGACGCGCAGCCGCCGCGAGCGCGCCGCCTTCCGCCACATCCTGCGCTGCACGCAGTGCGGCTTCGAGTTTGCCGACGAAACCAGCGCGCCCGTGGTTTCGTGCCCGCGTTGTGCCGCCAAAAACGAACGGCTGCGCCTCTCGCGGATTTGAGCGCACGCCGGAGAATTCCCGCTTTCCACCGGTCGGAAAGTTCGGGCATGTTCCCGCATGGCATCCATCTCCTCGCCCATCGATGCGGACTTCTATAAAGCCGCCGACGCTTTTTTCCGCGAACAGTCCGGCACCGCGCTGACCTACGACGACGTCACGCTCGCCACTTTGTATTCGGAAATTCTGCCGCGCGATGCCGTGCTCGAAACCGAGCTGCACCCGCGTCTGCGCCTGCGCCTGCCGGTCGTCAGCGCGGACATGGACACGGTTACGGAATCGCGCATGGCCATCGCCATGGCGCTCGCGGGCGGGCTCGGGCTCATCCACTGCAACATGCCCGACCGCCAGCAGCTCTCCGAAGTGAGCCGCGTCAAGAACAACGTCCACGGCCTGATCCAAGAGCCGATCAAGGTTTCGCCCGATCAGTCGATTGGCGACGTGCTCGCGCTCATCGACGAAAAAGGCTACGGCTTCCGCACCTTTCCCGTCGCCGATGCTGAGGGGAAATTGCTGGGCCTGCTCGCCGGTCACAACGTCCGCCCGCGCTACGCCAGCGTCCGCGTGCTTGATGCGATGACGCCGCGCAATCAGGTCCAGACCATCCTTGAGCGGGATTTGGGAAAAGATCCGATCGCGCGCGCGGACCGTTTTTTCACCGAGCACATCGGCATCCACAAACTGCTCGTCGTCGATGCGAAAGATCATCTCCGCGGCCTCTTCACGATCAGCGACATCGAGCGCATCCTGACCGAGCGCACTTCGCAATTAAAGCCCGCGCGTGACGATCAATTTCGCCTGCTCTGCGGCGCGGCCATCACCGCCACGCGCAACTCGAACACCGGCGAACTCGACCGCGAGCGCATCGTTTCGCACGTCGGCGCGCTCGTCGAACGCGGCGTCGATGTCGTCGCCGTCTCGACCGCGCACGGTCTCAGCAAAGGCGTGGGCGACACCGTGAAACTCATCCGTTCCGAGTTCCCCGACCTGCCGATCATTGCCGGAAATATCACGAGCGGCGCGGGCATCGAATTTCTCGCGGAGTGCGGCGCGAACATCATCAAAGTCGGCCAGGGCCCCGGCTCGATCTGCACCACGCGCGTCGTCGCCGGAGTCGGCATCCCGCAGCTCACCGCGCTCTACGTCGCCAGCCGCGCCGCCGAGGCGAAAGGCGTGCGCATTCTCGCCGATGGTGGCATCACGAAATCCGGCGACATCGTAAAAGCGCTCACGCTCGCCCACGGAGTCATCTGCGGTGGCCTGCTTGCTGGTTGCCCGGAAGCGCCCGGCGCGATCATGGAAATCAACGGCAAGCTGTACAAACAGTATCGCGGCATGGGCAGCCTCGCCGCCATGCAGGCGGGAAGCGCCGCGCGCTACGGACACGCCACGCGCGACACCGTCCGCAAAGTCGCCGCCGAAGGCATCGAAGCGCTGAAAGAAGTTTCACCTCCGCTCGATCAAGTCCTCACCCAACTCGCCGGTGGAGTGCAAAGCGGCATGGGCTACCTCGGCGCACGCACGCTTCCCGAGATGCGCGAAAAAGCGCGCTACATCCGCGTCACTCCTGCCGGCCAGCGCGAGAGCGCCCCGCACGACATCGTGGAAGTGAAGACGGGCGGCTAGCCGCCCTCCAAAAAACCTGTCATTTCGACCGAAGCGAAGGCGGGCCAGCGGGCGGAGCGTAGTGGAGAAACCTCTCACTTTTCGTCGCCGGAAAGGCGGCGCGGAGCGCGAATTGAAAGAAGCTCCGCCCCGCCTCCGCCCACGGAAGTGAGAGGTTTCTCCACTCCGCTACGCTCCGGTCGAAATGACGGCTTTGATCTACTTCGGCGCTTGCGCGTACACCACGCCGACCGCCTGCACCTTCCGCCGGAAAATCTTATCCTTCGCCGTGATGTAAAGAAACCCGCGCCCCGGTCCGGCGAGCGCGCAGCTCGTGATTCCGGCGCTGCCCTGCGGCCCTGGCACCACGCCGCACAGTCTTCCCGTTGGATCGAAAATCTGTACGCCCAGCGTCGTCGCCACAAAAAAGCGCCCCGTCTCATCACTCGTCATCCCATCGCCGCCCGCTTCCTTTTTGAGCGGCGGACCCTCGTTGAATTTGAACTCGCCCTTGTAATCAATCGGCCGCCGCATCGTCATGTAAGGGGCACGCCCGGTTAGCGAGCCATCCGCTTCGATCCGAAACGCCCACACGTTTCCCCCGCGATATTCGCTCGCCGCCAGCGTGCCTTGATCCGGCGAAAGCGTAATCCCGTTCGGTCCCGCGAGCCCAGTATCCACGACGCGTTTCATCTTCGTCTTTACGTCCACCAAGACCAACTGCCGCTTCGCGGTCTCCGTAAAATAAACGTGTCCGCGATGCGTCACCGCGAGATCGTTCGGCTGCACATCCTCCGCGATCACGTCGATCGCCTTCGTCGCCACGTCGATCGCGATCAGCCGTTTTTTCCCCCCTGACACGCATACAGCCGGCCGTCCGGCCCAAACTTCAGCCCGCTCGCCGGCTCCTCGATCACCGTCGTCTTCGTCCCATCCAGCGCGATTTTGAAAACCGCATTCCCCTTCATATCCGAGTAATAGAAATTTCCCTCCGCATCCGAGCAAGGCCCGTCGGCGAAGCCGATGCCCTCGGCCACCAGTTGCCAGTTTTCGCCCTCGATCAGCAGCCGGTGCAGCGTCAAATCGCCCGCCAAATCCTGCGCATTTGCCGTGAGCGCAAACGCAGCGAAAAGACCCGCCCAGCGTGGAAATTTCCCCATCATGGCGTCACCAGTTTTCGCACGACCCAGCTCGGCGTCACGTTGCGCACCACCATTTGCAGATCGAGCTGCTTCCGCTTGCCGTCGTCCTCGTAGTAGATCGATTCCGTGTTGTTCACGACGCCGACCGCGTTCCCGTTTTCATCCATCACCGGGCACCCGCTCGATCCCTTCGCAAAGTCCGCCGTGATCGTCGTGTAAAAGTGCTCGCCCTGTTGATCCCGCACGACCGCCTGCCGCGCCACGACGCCCGCCGTCCACATCCAGAAATGCTCCTCGGGATGACTCATCACTCCGATCTGCGAAGCCATCGGCGCCGCCGCCGCCGCGAGGCTCAGCGCGGGCAGCGTGGTGCCCGCAGGCAGATCGAGTTGCAGAATGATGAGGTCGTTCGCGAGATCGGCGGCCAGCACTTCGCGGACGGCAAACACGCGCCCATCGCGCGTCAGCGCCGAAAGTCCGCGCGTGCCCTTGTCGCTCGCCACGTGCAGGCACGTCACGATCGCGCCCGTTTCCGAAATCACGAACGCGCCCGCGGCCACGCTGAACTCATCCTTCTTCGACTTCCCCTCTCGATAAATATCGCCGAGCACCAGCGTGCTCGCCTCCGCCCGCGCGGCCACATCCGGCCACGACATTTTTTCGCTGCGCGCAGGCGAAAGCGACGCGCTCCATTTATGCGCCGCGAGGTTGAGCGCGCCCGGTTTGTTTTTGGAAAAAAGCTGGCGAGTTTCCCTTTCGAGAAACGCGTCCAGCTCCACATCGTCGAACGTCTGCCCGACCTTCGGCGGCTGCGCGACCGCGGACGGACTGGGCACGGATGCCTTCTCCTTTTCACGCGCCGTCGCGTGGAAAAGGAGCAGGCCGCCCAGCATCACGGCGAAACAACGAGTGAACATTGCCGTGGATACCGCGTTCGCCGCCGGTCTCTTAGCCGAGCAACTCGGCAACCATCGATTTTTCCTCGCGCAGTTCGTTCAGCGTGGCGTCGATCTTGCCACGGCTGAAGTTGTTCACGTTCACTCCACTCACGATTTCGTAGCCGCCGCCGGGGATGGTGCGGATGGGGAAGGAAGAAATGAGGCCGGCGTCGGTGCCGTATTCGCCTTTGGCGCAGACGGCGACGCTGTACCAGTCGTTCTTATGCGTCGGCGTGGTGAGCGAGCGGACGGTATCGACGACGGCATTTGCGGCGGAAGCGGCGCTGGAAGAGCCACGCGCTTTGATGATCGCAGCACCGCGCTGCTGCACGGTGGAGATGAATTCGCCTTCGAGCCACGGGCTGTCTTTGATCACTTCCGTGACCGGTGCGCCGTCGATGCGGGCATTGTGAAAGTCGGGATATTGCGTCGCGGAGTGGTTTCCCCAGATAGCGAGATGCGAGACGCTGGTGACATCCACGCCGGCCTTTTGCGCGAGCTGCGCCTTGGCGCGGTTTTCATCGAGGCGCGTCATGGCGAACCAGCGATCAGCGGGGACGCTCTTCGCGTTGTTCATGGCGATGAGACAGTTCGTGTTGCACGGATTTCCCACCACGAGGACGCGCACATCGGACGCCGCGTTTTTCGCGATGGCCTGCCCTTGTCCGATAAAAATCTTGCCGTTGATCCCGAGCAAATCCTTCCGCTCCATGCCCGCTTTACGCGGCACGCTGCCGACGAGCAGCGCCCAATTCACGCCGCGAAATCCTTCATCGAGATCAGCCGTGGCCGTGATTTTTTTCAGCAGCGGAAACGCGCAGTCGTCGAGTTCCATCACCACGCCGCCGAGCGTCGGCAGCGCGGGCGCGATTTCGATGAGGCTGAGTTCGACCGGTTGCTCGGGACCGAACATGGCACCGGAAGCGATGCGAAAAAGGAGTGAGTAGCCGATCTGGCCTGCTGCGCCGGTGACGGCGACACGGATGGGAGTTTTCATAGTTGGATGAATTTTGTGAGGGCGGAGATTCAACACGAACATTCGCGCCGGGCAACGTCTTTAACATCTCCGAAAAATCTTCCTCTTCCTCTTCCTCTCCATCTTCCTCCCAAAGCGGTGCGCGTCGCGGGATTGGGAATGAGATTAAGATGAAGAGGAAGAGGAAGCAGCAGACCGGCCCGTCTCCACGATGATTCCGCGAACGAGTTCGGTTTTCGCCGCGAGCGATGCATCCCCGTTCCACTCCGCGATCGGAAGTGAAAGCCGCTCGCTCCAGTTCGCGCTGCTTACCGCGCCCGGAACGTTGAACCGCTCCGTCGTGGCAAACACGTCCGTGATCATCAGCACGGCCATCCAGGAGTTGCTCGCGAAAAGGGTGCGCACGATTTTCGCATGAATCTCCTCCGTGAAAGGCGTGATGCAAAGCACCTCGAATCCACACCACGTCGCGAAACGCCGCACCTCCGCCCATGCCGCATCGCGCGCCGGCCACGTATCCGGCCCGCCGTCCTCGGCGAGCGCGATCGCACTCATCCAGATCTCCCACATTTCGCGAAGTGTGGGGTGATCGTGCGTGGCGTAAGTCGCGAGCGAAAGCACTCCGTAGTGATCCCCGCCGATCATCGAGCCATCTTCGTTATTTTCCCACTGCGGCACTTTGAAGCCCGCGATGCCAAGCGCGTGCAGACTGGGTCGCACGTATTCGGGCACCGCGCCGAGATCTTCGCCGATGAGCCGAAACTGGCCGCACTCCGCCACGAGCGCGCCTAGCAATTGCTCGCCTTGCGCGCGATTCGCGATGCAATGCGCGGGCGTGTCATCCGCATGTGGAACAAAATGCGGCAGCGCGCCGCCAGTCAGCTCCTGTGCTTGCTCTTCGGTCAGCGGCAAGAATTCCGCGTTGCGATCCGGCCGCCACGGAAATCCGTAGATGCGGTAGCAGCCGAGGATGTGGTCGATGCGGAAGAGGTGAAAAATATCACGCACTTTATGGACGCGCTGACGCCACCAGCGGTAATCGCTTTTCCGATGCGCCGGCCAGCGGTAAAGCGGGATGCCCCAGTTCTGTCCCCATTTGTAAGTAAATTCATCGACCTTCAAAAGCCGCTCGGGCGGACAGCCGCCGCACCATTTGTGATCGAACAATTCCGGCTGCGCCCACACGTCCGCGGAATAAAAACTAACGCCAAACGGGATGTCGCCCATAAGCGCGATGCCCTGCCGTGCGGCTTCCTCGCGGATGGCGCGCCACTGCTCCCACGCGATCCATTGGACGTATTTTCGGAAACGTAAACGCGCCTCGAAACCACGCCGCTTCGCAGCCGGCGACGTTTTCAACCAAAGCTCCGTCTTCACCGGATCGCGCTGCGCCGCCGGCCACAAATCCCAGCGCTCGGAGCCGTCGTTCTCTTCCATCAGCACGCGGAAAATCGCGTAGCCATCGAGCCACTCTGCTTCCGCGCGGCAGAATTTTTGGAAGCGCCGCGCCCGCGCCGTGCGCGCACCCGCCTTCGCAAAATTCGCGAACGCCCGCTCCAGCAGCAGCGTCTTGAGCGCTTTCACCGCGGGATAATTCACCGGCCCATTTCGCAGCGCCGCCGCCTGCACGCTCCTGCCGATTTCTTCCAGATCGCCCGCAGTTAAGTCCGGCAAAGCATCCGGCGTCAGCTCGATCGTCGTCGGCTCCAGCGCGACCGATGAGATCGCGTTGTAAGGGGAATGGTCGCCGCCCGTTTCATTGATCGGCAGGAGTTGCACCATCCGAAACCCCGCCGCGCGCGCCCATTCCAAAAACTCCCGCAGCGCGCCGACATCACCGATGCCGAGATCGTGCGCGCCACGCAGCGCAAAGAGCGGCGCGAGCACGCCTGCGATTTTGTCATCCGGTTGCAGCTTCATTTCGCGCGGACGTTTACGGGGCGCGACGGGATGCGGCAAGGGAAAGCGCCGCCGGAACTGGCGATTTGAAATGGTCATTCGCTCCGCAGGCTGCTTGTATCCGCCCGCTGGCGCGGGTTGCCGCATGTCCATTTCCTCCGATGAAAAACTTTGCCCTTCACCATTTGTTCATCCTTTTCGGGATCACGTTTCTCGCCGGATGCGCCGGAATCAATCAAACCAATCGACTCGGAAACCCCTTCGCGCCGCCGAGTCCGCTCGCGGCCGGCGTGGTGGCGAAATGGGAAAAGGATCTCGCCGAGACCGACGTGACGACGATCGCGACGCGGAAGGAACGCAACGATCTCGTCTATCGCCTCATCTTCCTGTGCGACTACCGCTTCAACCGCTACGAGGCCGACCTCATGCTCGGGAAAGCGACGCGCGACAGCTTCGTGGACATGTCGATGTTTGGCCTGAACGCGGCCTCGACGCTGATCACGCCCGGCGCGCAAACCAAGATGCTGGCAGCGATCGCGGGCGGTCTCGGTTTTTCGCGAGCCACGGTGGAGAAGAACTTTTACCTGAACCACACCGCACCCGTGCTGATGGCGAAGATGCGCGCGCTGCGTGAGGAAAAGCTGAACGAGATCGTGAAAAATCTCTCCCGCGGAGTCAGCAGCTACCCGGCGAGCCTCGCGATCCTCGACGTGCTCGATTACTACAATCGGGGCACGATGGTCGGCGCGCTCCAAGCCATCTCAAACGACACTGCCGTGCAAACGATCCGCGCCGAGGGCGGAAAAGTGTCGCGACCGGAAAAGGCCCCGCCCGTCTCGTTTCAGATCGACGCCGGAACTATCTCAGAGCCGCCGTCACCGCCGCGCACCACTTTCCGCGCCGCGCAAAAAGGGCCGCGGAAAACGCCGCCACCGGTGATCGCTGACCCGGTCGAATCGATGGATGTGAAACCGCACACCGATACGCCGATTCCCAAAACGGGAGCGCCCGTCGTGATCGATAAAAGCAAAGTCGAACCGCTGTAATCGCCCATGAACACCAAACTCAAGAGCGCCCCGAAAAGCAGCTCCCTGGCTGATCTCGACGCCGGCATCGCGCGGAATGAAGCGGGTGGTTACGAGCTGATTTCCATCAGCAAAGGCACCGTCGCAGGCGAGGAGATGAACGTGCTCACCTTCAGCGAACGCACCGAGGAACTCGTCGGCGACGTGGAGCTTTTCCGCGCGAAAGCGAACGCGAGCGAGGACGAGATCAACGAACTTTTCGAGAAGCTCTCCGACCAAGGTTACTCGTTCATCTGCTACGCCGATGTCTTCATCGAGGGCGATCCCGTGCCGCTGATCGCGGCGCGAAAAGGCGGCGTGCCGCTCGGTGCCAACCACATCGTTTTGAATGGCCGCATGTCCACTTTCGGCGGACCGGATGACACCGGCATGACGCCGACCGAAGACCTCGCGCTCGTGGAAAAACAAAGCCAGGCCGACGATTATCCCGCTGATTTTTTTCTCTCCGAATCCGCCGCCCACGCGCGCGGTTGGGGCCGCCGTTTGAATCCCGCGAAGTTTTACATCGCCTGCCGCTGGGACTACTCGCTCACGCCCAAAGCCTTTCTGCGCACCGCGCAAATCACCGTGCAAGACCCGACCAATGGCCGCTCGGCACAAGCGCGTGCCGTGGATTGGGGCCCAAACGAACGCACCGGACGCGTCGCCGACCTGTCGCCCGGCCTCGCACGTTTTCTCGAACTGAACACCGACGATCTCGTCAACGTCGTCATCCCCACGCCCGCCGGCCTCACCGGTTCCTCGCCCACCGTTTCGCCCGCATCCGCCGACGCCCCGCGCTGGTTCGACGTGCCGGAACTCAATCGCTACTTCGGAAAGTTCGACTACCGCACACTTCGCGATGGCGCGATCCAGATTCTGTCCACATGGGAAAGCGATAACATCGTGACGATCGACGTGCCCGTGCTGAAAGGTCTCGCGAGCGACGGCGGAAAATTCGGTGGCAAAGTGCGCCTGCACCGCTCCATCGCCGACGCCTTCTCCGGAGCCTTCGCCGAGATCGCCTCGAAGCCGAAGCTGCGCGAAAAACTGCTCTTCTGGTCCGGCGGCTTCGTCCCGCGCCACATCGCGCGAAATCCCAGCCGCCCGCTCAGCCCGCACAGTTGGGGCGTCGCCTTCGACATCAACGACGAGTGGAATCCCTGGGGCAGCGAGGGCGCGGCCAAAGGCGAAAACGGGAGCGTCGTCGAGTTGCGTCCGGTGTTTGAAAAATGGGGCTTCTACTGGGGCGGCAATTTTTCCAAACGCGACCCGATGCACTTTCAGTACGGCCGACCGGTCTGACGCCGCGCGGGAAAAGCCATCACGGAGCCGCCGTCACCTTCAGGCGCAGGTAGCGGGCGAGCGGCGTGCCGATGAGGAAATTGTCCGCGTCTTGAGCGTAGTGGCGTGTTGACGAACTTGTGCAGCTTTTCCGATTCATCCAGAGCGAGCACGTCCCCAGCGCTGAGATTCTTTGGACTCCTTTCTTGACCGGCTGGCTGCGCCGATCAATTACACCCTAGCCAGTGCGCCAAGATACCCTCGGCCCGTCTCGTTAGGGGTTTCGCGATAGGTATAATTAAAGCCGCGCAGGCTTCACTGAATATCTTTATGAAAAAACTGCTTCTGCCGGCGCTCTTTGTCATTTGTGCTTTGCTCGCCCCCGTTACGGCGCGGGCGCAATCGATCTACACTCCATACTACTTCGGCACTCTTGCGGGAGTGGCAGGCGCCCCGGGCAGCACCGATGGCCCAGGCAATGCCGCGCGGTTTTATAATCCCAATGGGGTAGCGGTGGACAGCGCCGGCAACGTTTACGTGGCGGATGCCTACAACCGCACGATTCGCAAAATAACTCCTGCTCAAGCGGTCAGTACTCTGGCCGGGTTGGCTGGCAGCATCGGCAGCACCGATGGCACAGGCAGCGCCGCGCGTTTTGCTTATCCCGCCGCTGTGGCTGTGGACAGCGCGGGAAATGTGTATGTGGCGGATGTAAGTAACCAAACCATTCGCAAAATCACCCCTGCTGGGGTAGTCAGCACTCTGGCCGGGTTAGCCGGCAGCCAAGGCAGCGCCGATGGCCTAGGCAGCAGCGCGCGGTTTAATCAACCCTTCGGCGTGGCGGTGGACAATGCCGGGAATGTTTACGTGGCGGATCGGGATAACCATACCATTCGCAAAATCACCCCTGCGGGGATGGTCACTACTCTGGTCGGTCTGGCTGGTAGCTTTGGCAGCGCCGATGGCACAGGCAGCGCCGCGCGATTATATTATCCCATCGGCGTGGCGGTGGACGCCGCCGCGAATGTTTACGTAGGGGATACCTACAACAGCACCATCCGCAAAGTCACTCCCGCTGGCGCGGTCAGCACCCTGGCCGGTTTGGCCGGCAGCTCGGGCAGCACCGATGGCCCAGGCAACGCTGCGCGATTTAGAAATCCATACGGCGTAACGGTGGACAGTGCCGCGAATGTTTACGTGGCGGATGCCCTCAACCAAACCATTCGCAAAATCACTTCTCTTGGGGTGGTTAGCACTCTGGCCGGTTTGGCCGGCAGCTCCGGCAGCGCTAACGGCACCGGCAGCGACGCGCGGTTTTCTTTACCCCTGAGTGTGGCCGTGGACAGCGGTGGGAATGTCAGCGTGGCGGATCAGAGTAACCACATCATTCGCAAGATCACTCCTGCCGGGGTGGTGCGTACTCTTGCTGGTTTGGCCGGGAGCTTTGGCAGCGCTGATGACGCAGGCGGCGCCGCGCGATTTCGTGACCCGGCCGGTGTGGTCGTCGACAACGCGGGAAATGTCTATGTGGCGGATACCTACAACAGCACCATCCGCCGAGTCACGCCGGCCGGGTTAGTCATTACGCTAGCCGGGATGGCCGGCAGTACCGGCAGTTTCGATGACACAGGGAGTGACGCGCGGTTTAACTTTCCTCAAAGCCTGGCGATTGACAGCTCCGGGACTCTATATGTTGCGGACAGCAATAACCACGTCATCCGTATAGTCACTTCTGCTGGGGTGGTCAGTACTCTAGCCGGGTTGGCCGGTAGCTCTGGCAGCGCCGATGGCACTGGCAGCGCGGCACGGTTCAAGCAGCCCTCCGCGGTTGCGGTGGACAGCGCTGGGAATGCCTACGTGGCGGATTTCCTCAATCACACTATCCGCAAGATCACTCCCGCCGGGGTAGTCAGTACTCTTGCCGGGTTAGCCGGTAGCACCGGGAGCGCCGATGGCATCGGCAGCGCCGCGCGGTTTAATGCACCCTATGGCGTGGCGGTGGATATACCTGGAAATGTCTAGAGCCTGTCATGCACAATGGCGGAAGAGGGTATTGAGCATGAGACCGGCGAAAGCTAGCCAGTGAAGACCGGAGAGAGTTGTCGCCAGACGCTCATAGTCGCGGGCGAGACGCCGGAAGCGTGCGGCCCAGCCAAA
>JBBRPM010000028.1:0-51137 GCA_038228115.1 Chthoniobacterales bacterium
AACTCCCATTCTTCATCACTGACATCGCTCGGATACGCTTTTCGGTTCGCCATCCCAATGGTTCCACATCAAATGTCTCAAAATGTACAGCTATAAATACCATAATCCCGCCGGCCTCAAAGTGCATGACAGGCTCTAAGCGGGAGCGGGGTCAGCTTTAGGAACGAGATTTTTTTGGGGGGTTGGCACCGACGATTACCGCACGTAAGACGATAATCTGAATCGACTTTTCGACGCGGGCAGTCGAATTTCCAGAGAACCACTAAAACCTGCAAAACGATGAGCTACGAACTGAAGAAAGACAACGGCGGGCAATTCCGCTTCAACCTCAAGGCTGGCAATGGAGAAATCATTCTCTCAGCGAAGCATACGTGGCGAAGGCGTCGGCTCTGGCCGGGATCGACTCGGTGCGCGCCAATGGGCCGGCCGATGCCAACTATGAGCGCAAGATGTCCACGTCCAATCAGCCGATTTTGTGCTGAAAGCGCAGAATGGCCAAGTCATCGGGCACAGTGAGATGTATTCATCTGCGGCGGCCTGCGATAATGGGATCGCCTCGGTGCAGAAGAACTGCGCTTCCGCGACGGTCAACGATCTCACCTGACGGGCTTGGGAGGAGTTCCCGGCCGCCGCGGTGATGCTCCGGGCACCTGCCACGGACCTTCGCACATCGTTGGTGTAGCCCGAAGCAACGACTGTGATTCTCCAGGCATCGGTGCCGATGTTTTGGGAGTCAGGGACTAAGCTCCAAGAATCGACGGCGAAGTTCCGGGCTGCGACGATGAGGCTCGGAGCATCGCAAGTGAACATCTACACATCGGTGCCGAAGCCCGAAGCATCGATGGCGGAGCTTACTTCACGGTGGCGCGGATAGTGGCATGGATGCTGCATTCAGCAGCTCTGCAATGAAAACTCCGACTAAGAAGTACGCTGTTAAACTCAAGGCAAACCGCGCCCAGCCGTTTGCCTCCATCAAATCCGCTCCCGCAAGAGTTGCTGCCACGGCCGCCGCTCCGGGCATCGCCCTCGCGGACATCAATGCCGCCATCACGACCATCCGCGCGAAGCTACCGGCGCCACGGGTGCTCACCAGCGACGACCGGCGGGGGCTTTTCAAAATGAGCGACAAGCGCGCGGCTTTCGTGAGCAATGCCGTGAGCGCCGCAGATAATACGCTAGTGCAGGCCGTCCTGCCGCCGAGCTTTGATCGCGCGACCTTTGCTGCCAATGCGGAGCTGGTGGCCTCGCTCGTGGAAGTGCGCACGGTGATCGAGCAGCTCTTTTCCGATATCGACGATACAACGATGGCCTTTGGCAGCGATACCGTGAATGCCGCCGCCAAGCTCTATAGCTATGTGAAATCCGGGGCTCAAGATAACCCGGGCCTCAAGCCGATCGCCGCGCAATTGGGCGAAGCTTTCAAGAAGGCCAACACCAAGCCTACTCCGCCACCCGCGGCAGATTAGTTCAACCCAGTCTTAGTTAGTCCTTTGAATGAAGCGGCGGTTACTCACCGCCGCTTTATTCGTTTTGAGGGGCTGGGTAAAAAAATCCGCAACGACTGAAGTACGGCCCGCGAAACACGCTAAAAGACGCAAAAAAAGAAAGAGTGGGGCATTTCTTTTCGCGTTTTTTAGCGTGTTTCGCGGGCCGAACCAACTTTTGACACCAGTCACTGAGCAGAAGCGAAGGCGTGCCTGAAGCGATTGGGCGAAAATCACGCAGACGATTTGAAATCGACGCAATGGGGCACGGCTTTCACGAAAGCGCAGACCTCTTGATGGAGTTGGTGATGATCTTCGTGTGTACGGGAAAAAACCGCGCGGCGCAGCGGGGGCGCGTTTCGATCATAAATCACACTTCCCCTTCCCTGTCCGCTTTGTTTCAGACCTTGACGGTGCTCCGACCCGTCCATATAGTCGGGAAATTCTCAAGCCGAAGAAAGTGGCTCCACCGGCCACTTTTTTTTGTCCCCTGAGACTGCGCACTCACCATATGAACAGCGAACTAATTGCCATCATGGACAACCTCGAACGCGATCGCGGCATCAAGCGATCTGTCCTGTTCGAGGCGGTCCAGAATGCCTTGCTTTCGGCCTCGAAAAAGGCTGTCGATCAGGCGCGTGATCTTCGCATCGATATCGATTCCAAGACGGGGGCAATCCGGGCGATTGCGAAATTGATTGTCGCGGAAAAGGTGACGAACAAGCACGACGAAATCAGTCTCAGCGCGGCTCAAAAAATCAAACCCGACGTGAAGCCTGGTGATGAGATCGACGTGGAAGTGACGCCGAAAAACTTTGGCCGCATCGCTGCGCAGACGGCAAAGCAGGCGATCATGCAGCGGATTCGTGAAGAGGAAAAGCGGTTGATTTACGAGGAGTTCAAAGACCGTGCGGGAGAAATCGTAAACGGGACGGTGCGCCGGTTTGAGCGCTCGGATGTGATCGTGGATCTTGGAAAATTTGAGGCAACCATGCCTTCCAAGGAACGCGTCCAGACGGAGGACTACAACGTCGGCGACCGCATCCGCGCTTATGTCGTCGCGGTGGAAAATGGGATGCGCGGGCCGGAGATCATTCTTTCGCGGAGTCATCCGAATTTCGTGCGGCGTTTGTTTGAAATGGAAGTCAGCGAAATCGCGGATCACACCGTGGATATCAAAGGCATCGCCCGGGAAGCCGGCTATCGGACGAAGATCGCGGTCCATAGCGCGAATGATAAAGTCGATCCCGTCGGCGCTTGCGTCGGCATGCGTGGAGCGCGGGTGAAGAATATCGTCCGCGAGCTGAACAACGAAAAAGTGGACATCATCCGCTGGAGTTCGGACGTGAAGGAACTCGCGACTGAGGCGCTCAAACCCGCCAAGATCAAGAGCGTCACGCTTTTGACAGGAGACAAAAATTCCATCCTGATCAAAGTCGATGAGGACCAGCTTTCGCTCGCCATCGGGAAGCGCGGGCAGAATGCGCGGCTCACCTCGCGCCTCTGCGGGATGGACATCAACATCGAGAAGGACGAGTCCGCAAAGGAAGTCTTCACGTCCAAGAAACACACCGTCGCCAGCACGATGGCGCTGGCTTTGAAAATATCGGAAGAACAGGCAAACCAACTCGTCAACGCCGGCATGACCAGCGTGGAGGTGGTCGCCAGCGGATGCGAGCCGCAGGACATCGCAAACCTCACCGGAGTCGATCTTGAAACCGCCACCGCGATTCAAGCTAGGGCTCTGGAACACGAAAAAAACATGGTTTCCACCCAGTAAGGTGAATCCCATGAACGCACCTAATCGGGATCACTTTAATGGCCACCAAGACGACCAGCAAAACGACCGCAAAGAAGCCAGCCGGGGGCAAAGCGCCTGTTCCGGGAAAACCCGCTTCTGCGCTCCGCAACACCACTTCCAGAAATCCTAAAGCGAAAGCTGCGGAGGAAACCGCACCGCCGGCACCTCCGAAGCCGGTCGTCGTAAAGGAGACGCTCTCGCTCATCGACGAAAAGCCGAAGAAGGAGCGCCGCGCCCCCGGAGCTCTGGCGCACACGCCTTTTGCCGCGCTCCCGCGCATCTCCATGCTCGTCGATCCCGAGCCCGCGCCGAAGGCACCGGAAGAGCCGCCGGCAGCGGTCCCCTCGCCTGTCGATGAGGCGGAGCCAGTCGCTCCTATCGTAGAGGAAAAGACGGATGAGAAAGTCATCCACATCAAGCCTCCGATCGTCGTGCGTGAGCTGGCGACGGCGCTGAATGTGAAGCCCTTCCAGCTCATCGGCGACCTGATGGAGCTGAATATTTTCGCGTCCATCAATCAATCGATCGAGCCGGACATCGCAGCCAAGGTTTGCATCAAACACGGCTTCACTTTCGAAAAAGAAAAGCGCGACAAGGCGAAGCAGCTTCACCCGGTCATTGAGAAGCCGAAAGAGCCCGAGCCGCAGAAAGTTCCCGAGAAAAAAGCGGAACTGGAAACGCGCGCGCCGATCGTCACTTTCATGGGTCACGTCGATCATGGAAAGACGACGCTGATGGACACGATCCGCAAAGCGCGCGTCGCGGCTGGCGAGGCGGGCGGGATCACGCAGCACATCGGTGCTTATTCGGTGCCTTATAAGAATCAGCGCATCACTTTTCTCGATACGCCCGGACATGCCGCCTTCACGGCGATGCGGGCGCGTGGCGCGACCGTCACGGATATCGTGGTGCTCGTCGTGGCGGCGGATGACGGCATCATGCCGCAGACGATCGAGGCGCTGAATCACGCCAAGGCGGCGAAGGTGCAGATCATCGTGGCCATCACGAAAATGGACGCGCCGGGGGCCAATGTGGACAAGGTGAAAGGGCAGCTTCAGGAGAAGGGCCTCGTCCCGGAAGACTGGGGCGGCGACACGATTTGCTGCCCGGTTTCCGCCATCAAAGGACAGGGCGTGGAGCAGCTTCTCGAAAGCATCTTGCTCGTCGCAGAAATCGCGGAGCTAAAGGTGAACTCGCGTCTCGATGCCCGCGGCACCGTGATCGAAGCGCAGCTCGAACAAGGCCGCGGACCCACGGCGACCGTCATCGTTCGCACGGGCACGCTGAATCTCGGCGACGCTTTCATCTGCGGAAATTTCGACGGTAAAGTGAAGTCGCTGATCGATGATTTTGGGAAACCGATGAAGCAGGCCGGGCCTTCGACTCCGGTGAAAATCCTCGGTTTCGCCGGGCTGCCAAATGCAGGTGATGAGTTCGTCGTGATGGAAAGCGAACGCGCCGCGAAGGCGCTCAGCCAGGAGCGCCTCGACAAACTGCGGATGCAAAAGCTGGCAACGCCTCAGCGCGCGACGCTCGACAACCTTCTCGACACAATCAATGCCGGCCACAAGCCAGTCTTGAACCTCGTCTTGAAGTGCGACGTGCAGGGTTCGCTCGAAGCGCTGACGACTTCGCTGAAGCAGATCGACAGCAAGAAAATCGATCTCGCCTTTGTCCACTCCGCTGTCGGCCCGATCACGGAAAGCGATGTCCTTTTGGCGACTGCGTCGAACGCGGTCATCGTCGGCTTTAGCATCAAAACGGAAAACTCCGCAGCGTCTGCCGCCAAGCGCGAAGGCGTCGAAATCAAGCTCTACTCGATCATTTACGAACTAGTCGATCAGATGAAGGAAGCGATGGCCGGCATGCTGGAGCCAGAGAGCCGCGAGACGACAATCGGCCATGCGGAAATCCGCAAAGTATTCGAGCTGTCCAAGGGCATCGTGGCGGGTTGCCACGTCTCCGACGGACGCATCGTGCGCACGGGACGCGCCCGCATCATGCGCGGCAAGACGCCGATCTACGACGGGCCGATCACCACGCTGCGCCGCTTTACCGACGACGTGAAAGAAGTGCGCACGGGCCTCGAGTGCGGCATCAAGCTCGGCGACTTCTCGGAGTATGAACCGGGCGACGTCATCGAGTGTTACCAACTCGACAAAGTTCCTCAGAAGCTCTGAGTAAATAGTTGAGAGTGGCGGGTTGGCGAGTTGAGTGGCGCAGCACGCGTCACCGTCTCCAACCCGACTCGCGAAGTCACTCGCCTCTCAGCCTTCACCTTTCCATCTCTCATGAAACATCGCCTCCAGCGGGTCAACGAGCTTATCAAGCGCGAACTCGGCGAACTCATCCAGCGCGAATGCCAGTTCCCTTCGCAGCTAGTCACCGTGCAGGAAGTGGACATCACGCCCGACCTGAAACACGCCCACGTTTACATCAGCATCATCGGTGCGGACGAAGATCGGCACGCCTCGATGAACGTGCTGCATACCGCGCGCGTGCAGTTGCAGGCCGGGCTGGCAAAACGCGTCGTGCTCAAGTTCACGCCGCATCTGCATTTCAAGCTCGATGAAGCCGCCGAGCGCGGCGATCGCGTGCTTAATATCCTCAGCGAACTCAAGACCTCGGAACTACCGCCATCAGTCGAAGATGAAAAGTAACTGCGAGCTCCCGGAAATCGCAGACGTGCTGCGCGCGAATCAGCGCTTCGTTGTGATGAGCCATGTCCGCCCCGATGGCGACGCGCTCGGCTGCACGCTGGCGATGGCGCTTTGCCTGAAGCAACTCGGCAAGGATGTCACCGCGTGGAATGAAGACGGGATGCTGGAGAAATTCCGCTATCTTCCCGGGGCGGACCTCATCCAACAGCCTCCCGCCGAGCCGCAGGATTTCGACATCGCCATCGCGCTCGACACCGCCGTTTGGAATCGCGTCGGCACCTGCTTCCCCGCCGTGGGAAAAGTGAAGCAGTGGATCAACATCGACCACCATTTCACGAACGATCACTACGGCGACCTCGCTCACATCGACGCCGCCGCGCCTGCGACCGGACAGATTCTTTTCGAGCTCTTCCGTGGAAACGACCTGCCCTTCACCTACGAGATGGCGGACAACCTTTTCGTCGCGATCAGCACCGACACCGGCTCCTTCCAGTATCCCTCCACGACCGCGCGTACCTACGAGATCGGCGCGGAGCTGATCCGCAGCGGAGTGAACGTCGGCGCGCTTTCGCAAAAGATGTACGAGAGCTATCCGCGCCGCCGGCTCGAACTGCTCCGCGCGCTGCTCAACGTCCTGAAGCTCACGTCGAACGATCGCGTGGCCAGCTTCACCCTCACGCAGGCCACGAGCACCGCGCTCGGCGTTTTGCCGGAGGACAACGAAGGCCTCATCGACACCATCCGCGCCATCGAGGGCGTCGTCGTCGCCGCCTTCATCGAAGAGCTTCCCGAGGGTAAAGTCCGCATCAGTCTGCGCTCCAAAGATCCGAAGATCGACGTCAGCAAAATCTGCGCATCCTTCGGCGGAGGCGGCCACAAGCTCGCCGCCGGGGCACGCATCTCCGGCCCGCTCGCCGAAGTCGAAGCGCGCGTCCTCGCGGCCATCGCCGGGGAGTTTTCCGCGTAGTAAGAAGTCAGAAGTAGTCAGTAGTCAGCCCTCCGACTCCGCACTTCTTACTGACCACTGCTTACTTATCACTTCCTACTCCTAACTACCCACCTCACACATGACACCCGACACCCTCGACGGCGTCCTCCTCGTAGATAAAGCCCCAGGCATGACCTCGCATGACGTGGTCGCCATCGTGCGCCGGCAGCTTCGCACCAAGAAGGTCGGCCACTGTGGCACGCTCGATCCGCTCGCCACCGGCCTCCTCATCATCGTGCTCGGACGCGGCACGAAGATCCAGGACCTCCTCATGAGCGAGGACAAGGAATACGTCGGCACCATGCGCCTCGGCATCATGACCGACTCGCAGGACGCCGATGGCAAGATCACCGAGACGCGTGAAGTCCCCGACCTTTCCCGCGAGCAGATCGACGCCGCCTTCGGCAAATACCAGGGCGACTTCTACCAGATGCCGCCCATGGTTTCCGCGATCAAACAGGGCGGCGTGCCGCTCTACAAACTCGCCCGCCAGGGCAAAGTCGTCGAGCGCGAGCCCCGCTTCGTGCATGTCTATGCGCACGAAATTCAGGCCGTCCGCTCGCCCGAGATCGACTTCCGCGTCGTGTGCAGCAAAGGCTTCTACGTCCGCACCTACGCCTTCGATATCGGCAACGACCTCGGCTGCGGCGCGCACCTGAAAACCCTGCGCCGCACCAAGAGCGGCCGCTTCACGCTGGAGCACTCCGTCACCGTCGATCAGATCAAAAACGGCGACCCGCGAGATGTGGAAGCGAAGATCCTCAGCCTTCCCACCGTCTCCCGGATGCGCGGGGCGTAGCCACGCCGCGAGCGGTTCGCGGCCGCGCAGGGTCAGGCGGTTCCGGTCGTTGGTCTTTGGGAGACACGGCAAATGGCATAAGCGACAAGCTCGATACTCAGGAGGAACAAACCTCCGAAGAAAGCGATGGTCAGGAAGTGAAGAAAAAACGAGCCCTGATGGATATGTCTCGCGCGCTCGACGTACTCCGACGCCGTCATGGAGTCTAGCTTCTTAAGGGTATGCACGTCGGTGAGGCCGACGAACCATGCTGCCGGGAGGCTGACAATGACTAGCGCTGCAAATCGGTGCTTCATGTTGAAAAGAGTTCGTATAGCCGGGACGCGAGAAAGCGCCTAACATCTGATTATCCCCACTCATGCCTCCGATCATCCAGAAGGGACTTGGTGCTGGCAAGGGGCAAGCGGTGCGCGGAGCGGGGGCTGCTTCACGGGTGTGGGAAAGGACGCATGGCTTCTCTGCGACCCGCGGCGCGGGTCACGCCAGCACGCTGAGCCACTACCTGTTTTTCGCGTTTTACGTGGACGCTCCTCTGAAGGCTCCGCCAGAGGCGAAACAGACCACCCACCCTCGTGCCCGAGTTTTGCGAGGCGGGAAACGAGACGCAAAAAGTCGCTGCGGCGAAGGAGACCAGGCTGCTTATGCTCCCTGCTCCGATCGTTCGGAGGCTGACTCTTAACGGGAGGAATTTCCTTCCCGGCGGGAGGAGCGCTCCTCCTGACAGGTGGTGCCAGCCTCCTTGCGCTAGAATCGTCACACCGCACGCGTGGAGGCTTGCTCCGGGGGTGCGGGGCCTGACTCCTTGTCACTGGGGCGGTGGTACGGTTTTGGCTAGGCAGGAGGGTATGGCTAGAAAAACAATCCGACTCACTGTTCCCGAAAACATGCAGCAATTGACGCAGGCCGCGGCGACGATGCTCACGCGCAACGATGGCGTGGCTCCCGCGGTTCCCACGCCCAATGCGGTGGTGCAAGACCTTGCCAACCGGTTTGGCGTGAACATCACCATCGCCCCGCTCACGCCGCCGACTCCGCCGGTGCCGCCGCCGGGGACGAATCTGATCCCGACTAATCTCCTGGCACCGCTGCGCACCCTTTACCCGCAGCTCGCGCGGGATCTGGCGACGCTCTCGGTTTTGACGGATTACACGGATGCTCTGAGCACGTCGGTGATGAACCGGCTCGGCATCGCGGTGGGGCAGACGCTGGAAAATTCTAATACCGTGCGGGCCATCTTTTCCCGCATCACGCCCGTCCTAAAGAGCCTGCTGTCGGGGAACGAAAACGAGATCGAGACCTATGGCATCAGCGTCCGGCTCGGCACCTCCGCTCCCAGCTCACCGGCCACCCCTGCGAAGCCATGAGTGCCTCGGACGCCCTGCCGGAAACGGCGGAAGCCGCGTGGGCCAGCCAGTCGGTGGATCGTGCCGCCGGGTCTGGAGATTTGCGCTGGCAGTGGAGCTTCGTGGAAACGCCGGATCGTCTGAAAAAAAATGGGAGGCGTCCCGGTCGCGGCGCGAGGGACAGTGGCGCCTTTCTGCTTTCCTATCGGGGCGGTTCCGTCTTTTGGAAAAGAGTCCGCTGGATGCGTTCGCGACCCCGCTTTTACCGCGGGTGCGAATTGGATTTACGGAGCCGAATGCGCGCGCCGTCGGACCACTCTGCTTCCAGCGTCTCCCCGGATGGCGGCTGGTGAGCAAATTGGTAGCCGCCGCGCCGAACATTCGGCATGATGGGTCTCTTTCGTGCTCTCCTTGTCACCGCTCCGCTCCATTTCCGAACTCGCCCGCGTGCCAGGGCCGGTGTTTCTCGCGATCGGGGTCTTTGATGGGGTGCATCTCGGGCATCGGGCGGTGATCGAGCGGGCGCTGGCGGATGCGCGGGCGGCGGGCGGGAGCACGGTGGTCGTGACTTTTGACCCGCATCCGGTGCGGGTGCTGAGGCCGGAGCGAGCGCCGCGTTTGCTCACCTCCACGCCGCACAAGCTGCGGCTGATCCGCGCGCTCGGGGTGGAGCACATCTTGGTGATTCCGTTCGATCTCGCGTTCGCGGCGACGCCGCCGGAGGAGTTCATCCGCCAGCTCGCGGCCGCCGGGAATCCGTTGCGGGAGATTTGTGTGGGGCATCAGTGGTCGTTTGGGAAAGGGCGCGCGGGGAATTTGGAAATGCTGGCGCGACTCGGAGGGGAGCTGGGCTTTGAGGAAGTGGGCGTGGCGGCGGTGGAAATCGGCGGGCGCATCGTGAGCAGCACGCTGACGCGACAGGCGGTGGAAAGCGGCGATCTCGCGGAGGCGGCACGGCTGCTGGGACGCGATTACACCATTCTCGGCACGGTCGTGGAGGGACGGCGGCTCGGGCGGACGATCGGCTTTCCGACGGCAAATATCAGCGCGCACAACGAGCAGTTTCCGCCGAATGGCGTGTATGCGGTGGAGGTGCTGCGCAATGGTGATGCGCCCCGGCGTGGCGTGGCCAATATCGGCGTGCGCCCGACGGTGGCGGAGGCCGGCGGCGAGCGCGTGCTGGAAGTCCACGTGTTCGATTTCGACGGTGATCTTTACGGTCGCGATCTCGAAATTATTTTTCGCCGGTTCCTGCGCGCGGAGAAAAAATTTCCATCGCTCAAGGCGCTGCAAACGCAAATCGCGCTCGATGCCGCGGAGGCCCGCTTGTGATGACCACGACCGGGCTTTGATGCTCTCGCGGGGTCAGGCGGAAGTTTCAAACTTTCAGCGCTTGCACCGCGCATAAGTGCTCCTTACAAACACGCGCATGAACCGGCTCTCGACCTCCATTGCTACTCTCTCCGCCACCGCCGCCATCTTTGCGACCGGTTGCGAAAATCTCACTCCTGGCGAAAACGCGGCCATGTTTGGCGGCATCACCGGCGTCGCTGCGGGCTCGATCGCGCGCGCTGCCGGAGCCAGCACAGGTGAATCGATCGCCATCGGTGCAGCGGCAGGAGCCATCGCGGCGGTCACGGCTTTTGTCATCGCGAAACACCAGGCCACGGAGCGTCAGCGCCGGCTCGCGGAGCAGCGCGCGCGCGTTTACTACGGACGCATGTCTTCCACGAAAAAGGCGACGCTGAAGAAGAAGCGCGTGCGTTACATCGCGGTCGATACGGAGCGGAACGAGAAGACTTCGCCGAAAGCGAAGAAGGCCGTCATGATCTGGGATACGAAGTCGGAGTCGATCGTGGGTAACACCGTTTACGACGTGGAGAAAACGCCGTCTGTGGGTCAGAACGCGAAGTTCGAGACTTACTCGGCGCAATACGTCGGCTCGGGCAACTAAGCGCCCGGCGCTGGTAGATTTCTGAGCGGCGCGCAGCCACTGCGCGCCGCTCGAATTCTTTCACGCGGCGCACCTTCCAATCAGCTTTCCACTTTCCCAACATGAACATCCACGAATACCAGGCCCGCGAACTCTTCGAGCAATTCGGCGTCGCGACCTCGAAAGGCAAAGTCGCCTCCACGGCGGAGGAGGCGTATGAGATCGCGCGCGGACTGGGCACGACGCAGATCGCGGTGAAGGCGCAGATCCACGCGGGCGGGCGCGGCAAGGGGACGTTTAAGAATGGGTTCAAAGGTGGCGTCCATATCTGCGATACGCCGGAGAAGGCGCGCGATTTTGCGGCGCAGATGCTCGGGCAGACGCTCGTGACGCATCAGACCGGGCCGGAGGGGAAACTCGTGAGCAAGGTGCTCGTGGCGGAAGCGGTGGACATCACGCGGGAGTTGTATTTTGCGATCGTGCTGGATCGGGCGACTTGTGCGCCGATCATCATCGCGAGCACGGAAGGTGGCATGGACATCGAGGCGGTTTCCGAGAAAACGCCGGAGCTTATTTTCACCGAAACGATCCACCCGACGCTCGGCATGCAAGCCTACCAGACGCGGAAGCTCGCCGCCGCGCTCGGCCTTACTGGCAAGCTGATGGGCCAAGCCGGGAAGCTCTTCAGCGCGATGTTTAAGCTCTTCATGGCGCGCGACTGTTCGCAGATCGAAGTGAACCCGCTCGTCGTCACGCCAGACGGTCAACTCCTCGCGCTCGATGCAAAATTTAACTTCGATGACAACGCGCTTTTCCGTCAGCCCACCATCGTGGCGCTGCGCGACAAATCGGAGGAAGACCCGCGCGAAGTCGCCGCGTCCGAGTTCAACCTGAACTACATCGGCCTCGACGGAAACATCGCCTGCCTCGTGAACGGCGCGGGCCTCGCGATGGCGACGATGGACATCATCCAGCACTGCGGCGGCAGGCCCGCGAACTTCCTCGATGTCGGCGGCGGCGCGACGAAGGAGCAGGTGACGAGCGCGTTTAAGATCATCCTCAGCGACCCGAACGTGGAAGGCATCCTCGTGAACATCTTTGGCGGCATCATGGATTGCGATGTAATCGCGAACGGCATCGTCGCCGCCGCGAAAGAAACGCAACTCCACATCCCGCTCGTCGTCCGCCTAGAAGGCAACAACGTGGAAGCCGGGAAGAAGACGCTGGCGGAAAGCGGCCTCGCGGTGATCAACGGCAGCGACATCGCGGACGCGGCGGAGAAGATTGTCGCGGCGGTGAAGGCGGCGTAGTTTCGCGTCGATGTTTACGATCACTTCATCGCACGGCATGCCGCTGGATGAACCGCTCGTGCTGCCCGTTTCTGATACGGCGGCGTGGCGGGAAGCCGAGGCGATGGGCCTGGATTTGCCGATGCTTTACGACAGCATTTGCAAGACGCCTGACGAGCGAATTTGCGAACATGCCGACGCGCTCGCTTTCGCTGAAATGCTGCGGGCTGCGAAGCTGAACCCTCATGTCGCAGTTTGAGAAAATTCTCCGACGACTCCTCGCGGATCAGGTCGAGTTTGTCGTGATCGGCGGCTATGCGGCAGTGATCCACGGCGGCGTCGATGTGACGCGCGACCTGGACGTTTGCATCCCTTTTACCGAGGAGAATCTCCTCAAGCTTCAGGCGGCGCTCGCCGAAATTCACCCGCATCACCGCCTCACGCTCCACGTCGCTCCGCTGGAATTGCTACCCGGACAATGCGAGCGCTGGCGGAACCTTTATCTCAAGACCGACGAAGGCGTAATTGATTGCCTGAGCGAAGTTCTTGGAATCGGCGACTATGCCCGGACGCTCGCCCGCAGTGAAATCACGGCAACTTCGTTCGGAAACTTTCGCGTCCTCGACATTCCGAGTTTGATCGAAGCGAAAATAGCCATCGGTCGGCCTCATGACTTGCGAACGGCGGTTCAGTTGCGCTGTGTGCTCGACGCAAAACTCCAACCTCCTCAATAATAGCTGCAAAATGAAAATCTCCGAAATCGCCTTCACCGGCATCCCCGTCACCGACATGGCCCGCGCCCGCGCTTTTTACGAAAACGTGCTCGGACTCAAGCCGACGATGGAATCCGCGGGCGGGATGTGGATCGAATATGAGATTGGCAGTGCGACGCTCGGAATTGGGAGCTACGGCGAGCAATGGCAGCCTTCTTCGCAGGGCACGTGCGTCGCGCTGGAGGTCGATGATGTCGATGCGTCGATCGCGCATCTGAAAGCGAATGGTGTGACGATTTTCATGGAGCCGATGGAGTCGCCCGTCTGCCGCTTCGGCATGGTTTGCGATCCCGACGGCAACAAGATCATGATTCACAAGCGCCACACGCACTGATTTACCAAACTTCCACATGTCCATCCTCGTCACCCCACAAACGCGTCTCCTTGTTCAAGGCATCACCGGCGACTTCGGCTCGCGTCACGCCCGGCTTTCCCTCGACTACGGCACGCTTCTAGTCGCTGGCGTCACGCCGGGAAAAGGCGGGCAGTTCTTCGATCACGGCACGCACCACATCCCGATCTTCGACACCGTCGAACAAGCCGCCCGCGAAACCGGCGCGACCGTCTCCGCCATCTTCGTTCCTCCGCCCTTCGCTGCCGACGCCATCATGGAGTGCATCGACGCGCAGCTTGATCTCGCCGTCGCAATTACGGAAGGCATTCCCGTGAATGACATGGTGAAAGTGAAAGCTTTCCTCGCTGGCAAAAAGACGCGCCTCATCGGGCCGAACTGCCCCGGCCTCGTCACACCTGGCACCGGCGAAAAATCACACGGCGGCTGCCGTATCGGCATCGCGCCGGGTTACATCCACAAGCGCGGCAACGTCGGCGTCGTCTCGCGCAGCGGCACGCTCACCTACGAAGCCGTCTGGCAGCTCACCACGCGCGGTTACGGCCAGAGCACCTGCGTCGGCATCGGCGGCGATCCCGTGAATGGCACTTCGCATCTCGATGTCCTGCGCATGTTCAACGACGACCCTGAGACCGAAGCCATCATCATGATCGGCGAAATCGGCGGTGACCGCGAAGAAGAAGCCGCCGCGTGGGCGAAGGATAACGTGAAGAAACCCATCGCCGCCTTCATCGCCGGGGCGACCGCGCCTCCCGGACGCCGCATGGGCCACGCGGGAGCGATCGTGTCCGGTGGAAAAGGCACCGCTGCGGGCAAGATCGAAGCGCTCAAAGCAGCGGGCATCGCCGTCGCGGCGACGCCTGCGGACATGGCCGACACGCTGCTCCGCCACTGGGGAAAAGCCGCGTAAAGCGACGGCTGGCTTTTCTACGAAAGACCCCAGCGCCGCCGTAAAAACCAGTCCGCCGCGAAGAGCATCCCGAGCAGCCAGAAGACTGACGCGCGGTCCCACAAGCTGTGGAGACGCGTCGCGGGCGCGGTGGAAATTTCGTTCGTTTTCAAGTCGGCGAGCAGCTTCGCGACTTCATCGGGAAGAACGACGCGACCGCCGCTCGCTTCGCAGAGACGTTTGAGATACGCGGGGTCAGTCGTCACTTCGGTGCGCTCGGCGTTTTCCTCGAAAACGAAAAAGCGCACGCGTGTTTTCGGGCCGCCGGGGAGTTGAGCGGTGGCCTCGTAGCGACCGGGTTTGGCGGGAAGGTACTCGGCGGCGAGCTTGTCTGGCGCTTCATTTGCGGCGGAGAGCACCGTGCGCCCGACTTCCTTTCCGGCCTGCGTGATGACGACCGGCACTTCGCGCAGCGCCGTCGTGCCGCCGCGGTGGGCCGCACGCAGATAGATCTTTTCGCCAAGCGGGATATTGGCGGAACTCGCGCGCATGGAAAACTTCTGCGCAGGCGTGAAATCGCGTCCCGCCATGAGCCAGAGAATGATCTGATCCCAGAAGCGATCGAAGAAAGTGTTCGGCCCCTCGACATGGACATTGAAGGCCCAGCGCCAGAGTCCGTCCACGCCGACACTGAGCACCTGGCCTTCCCCGAATCGCCGGTGAACCATGGCTGGCACAGGATCGCCGGTCGTACCGACGCGCGCGGTGGCGAGGGTGGCGGCGAGCGTTTTCTTCTCGGAAATGGGATGGACCGCGATGAGATCGGGCAGGCTGCCTTCCTTTTGCTGCTGCTCGGTGAGCGCGCGGAAAGGGGCGAGGCTCTGGCCTTCGCGGGACGCCGACATGCGGACGTGCTCGGCGGGCGAGTCGCCCCAGATGACGGGTTCGAGTTCGCTCTTCGCACTGGTTTCTCCAAACGCCGGACCGCGGCTGAAGATGACCGTGCCGCCCTGGTTTTTCACGTAATCGTCGAGCTGCTTCATGCCTTCCACGCCGAGAATGGTATCCACCTCGCGCCCGAGGACGACGACATCGTACAGCCGCCAATCCTGTGGGAGCTTAGGCATTTTAAATCCAGCCGCGCCCGCTTTCTTGCGAATGAAGCGCGTCTTTTCCGGTCCGTACGAAATGACCGTATCCACGTTCATCTTTTCATTGCGCATGAGTGAGCGCTGCAAAAACGTGCTGTCCCAATACGGCGAACCCTCGAGCACCAGCACCTGGATTTGCTGGTCGATGACATTCAAATACGTGAGCGCGGAATTGTTTTCACGGTCGGTCTCGCCTTCGAGCGGACGCACGAGCACCTCGTATTCATGCTGCCCGACGGCTGGCTCGGTGACTTCAAATTCCACCGGAATCTCCGATGCGTCGCCCGCCTCGATGCGGCGCTTTTGCACCGGAACGCCGTCGCGCAGCAACTCCACGTCGATCGTTTCCAGCTCGCAGCCGATGAGCCGCAGCGACGCGGTGAGCCGCGCTTTCTGTTTCACATAAGTGTAGGGCAAATAACTGGTGATGCGCGCGCCCACATCGCGCACGCGGCCCTGACGTCCGGTGACGATGCCGTAAATCGGCGTCTCGCGACCACGCGCGAGGAAGCCAGTTTTGGCGGGGTTCACGTATTCGAAATCGTGTCCGTCGCTGAGGAGGAGAATGGCGCGCGCGGTTTCGTTGGCGCGGAGGGAACCGAGCAAGTCGGTGATGCTGGAATGGGTGCGCGTCGTCGGGTCGTCGGCGTCGAGTTGGCGCACGTTGGTGATGGGCGTGGCGTTGGTGCCGAATTTGAAAAGGCGCGTGTCGTCTTGCGCGGCAGTGCCATCGGATCGCAGCAGGCCGGCGTCGGTGAGCGCGGCGCGGGCGGCATCGGTGCGGGTCCCCTGCTCCACGTCGCGCTGCGCCATGCTACGAGAATTATCCACAGCGACGAGCGTGACGTGCGTAGTGGTGAGCGGCGCGATGAGTTCGATGCGCGACGGCTGCAAAAGCAGGAGCACGATCAGGACGATGCCGGCCACGCGCAGCGTAGTGAGCGCGCATTTTTTAAACCACGAAAGCGACGCGCCGATGCGCAGATAAATCAGCAAGGTGGAAACGCCGAGGATGAGCGCGGCGGCGACGGTGATGCCGATGGGGAAAAGCGGATCGAGCGTAAAATTCACGCGACTTTCCTCCTGATCAAAAGCTGAAAGAGCGACTCCGCGATGAGCAGCGCGAGCGCGCCGCCGAGGAACCAATGAAAGATGGGCCGACCATGTACGAGGTCCTCGAAGTCTTCGCGACCGTGAACGAAAAATCCGCTCTGTCCACGCGCGCCGAGTGTCTCCGGCAAAAGCGTGCGGTCGATCGGGCGCAGGTCGCTTTCCTCGGGCGGCGGATTGATGCCGTAGGCGTGCAGAAGTTTGCCGGTCTGGATGGTGTAGAAACCGAGTTCGTCGGGGATAAAAGAAAGCGCGGCGCGTTCGCCGAGCGTTTCCGCTTTGAAGGTGACGGCCGCGCCGTCCGGTTTGCGGAAGGCGCCATCCTTCAGTTCGCCGCGCCAGACTTCATCGGTCACCGTCGCGCCGACGATCGCGGTGGGCGGCGGCGCTTCATCGTTCGCGAGATTTTTTACGAGTTCCTGCATCCATGCGGGAAAGAGGCGCTGCCGCGCGAGATTGCTGGAAAGTTCGCCCGCGGAAAAATTCAGCAGCAGCAAAGTGCCGAGGCCGTGATCGAGCTGTGCCATGGCAGGCGTGCCGTCGGCGTAGGTGAGCAGGATCTGGCCAGTGCCAGTCGGTGTGGCGTCGTTGAGGTCGTAGAATTCGAGCAGCGCGAGGTTCTGTCGCTGCGAGCCGGCAAAGAGCCGGAGGAATTTGGATTTGAAATCGCCGCGCACGATTTGCTGGGCGTCGCTGCCCACGGTTTTCGCGATGCGCCGTCCGCCGAGCTTGATGGGAAGCGGGCTGGCGAGTTCCAGCGCGGCGAGATTTTGCGCGTCCTGCTCGCCATCGAGGAACCACACGACGCCTCCGCCGTGGAAGACAAATTCGGCGAGACGCTTGATGCCTTCGTCATCAAATTTACCGGCGCGAGTGAGGAAAATTTTCTTCACGGAGGCGAGACGTGCGGCGGAAAGATCGGCGGCGTGGACTTGCTGGGGCAGGAGCGAGCCGGCGAGATTTTCGTATGGGTTCAGCGCGGTGCGGAGGAAAAGCGCGGCGTCTTTGGCCGGATCGGGCGCGTCCGAAACGATGAGCACGCCTTCCTTTTCCAGCACGGGAATCGTGAGGCAAAAGCGATCGTCCTGCGGCAGTTCATCGGGCGAAAGCGTGATGTCGCAAAGATGCAGACCGGGACCGCCGGGCGGGACGGGCATTGTGAATTTCGCGGACGACCACGCGGGCACGGACACGTTCTTTTCAAAACTGGCGCGCTGATCGACGACGACTTTTATCGGCCCGTCGAACGGCTGCGCGTCGAAATTCCCGACTTCGATTTCGACCGACACCGTGTCGCCCGCGAGCACCTGGTTTTGATTGATCGATGCGCCAAGCACGGCGTGATTTCCGCGCGGCTCCGGGGCGGCATCCACGAAGAAAACGCGCGCTTGTTCGGTGAGCGGAGTGAAGTCCACGGCAGCCCACGTTTTGCGCTGAAAGTCCGAGAGGTAATAGATCTCCACGCGCGTCGTGGTCTTCGCGAGGAGCCGCGCGGCGGTGGCATTGGCGAGGCTGAAATCGGCGCGGCCCAATCCTGGCTTGAGCGCTTCGAGGAAACGCTGCGCTTCCGCGTGGTTCTTCGACGGCTCGGTGAAACACGCGGTCGGGATTTGCGCGGCGAGGATGATATTCACAGCGTCGTCGGGGCCGAGTGTGCCGAGGATTTTCGCGGCGTCGCCGAGCGCCCGCTGCCGCGCGGAAACGCCGCCAGCCTGATGCTCCATACTCAGCGAACGATCGAAAATGAGGAGCACGGTGCGCCCGGATTCGCTCGCGGATTTCGAGCCGAAACGCGGGAGCACCGGACGGAGAAACGCGAGCAGCAGCGCCACGACGAAGAGCGTGCGCAAGGCAAGGAGGACAAGGTGACGCCAGCGAAAGAGCTTCGAGCGCTGCGCCACCGTATCGCGCAAATGTTTGACCGAAGAGAACGGGAAGTAAGTGGGGAACTTCAGGTTCAGCAGATGAATGAGCAACGGAACTCCGGCTAACGCGAGGAGCGCGGGGAAGAGCGCGGAGTTTAGGAAGCTCATGAATCGGCGGGGAGTGTCGAGATAAACGCGCGAAATGAAAAGCGCGCTGACAGTGCGATCGTCACCGACGAAAGATTGAACGCATTCCCGCCCGTTCCCCTCTATTGACCGCCTGCTGCCCCCCATCTATTCATCGCCCGTGCTCCGCCCATCCTTCTATCTCACGTTCGCCGCGCTGGCCGCGAGTGCCTTCGCGCAGAATCCCGTCCAGCTCCCCCTGCCGGTGCCACCTCCCGGTGCACAGGGTGCGCCGGCTCCAGCGGCCCGGCCACTGAGCACGCCGCCAGTCGCGAATGCGCCGGCGTCGGAAGGAGTGTCGCTGCAGTTTCCGAACATGGATGTCGGTCAGGTGCTCGACTATTACGAACGGCTGACGGGGCGGCGTTTGATCCGCGATAATCAGGTCATCGGGCAGCTCAACATCGTGATCAATCAGCCGATCCCAAAAGACGAGGCGATCAAGATTATCGAGATCAATTTGCTGATGAACGGCTTCAGTCTCGTGCCAGTCGATCGCACGGATGGGAAGCTGTGGAAGGTGATCGGCACCGGGAAAAATCCGCGCAACTACGGCATCCCGATTTACTCCGATCTGGATGAATTGCCGGACAACGAGCAAGTCGTCACTTTCCTCAAAAAGCTCGATTACGCCGATCCGACGGAACTCGCGCAGACCCTCGGCCAGGCGATACCGGCGAGTCCAACGCTCGGACAAACCATCACGCCGCTGCCAAAAGCGGGTGCGCTTTTGATCACGGAAAACTCGGTCATTATCCGCGGCATCTTGCGCATCCTCCGCGAGATCGACCTGCCGCCTGCGGAGGTGAAGAGCGAATTTTTCTCGCTCCAACGCGCCGACGCGAAGGACGTGCTGGAGAAGCTGCAGGACATCATTCAACCGAAAGGCCAGACCGGCGCAACGACGACCACGACGACGCCCGGAGCCATTCGCGCCAATCTGAATCCCAACCGCGGTGCGACCACGCCAGAAGGCGTGCCGCTGCCGGGCGGGAATGCGACCGTGGAGGTGACGGCGCCGGGCACGATCGAAGTGAACTCCGGGCGCGTGCTTTCCGAGGATGCGGTGGTCGTCGGGAAGACCATCCTGCAAGCGGATCAGCGCACGAACCGCATCCACATCGTGACGCGGCCGGTGAACCTGAAATTTTTCCGCAAGCTGATCGAGCAGCTCGATGCTGATACGATCTTCGGCGAGCCCGTCACGCGTCCGCTGAAATTCGTCTCCGCGGCCGACATCACCGAGGCCTTGAAAAAAGCCATCTCCGATCCCGGCGAAAAAGAAGGCGCAGGCGGCGGCGCCAATGGAGGCCGCACCGGCCAGGGCAATCGCGGCAACTCCGGCAGCGGCCAGAATCTTCAAGACAACAATCGCTTTGGAAACAACAGTGGCGGACTCAATGGCTCCGGCAGCGGAGGTGGTACGGGTGGATTTTCGGAGAGCCTGAATGCGGAGGAGCGCGATGTGGTGCCCGAGGCTTTCACGGTGGGAAACACGAAGATCATCGCCGACAAACGCGCCAATGCGATCATCGTGATCGGCAACAAAGACGTGCAGCAAAAGGTCTTCGCCTTCCTCGACAAAATCGACGTGCGCTCGCCGCAGGTCACCATCCACGCCGTCATCGGCACGCTGTCGCTGACGGATAACGAGAGTTTTGGCGTCGATTATATTTTGCGAAATGGAGGCAACCAAGGTCTTCGCAGCAGCTCGGGAGGGACGGCGGGATTTGTGGTGACGCCGGACACGCTCACCAATCCGCGCGGGCTCAATCTTTCTTCGCTGCTGAATCAAAGCAAAATCACCCAGATCGGGGCCGTCGGTGCGGGTGGACTTGGCGGATTTTTCACCGCGGGCAATGCGATGGACGTAATCGTGCAGGCGCTGAGTTCGACCGGGCGCTTTCATGTCACGTCGAACCCGAGCGTCTTCACGAGTAACAACAAGAAGGCCGTTATTTCCTCGGGAACGGAGATCGCCGTGCCGACGAATATCACTAGTTCCGCTGTGGGCGTGAATGCGAACAACGGACTCTCCACGAACTCCAGCGTGCAATTCAAAACTGTCGCCACACAGCTCGAAGTGCTTCCGCTCATTAACGCGGACGACGAGGTGCAACTCGAAATCGTGCAAAAGATCGACGAGCTTTCCGGCGAGAGCGACACGATCAGCGGCAACGCAATTCCCCGGATCGCGACCCGTGTTTTGAAAACGAACGTGAACACTCCGAACGGCGCGACCATCGTCCTCGGCGGCCTGCGTATCGAACGCAAGACCGTGTCGAAAAGCGGCATCCCGTATCTCAGCAAGATTCCCGGACTGGGCTCGTTATTCCGCAGCACCCGAAAGTCCACTTCGCGCGACGAACTCGTAATCCTGCTGCGTCCTGTCGTGAGCCAGACGCCGCGCAGCGTCATCGATCAGCGCGAGCGCGCGTTTGAAGGTCTGCTGCTCGAATCGGATCTCGAATCCTCGCTCGCCCCGAAAGGCATGCGCGCGCACGTTCCCGCGGACGAGACTTTTCGCAGCGGCACGCCATCGCTCCGCGAAGATGCACCCGCCGCCGCCCCGGTCGTGAAGAGCGGCGTGAAACGGAAATGACTTCGCGGAAGGCGCTCGTCGATCTCCTGCTGGCCAGCGGCGTGACCGCCGAGGAAGACATCCAGCAACTCGCCGCCATCGTGCCACCCTCCGGCAGCACGTGGGCCGCGGAGGTGTTGAATACCGGGAAGGTCGATGAACAAAAGTTCGCGACGGCTCTCGGCGGACTTTTCAAAATGCCGCTCGTCGGCGTGGAAGCGACCAAGATCGATCGCGCGGTGCAGCAACTTTTGCCCACGCGTTTTGTTTTCAAACACCAAGTCCTCCCGATCGAGGTGCGTGAGAAAACGGTGAAGCTCGCGACCTACGATCCGTTCAACTCCATCGCGCGGCGGCTTGCCGTCCAGCAACTCCCCGGTCGCACGATCGAATGGGCGATCACCCCGCGCGCCACCCTGCTGCGCGCCATCAAGACGCTCTACGGCGTGGGCGCGGAGACCTTCGATGAGCTGCTGAAGAATACGCGCTCCTACGACGAGGCGATCGAGCGCGAGCAGGCGCACGACATCGCGAGCGACGATCCCGAGGCGAGCGTGGTGAAGTTTGTGAACCAGGTCATCCGCGAAGCCATCTACGAGCGCGCCACTGACATCCACGTCGAGCCGCTCGAAAACGATCTGCGTATCCGCTATCGCATCGACGGCATTCTGCACGAAGTCGCCGTGCCGCCGCAGCTCCGCGTCCTGCAGAGCGCGATCATCTCGCGCCTGAAAGTCATGGCGCACATGGACATCGCGGAGCGCCGCCTGCCTCAGGATGGCCGCATCAATTTGAACACGACCGCCGGCGCGATCGACGTGCGCGTTTCCACCATCCCGACGGTGAACGGCGAGAGCATTTCGCTGCGTCTGCTGAGCAGGAGTGAAACGCTGGCCTTTGGCGTGGACCGGCTCGACATGAGCGACAAGCAAGTCGCCTCCGTGAAAAAGCTGCTCGCACTGCCCAACGGAATCATCCTCGTCACCGGCCCGACGGGCTCGGGGAAATCGACCACGCTTTACTCGTTCCTTTCCAGCATCAATGCCGTCTCGCGGCGCATCATCACGATCGAGGAGCCGGTGGAATACCGGCTGCCCGGCGTGTCGCAGATCGACGTGAAAGGCGAAATCGGGCTCTCGTTCGCGAACGGTCTGCGCGCCATTTTGCGTCAAGACCCGAATATCGTGATGGTCGGCGAAATTCGTGATTTCGAGACCGCCGAGATCGCCATCCGCGCGGCCATGACGGGTCACCTTGTATTTTCCACGCTACATACGAACGACGCCGTGAGCGGCATCACCCGTCTGCTCGACATGGGCATCGAGCCCTTCCTGCTCGCCAGCGTCGTCCGCGCCTTCCTCGCCCAGCGTCTCGTGCGTACCATCTGCCCGGATTGCAAAGAGGAGACGGGCTACCCCTTGGAATACTTGCAGGAAATCGAGGCACCGATGCCGAAGGACTTCAAATTCTACAAAGGCGCGGGTTGCGACACCTGCCGGCAGACCGGTTACAAAGGCCGCGCCGCCATTTACGAACTCTGCACCGTCACCGAGCCGCTGCGCCGCCTCATCATCCGCAAATCCACGGGCAACGAACTGAAGAATCGCGCGATGATCGACGGCATGGACACGCTACGCACCGACGGATGGCGTCGCGTGCTGCGCGGGCAGACGACGGTCGAGGAAGTAGTCCGCGTCACCCAGGCGGATGAGGCGATGACGGAAACGGATTGAGGCGCGGCGGGTTTGTGAGTAGAGAATCACCTATGAGCGCACTGGAAAAAGCGGTAGAACTATTCACGGTCGAAGAATACCTCGAAGGCGAAAGAAAGAGCGAAGGCCGGCACGAATACGTGACGGGCGAGGTCTATGCGATGGCAGGCGCAAGTCGGACGCACAACCTTATCGCGGGCAATATCTATGCAATGCTCAAGGCAGCGCTCCGCGGCGGAGGATGCCAAACCTTTGTGGAGGGAGTGAAAGTCCGCATCCGCACACGCGGCGAGACACGCTTTTACTACCCCGATGTCTTTGTAAGCTGCGATCCGCGGGATACGGATGACTACTTCTCCGACTACCCAAGCGTGATCTTCGAAGTCCTTTCTCCTGATACCGCCCGCCTCGATCAACGAGAGAAGCGCTGGGCCTATCAGACCCTGGATAGTCTTCACACCTATATCCTAGTCGATCAGTTCAAGTCCGAACTAACCATCTGGCGTCGGGCCGGAGATACTTGGGAAAGCGCTGTCCTCACGGGAAAAGACGCGCTCCTCACCATCGCCGAACCGGCGATCGAATTACCACTCAGCGAGATCTACGCAGACACCGGTGTCTGAAGTCACTCGCATTAGCGCCCGGCCAACCGGCGCGTGCCGATGAAGTATTTCGCCAGCCTCACTGCCGGTCGCATTGTGCTCTGGTGTTACCTCATCTGGTATCTGTTCTTCGCCGCGCGTTACTTCGATCCGAGCCGCTATCTCTGGCTCACTTCCCTCGGCATCTCCGGAGTCATCGGCCTCGCCCTCATCCTCAGCACATCCGGCGCAAACACCCGGCTCGATCGCTGGCAAATCTTCCGCCTCTTCCTCATGCCCTTCTGCGTCTCCAGCTTTTCCGCTCTGGTGAAAGGGCGCAGCTTCATCCTCGTCTGCTCCCCGCGCGTGCAGGAAAACGTGATCGCGCTCGGACTCTGCGGAGCCTTTTGCGCCTTCGTCGCCGGTCTGAAAATCGCGCGCCGCGGGAAGTAACCCGTCGCGAAAGAAGCCGCTACGGCTTCTCCCGATAAGGCTTCTTTGCCTTGTAGAGCGGGATGCGATCCTCCAGTTCCTTCTTCACGTCGTCCGGCTGATCCGCGCTTAGTTTCACCGCCTCCTCCTGCCATTTCAGCGCCTCCTCCCACTCGCCCTTCTCCGCAAAGGCCGCGGCCAGTGTGTCGATGAAAGCCGGGTTCTTGTATTCCGTCAGCTTGCAAGCCTGCTTGGCCAGTTCGATCGCCTTCGCCCCATCGCGCACGCTATCCTTCGGCGCCGTCGCCAGCATCCATGCGTAATCATTATACGGCTGCGGCTCGTCGGGATGATGCTTCATCGTCTCCGCGTAATCTTCGAGCGCCTTTTCCACTTCACCCTGCCCATACTGCGCCGCCGCCCGCCCCATCAGCGCCCGGAAATCATCGGGATCGAGCGCGATCGCCGCGTCGTAGTCTGTGATCGCCTCCTTCCATTTCTTCCCCACGCGATACATCTCCGCCCGCCCGATCAGCGCGCTCGTCTCCTTCGGGTCCAGCTTCAGCGCCAGTTCGAAATCCGCCATCGCCTTCTCATCCTGCTTCAGTGCCGCCAGCGCATACCCGCGCTGCGCCACTGGTCGCGCGTCATTCGGCAGAAGCTCCGCCACCTTCGTGTAATCCTTCGCCGCCTTCTCGTACTCACCCTTCATAAACTCCACCGCCGCCCTTCCTGTGAAGCCCGCCGGGTCTGAAGGGTCCATCAGGATCGCCCGCTCGAAGTCGATATTCGCTTTTACGAAATCCTGGTGCAGCAAATGCACATGCCCGCGGCCCGTGATCGCCTGAATGTTGTTCGGATTCGCATCGATCGCCGCATCCAGATCGCCGATCGCGCTCAGGAAATCCCCGCGCTCACCCGCGATCAAACCCCGGCAATACAGCGACCAGTCATCCTGCGCATTGATCCGCAGCGCCGCATTCAAGTCCGCCAGCGCCGCGTCGATTTCCCGGCGCTTTTGGTGAACATAACCGCGATATCCGTAAGCCTGCGCATTACTCGGATCGAGCCGCACCGCCTCATCCAGATCGGCCAGCGCCTTCTCCCACTCGCCCTTTCCCGCCAGCAGACGACCACGCCAGAAATGCGCCCCCGAATTTTCCCCATCCTCCGCCAGCGCCGCATCCAGCGACTTCATCGCCGCATTCGCATCATTGCGCCGCAGCGCCTCCTCCGCCTCTGCCAGATGATTGCGCTTGATCGCCTTGATCGCCCCCGGGCTTTCAAAAGTGAAGGTGGCGAGGAGAACAGCGAGCGGGAGCGCGTGACGAATTTTCATGAGTGCAACAAAAGCGACCGTCACGCCGGCACCCCGTCAGGTCAAGCGCGTGCAGGCCGGGAAATACTTCCGGCAGATTTCTAACAACACCCGCCCTCACCGGTCTTAACCATTGTTCTGGGGGGAACACCCGGGGTCGTCGATCAGTCGGTCGGCGGTCCCGGACTTTTTTTTGGGAGGTCGGAAAACCTCATCCAATCCCACGGGCGATGCCAAAAGCTGCCGCTGCCGCGAGACCGCCGATGATGGTAGTCTGAAGCGCGCTGCGAATCACCGACACGCCCGTAAAACGCCCCTTGATGCCACCGAACAGGGCCAAAGCCGCAAGGGTAACCACCACGGAAATCCTCAAGGCTGCATGCGCGTCGGACAGGAACAAATAAGCACTCAGCGGAATAAAGCCGCCCACCGCATAGGCACCTGCAATCGTCAGCGCACTCTTCCACGCGCGGCTCGGCTCCGGCCGCTCCAGGCCGAGTTCAAAGCGCATCATAAAAGCCACCCAATCCTTGGGCCGCTTGCGGAGAGACTCGATCACCGTGGCGCACTCCTCCGCGGAAAGACCGTACGTCTGGAAAATGTCGCGCACCTCCTGCGCCTCGGCCTCGGGAATTGCCGCGATCTCCTGCTCCTCGCGCGTCTGCTCGTGTTGGTAATGTTCCGCGTCGCTGCGCGCGGCCAGGTAGCCACCCAAACCCATCGCGATCGACCCAGCCGCGATCTCCGCGAAACCCGCCGTCACGATCAGATGCGTCTGAGAAATCGCCCCCGTAAGTCCCGCCGCCAATGCAAACGGCACCGTCAAGCCATCGGACATCCCGATCACGATGTCCCGGACCGCGTCCCCCGCCGTGAAGTGCTTCTCAACGTGTGGTGTCGTCGGCATATCGCTAGAAACGAATCGGATACTCGAATCCACCACGCGAAGAATCCTGCATCCGCCTTTCCTCCTTCGCCTTCGCTCTCACGCGTCGAACCTCGATCTCTTGGTCAGTGTTCATTTCATCGGTTGGCGCAAAATCGTTTTCCATCTCTTAGAGTCTGCGCGCCGGATGTCGCTCAAATAAATCTCGTGGTGCTTTCCGGTCAGGCCCGAGCGAGCTTTGATAAACTCGTGCAAGCGCACAATGGTCGGCCCTTCTTCCGAAAAAGGGCCCACGTGCAATATCTGCGCACATCGCCCTTCGGAAAATTCCTCCAAGCGCAGCTTCGCCAGCGCAGGGAGTTTTTTCTTCCTCGCCACTTGAGCGATCGCATCGTTGATGACCGCGTCCGTCGCCAAAGAAGGCTGCAAAATCATCATTGTCCAATTCCAGTTCTGTTTGTCGCCGGCCACGAAAGCAGACAGATCCTCCGCCCACCAGAGTCCTTCGAGCGGCATCACCGCATAGTCGGTCCCCTCCGCACCCTTCTTCACCGCAAACTTAGCGGTAAAGGACACCGTGAACAATGCCTCCACCGCGTGAGCATACTCCACAGAGGTATTCGGATCGCCTTTGCCATCAATCATCAAGTATCTCAGCGGGGGCAAGTCCACCTGCACCACCCCTGCCGCCGATACGCTATAAAACTGCTTCAGCTTCTTCTTAAAATCGAGTTTCTCCACGGACGTTCTGAAAAGACATCTGTTAGAATCGGCGAGAGGCGAGGGTGGAGGGAAGCGTAAAGCTTCGCGGTCCGTCTTCGTCTCCGACCCGTCATCAAACCGTGCCGGCGTTTTTCCCGCACACGGCTTTCCGAGTTCCATTCCTTCCTTGGGCCTTTGGCTTTCATGCAGTCACCCATGCCGCGCGGCGGCGCAGGGTCCAGAGTCCGCGCGCGGGTCCGTGCATTTGTGCAGACTGCTCTGAAACCCTGGAAGTGCCACGGTAACTCCGCGCACCTGCATGGACCGACCCCCTTCCCCCTGCTGCTTCGGATGCCTACGGAACGCAGACGAAATAGACGGCTGCGCAGACGAGCAGGCAGACTGCGACGGCGGTCAGGCCGAGCGGACGCCATTTGGGAACGAGGAGCCAGAGCGTCAGGCCGGTGACTCCGCTGATCAGGAGCAGGACCGCGGATATATCGATTACTAGTCGCCAGCCTGGACCCGCGTCCGTGCCGCGATGCAGCTCGACGAAGCGACCGGAAAAACCATGCGTCTCGATGGAGACTTCGGCATGACCGTCTGGGCGCTCAATACCAGCCTCGGTCCGGCGACCGGGTGACTTGAAAACGAGTTCGAGCCGGTCGTCCTGCACGTCGAAAGATTCCAGCGCACCGGTCGCACCGAAGTCTTTCCGCAGCTTCTCGACGATGGCGAGTTTGTCCGGCTGCTTGAGGAGGTCGGCGGGAATAGTGCCCTCCGTTTTGCGCACGTGCGGCTCGGCGAAACCGAACCATTCCTCGTGGTTCAGCATGATGCCGGTGACGGAGAAAAAGATGAGCGTGAGCAGCCCGAGCATCGAGAGATAAATATGCACGGTGCGCGACCACTTTTTCAAAAGCAGCCGGCGATGATGAGCGCTCGCACTCAAGGCGCGGGCGGCCCGAAGGCAATCTGCGCTTCCTCAAACTCGGACCCTGCGGGGATCGTCCCGCTCGCCGGCACCTTACCGCAAACGATCGTCCCGTGCTGCATGGCGTAGGTGCCGTGCTCGCGATTCACCTCGAGGACGACTGAATAGCTGCCGGCGGGCAGCGGCGCGCCGTGATCGTCCATACCGTCCCACATAATCCGGTATTTCCCCGCCGCGCGCGTCGCACGCGTGATCGATGCTGCCCACTGCTCATCCGCCTTCGCCACGTTCCACCACGCGCGCAGATCGGGCAGGTATTTCCGCTTGTTCCCCCAGATAGCCACGGTGCGAACGCGTTTGCCCGCAATGTCTTCCGCCCAAACGGCCACGTAGGGACGCTTCACTCTTCGATCACCATTGTTCAGCTCGATGAGGCTGATCGAAAGCGTCACTTGATAACCCGCCGGCCATGCTCCGGCTGGCATCGGCGGCGGGGCGCTCACGACTTTGGGAGCTTCTTCGATGGTGGAAAAATGCTCGCTCCGATACTGGCGTCCATCCGCTCCGACGATCAGGCATTCCGCACCCGCGACTCCCTTCACGAGCGCGAGTCCCTCCTCCGGCTTGAGCACGCAAAGTGTGGTCGCCATCGCGTTCGCGTTCGCGTTGTTGCCCGCGACGACGGTGGCACTGGCGACGCCTTCCGCTGGCAGTCCGGTGCGCGGATCGAGGATGTGTGAGTAGCGCCGGCCAGCGATGGTATAGCCGCGCTCGTAGGCGGCGCTGGTCGCGATCGCGACATTGCCCAGGCGGACGCGCGTGAGCGGCGGCGCGTTGTCTTCACTGTGCTTCGGATCGGCGACGCCCACGACCCACGGAGCCCCTGCGGGAGTGTGGCCGCTCGCAAACATGTCGCCGCCGATATTCAGCAGCAGACCCGTCATCGCAGGCACCCTCGCTCGCGCCGCGACGACCGCCTTGCTAATGATGTAGCCTTTCCCCAGCGAATCGAGATTCAGCGACTGCGGCGTCATCCGCGTGACGGTGTGCGTCGCCGAATCCAGCACCCAGCCTGGCTTCGCGAGCATCTGCACGATCGGGAGCAAAGTCGCGGACGACGGCGGCGCACCGGCTTTCTCCGCGTCCCTCCAGGCACCGATCAAGGCACCGAGATGTCCGTTGAAGGCACCGCGGCTGCGCGCCGTCCACATGTCATAAAAGGAAAGCACCTCGACTAATTCCGGCGAGCAGACCATCGGGCCGGTACTCGCGTTGAGCCGGCTGACTTCGCTCGCCGGATCGTAAGTGCTCAGGATTTTTCGCAGCCGCCCAATTTCGCCAAGCACCGCACCCTCCACCGCCGACGCCTGCGCTTCGTCCGGCACCGCCACTTGCAGATCGAGCGAAGTGCCGAGGATATTGTCGTGGTGATAGTGAAACGGCTCCGCCGCCGCGGCCACATGCGCAGTGGCGATGAGGCCAGTCAGGGCTGAAAGGAGGGCACGAAAAAGATTTGGCCCACGACGCACGCTAAAACCGATAAACATCGGCGCGAGAGTGAGACGGCGGCGCGGAAGTTGTCAATCGCCGCGCGGAGACGAACGGACCTGCACGCCATTGATCGAAGCCCGTATATCTTGAACCGACCGCACGCGCTGCCAAAACAAAGACGTGCCGCCGTAAGGACGCGTCCACGGTGGACTTCGCCGCGTATCCAGATTGCCGAAAGCGATTTTATCGTAAACATTCGCACCCTTATGCCTCCAAGTTTCCCACCCGCATTTCGCACCGGATTTTTCGTCTCCATCCTCGCCGCCTCCATTGCCCATGCCGCCGAGACGCCGCCTGCGCCAGCATCCGGGCCGCGCCGGGCGGGGGGCGGACCGGAAAATCCCGAGTTGCGTTTTCGCCCGCCAGCGCCGCCGGTGCTTTCGCCCGCGGAGGAGATGAAGACGTTCAAAGTCGCGCCGGGTTTCAAAGTGGAACTCGTGGCGTCGGAACCGATGATCGAGACGCCGATCTCGCTGAGCTGGGATGATCAGGGCCGCATGTATGTCTGCGAAATGCGCAGCTACATGCACGATGTGGATGGGGCCGGGGAGACGGAGGCGATCAGCCGCATCACCCGGCTCGAAGATACGAATGGCGACGGGAAAATGGACAAGGCCACGGTCTTTGCGGACAAGCTCGTAATGGCACGCGGGGTGATGGCGATGGGCGACGGTGCGCTCGTGGCGGAGCCGCCGAATCTAACTTACTACCGCGACACCAATGGCGATGGCGTGGCGGACAAAAAGGAAATCGTCGCGAAGAACTTCGGCACCGCGGGCGGGCAACCGGAGCACATGGCGAACAGCCCGACGTGGATGATGGACAACTGGATCTGGTCCAGCAATCACGGTGCGCGCTATCGTTTCCAAGGCGGCGCTTTTCTCGCCGCGCCGACGCAGGGTTCTGGCCAGTGGGGCCGCACGCAGGACGACTGGGGCCGGCAATATTTTAACTACAACAGCGACTTCCTGCGCTGCGACATCGTGCCGCCGGAATTCTACGCGCGCAATCCGCGCCTGGCGGAACGCACTGCGAACAACTTCAAGGTGATGAACGACCAAACCGTGTGGCCAGCCGGCCCGACCCCCGGCGTGAATCGCGGCTACGATGGCAAGACGCTGCGCGACGACGGCACGCTGAAAACCTGCACCGCGACTTGCGGCGCGACGATTTATCGCGGCGATCTTTTTCCGGCGGAATATCGTGGCAACGCTTTCATCCCCGAGCCGTCGGGGAATCTGGTGAAGCGCGTCGTCATCGGTGAAAATGGTGCGCTCCTCACGGGAAAAAACGCCGCGGAAGGCACCGAGTTTCTCACGTCCACCGACGAGCGTTTTCGCCCGGTGAATGCCTACACCGGACCGGACGGCGCGCTCTACATCGTCGATATCGGACGCGGGGTGATTCAGCACAAAGGCTTCCTCACTTACTATCTCGTCGCGAATATCAAGGACCGGAAGCTGGAGACGCCGGTGAATCTCGGACGCATCTACCGCATCGTGCCGACGGGTGCGAAACCGACGACGGTGAAGCTGCCGCATGATACCGCCGGCATCGTACCTTTTCTCGCACATGCAAATGGCGAAGTGCGCGACACGGCGCAGCGCGTCCTCGTGGAGCGCGCGGACAAGACGAGCGTGGAGGCGGTGAAAAAAATCGCGGCCAGTGGCCCCACACCGCAAGCGCGCGCGCAGGCTCTGTGGACGCTCGAGGGAATGAGTGCGCTCACGCCCGCGGTCATCACGACTTCGCTGCATGACGCGGATGCGAACGTCCGCGCGGCTGCCGTGCGCCTCGCCGATCCGTCGCTCGCGCCGGAGCTGGCGAAGCTCACGACGGATACCCATGCCGACGTGCGGCTGCAGCTTGCGTTCAAACTCAGCGCAGTGCCCGGCACGGAGGCGAGTCTCGCGAGCCTGCTCTCGGGCAGCGGCGATCCGCTCATTGCGGAAGCCGTGGCAAGCGGACTGGCGGGACGCGAGCTGGAGTTCTTGGAGTTCCTCGTCAAACAGCCGTCAGACAAACTTGAGGCGAGCGGCGCTTTTCAAATGCTCGCAAGTTGCGTGATGAAAGAGCGCCGTCCGACCCGCGTGGCGAAGCTGCTCGCGCTCGTCGCCGCACAACCGGACGGACCGCGCCAGCTCGCGCTGCTCAACGGCGTGGCCGGCAAAGCGCCCGCGAAAAATGCGCCCGCGCCCAAGCCCGTCGTGCTGGCCGAAGCGCCCGCAGCGTTCGCGCAATTCGCAGCCAATCCGAAAACCAAATCGTTTGTCGCGCGTCTTGATCCACTGGTCGCGTGGGAAGGAAAACCGGGCTTCGTCCCCGCGGCAAAACCGGTGGCGCTCACCAAAGACGAACAGGCGCTTTTTGAAAAAGGGAAAACGACCTACGCCACCATCTGCGGCGCGTGCCATCAGCCGAATGGTGCCGGCCTCGCTGGCCTCGCGCCGCCATTGCTCGATTCCGAATGGGCGCTCGGTCCTGCCGATCGTCCCATCCGCATCGCGCTGCAGGGGCTCACTGGCCCGATCGAAGTGGAGGGCACCAAGTGGCAGCTCGAAATGCCCGCGCTGCCGACGCTCAGCGATGAAGATCTTGCCGGCGTGCTCACCTACATTCGTCGCGAGTGGGATCACAGCGCCTCGCCTGTCCGGCCCGCCGATGTCGCAAAAGTCCGCGCCGCTTTTGCCGGGCGCAGCAATGCGTGGACAGCCGATGAGTTGAAAAAGGCGAAACCAATCGAGCAGGCAAAAGCGCAATAGGTGGATCGGAAGCAGTCAGTCGAGACGCTGGTTTTTCTGACTACTGACCGCTGACGACTTCTCACTCTCTTCACCGCACAGGGAGAAGAAACTTGCCACCACGAATACCTCGCGCGAGAAAGCTCGCATGCTCCTCAAGACCGTCTCCCGCGTCTCTCTTCACGTCCTCGCTCTTTCCTCGCTCATCACTTCCGCATGCGCGGAAATCGCGGTGAAGAACGGCGAAAAAATCGCGTTCCTCGGCGACTCCATCACGCAAGCAGGCTGGGGCGATCCGGCTGGTTACGTGCGACTCGTCATCTCCGGGCTCGCCGCGAATGGCGTGAAGGCGGAGCCGGTTCCCGCGGGCATCAGCGGCCACAAATCGAATCAGATGCTCGCCCGACTCGACCACGATGTGCTCTCCAAAAAAGTGCAGTGGATGACTCTGAGCTGCGGCGTGAACGACGTGTGGCACGCTGCGAATGGCGTGCCTCTCGACGACGCGGACGCCGCGGCGCATCCCGGTGAAGCGCCGAAGAACGGCGAGCCCGAGCGCGGCACCTTTAAGAAAAACATGACCGCGATCGTGGACCAGGCGACGGCTGCGGGCGTGAAAGTTGTCATGCTCACCGCGACGGTGATTCACGAGAAACTGGACAACGGAGAGAACGCGAAGCTCGCACCGTACAACGATTTTTTGCGCGGACTCGCGAAGGAAAAAAAACTGCCGGTCGCGGATTTGAACGCGATGTTTCAAGAGCGCATCAAGGCCGCGAACGATCCGGCAAAGAAGCTGCTCACGAAGGACGGCGTCCACATGAACGCCGAGGGAAATCGCGTGATGGCGCTCGGTGTTTTGCAAGCATTCGGGCTGAATGACGCCGAGCTGAAGAAGGCGCAGGAAGCCTGGGAAGTGCAGCCCGCACCAGCCGCAGCGCAGCCCGCGAAATGATCCGCGTCGGTTTGATCGGGCTCGGCGGCGTCGGGAGGATTCACTTCGACTGCTGGCGGAAATGCCCGGACGCCAAACTCGTCGCGATCAGTGCGCGCGATGCTAAGAAACTAGCAGGCGACTGGGGCGGACAGGAATTCAATCTCGGCGCGCAATCCGCGCAGCAAGTGGATCTCAATGATTTGGCAAAGTATCCGCGCTACGAGGATTTGATCGCGGACGCAAACGTGGACGCCGTGGACATCTGCCTGCCGACGCCGCTGCACGCGCCCGTCGTGCTCGCCGCCTTGCGCGCGGGGAAGCATGTGCTTTGTGAAAAGCCGATGTCGCTTTCGCTCGACGAATGCACCGCGATGGAACGCGCGGCGCGCGAGAGCGGAAAACATCTCATGGTCGCGCACTGCCTGCGCTACTGGCCGCACTACGCAAAGGCGAAGGAGATTCTCGACCGCGGCGAGTATGGCCGCGCGGTGTATGCGAATTTTCAGCGCACCAGCGGCGCTCCGGTCTGGAGCGGCAATGGCTGGTTCATGCGCAGCGACGAAAGCGGCGGCATCCTCGACATGCACATTCACGATATCGACGCCGCGCTGTGGTGGTTTGGAAAACCGGCAAAAATCGAGGCGACCGGCTACGTCCGCGACGGCCTGCCGCTGACCGCGGATGCCCACTGGCACTACGATGGCGGGCCCGTCGTGCATTTGCATTCCGCGTGGGATTTGAATGGCGGCACCTTCCGCCACGCCTTCCGGCTCGTGCTGGAAAAGGCCACGCTTTCCTACGATATCGCGATCGAAAACGGCGCGCTGCAACTCATCACGGAAGGGAAAACAACGACGATCGAACTGCCCGAGCCCGCGGTGCATCAGGCCGAACTGAACGACTTCGCCGCGCGTATCACCCGCGGCGAATCCAGCCCGCGCATTTCTCCCGCCGAAAGTCGCGCCGCCGTGGAAATCGGTCTGGAAGAACTGCGGCAAATCCTGCGCCGGTAGTGCGCCGCCGCTACGACGCCGCGCCGCGCTGAGTCTGGCGGGCGCGGATGAGCGATGCCTCCTCGCGAATCGAGACCAGTGAAAGACGCGTCGCCCGAAACAGAAAGGTCGTACCGAGCACCAGGCCGCTTGCACCGACGAAACCCAGTGCCAGACCACCGGCGGCAAAAGGGCGGAACCAGTGTTCCGCACGCGCGGCGAAACTAGCGCCCAGCAAAGTCACCAGCGTCGCGCCAGCAAAAGCACCGACCGCGACATAGATCGCGTGCAGCGCTCCCAGCAGCAGCAGCGCCTGCCGCTCGACGCGATCCACCTGCGACACGAGGCGCTTCGATTCGTCCGCGGGCAACCCGCCCTTTTCCGAGACAGCGAAAAGTTCCTGCATGCGTTCGCGCGTGCGCAGCATGCGATTGATCGTGCTCAGCGCGAGCACCGTGGAGGCATTGGTCAGCAGCGCCGGCGCGACGATGAACGTCAGGACGGCGAACGGATTTTGAACGTAAGGCGCGTTATCCATGCGGCACTTGTAATCCACCGGCGAAGACGCGCCAGCACTCCAAAAATCCGGGCGCGAAATCCTGCGGACGTGCTGCGATCCAGCGCGTGATTTGTTCGCGTGTGAAAAACGCGCCGGACTCGATCTCCGCGGGCGGCAGGATAAACGGTCCCTCGTGTTGCGCGCGGAAGAGACGCACGAATTCCCAGCCCGTCTTTTCGCTCGCGACGATGGACGCGACTTCCTCCGCTGGAGCATCGACCCCGAGTTCCTCGCGAATCTCCCGCGGCGCGGTCCCCGCGAAAGTATCGCCCGCATTCACGTGGCCCGCCGCGCTGCTGTCCCATTGGCCCGGATGCCGGTCTTTCCAGCGCGACCGCTTTTGCAAAAACAAATCGCCGCGCGCATTGAAAATGAAGATATGCACCGCGCGATGCCGCATCCCGCGCCGATGCACTTCATGCCGCGAGGCCTGCGAGATCACGCGATCGTTTTCGTCCACCACATCGAAGATTTCGCCATGCACATCCTGCGCGCTCGCGGCGTGTTTTTGCGGCTCCAAATTTCCGGTCACAAAATTGGTGAGCGCGATCCACTGCTCCAGACCCAGCTCCTCCGCGCGCGCCGTTTCCAGCACGCCGAGATGCTGCACCAGCGCCGGCCAGTCGCTCACGTGATCGACGAGATTTTTGCGCAGGAGTTTTCGCCGCTGCGCAAATCCCTGCTTCACGAGCCGCGTGAATTGCGCGCCATCGCACTCCGGCAAATCGCCCGGCGTCCTCGGCGTGAGCGAGACCACGGCGGACTCCACATTGGGCGCGGGGAAGAAAACCTTGCCCGAAAGCGTGCGCAGATAATTCACATTCCAGCGCCGCCCGATCAGCAACGTGAGGGCGCCGTAAGCCTTGGTGCGCGGCTCCGCGGCGAGCCGTTCGGCAAGTTCTTTTTGCAGCGTGAAAACCAACGTCTTTACCGGACTCGGCTCGGCCGTGAATTGGAAAAGGATCTGGCTGGAAACGTAGTAAGGCAGATTGCCCATCACCTTCACCGGCCCGCGCGCGAAAAGTTCGCGCACGTCGAATTCACCCGCGTCGCCATGCACGATCTCGACGTCGGGAAAACGCTCGCGCAGGACGTGGCACATCCGCGCGTCCTTCTCGATGAGCAGTCCGTTCGTCGAGCGTTTCATCGCAAATTCCGTGAGCGCACCGAGTCCCGGCCCGAGCTCGATCCACGGCTCGCCCGGCTTCAGGTTGAGCTGCGCGGTGATCCAGTCCGCGAGGTTTTGATCGTGCAAAAAATTCTGCCCGAGACTGCGCGTCGGCGCCATGCCGATCTGGTCGAGCGTGGATTTGATTTCGGTAAGCGTCATCGCCCCGGATACGAGCGCAAAACTTCGGGCGAAGCGCGCACATTGCGAAAAAAAATCGCGCGCCTAATTCGGGATGCCGTTGGCACGGCGGTACTCGCCCGCCGTCACACCGGTTTCGCGCTTGAAGACGACGCTGAAATACTCCGAGTACCGAAAGCCACAACGGCTCGCCACTTCCGCCAGACTCAGCTCCGTGCCAGCGAGCAACTGCCGCGCACGGGCCAGTTTCACGCGCAGGATTTCCCCATTTGGGCTGCGCCCGATTGTATTGCGCATCCGGTTTTCCAAAGAGCGCCTGGCCATCGGTGCGTGATGAATAATGTCAGCCACACCGATGCCGTCGCACGCGTGCTCGCGGATGAACCGCAACGCGCGCGCGAGTTGCGGATCGGCCACCGCGAGCGTGTCCGTGCTCTGCCGCGTCGCGATGCCGAGCGGCGGGACGGGAAGCACGCATCCCGGCACCTCTTCGCCGGCGAGCAGGCGGGTGAGCGCTTCCGCGGCGAGCCAGCCGGTGCGTTTGCCATTCAGGATCACGCTGGATAGCGGCGGCGGCGAGAGCGCGCACAGCAGCTCGTCGTTATCCACGCTCAAGACGGCGACCTGCTCGGGCACCGCGAGATTTGCCTGGCGCGCAGCATCGAGCACCTGCTGCCCGCGCAAATCGTAACACGCCAGAAGCGCGAGCGGCTGCGGCAACTCTGCGAGCCACCCCGAGATGGCGTCCACTTGGGAATCCAATCCGTCGTCGGCGCGGTTCCCTTGAGAATACATGTGACATTGAAAACCGCGCTCCCGGACGGCGCGCGCAAACGCTTCGCCGCGGTCGAGTGACCACACGAATTCATCGCGTCCGCAATAAGCGAAATGCTCGAAGCCGCGCTCGAGAAAATGCTGCACCGCCATGCGCGCGATGGCCGGGTTGTCCGTGGTGAAAGTGGGCGCGGCCGGCAGCAGATGCGCGAAACTCACGTCCACCACGGGCAGCTTTGTCTTCTCCAAAAACCCCGCGATGCGTTCATTCTCGATCCGCGCGATGATGCCGTCGCCGCCCCAGCGCTCGAGCCAGCGCGGCGCTTCCTCGCCGCGACCGGTCTCCGCGAGATACACATTCCACGGCCCGTGGACGCGGATGTAATCGACGATCCCTGCCAGAATATCGCGTCCGTATGCGTTCGACGTTTCCACCAGCAGCGCCACCCGCGGCGTGGACTGGGTCGGCGGTCGGCGCAGCTTTCTTTCGGTGCGTTTCATTAAAAATGTCCACGAACCGCAGTCCAGGATGCGAGCCTCACCGGCGCGTCGTTTTTCGCCTCCAACGTCTGCCCATCAAGAACGCCAGCCCGCTCGTCACCATCGGCGCGCTGCCCGGCTCGGGCACAGCCTGCACCACGACGGCGCGTTCTTCTTCCCGTGAAAAGTCCGCGTCTGGCAGTGGCGCAGGCGGCAGCACGCTGCCCAGCGACACCTCCGCGCCGGCTCCGATCACGAGCGACGCCAGCGATTGCGAAGCCACGAAATTCACGCTCCCGCCACTCACCGTCACATGCGACGCTCCCGTTCCTATCGGCTTCGTGACATCGGTGCGGCCCGCTGCATTCGTCAGCGAAAAATAGTTCTGCGCGCCGTCGAGCACCAGCTTTCCCGCACCGGTTTTCAAGATGCCCGCCGCCGCCAGATCGGTCGCGGCGTTTCCTAAATCGGCTCCAATCGTGAGCGCGCCCGTGACTTGGAAAGTGCGCACGCTGGCCCCGAGATCCACGTCCGCCGTCGTCACCGTCGCAGCATTCAGCCGGGCCAGGCCGCTCGTGCCGCTTGAGGTCACGTCGCCATTCAGCACGAGCACGCTGCCGACGGAAGTCGCCGCGAGCGCGCTCGGGCCGGCGTTCAAATTGATCATCGTGCCCGCCAGCACGAGCCCGCCCGCGCCCACCGTCAGCTTGCTTTGCTGGCCCGCCGTCGTGCTCCCGCCATCCAGATTCAGCGCACCGCCGGTGAATTGAACCGTCTGCGCCGCAATGCCACCCCCGCGCTGCACGAGCACGGTGCCGCCGCTGATCTGAAGCGAGCCGGTGATATTGAATGCGCCCACGAGCGCATTGCGTCCGGAATCGAACGTGCCGCCATTGATCGACACTCCCGCCACCGTATCCGTCACGCCCGCCGTCGGTGTCGCCTGTACATCCCCTGCCCCGCCGCCGAAAGTGCCGCCCTGAATGCTGATCGTCGCCGTGTCAGGAAGGTGATCCTGCAATTGCCCCGCGGTCGTGCCGTAGGAAACCGTGCCCCCAGTCGCGACCACGATATTTCCGCCGACCGCATTCACCCCGCTCGTTTTTGAAAGGATCAAGTTTCCCCCGGAAACCGTCGTCGTGCCCGTGAAAGTATTCGCGGTCGCACCGCTCAGCACGAGTGAACCGGCGCCCGTTTTTGCCAGCGTGCCAGTGCCCGTGATTTCGCTCGCGAAAGTCACCGTCGCCGCATTGTTGAAAGCGAGCGCGCCGTTGTCTGCGATCAGCCCCGTGCCCGGCGCGCCGGTCGCCACGCCGTCGCCGAATTGCACCGTGCCCGCCGCGATGGTCGTACTGCCGTACACGTTTGCGCCGGTGAGGATCAGCGTGCCCGTGCCGGTTTTCATGAGCGCATTTCCACCCGCGACCGGGCTCGAAAAAGTGAGCGTGCCGTCGCTGGCAATCGTCCCACCACCGGCACCGAGACTCACCGGACGATTTGTGCTGCCGTTCGCGCCGGTGAAGGTCAGCGTGCCGCCATCCAGCGTGATCGCGGAGCCTGCGCCAAGCGGACTATTCACGCCCGCATTCGCCACCGCTGGCACACGGATTTCGCCACCGCCGCTGATCGTCACCGCTCCCGTGAAGCTGTTCGTCGTGCCGATCGTCACCGGTGCCGCGCCGCTTTTCGTCAGTCCGGCGGCGCCCCCGATCGCCTTCGTTCCCGAGATCGTGTAAGGCTTCGCCGCATTCGCGAACGTGAGATTGGTCGTGACCACATCCGCCGCGCTCACATCCACGATCGGCGTCGCGCCGCTCGCAGTGTCGTCGAAAAGCACGCTGTCGTTGGAAAGGAAATCCGTTGTCGTTGCAGCGTTGGAATTCAGCACCCAGTTCTTCGGACTCGCGATCGCGCTCAGGCTCCACTCCGTGCTCACCGCGCCTTTCCAAATCGGGAAATCGTTCCCCGTCACGCTCAGGTCGATGGAAGTATTCGCCGTATTACTTACCAGCGTCGCGATGAGACGCGGCGTGGGAAGCGCCCCCAGCTTGAACGCGCCGAATCCTGTCCCAGCCATGCTTCCCGCGTAATCGACGAGCACATACTGTCCATTCGAGATCGCATTCCCGACGACATTCAGCGTCACGGAATTGCTGCCGCCATTCGTCGTCAGCGCGCCCGTCACTTGCAGACTGCCCGGCGTCACGCTGGGCGAAACGCGAATGCTCGACGTGTCTCCCACCGTCGTTCCCAGAGTGAGTCCGCCCAGCGAAAGCGATCCCGCCGCGAGCGAGTCGCCCGGCTCGATCACGCCCGCATTTCCAATCTTCGTGACACCCGCGACCGTGCCCGTGCCGGAAAGAATTTGCGATGCGCCCACCGTGAATCCCCCGGCCGCACCCGTGACATCGAGCGTCGCCCCCGTCTTCACGTCGATCCGCGAAGACGCCGCCAGCGAGCCCGTCACCGTCACCGTCCCCTCGTTCACATTCGTCTGGCCCGTGTAGGTATTCGCTGCTGAGAGCACCAGATTTCCCGCGCCCGTTTTCGTAAAACCAAAGCCTCCGCTCACCACGCCGCCGAGCGTCACCGGTGCCGTCGTCGGGTGAAAAGTCGCCGCCCCCGTCAGCGTTGTCGCACCGAAGCGCACGCCGTATCCGTTCGCCCCTGTCGCGTGCAGCGTCTGCGCGCCGATGCTCAGCGCGCCAAGTTGAAAACTGTTGCCCGTATTCGTTGAGACATGATCCACGTCGATCGTCCCGTCCCCGGCCATCGCGATCCCGTTGTTGTACGAAAGCACTCCGCTATTTCCCGTTCCCTCATCGCGAAGCTGCAACGTGCCTCCGCTCAGACTCACCACGCCGGTCCCCAGCGTATCCCCAGTCGAAGCCGGAGCACCGCGCAGGATTTGATTGTTACTCACGGCAAACGTCCCGCTGTAAGTATTCGCCGGATTCGTCAGGATCAGCGCCCTCCCGCCGCCATTCGTCTGCGGATCGTTGCCATTGATCGTGAGGCCCGACGCGCCCGAGAGCAGTCCCGAGATCGTCATGCTCAGCGAACTCGCAGGCGTCGAATAGCTCCGCAGATTCACGAAAGAATTTGCGATCACATGAATGGCACCCGCGTACGTGCCCGCATCCGTCGTCCGCGTCGCCAGCGTCCCGCCATTCAGCGTGATGCTGTTATTCAGCGTCACATTTCCCCGCGTCGCGATCTGGCCGCCCGCATTCAGCTCGATGTCCGACGTCGTCAGCGTCGCGTTCGCCAAATTGATCTCCAGCGTGCCGCCATTGATCACCGTTGGCCCGCTTCCCAGCGCGCCATTCGCCGTCACCTCCAGAATGCCCGCCGACACATTTGCCCCTCCCGTAAAAGTATTCACCGCGCTCAAAGTCAACCGGCCCGCCCCCGTCTTCGTGATACTCCGCGCCCCGCCGCTCTCACTCAGCACCGCGCTGATCGTCAGGATGTTCGCCGCCACATTCACGTCGCCGCTCGCCCGCAATTGCAGCCCCAGCGGATGTGGCGTCGCATTCGTCCCCGGCCCCGTGATCGCATAGGCAAAATCTCCCGTCGTCGCAATCAGCGGCACGCCCGCTCCGCGTCCTCCATTCAGCGCCAGCAGCATATCCGTGGACGAACTGTTGTTCACCAGCGTCACCGCCGCCGTGCTGTTAAACGTCAAATCCTGGATCACCTGCAAACCACCCAGCGTCGAGCCCCGCACATCCACCGTCCCCGTCGCCGCGATCACCGCATTATCCCCCGTCCCCGGGATCGCGCCCAAGCTCCACGCCGCCGCAGTCCCCCAAGCCGGAGCCACGCCCGAAAACGTATCCAGCCCGCACCACGCGGCGACCGGAAAAAAGATCACACATGCAACGATGCTGCGGCTCAGGATACGGATCGGTTTCATGGGGATTGGGGGAAACGGCAGCGTCATCGGAAATAAGGCCCGCGCCCGGCGATTACGCGCGACGAAATATGCAATCCCCGCCACCCATTCCGCAATCCCCAAAAGTCTCCTCAGCGCGCGAGCGTCCTTCGATCACCGCCGCAGAATCGCATGCACTGGAAAATGATCCGACGACGTCCGCCCGTCGCGATCTGGATGCTCGATCACCGACTCCACCACTTTCCAATCGCGCGACACCCCGATCCAATCGATCCGGCTCCCCTTGTTCGCCGCCGCCAGAAACGGAGTCGTCGTTCCCTCGAACTCCTCCCGCTGCGGATGCGCCACCCGATAGCTATCCACCACCGCTGCTTCCTCCTCGCCGCGTTTCCCAAACAGCGCCCCATACGCCTCGCTCCCCTCCGCCGAGTTAAAGTCTCCCGTCACGATCAGCGCACAGCCTTTCCCCAGCACCGCCAGCCGATCGCGGATCAGCTTCGCCGACTCGATCCGCGCCACCGTGCCTTTGTGATCAAAGTGCGTATTCACCCACAAGACCGGCTTTCCCTCTCTCGCCTTATCCTTCAGCCGCACCCACGTCGCCATGCGTGGCAGCGAGGTATCCCAGCCCATGCTCCCCGCCACTTCCGGCGTCGTACTCAGCCAAAAATGCCCGCCGTCCAACTTCTCGAATCGCTCCTTTCGCCAATAGATCGCCGTCATCTCACCCTTCTCCACGCCATCCTCCCGCCCCACCGCCAGCACCTCATATCCCGGCAGCGCGGCCGCCACAAAGTCGCGCTGAAAACCCAGCGTCTCCTGCGTCCCCAGCAAATCCGGATTTGCCGTCTTCATCGTGTCCGCCAGAAAATCCCTCCGCTTCTCCCAATGATTCTCCCCGTCCTTCGCCGTCCCATAGCGGAGGTTATAACTCATCACCTTCACATCCCCCGCGGACTCCGCATCCCCCGCCCGGAGCAACGGCGTCATAGAAAAGAACCACACCGCAGCGAGGAAGAATCGTCGAGAAAGGGGCATATCGGAAGAGGAGGAAATTTAACGAAACAAACGCCCCGCCAAAAGAAATGTCGAGCGCCTGCTACGGCGATCCGGTCGCGGGCCGCAGCACAACCCGACGCAGATCCATGACGGCCGCACCTTTTTTGTTTTGCGGCTTTACGGCGAGCGTGGCTTTTCCCGCGGGGAGATCCACGAGCCCGATCGTGCGCAGGATCATGCTTTGAAAGTGGCCGGTGTTTTCCACGGTGAAATGCAATGTCTGTCCCGCGATTTCGATGGCAACTTCGGAGCCGCCTCCGCTGCATCCTTGCTGAATTTCCACTTCGTATTTTCCCGCCGCGACCACGTCGAAATCCCAACTCACCCAGTCTTCGGGTTTGGTCCAAAAGCCGATGACGTTTTTGTAGGAAGCATCTTCGTAACGCGCCTGCGTTCCATGGATGATCGCATCTTTGGCGTGCAGGCGGATGTCGCCTTTTGCAGGCGTGATGCGCGGTGCATTGCCCGCCACCGCAGCGGCCATGCCCGCGCGCCAGCCGGTTAGTTTCGTCGCCAGTTCGGCGGCACTCGCCCCGTGCTCAAGACGGCTCACATCGGTTTCTTCGTAGAGTTTTCGATGCAGTGATTCATCGTAATTTGCATAGGGAACCGGCATCTGTGCGCCAACGCTCTTGCGCCACGCCGCGAGCTTTTCTTTCATCGCCTCGACACGCGCGCCTTCCGTTTTCGCGAGGTCGTGCGCTTCGCCGGCATCCGTGGCGAGGTTGTAAATTTCTGCGGCCCCGGTTTCGTCATCGAGGATCAATTTCCAATCGCCATCGCGCATCGCACCTTCGGGGCGTCCACCTTGGTTCGTGTAATTCGGGAAGTGCCAGAAGAGAGGGCGCGGGGGCGGCACCGAACCCGTAAGCAACTTCGTGAGGCTCACGCCATCGAGCGGGCCGGTGGTTTTCGCGGGATCGAGGCCCACGGCTTCCATGAGCGTCGGCATCAAATCGGTGAGCACCACGGGCGCATCGGTCACGGCTCCGGCAGCGATTTTCCCCGGCCAGCGCACGATGAGCGGGATACGGAGTCCGCCTTCGTTCAGGAAGCCTTTGCCCGCGCGAAACGGAGCGTTGTAAGTGGACGGCGAGCGTGCGCCTTCGAGCACGTGGAGACCGCCATTGTCACTGGTGAAAATGAAGATGGTCCGCTCCGCGAGACCGGCGGCATCGATCTTCGCCATCACATTTCCGACGCACTCATCGAGCGATTCCACCATCGCGGCCATCATCGGATTCCAGGCGTCGCGATGCTTCTCGATCAGTTCCGGTTTCGCGCCGAGCGGCACGTGCGGCGTGTTGTGCGCGAGATAGAGGAAAAAAGGATGCGCCTTGTTTTCATCGATCCAGCGCCCGGCTTCGGCCGTCAGTTCATACTCGCCTTTTCCACCCTCCGTCGCACTCGGTTTGGTCACGGCTTTTCCCGCAAAGCAATAGTCGAAGCCCTGCTCCTTTGGACTAAATCCCACGCCACCAAGATGCCATTTCCCGATGCATGCCGTGGCGTAACCGGCAGCGTGCAGCACCTCCGCGAGCGTGGTTTCTTCGAGCGGAAGTTGCCCCTCGATCACTGGCTGCAAGAGCTTTTGGGAAGGGGCATCCGCACGGCCCGGCAGGAAATTCGTGAGATGCAAACGCGCGGGACATTTCCCCGTGAGAATTGCTGCGCGCGACGGCGAACAAATGGACTGCGCGCAATAAGCGGAGGTGAAGCGCATTCCCTGCCCTGCCAACCGGTCGAGATTCGGCGTCGGCTGATCTTTTCGTCCGTAGCAGCTCAGGTCATTGATCCCGAGATCGTCGGCGAGGATGAAGACGATGTTCGGCTTTTCGCCGTCGGCAAAGACGAAAGCGGCGCTGCAAACGAGCGCGCCGATGAACGCGAGCAAGCGGAGGTGGAGCGAAGTCGTCGGGAACAGCACGGGGTTTTTCATGGCGGGGGATTTTTGAAAAGTCACGCTCCGCACTTATCGCGTCGCGCGTTTTGCCTACGGCAAATCTGTCGCGCCCATCAGCCAGCGGTCGCACTCGCGCGCGGCTCCGCGGCCTTCGTTGAAGGCCCAGACGACGAGGCTTTGTCCTCGGCGGCAGTCGCCCGCAGCGAAAACGCCGGGGATGCTGGTCGTGTATTTCTCGAAGTCGGCTTTCACGTTCGTGCGCGCGTCACGCTCGATCCCGAGGGAATCGAGAAGCGGCTGCTCTGGCCCGAGGAAACCCATCGCGAGCAGGACGAGTTGCGCGGGAAGCACTTTCTCGGAGCCGGGGACGTTCTTCGGGATAAACTGGCCTTTGTCATTGCGCGTCCACTCGACCTCGACGGTGTGGACGGCTTTGACGTGGCCTTTCTCATCGCCCTCAAATTTCGTCGCGGTCGTGACATAAACACGTGGGTCGTCGCCAAATTTCGCGGCGGCTTCCTCTTGGCCGTAATCCATTTTATAGACCTTCGGCCACTCAGGCCACGGGTTATCCTTCGCGCGCTCCTGCGGCGGTTTGGGAAGGATTTCGACTTGCACCAAACTGCGGCAACCGTGGCGCATGGACGTTCCCACGCAATCCGTGCCGGTATCTCCGCCGCCGATGATGACGACATCCTTGCCGGTCGCGTCGATGAAGTTGCCGTTCTTGTGCTGATCGAGCACGGAACGCGTATTCGCGGTCAGGAAATCCATCGCGAAATGGATGCCTTTCAGCTCCCGGCCCGGGATGGGAAGATCGCGCGGTTTGGTCGCGCCGGTGGCGATGATCGTGGCGTCGAAATCCTTCTGGAGCTGCTCGGTCGTGATGTCTTTCCCGACTTCGGTGTTGCAGGTGAAAGTGATACCTTCCGCTTCCAGTTGCCGGATGCGGCGCAGCACGACTTCTGTCTTATCCAGCTTCATGTTCGGAATGCCATACATGAGCAACCCGCCCGGACGATCCGCGCGCTCGAAAACGGTGACGGTGTGCCCCGCACGATTCAACTGCTGCGCGGCACAAAGCCCAGCCGGACCGGAGCCGATGATCGCGATCTTTTTCCCCGTGCGAACCGCAGGCACCTGAGCGGTGACCCAGCCTTCATCCCAGCCCTTGTCGATGATCGAAACCTCGATGTTCTTGATCGTAACCGGCGGCTCATTGATCCCGAGCACGCACGAACCTTCACAAGGCGCAGGACAAACACGTCCGGTGAATTCCGGGAAGTTGTTCGTCTTGTGCAACCGCTCCAACGCTTCCTTCCACAGCCCACGATAAACGAGATCGTTCCATTCCGGGATCAGATTATTGATCGGACATCCACTGGCCATGCCACTGACGAGCATCCCGGTGTGGCAAAACGGAATGCCGCAATCCATACACCGCGCGCCCTGCGTCTTGAGTTTTTCCTCCGGCAAATGCAGATGAAATTCCCCCCAGTCGCGTGTGCGTTCGAGCGGAGCCCGGTCAGCCGGAATTTCGCGGAGATATTCGATAAAGCCCGTTGGTTTTCCCATTTCGTATTTTTGTTGTGCGGTGAAATTATTTACCCAAGCGATCCCATTCTTTTGGATCGATGCCTGCCTGTTTCAGGATTTTTTTAACAAGCGTCCAGTCAAGATCGCTGCCGTGAGGATTGGGAATGTGAATCGTCTGATTTCCCTTCATCATAATTGGGTGCTTGCTGGCGGGATCAGGTCCGCTCCAATCGAAAGCGCGCAGTCGTCGCAAAAACTCACGTCGCTTGATTGGCTTCGGCATACTCTTCCGCAATCGGCTTCGGATTAATGTCCCAACCGTCAACAATCGGAACTTCCAAGCCGTGACGATTGCGAATCAAAATCCAGTCCTCCAAAACTTCGCGCAACACTTCTCTCGTCTCCTCCACAGTTTCTCCATCCGCCCATACGCCATCACAAGGCGTGAGGGTTCCGAAATAACGACCGTTGTCCATCAACTCGAACTCTGCGTGCTTCATCGCAGCTTGGATGTATTCGATTAACATGGAGTGTTTCTAACGGCGAAATGACAAATCGGCATCAGATTTTCTAACTCCCGCCGATGCGCGCCACGTCGCGCGCGTTGGCTTCGAAGGCGGCGTTGAGGGCGGCGTCTCCGCTCAGGCCGTCTTGCTCGGCTTTCTTTAGTGCGGCGAGGACGCGTTTGTAATCCTTGGGCATCACTTTCACGAATTTCGGCACCATCTCTTCCCAAAGCGCGAGCACCTTGAAGGCTTTCTGGCTCTTGGTGTAATCGGCGTGGTTTTTCACCAGCGCGTGGATGGCTTCGATTTCTTCGGCGTCCTCGATTTTTTCGAGCGCGACCATCTGGGTGTTGATCCGTGTCCCCGCGTCGCCCTTTTCATCAAGGATGTAGGCCGTGCCGCCGCTCATGCCTGCGGCGAAGTTGCGACCGGTTTCACCGAGGATGACGACCTTGCCGCCGGTCATGTATTCGCAGCCGTGATCGCCGACGCCTTCGACGACGCAATCAACGCCGGAATTCCGCACGCCGAATCGCTCGCCCGCCTGGCCGCGCAGATACAGTTCGCCGCCGGTCGCTCCGTAAAGGGCGACGTTGCCCGCGATGATGTTGTCCTCCGCCGCGAACGTGGCCTTCGACGAGGGATACACGATGATCTTGCCGCCGCTCATCCCTTTGCCGACGTAATCGTTCGCATCGCCTTCGAGTTCGAGCGTCACGCCTTTTGGAATGAACGCGCCGAAGCTCTGGCCCGCGCTGCCGTCGAAATGCAGCTTCACTGTGTCTTCGGGCAGACCGTTCCAGTGCCGCTTGGTGATCTCGTGTCCGAGGATGGTTCCGACGACGCGGTTGACGTTGATAATGTCGAAACGGCCCGTCACTTTTTCGCCGCGTTCGATCGCGGGTTTGCAGTGGTCGAGGAGCTTGGTGATGTCGAGCGACTTATCGAGGCCGTGATCCTGCGTCTCGGTCTGGAAGCGTCCGACTTCCGGGCCGACATTGGGCCGGTAGAGCATGGCGGAAAGATCGAGCCCTTTCGCTTTCCAATGCTCAACAGCTTTGCGCGGTTCGAGCACGTCGGTGCGCCCGACCATTTCTTCGATCGTGCGGAAGCCGAGTTGCGCCATGATTTCACGCACTTCCTGGGCGATGAACTTCATGAAATTCACCGCGTGCTCCGGGTCGCCCGTGAAGTTTTTCCGCAGCTCCGGATCCTGCGTGGCGACGCCGACGGGGCACGTATTCAGGTGGCAGACGCGCATCATGATGCAGCCGAGCGTGACGAGCGGCGCGGTGGCGAAGCCAAACTCCTCGGCTCCGAGCAACGCGGCAATGACCACATCGCGCCCGGTTTTCATCTGGCCATCCGCTTCCACGACGATGCGCGAGCGGAGATTATTCAGCACGAGCGTCTGATGCGTTTCGGCGAGGCCGAGTTCCCAAGGCAGGCCGGCGTGTTTGATGGAAGTCTGCGGACTCGCGCCCGTGCCGCCGTCGAAACCGGAGATGAGCACGACATCGGAATGCGCTTTCGCAACGCCCGCCGCGATCGTGCCGACGCCCACTTCCGAGACGAGCTTCACGCTGATCCGCGCGTGGCGGTTCGCGTTCTTCAAGTCGTGGATCAACTCCGCGAGATCTTCGATGGAATAAATATCGTGATGCGGCGGCGGCGAGATGAGTCCGACACCGGGCGTCGAACCGCGCACTTTCGCAATCCACGGATACACTTTCGTGCCAGGAAGCTGCCCGCCTTCGCCGGGCTTCGCACCTTGCGCCATCTTGATTTGCAGCTCTTTCGCTTGGGAAAGATAAAGGCTCGTCACGCCGAAACGGCCCGACGCAACTTGCTTGATCGCGCTGTTCTTCGAGTCGCCGCGCTCGTTCGTCCAAGTGTAACGCGCGGAATCCTCGCCGCCTTCGCCCGTGTTCGATTTGCCGCCGATGCGATTCATCGCGATCGCGAGCGCCTCGTGCGCCTCGCTGGAAATCGACCCGTAGCTCATCGCACCCGTTTTGAAACGCGACACGATCTTTTCCACGCTATCCACTTCCTCGATCGGGATCGGCGTCTGCGCCTTGAAATCCAGCATCCCGCGCAGCGTGAAATGCTGTTTGCCCTGCTCATTCACGAGCGCGGAGTATTGCTGGAAAGTCGCGTAGTTGCCCGTCCGCACCGCCTTTTGCAGCGTGTGAATCGTCTGCGGGCTGAAGAGATGCGCCTCGCCTTCTTTGCGCCACTGATATTCGCCGCCGACTTCGAGCGTGTGCCCGTTCACTTGCCGATCCGGGAACGCGTGCTGATGCCGCGCGATGCACTCCTGCGCGATCACTTCGAGGTCCGCGCCCTCGATCCGCGTCGCCGTCCAAGTGAAGTATTTCTCAACGACCGCTCTGTTCAAACCGACCGCCTCAAAAATCTGCGCGCCGAGGTAACTTTGCATCGTCGAGATGCCGATCTTCGACGCGACCTTGATCACGCCTTTCGTCGCCGACTTGATGAAATTCTTGCAAGCCGTCTTGTGATCCACCTTCAGGAGCTGCCCCTGCCGGATCATGTCATCCAGCGTCTCGAACGCGAGATACGGATTGATCGCCCCGCAGCCATATCCGATCAGCACCGAGAAGTGATGCACCTCGCGCGGCTCGCCGCTTTCCAGCACCAAGCCGACGCGGGTGCGCGTGCCCTGGCGGATCAAGTGGTGATGCAATCCCGCGACCACGAGCAGCGCGGGAATCGCCGCGCTCGTCTTATTCACGCCGCGATCGGAAAGGATGATGATATTCACCCCATTCGCGATGGAAGTGTCCGCCTGCGCAAACACACCATCGAGCGCCTTTTCAAGCCCGTCCACGCCGAGCTTCGGATCGAAAAGCGTCGGGATCGTCACCGACTTAAACTGCCCCTGCGCGACATGCCGCAGCTTCGACAAATCCTCGTTGCTGAGGATCGGCGATTTCAGCTCGATGAGATGGCAGCTCTCCGCCTCAGGTTTCAAAAGATTGCGCTCCGACCCGATCGTCGTCTCGGAAGACGTGATGATTTCCTCGCGGATACAGTCGATCGGCGGATTCGTGACCTGCGCGAAAAGCTGCTGGAAATAATCGTAGAGCAGCTTCGATTTATTCGAGAGCACCGCCAGCGGCGTATCCGTGCCCATCGAGCCGATCGCCTCCACGCCCTCCCGCGCCATCGGCGCCATGATCATGCGCAGATCTTCAAACGTGTAGCCAAACGCCTGCTGGATTTTCAGCAACTCATCGTGCGTCGGCGGGATCGCCTGCTCGGGATCTTTCACGTCCGCGAGTTCCACCATGTGTTCGTCGATCCACTGCCGATACGGCTGCTCGGCGGCGATCTTGTCCTTGATCTCGTCGTCCGGCACGATCCGGCCCTCCTCCATATTCACGATGAACATGCGCCCCGGCTGCAAGCGGCCTTTTTTCACGATATTCTCCGGTGGGAACGGCAGCACGCCAGCTTCCGAAGCGACGACCACGAGGTCGTCCTTCGTCACGTAGTAGCGCGAAGGCCGCAGCCCATTCCGATCCAGCGTCGCACCCATCATCGTCCCATCCGTGAAAGCCACCGAAGCCGGCCCATCCCACGGCTCCATGAGGCAGGAATGGTATTCGTAAAAGGCCTTCCGCGCGTCGCTCATCGACTCGTGGCCGACCCACGGCTCCGGGATCATCATCATCATCGCATGAGGCAGCGAACGCCCGCCCATCACCAGCAGCTCCAGCACGTTATCGAACATCGCCGAGTCCGATCCATTCGGATTCACGATCGGCTTGATCTTCTCGATGTCCGCCCCGAAAAGCTCGCTCTCCAGCAGCGCCTCCCGCGCCTTCATCCAGTTGATATTCCCCCGCAGCGTATTGATCTCCCCATTATGCGCGATGTAGCGATAAGGGTGCGACCGCTCCCAGCTCGGGAAAGTATTCGTCGAAAACCGCGAATGCACCAGCGCCAGCGCGCTCTCCATATCCGGGTCCTGCAAATCGCGGAAATACTGCCCCACCTGCACCGGCATCAGCATCCCCTTATAAACCACCGTCCGCGAAGACATCGAAGGCGCATACCAAAACTGATCCGTCCCCGCCGCGCGGATCATCTGATGCGCCCGCTTGCGGATCACATACAGCTTCCTCTCAAACGCCGCCACATCCGCGCAATTCGCCGCCCGCTTCACAAAGACCTGCCGCATGAACGGCTCCGACCCCTTCGCGGTATTCCCGATCATCGAATTATCCGTCGGCATATCGCGCCACCCCAGCACTTCCTGCCCCTCTTCCTTCGCGATCTTCTCGAAAAGCGCCGCACTCTTCGCCCGCTCTGCCGCATCCGGCGAAGTATACAACATCCCCACCCCATAAAATCCCTGATCCGGCAGCGCGATCCCGTCCTCCCTCGCCACCTTCACCATGAACTTATGTGGCATCTGCATCAAAATCCCCGCGCCATCCCCCGTATTCGTCTCAGACCCCACCGCCCCGCGATGATCCAAATTCAGCAAAATGGTCAATCCTTGCTGCACGATGTCGTGCGATTTTTTGCCCTTCATCTGGCAAATGAACCCGACGCCACAAGCGTCATGTTCAAACTGTGGATCGTATAAGCCCTGTTTTTCCGGTAGTCCCTGATTTTTCATGGTAAATGATGAGCGCCGCGGGGTTTGCGCGAGGCCGCCACCGGCAAAACCGGTTCAAATCCCTGTTGTGGAAATGTGCGCCCTCTCGCTTTTCGCGTGATGTCTCCGGCCCCCGAAAACTGCATCGACAACCCGAAACACCGGCGCGGATTTAAGAGTTGAACGCACCGAGGTCAAGACGCAGGTGCATCCTTTTTTGCGAACATCCAAAATTACCCCGGAAAACGGTCGCCGTCTTCCGTCTTTTCGACACGACCATCGTCCCGCCTGGTGATTTCCTCCGCCTCCCGCTGCCGTATGCCGCCGCGATTCCCGCCGCACGAGCTTTCGGCGGCGCAAATTTTATTCTGTAAAATGAGCGGAGGTTAGGCGGAGGGCGGGTTTGCTGGGTTCATGTCGAGGTAGATTTTGGAGGAGAGCCAGTCGTCGGAGATTTCTGCGAGGACGGCGGCGGTGAGACGGAGGAGGG
>JBBRPM010000029.1:0-47772 GCA_038228115.1 Chthoniobacterales bacterium
ACCATGCGCGCCTCGATCGACGGCAAGCCCGTCGCCTTCCTGCAATCGCCCGGCATCGCCCACCCGACGAAGTCGAAGGTCGAGTTTGGCTGCATGGGCAAGGACGGCTTCTTCGACGATCTCAAGATCTGGAACGCCGAATCGGTGAAGTGATTGCCTGCCGGATCAGTGGGGTGGCCTTCCGCCGATCATCTATCGGAGAGGCTTCTCAGATCCGCTGCTCCTCGATGTCGTAAACGTCGAACCAGTTGTTCACGATCTTCCCCGCCGGGATGAATTTCGGGATGTAGCCTTCGAGGAATTCCTGAAGCTCGATCGGCATGTCGCAGGGGCGCGTGTAGCGCATCTTGTTGTTCCAAATGATGATCTCCCGCGGCTCGCGCGGTCGGGCGTTTTCCTGAATCCACGCGGCAACGGCTTCGTCGTCGGCACCAGTGGCGACGAACTTTTTGAAATCCTCCGCCTTGATCTCGGCGAACCCGAGGAACTGGTTATCCAGCGGACAGTCGAAGTGGTAGTCCCCGTTGGTCCCGGCGACGACCGCACGGCATTTGTCGAGGGTGCGCCCGGCGATGACGTAGCCGCCGAGCGTGGCGCGTGGGCTGCGCGGAAAGAATTTCGTGAGGTCGAGGGCGAGTGTTTTGAGGTCAGACATGGCGATGGATGGGCTTTGGTTGCTGATGCGGACGACGACTAGAACACGCGGGCGCGCTGTTTCCAACGCTTCTTGCCACCCTGACCGTGCGGGGGGCTAAGGCGCGAGATCAAGAGCGAGCGCGGCGGGGGTTACGGCCACACGGTCATCGACAAAGAAGGCAGCGAGATCGCGGCCTGGCTGAACTCCTCCGGGTTTACCGCGCTGGTTCTGAAGTATCGCACGCCCAGCAACCGCGCCGGGGCGCTGCAACTCCGGACGGGCTGGCTGCGGGTCAAGGTTGGGCGAGGCTCGGCCTCAGCGGGGCGTTTGGACATCATATCTATGAAAGCAACACGTATTTGCGGCCTTGCTTGATCAGCAATCGGATGATCTCGGCGATCGTGCCGGGTGCGAAACCTTCAAGGCGGTTGTTGATGTAGATGTAGCCGCGTTTCGAGAGGCGGAAGGCGCGCTCCAAGGAACTCGTCGGCGGCCCGCCGCGCTTCTTCGTTGATCTCCTGAAGTTCTTTGCAGGGTTAAAACTCCGTGAACGCTTCGCTTCAAAGAAAGCGACCGACGATCGGGTCGTAATCGGTTAATGATTTGAAGATGAGAGCCGAATGAAAACCGCGGGAAATGTTAACGCTGGCGCAATGGCCATTACCCTCGTGGGGTTGGTGTTGGTCTTGCCATTGTCCTGCCCTGCGGCGACGCCGGACGATCAGGAATTTGCGGCGCTGCAGGCCGGGGCGAAAAAATCCTTTCGCGAAGAGGCCACGCCCTTTCTCGGTCGCTATTGCACGAACTGTCACGGGGCCAAGAAAATGAAGGGCGGGATCAACTTTGCGCCTGCGCTCAACAACCCCGGGGGATCGTCTTTCACCAGGCAGTGGAAGCAGGCGCTGGCCAATGTGAAGAGCCACGACATGCCGCCGGACGACGTGGACAAGCAGCCGACGGATGAGGAGCGGCAAAAGTTCGTGGACTGGATTGCGCAGATCAAGTTTCTCAGCCCGAAGGATCCAGGCCAGTTTGTGATCCGGCGGCTGACCAAAGTGGAGTATGGCAACACGCTGCGCGATCTCTTCGGGGTGGATGCGGCGGTCGCGCAGGAGCTGCCGGATGAGGTGTTTGGCGAGGGGTATCTGAATACGCTGTCGCCGCTCCAGTCGGAGCAGTATCTGGGCATCGCCAATGAGGTGCTCGATCGGATTCTGGCACCCAAGGATGCGCCGCCCACCGAGGTGCAAAAACGGCTCTTCGGTGAACCGCCCGCGCCGGAGACGGATCTCCGCGCGGCGGCGAGAACGGTCGCGAGCAAGCTGGCCCGCGACGCCTATCGCCGGCCACCGTCGGAGGCCGAGCTGGACCTTTTGTTGCGGGTCTTTGATCTGGCCCGGCAAAACAAACTGGCCTACCCGGACGCGCTCCGCCTGATGCTCAAGGCGGTCCTCGTTTCGCCGCAGTTCCTCTTCATCACGCCGGCCGGGGAGGCGGAATCGGGGAAGGCGGTCGTGCCGCTGGATGACTATCAACTGGCGTCGCGCCTGTCGTATCTGCTGTGGGCGACGATGCCCGATGCGGAACTCTCGGCGCTCGCGGATGAGGGGAAACTCCATGAAGCCGCGGTGCTCCAGACGCAGGTGAAGCGTCTGCTCGCGGATCCTCGTTCGCGGGCGTTGTTCGATGGTTTTGGCGCGCAGTGGCTCGGACTGGCAGGTCTCGGCAAGCAGACCTTCGACCCGGCCAAATTCCCCCAAATGACCGCGGAGATGCGCTCAGCGATGGTTGACGAAGCGCGGCTCTTTTTTGCGAGTATCGTGGCGGAGAACCGGAGCGTGGTCAGTTTCGTGGACAGCGATTACACGTTCCTCAACGGGACGCTCGCCGCGATTTACGGCTTGGAGAAAACCGTCACCGGACCGGAAATGCGCAAGGTGAAGCTGACGGACGCCAATCGCGGGGGAATTTTGGCGATGCCCGGCGTTCTGGCGACGACCTCGTTTCCCAATCGCACCAGCGCCGTGAAACGCGGCGTGTGGGTGCTCGAACAAGTGCTCGGGGAACATGTGCCTCCAGCTCCGCCAAATGTTCCGGCCCTGGAAAAGCAGGACAAGAATGCGGTCGCAAATCTGACTCTGCGCCAACGCACGGAACTGCATCGCACGAACGCCGTGTGCGCCAACTGCCACAAGATTCTCGACCCGATTGGATTCGGCCTGGAGAACTTCGATGCCATCGGGCGCTGGCGGGATCAGGACGATTCGGGAGGCCCGATCGACGCCCAGGGCGAGCTGCCGGGCGACCAGCACTTTGCCTCGCCCAGGGAACTGAAAGCCATCATTGCTGCACGAAAGGATGAGCTGGCGCGGAGCATCACCGAAAAGCTGCTGGCTTATGCCCTGTGCCGCCAGCTCGAAGGCTACGACGAAATCGTGGTCGATCACCTCATGGAGACCATCGCCAAGGATGGCTACCGCATGCAGACACTAATCTCCGAGGTCGTCAGCAGTTATCCCTTTGTCAATCATCGCATCCAGGATCAAGCCGCCGTCACTTCCAATGGTCAATAACTTCCGTATCAGTCGTCGCACCTGCCTGAAAGGGCTCGGTGCCTCCCTCGCGCTGCCGCTTTTGGAAACCATGGGCTGGGCAGACCCGGGCAAGGGCAAGACGGGGAAACCACCGGTTCGGCTTGGTTTCATGTATATGCCGCACGGCGTCATCATGGATCAATTCTGGCCTGCGGATGAGGAGGCTTACCTGTCATCACCGCCCCCGGCTTTGGAATCGCTGCGTGGTGTGATCGAGCAGTGTTTGATGATGAAGGGCATCACCGGAGTCCCGATCTCGCCGTTCAATGGCGCACCCCACGCGCTGGAACTCTCCACCTGGCTCACCGCGTGTCTGCCGGATGCGGACCGGAGGAATCAGATCAACATCGCGATTTCCGCGGACCAGATCGCGGCCAACTTCGTGGGCGGTTTCACGGCACTGCCGTCCTTGGAACTGGCTACGATGCCGCAGACGCACAAGGAAAACCAGGAGGGGCTGAACGAGGGATACTATTCGCATTGCAGCTTCCGCTCACCCACCCAGGCCGTCCCTGCCGAGACGAATCCCCGCAGCGTCCTTAATCGGCTCTTCGGCAAGACCGACCAGCCCGGACAGATCGCAAAGGCAGACCCGCTCGATCGGCAGATGTTGGATTTAGTCATCGGCGGTGCCAAGGACCTCCGCCGGAAGCTGCCCCAGGACGACCAGCACAAATTAGATGAATACCTCGACAGCGTGCGTGCAGTGGAGCGCCGCATCGCGGCTAGCGAATATCGCCAAAAAGAGGCGGCCATGGAGAAAGCCGGAGTCGCGGCGAGCCAGCGCGACGCGTCTGATTCCCCACCCATCGAAATCAAAATTCCCACCGGCGACAAACGCAGCGAATACATGCAGGTGATGTGCGACCTTAACGTGCTCGCCTTCCAGACCGACACGACACGCGTCAGCACTTACATCGGTTCGACACCGAACGGCGTGTCCTATCCGGAACTCGGGTTCACGGACGAGCATCACTCCCAGACCCATCACAACAACCAGCCCGACAAGGTCGCGAAAATCGAGGCGATCACCGCCTTCAACATCGCGCAATTTGCCTACATGGTGAAAAAGATGGCCGGCCTCCGCGAAGGCGACGGCACCTTGCTCGACAACTGCATCATGATGTGGGGCTCCGGCCTCGAAGACGGGAACAAACACGCCCGGGAAAACCTGCCCTTCATTATTGCCGGACGGGGCGGCGGGTCGCTCAACACGGGACGCTTCCTCGCCGAAACTCAAGGCAACCAAGGCGACTTGCTCACGACACTCCTCGCCTGCGCGGGAATCCCTCTGGATCGTCCCATCGGCATTTCGACGAAGCAGATCAAGGAAATGATGGTGTAAACAGCACGTATTTGCGGCCTTGCTCGATCATCGGACGACACACCTGCCCAGGTGGGGGATCGCAAACGTCAGTGAGAACGCTCTGAATTGCTGGAGGGCGCGGGCTGCCATAAAGTGAGATTTCTCAGTATCGAGCCACATGGTTGCTTTGATGACCATCTCGTGACAGACGACCATGATGAATCGCTCCGGACGCTTGCGCAGCTTTTCCAGAGCCGTCTGCACTCGCGCGATGAAGTCCTGAAACGATTCGGTCCCCGATCCGTCGTTTGTCTCGGAGGTGGCCGTGCTCCAATACGCTTCAACCAAAGGACGCCGATCCGCCACAAAGCTGGTGCCGCAGCGATCGGGGCTCAGATACGTGAACTTCTGCACCGGCCATTCCTCAACCAATGCAATCGCGAAGCGCCTTCTAAATGAAGCCGCCGTTTCCTGAGCCCGGCGAAAGGGAGAGACGACGATCAGGTCCGGTGCCGGGCCTTCGTAATCCCTCGCCGCAGCATCTGACGCGACCTGACCCGCTTTCGTGAGAGGAATGTCGCCGGGATTGGCGGACGGCAGGCCAGCATTCGCAACGCTTTCCGCATGGCGTAGGAATTCGCTGCTCCTCATTCCCGCTCCCTCGCAAAACGATGGTCCTCATTCGCGTTCCCTCGCAAAAACCATTTTCCCGGTGTTGAGAGTCCGCTCCCCATCCCAGCGATAGGCGAAGAGCGCGCCATCTTTTGCCACGCTGAAATCAAGGCACGCGACGTTCGGCGCGATGAGTTCGGCTTTGTCCTCGAAAGGAAGCCAGTAGTGCCCGAAGAAGAGCGGCGGAGCGTCTGCCGGATAGCCGGGGCAGAGCGCCTCGAAGCTCTCGGGCACGACCTCGTGCGGCACTTTGTCGGACTGGGTCGGCAACGGCATGCAAAGCTCGTGGTAAGTCCGCCCTCTCGCGGGCAGCCACCACCGAAGGCGCATTTTGGTCCGCACGGTGTTTTCCTTGTCTGCGATAAAACTTCCCTCTGGCAACTCTGCCTCAGCCCCTTTGAGCAGGATCTCGCAGTGTTCAAACTCGCGGCTGTTTTTGACCTTTGAGCGGTGTAGCAATTCGTCATTGAGAAACCTCCATTCCGAGTTCGCGGTGACCAGCCGCTCGTCCCAGTTCGCGTGGACCGCCCGCAGCCCGCCCAAGTCCACCCAAAGCGGCAACGTGGCGAACCAGGCGAGGTAGCTTTCCCATTCGTCGCGGTGGTTCCAGAACTGAGCGAGAGTGACGGCGTGCTGGTTCACGTTTTTTGGCGTCCGGCAGCGCAGCCAGTCACCGTCCGGTTCTTGAGTGTGGAAGAGCAGCGCATTGTATTCGTGGTTGCCCATCACGGCCAGCGCCTCGCCCGCATCGACCATTGCTTTCACTGTCCTGAGCGTGTGGCGGATCGCCGGGCCGCGGTCGATGAAGTCGCCAAGGAAGAGAACCTTTCGGCCTTCAGGATGCCGCCAGATTCCGGCGGGCTTTTCGTAGCCAAGTTTGCGCAGTAGTTTCTCAAGAACATCCGCGTAGCCGTGGATGTCGCCGATGATGTCGTAGGGTTGGTGGTTCATTTCTGTTTTCATAGGATTATTCATTTCCGGGGGCGTAGAGGCCGCCATTCGAGCCGGGCTTGGCGATGCTGCGGGCGAGCCGTCCAAGGGCATCAACAATCATCGGGTCGCCGAGATTCAAGCTCCCGATGTTCATTCCGGCGAGAAGGCCGGGTAGGTTTTCGAGAAAGAGCCGGGCGGCGTCTTTGGTATTCGCAACCTCAATCCGGCGACGCTCCATCCCGTCCTCGGTCGTGGCAATTTGGGCTCGATTCGCCGCACGAGTTTCATCCAGAGCAAACCGCAGTCGCTCAAGTTGAGTGTCGAGGTCGATCAAGGCGGTTTCAGCCTTCATCGCCTCCCGCCGGGTCGATTCGCGTCCCTCGATCAGCCGGCACTGGTTGCCCAGCTTGGCGAGTTCCACGTCAACGTGCCGGACGCCCCGAAGCTTTTCGATTTCCGCATCGCGCTCGATCTCCGCGCGCCGCAGTTCAGCCGCTCGCGCTGCGTCGGCTTCGCGAAAGGCCAGTTCGCGGCGGGCGGCTTCCTCCCGGACTTCCGCCCGCTCGCGGTCGATCAGCTCCTTGGTCGTCATGGCGCTGCGCTCGCTTTCGAGCCGGACGGCGTCCCGGAACTTTGCCTGCATGTTTTCAAAGAGCTGGGAGGACATGATGCGAACCGTTTTGATTTCCACCGTGGCGATGGCCAGGCCCCATTGACTTGCCACGTCGTCCAACTCCGCTTTCAAGCTTTCGATGATGACGGCGCGCTTCCGCAGCGAATCTTCCAGGGTAAAGTTTGCCACCTGATGCCGGATGGCCGACTCGACCACCTGGCGCAAGTGACCTCCGATGCGGCTGATGGCTTCCGCTGCGTCCGTGAAATTGGCCGCCTCCACCGCACGCTTCGGATCGACCACGCTCCAGATGGCAAAGCCGCTAACCTCGACGCCCTGATTCTCCGCGGTGATTTGATCGGCGCAGAACGAGACGGAATTCGCGTCCGACGGGATGAGAGCGTATCGGTCGATCAAAGGCAGAACCCAAACAGCGCGCCCCCGCTCCAGGAAGCGGGTCCGGCCAAGACGCTGATGGACGAGGAACTCGGAGGGACTCGCGGTGACCAGACCGCGTTTCATTTTTCTTTCTTTCATGCGGCCAAGCTAGCTTTCCATCTCCGGCTTGCACAGTGCTCGGAATGTAAATAGCCTTACTGCGTAGTCATGTATCAGCATCTCCTCTCACAGTCGGGCTTCTCCATGGAACGCCTCGGCAATTTCTGCTCCGTGGCCGATGCCGGCTCCATCGTCGGAGCAGCGAAGGGTGACACCGTGCGGCAGTCGCTCATCAGTCGTCAGATCCGCGAATTGGAATCCTTCTTCGGCGTGGAACTGATTCGCCGACGCGGGCGCGGATTGGAGCTGACCGAGGCCGGCCGGGAACTCGCGGCAGTGGGGCGTGAGAACTTCAAGGGATTGTCGGATTACGCCGCGCGGTGCCGCGGTGCCGCATGGAGCGTCCGGATTGTGGCCTCCAACAGCGTTGCCTACTGGCTGCTGCTGCCCCGCCTCAAGGCGCTGGAGAATGCAAACGGCCAGATCCGCTTTGAAATCTACCATGAGCAGACCCGCGAAATCGTCACCGCGACCCGAGAGGGTATTTACGACATCGCACTTGTTCGCAAGGAGGCGCTCGGCCCCGGACTGCGGCACGCCGTTCTCGGTGAGATTGGACATTCCTTGCTTGTCCCGAAGGGGCTCTTCCGGGGCGAGCCGAAGGATGTCGCTTCCGTGTTGGAGAAAGTGCCGCTGGCGCTCCCGGTAGGCGGCAAGATGCGTGAATCCATCGAGCAAATCGCCGACAAGGCCAAGGTCCGAATGAGCGTCTCCGTCGGCTGCTCTTCCTACCTACAGGCGGCGCAAGTGCTTGAATCGGGCATGTGCGCGGCGGTTCTGCCGGACACCGCGCTTTCCGCGCTAAAGCCGGAGCGCTTTCACCGGCTTCCAATCCGCGACCGCTTCACACTCTGCATCGCCTGGAGCGCGCGGAATGCAGATACTCGTCCCGCCCTCTCAGGCTTGATTGAGCAGCTCACCGAGAAGATGACCTTCGCAATGTGACGACAAGGTTGGGTCTGCGAATTTCCGACCTCTACGGGTTGGAAACTCGGGACGCGGATGTCTTCGGCGTCGTGGAATTCGGTCGGCAGTTGGAACCGAGAAAGTGTCCAAGAAGTGTCCAAGTAAAGAAAAGTTCACTCAACGGCTTGAATGGCGCATCGCCCGCGAATCCTTTATAGCAAATGAAAGGAAGCGGGAGCCAGTGATGGGATTCGAACCCATGACCTGCTGTTTACGAAACAGCTGCTCTACCCCTGAGCTACACTGGCGTGCCTCTTTGCGAGGGCGGGAAGGATGTCACAAAAGTGCCGCGCGGCAAGGGGGATTTCAGGGGGATTTATTTTTGGAAGGCGGCGATGGTTTCGTTGAGCGTCCGCAGGAAATCGGCGACCTTATACGGCTTGGTGATGTAGCTGTGGGCACCCTGCGACATGAGCTGGGCGATGCGGTCGCCGAGGGCGTCGGCGCTGATCATGATGACGGGGATGCCGCGCAGGGCGGCGTCGATTTTCAAGCGGCGCAGGACTTCGTCGCCGCTCATGTCGGGGAGATTTAAGTCGAGCAGGATGACGTCGGGCCGGTGCTCGCGGGCGAGGTCGATGCCGAGGCTGCCTTGCATGGCGGAGATGAGTTTTAGCTCGGGCTGCCGGCGCAGGATTCTTTCGACGAGACGCAGGTTCATGTCCTGATCCTCGATGTAGAGGATGGTTTTTTGCGGTGCGTCGCTGGTCGTGGGTTCCTCGAAAAGGCCATCGGTGCCGGCGGTGCGGGGGAGGGGGCAGGAGACAGACGGGAGATCGACGGTGAAGGTGCTGCCTTCGTTGACGACGCTTTCGACGGTGAGCTGGCCGTGGTTTGAACCGACGATGCGCTGGGCGAGCGCGAGGCCGATGCCGGTGCCGTCGATCTGTGTTTGCTCTGCGCCGAGCCGCTCGAAGGGCACGAAAAGCCGGTTCATTTTTTCGGCGGGGATGCCGACGCCGGTGTCGCGGATGCGGATGCGGACGCGGTCCTCCAGCGATTCGGCGGTGACGGTGACGGTGCCTTGCGGGCGGTTATATTTTACGGCGTTGGAGAGCAGGTTCATAAAGACCTGCTGCAGGCGCTGGCGGTCGGCATTGACGCAGCATTCGCCGGATTTTCCGAGATCGAGCGTGACGGTGATGCCGTGCCGGTCGGCGAGGGGCTGGATGAGTTCGAGGGATTCGCGCAGCGCGGCGCCGATATCGACGGGCTCGATGGTGAGGGTCATTCGACCGGTGTCGATGCGGGCGATGTCGAGGACTTGATTGATGAGCGCGAGGAGATGTTCGCCGCCGCGGGCGATGTGGGAGACGCTTTCGGTTTGGTTGGCGGAGAGTTGCTCCATTTCGAGGAGCTGGGTGAAGCCGATGATCGCGTTGAGCGGCGTGCGCAGCTCGTGGCTCATGCGGGAGAGGAATTCGCTTTTGGCGCGGTTCGCACTTTCGGCCTGCTCTTGCGCGAGCCGGATGCTTTCCTCGGCGCGCTGGCGATTGATCGCGCCGGTGAGGACGTTTGCGACGGTCTGGAGAAAATGGACGTCTTCCTGGCTGAAACGCCGCGGGGTGCGCGACATGGTGCAGAGCACGCCGAAGGGGGTGCCGGATGTTTGCACGACGACGCTGAGCGCGCTGCGGGCGCCGATCGAGCGCGCGGCTTCCGAGACGGTGAAGCGTGCTTCGTCCGCGAGATCATCGGCGATGACGGGCTCGCGGATGAGCAGCGTGTAGCCGGACTGCGAATGCGGGCCGACGGGGAGTTCATTGTGGACGGCAATATCGGGCCAGCCGGCGCTGCCGACGACAACGAGGCTGGCGCGATCTTCCGAGAGTTCCAGCAGGCTGCACACATCCACGTTGAGTGTTTCGCGGACGGCGGCGGCGGCTTCGTTGAAAAGCTCGGCGCGCGTCATGCCGATGAGCGCGCGCTGGCCGAGCCGGGCGACGGCCTCTTGTTGCAGGGCGCGGTCGTGGATGACGGAATTGGCGCGCGCGAGTTCGGCGGTGCGTTCGGCGACGCGTTGTTCGAGACGCTCGTGCGCGAGCTCCAGCGCTTCCTGCGCCTGGCGCTCGACGGTGATGTCGCCGAAGAATCCGACCATGCGCCCGAAGTGTCCGCGCCGATCGAGGAAAAAATGTCCCTTGGCGTCGATGACGACTTCGCGCCCGTCTTTTCGCGCCACGCGGAAGGTGAGGCGAAATGGATCGCGGCTGGCCGTGACCCGCGCGATTTCTTCATCGAAAGCCGCGAGGTCATCGAGATGGACGAGCTGCCGCAGACGCTCGAGCCCGCCGGTCATTTCGCCCGTGTTGAAGCCGAAAAAATGATTCAGGTCGCCCGCGTAGCTCACGTCGCCGGTAAAGGAATTCCAGTCGAAGAGCAACTGCCGGCTGGAGCGGATCGCCGCGTCGTAGCGATTGGATTCCTCGATGCGCGCGACTTCCGAGCGTTTGCGGTCGCTGATGTCGCGCAGGATCGTGGAGATGAATTCCACGCTGCCATCCGCACTCGGATGCGCGAGCACGACTTGCAGCACGGGAATCTCATGGCCGTCCATGGCCTGAAGCGCGGTCTCGCCATTCCACGCGCCCTCTTCGATCGCGGTCGGGATGCCTTCTTTGAAAACAATTTCGTTCGCCCAATCCGGATGGCACTGGCTCAGATTGTATTCGATCAGCGGCCCGGTCGTCGGCCACCCGAGGAGTTTTCGGCCCGCCGCATTCAGATGCAGGATTTCGCCGTTCGGATGCGCCATCGCCACGACATCCGTCGTCGCCTCCAGGATGCGGACAAAACGCTCGCGCTCCTGCTCCGCCGCTTTGCGCGATGAAATATCGCGCATCGCTCCGAGCACCCGCTGCACTTTTCCATCCGGATCGCGCACGATGCACGCGCGGTCATCCACATTGATCCAAGTCCCATTCCGCCGCCGAATCCGGTACTCGCTCGTCACGTCGAACGCTTCCTCGCGCAACGCTTTTTCCAAGGCACCCGTCGCGCGCTGCCGGTCCTCGGAATGCACGCGCTGTTTCCACCACTCGATCGCGGCTGCGAGCACGCCGGGCGCATCGCCGAGCACTTCCGAGAAAGCCGTGTTGTGAATGACGCGCCCGGTCCGCGCATCCCAGCTCCACACCATGTCGCGCGTCGCCAGCGTGAGCAGGCGCACCTGTTCCTCCATGTCGCGCCGGCTCGCGTCCATGTCACGGCGCTCCGTCACATCCACACAGAAGCCGATGAAACCGACGAGCCGATTTTCGATTTCCACCGGGCGGCTACGATCAAAGACCCAACGGTATTCGCCGTCGTGACGCCGCAGCCGGTATTCCATTTGCAGCGGCCCTTTCGAGGCGATTGCCTGCTTTAGCGACTGCGCGCATTTTCCCCGATCTTCGGGATGAATCGCGCCCAGCCAGCCCGCCGTGAAGTTCGCCGTGATGTCGTTGCCCGTGAACTCCTTATACGCGCCGTTGTAGTATATGCAGTTCCCGCCTTTATCCGAGCACCACACCATCGTGGGGAAGCAATCCAGCAAGGCGCGATCGAACGTGAAGTCTTCATGCAACGAAGCCTTCGGAGAATCGTCTGGCGTGTGAATGGGCATTTTAATCGGGCAGCGGTCGCCCCCTCGTCTCTGGTGATCGCAAGATGAGTGCCATTCCAACAAGATAGATCAAGGAAATCGTGGCCCCGGCACGGGCGTAGCTATGTCCGAAGAAAGTCATGATCGCGCCCATCTGCCAAACGCCGGCGGCGGCGAGGATGCGGCCGAAATTAAAAGCGAGACCCTGCCCGGTGGCCCGCACGCGCGTCGGGAAAAGCTCCGGCAAATACTGCGGCAGCCATCCATAAAATGACGCCGTGCAGACGCCCGTGAAGCAGACCGCGCACAGGAAAGTGCCGCTGAATTCCGTGAACCCGCGGAACAGCAGCGAGCACATGCCCAGAGAGGCGATGCACATCCCGAAATACACCGGCCGCCGCCCCCAGCGCAGACCCAGCAGCGGCGCGATGAAGCTGCCGATCGTCGCACCCATCGCCTGCCAGAATTGCGCCTGCGCCTTCACCAGCGGCTGCGTCCCGTGCGTCATCGAGTCCGCCCACAGCGGGATCCATTGCACGATGCCCCACGTGCCGATCAGCGCCACGCTCGCCAGCCCGATCGCCAGCAGCGTCCGCGGACGGAGGGCCGGGGAAAAAATTTCCCGCACCGGCTGTGTGCGCGCCGTCCCGATCGCGTGCCGCCACTTCTCTGACTCGGGCACGAAAAGGCGGATCACAAATGTCAGCAGCGCCGGCACCGCGCCGACCAGCATCACCCAGCGCCAGGAATCCTGCGTGATCGGCTTCGTCATCGCCAGCGCGGCGATCGCCGCATAGCCGAGATTTGCGGCCGCGCCGATGGCCGCCGCCAGCCACGGGCGACGATGCTCCGGCCACACCTCCATCACCAGCGCCACGCCCAGCGCCCACTCGCCGCCCATCCCCAGCGCTCCGAGGAAACGCAGCGCGCCGAGCTGCCACGGAGCCTGCGCGAAATAGGCGAGCCCCGAAAAAAGCGAATACGTCAGGATGCTCCAGGTCATCGCCCGCACTCGCCCGACGCGATCGCCCAGCCACCCAAAAGCCAGCCCGCCCACCGCCGCGCCGAGCAAAAAAAGCGCCGTGATTTTCCCCATCCAGCCCTGCACGAACTGCTCGCCCACGACACCCGACGCCGCCTGCATCTGTTGCAGCGCCGGCCTCGCCACCAGCGGGAAAATTCCCATCTCCAAGCCATCGAAAAGCCATCCTAGCAAGGCAGCGGCAAGCGTCAGCCAAAGGCGCGCACGGGGTGGGGGACCAGAGAGAGACATGGTTGTGAAGTGCCATGTTGTAGAGTCATTCCCATACTGGAAGCAATGGCGGGAAACGCCATGGGCGAAAAAAAGTGCGCGCCTCGAAAAAATCGAGGCGCGCACTGAAGACTAGTCTTCTAAAACTAACCCGCTGGTTAGCTCAGCACTTCCTTATGGAAGGTCGCCCAGTCGTCCAGATTGTTCAGCTCCACCGCGCCGCGAGCCGCGCAAGTTGCGTCCGTCAGTCCGCACGTATCGAAGATGCCCTTGCGCGTCGCGTCATCGTGATTGTAACCGCGGATGTCCGCGTTGCTCTTGTCGATCGTCGCCTGATCCAGCTTCACGCCGGGCTGCGTCTTGATCCACGCTTCGAATTGCGTGTAGCTCGGCTTGCTCGCCTTCAGGTAATCTCGCACCGCGCCTTCATGCAGGCCCAGCGCGGCCAGCACCATCGCATCATATCCCTTGCCGATGCCGGGATAGTCTGGATGAAGCTTGCCCTGCGCTTCGAGGGAAGCTTTCTGCCAAAGGCGGGGAAGATGGATCGCGCCGAGAGGTCCGGCCACGCCGGAACTGATCAAGGGAATGTAATTGCTCATGGGTTTGTCTTGTAGGTTTTGATGCTAGTGGATTTGAACACCGCCGCGGCAAGTGCGCCGCCGCGTTTTTCGTGAGCGGCGGTTATCCCGGAAGGGCGGACGAGTCGGCAATCAAAAACCGAGAATATTCACTTTGCCTTCCGCCCTCCCGCGGTCATCCATAAGGAAACATCTCCCTCTTCCCATGACCCCAAAGACCGATCTCCTCTTCCCTCATCGCCTCACCCGGCGCGACTTCGTGAAAATGGCCGCCGCCGCCCTCGCCGCCCCGTCGCTCGCGCGGGCGGAGCAGGCCGCCCCGGTGAAATTCGGCACCGGCGAATGGACCTACACGCTGGATCCGGCTTGGGGAAAACTGCCCGAAGGCATGCACTTCGGCCTCGGCTGCGGGATTGCCGTCGATGCCAAAGATCGCGTCTTCGTCACCAGTCGCTCCGCCAGCCCTTGCGTCGCCATTTTTGGTGCCGACGGAAAGTTGGAGGAAACTTGGAGCGACGACTTCGCTCAAAACGTGGGTCTCAGCACCGGCGAAGTCGCCGGCACTGCGCACGGCCTTTACCATAGCTTGGAGCCTGCCGGGGCGTTTCTCTATTTCACCGAAAACGCCGGGAAATCCAAGGACGGCAAACCGATCGGCAAACGCGTCTATAAGACCGACCTCAAAGGAAAAGTCCTCTACACCATCGGCAACGTCGAAGTCGAAGACGCGACTCATCAGAAGTTTGACTGGACGAATCCTACCGACGTCGCCGTCGCGCCGAACGGCGACATCTATGTCGTCGATGGCTACGGAAGCCAGCGCGTCAGCCGATTCGACAAAAGCTGGAAACATCTCAAGACCTTCGGAGGGAAAGGTGCCACGAACGAAACCTTCAACACCTGTCATGGCATCTGGATCAGCACGCTGAACTCCGAACCCGAAGTCTATATCGCCGACCGCGCCAACGGGCGCTACCAAGTCTATACTCTGGAGCTCGACTACAAGCGCACCATCAAAGGCGACTTCGTGCGCAATCCCTGCTGCTTCTACCAGCACAAAGGCCACCTTTATATCCCGGATCTCGCTTCACTAGTTAGCATCATAGACCCCACGGATAATCTTGTAGCCGCGCTGGGCGATGGCAAGGGTCTCGCCGGCGGTGGCTCCAAGGCCAAATCGGAAATGGACCAGCCTAACGCGGAAAAATTCTTCGCACCCCACGCGCTGACCGTGGACTCGAAAGGAAACATTTACGTCGTAGAGTGGGTGACCTGGGGCCGCGTCCGCAAACTCACACATACGCCGGAGAAGATTTAGTCCCCGGCACCTTTCGGTTAGGTGCACAAGGACCGCAGCCGCTCCACGCTTCAAGTTCCGCCCGCTTACTAACAGCCTGCGGAAAAACGGTTTTAGCGCTGTAAGCGCGCCATGTTTATAGGTTTGTTCCAGCCAACAAAGCGCAGGCTCCGTAGGAGCGACATGTGCCGCGAACCCAGCGTCTATGCCGTTCCTGCGGAGCTTCGGTTGGTTTGCTAATGGATTCTATAAAAATGTCGCGCCGAAGGCGCTAAAGCCGGGGTCGCGCAATCGGCAGTTATTTTAACAGAATGCTGAATGTGTCTTGACACGTGAAGTCCACTTACTCATAAAACGCGCATCTGAGTTGGTAATTGCTGTTGCCGCGAAGGCCAAAGTTAAGCTCAGCATCTAATTAGACCCCCAAAAAAAGATATGACTAATCTTCAAACTACATTCCGTTTTGCCGCCGCAATCGCCTTCGTCGCTCTCCCAACCGCAGGCCAAGCGGCGCTGAACACTGTGCTCGGCTCAAATGTCGATGCCTACTTTGGTTCTCAGAACGACCTTTTTCAGGATCGCTTTCCACTTTCGCTGCCGCCCTCTTGGGCTCCGGTGGGAGCTGGTGCGTATCCGATCACCACTACTTTTCTGATTTCCAGCGCACCGCCTCCATCGCCTTTCTTCCCGCCGACTAACGTTACACCTTTTAGCGGCGGGGGATCGTCGGCCAGCTTTTCGGATGTTCCGGGAAATGCCGCCTCGTCCTTTATCCTTGGCTACATCGCTGGCGCGGGAAACTCCATCGATGATGCGCAAATAGGGATGTTTATGTCGCTCAATCAGGTCGGCGGATCTTCCTACGCCTACGAGCAACTCAATTACAGCATCGACTACGATCTGGTGAACTCGCCTAACAGCGCTGGCTCTCTCACTGGCGTGCTCAATGGCTTCGCGACCCGGAGTTTCGCGGTCTTCGGGAACGTCGGTACGGGTTCAGGATCGTATGCGCAATTCGGTGGGGAGATGAATTTCTGGTCGGTGTCCGGCAGTACGCCAACTTCGATGGGGTCGCTCACCTTCAGTTACCTAAACCTCTTGGGCGGAGCATTCTCCACCGTCGTCACGAGCACGGGAACGATCGGTACTGTTCCGGTCAACAACCCCGACTTTATTCGCATCACTGGCTCCTTTTATGTCGCAGGCGACCCATCCTCGATCACAGTGCAATCCATCCCCGAACCGTCCGCGTTTGCGATGCTCGGTCTGGGCGCGCTCAGCTTTCTGAAAAGGGCACGCCGCCGGGTTCGTTGAGTTCTGGGCCTGCGGTAAACTACGCCGGGAGAGCTTTGCCTTTACAACCCGAGGCCTTCGGGATGTGATCAGCGCCGCATGTTTCCGCCTGCTTTGTCGCGTCATTTTTTCTTGGTGATTCTCGCACTTTGCGGGGTCGCCGGAGTCGCGTTCGGCCAGGGAGATGCTGCGCCGATCGACTTGGTCATCAGTGTGGCGGATCAAAAAATGGTTGTGTTGCGAGAGGGTGGCTTTCTCAAAAAATACAAGATTTCCACCTCGCGCTTTGGTCTCGGGGACAATCTGGGGAGCTACAAGACTCCGCTCGGGCAGCTGCGCGTGTGGGAGAAAGTCGGTGGGGATTTGCCTTCGGGTGCGGTGATCAAGCACCGCACGGCGACGGGGGAAATTTTGGCCGCCAATGCGCCGGGTCGCGATCCGATCGTCTCGCGAATCCTGTGGCTGGAAGGGCTGGAAGCGCAGAACGACAATGCCCGCGGTCGCGGCATTTACATTCACGGGACGCCGGAGGAGATCAATCTTGGGAAGCCGGTGAGCTGGGGCTGCATTCGGATGCGGTCCGAGGATGTGATCGAGCTTTTCGATCTGGTGCCGGTCGGGACGATGGTGCGGATCGCGGAGGAAAGCCTGCCGCATTTCCCAAAATGGAAGCCTGCGTCAGAGGTCATCATCGCCTCAAAATCGACGCCAGCGACCGCGCCGCTTTCACAAAAAGCTCCGCGGCTCGTGCCGGAGCGCGTCTCCATCCTGAGCGAATTGTCCGCGGCCAAAGGAACTCGGATGACGGCGGCTGATCCTGGTGCGGCGGGCGCATTTCGCGGCAGCATTCTGATGGCGGGGATTTCTGTGACGCCAAAGATTTCGGCGAAGGTGCCAGTGCCGGCGGTAAAGCCGCCCGCGGCGAAGGAACGCGCGGCGATTTGGGAGCGTTTCGCGCTGGCAACGCCTTTGCAAGCGCAGGACTCGTTTTCGCTGGAAATGACGCTGGCTCATCTACCGGTCGGATTGCTCGATCTTCGGCGCGTGGCGCTGGCGCCGTTGCTGGTCTCAGCCGGGATTTTGGACGCGCCGATTCTTCCTGCTTTGGCGGTGCTCGATCGGTCCCTGCCCGCGCGTCCGCTGTTTTAGAGCGGGCCGCTTTTCTCGGGAAAAAGCGCGAGGATTTCGGCCTCGTTTGCCGCACAGACGCCGCGCTCGGTGATCAGGCCGGTCACGAGCCGAGCCGGCGTGACATCGAAGCCGTAGTTCGCCGCCGGGCTTGATTCCGGGCCGATTCGCACCTCGGCGCGCCGCCCGTCCAGCCAGCCATCGGCGAACCGCACTTCGTCCGCGCTGCGTTCTTCGATCGGGACTTCTTTTACCCCGTCGCGCATCGCCCAATCAAAGGAAGACGAAGGCAGCGCCACGTAGAAAGGGACGGCGTTATCTTTCGCGGCGAGGGCTTTCAGGTAGGTGCCGATTTTGTTCGCGACATCGCCCGTGCGCGTCGTGCGATCCGTGCCGACGATCACGAGATCGACGAGCCCGTGCTGCATCAAGTGCCCACCCGCATTATCCGCGATGACGGTGTGTGGAACGCCGTGCCCGCCGAGCTCCCATGCGGTCAGTTTCGCGCCCTGATTTCGCGGGCGCGTTTCATCCACCCAGACATGCACGGCGAGGCCCAGATCGTGCGCCGCATAGATCGGCGCAGTCGCGGAGCCGTGGTCCACAAAGGCCAGCCAGCCGGCATTGCAATGCGTCAGGACATTCACTGGCGCGCCGTGTTTTTCCGTGGAAAGGCGACGGATCAGCCCGAGCCCATGCTCACCGATCCGGCGACAATTTTCCGCGTCCTCGTCCGCGATCGCGTGCGCGGTGGCCAGCGCCATGGCGATTTTTTCGGAGGTATTTTCCACCGTGCCGATCGCCTGGAGCTGGCGCTCGACCGCCCACGATAGATTGACTGCGGTGGGCCGGGTGGCGACGAGTTTGGCGGCGCTGCGCGCGAGTGAATTCTGAAAGTTTCCGTCCGCGGCGGCCTCGATTGCGGCGAGATACATTCCGAACCCCGCCGCCGCGCCGATGAGTCCCGCTCCGCGCACATGCATCTCGCGGATGGCGCACGCCATGGCTTCGACCGTGCCGACGCTTTCGATGATGAACTCGTGCGGAAGCCAGCGTTGATCGATGATTTGGACGACACCCCGCGCGTCGTCGTGCCAGATCGTGCGAAAGTGCTGGCCGTGAACGTTCATAAAAATGAAGCTGCCGGCGCGACGGCGCAGCGGTCAAGCGCGAGGAGAATCATTTGCCGGATCGAGCGCGATGTTCCGCATTTTTTGCCGCTGGCGGGCTCGACTTTTTAGTCCCACTCCATATCATTTTTCGATGAATACTACCTACGGCTTTTCGAGGCGCGGGCCAGATCGCGTCGCAGAAGAATTGGCAGCAGTGCTCTCGAAAAAAACGTCCTTCGAGTTCAAGTCTCTTTTCGACATCGTCCATGCCAATCTCCGTGATCGCAACGCGGCGGGAGGCGGCGAGGAGATGCTGAGACTGCGCGCTTACGAGAAACTTCAAAATTTAGTCCAGGCAGGCCTCGTCAAAAAGACGGGCAAAGAATATCGGGGCGATGCGGCGGCTCTGCGGCAATTTTTGGAGACGGCGGCGGAGTTGAACGCGAAATTCGCGGCCGGAGTCGAAGCTCGAAAACCGGTGCCAGCGCCCGTGCCGGCTCCGAAGAAAAAAGCCGCACCCGCCAAAAAGCCGGTCGCTCGTTCCAAGAAGTAGCGACGGTTTGCCCTGAGTTGCTGAACGAGCGAGTTGCCCGGACCGCCCGGATGGGCTTGCGTTTTCCCTCCCGGTTCGGGGAAATGACGCGTGCGTTTTCTGCTGCTTCTATTTTCGTTCACCAGTGTCCTTTTTGCCGAAGGCGCGCCTGATGCCGTTGCCTCTGCGAAGGCCGTGTCGGACCTCGCGCTTTGGCTGAAAGGCGCGGCTGAAAATCGTGCTCCGATCGCGGACGCACCGTTCGCCCAAGTGGCGCTGACGAAAAGCGACTGCGCGACTGCGGCGGCTATGCTGTGGCAGGATCACGAGGCATTTCTGCGGACCACCCGCGCGGCGGAACTGGCCGCAAAAGTCATTCGGATCGAGGATCACGAGATGAAGTTCGAGATCGTTTCTTTTGGCAAAAAAGACGACGCCCCGGCGGGCGGACGCAGCCTCTTTATTTCCATGCACGGTGGAGGTTCGGGGCCTGCGGCGATGAACGAAAGCCAGTGGGTGAATCAGATCAAACTCGCGCAGGCATACCGTCCATCCGAGGGCCTTTACGTCGCGCCGCGCGCGCCGACCAACACTTGGAATCTCTGGCATGAAGCGCATATCGACCCGTTGTTCGACCGCTTGATCGCCGATCTGGTCGCGCTGGAAAATGTGAACGCGAACCGCGTTTTTTTAATGGGCTATTCTGCGGGCGGCGACGGCGTTTACCAACTGGCGCCGCGCATGGCCGACCGATGGGCGGCTGCCTCGATGATGGCAGGGCATCCGAACGAGGCCTCGCCGCTCGGCCTGCGCAATGTCCCTTTTGCCATCCACGTCGGAGCGAACGACGCGGCTTATCATCGAAACACGATCGCCGGGGAGTGGGGAGCGAAACTCGACGCGCTTCAGAAGGATGATCCGACGGGTTACGAACACGTCACCGAATTGCACGAAGGCAAAGCGCACTGGATGGAACTCGAAGACCGCAAGGCGATCCCGTGGATGGAGAAATTTACCCGCCAGCCGTTGCCGGAACGCGTCGTCTGGCATCAGGACGATGTGCTGCACGAGAGTCTTTACTGGCTCGCGATTGCGGCGGAAGTGGCGCGCGTCGGCCAGGAAGTGACGGCGATTCGTGCGGGGCAGGGGATCACTGTTTCGGCAAAGGACGTTGCCGTGCTGCAGATTCGGCTAAACGATTCGATGCTCGATCTCGATCAGGACGTGACCGTGCGCATCGGAGGCAAAGAAGCGTTTACCGGTCATCTCGGGCGGACCGTCGGGATGCTGAGTCGCACGCTTTCGGAGCGTGGTGATCGCGACCTGATGTTTAACGCCGAGGTAAAAATTCAGTTCCCGTAGCCGGGACCGTGGCTGCGTCAGACGGCGGTTGCTTTTGCTGGCCCTTCGCGAAGCCCGGCGCGCGAGATGCGGCGGGCGGCGGCGTATCGTTTCACCAGTTCATCAGCGACGACGCCGAAGAGGATGACTGCGCCGATAATCGCGAACTCCACGTTGCTGTGGTTCGTGGCGAGCGTGATCATATTTCGCAAAACCTGCATCAGCGCCGCGCCGATGATCACGCCGAGAATCGTGCCCTCACCACCACGCAAACTGCACCCACCGAGGACGGCGGCGGCAATGGCGTAAAGTTCGTAAAAATTCCCGAAATCCACTGGCTGTGCAGAGTTTACGTCGAGCACAAAAAGCATCCCGCCCAGTCCGGCGAGGCCAGAGCAGATGACGTAGGCGAGGATGGTCATGCGATCGGTATCGATGCCGCTGTAACGCGCGGCTTCCTCATTTCGCCCCAGCGCGAGCAGGTAGCGACCGTAGATGGTTTGATTTAAAAAGACGGCAGCCACGATCGCGACGACGACGAGAAAAACGCACGGAGCCGGAACGGAAAAGCCGTGGACGAACGGGATGGCGAACTGACCGGTGGCGAGGGTGCGCAGGCCCTTGAAATCTGCGCCGAATCCCACGGTTTGATCATTGGTAAAACCGCGCGCGATTCCCCGATAAAGCAACAGTCCGCACAGCGTGACGACGAATGGCTGGATCTTCAATTTGGTGATCAGCAGCCCATGCGCGAGTCCGATACCGAGCGAAATCGCCGCGACCGCGGGTAGCGCGAACGCGAGCGGCCAATGCTGCGTGCTGAGCAGCCACGGCAGACCGCAACCGACCAGGCAAATGACGGAGCCGATCGAAAGATCGATGCCGCCCGTGACGATGACGAAGGCGACGCCGATGCCGATGATGCCAAAGAGCGCAGTGCGGCGGACGAGGTTTTCCAAGTTGTAGCCGCTGAGAAAACTGTCGCTCATCAGCGCCGTGGCGATGCAGACCGCGGCCAGCAGCGCGGAGATTCCGATGATTTTCTTCATGAGCGCGCAGGCCGCATCGCTCAGCCAGAGGCGTCGTTTTTTCGGAGCCGGTCGAGCCAGCGCCTCATGGAGTTTGCGCTCGGGCTGTCGAGCGATTCGTAGATCGCGAGCGCACTTTCCCACGCCGTCGCGGCTCCGGCGAGATCGCCCAGCCGCTCCATGCCCGAGCCGATATTAGAAAAGGCGGTCGCTTCGGCGAGGCGGTTCTGCGTTTGGCGGGCGATCGCGAGCTGCTGCTCGTAGTGCGCCACGGCCTTTCGCAAATCGCCCTGCCGCGCCCATGCGACGCCGAGACTCGCGTGCGCGTGGCTCTGCTGCGGCACGTCGCCGAGCGTGCTCGCGAGATCGAGCTGCGCTTCATACTTCGCGAGCGCATCCTCGATTTCCCCCCGATGCAGCGCGACGTGCCCGAGATGCCCGAGCGCCCGGCACTCCGCCGCTTGATCCCCGGTCTCCCGCGCGGCCAGCAATTGCTTTTCGTGAAACGTCGCGGCTTTTTCGATGTCCTTCAGCTTCGTCCACGCTACGCCGAGTTGCTCCAGCGCATCGACCTCCGACGCGCGATCTTGGATTTCCATCGCGATGCGCAATTGCTCCGCGTGACTGTCTGCTGCTTGCTGATGCTCGCCCAGTTCCGCTTGCGCCTTGCCCAAATCGCCGTGCGCGCGCGCCTCGATGCCGCGTTCGCCCATTTCCCGCGCAATCCGAATTTTGGCCTCAAAACATCCCGTCGCGCGATTCGGCAAACCAGAGCGCACCCAGCCCGCGCCTAGCCAGCCGAGCGCATCCGCCTCAGCCAGGCGATCGCCGGATTCGCGCGTGATTTCGATCCAGCGTTCAAAGCAGGCCACCGCACTTCTCGGTTCACCATTCTGCATGCGCGCCTGGCCCAGCGCCGCCAGCGCCCGCGCTTCCCTGGCCCGATTCCCAATCGCCCGCGCAGCCGCCGCTTCTTCTTCGAGGCTGGCCGGCTCAGGCCCGGCGGCGTTTTCAGGCCCGGAAAATTTAGAGAAAAGATCGGGCTCGCGCGCCGCTTTCTGCGGCGCTTTTTTCGGTGCCACCGCGGTCGCTTTCCCCGTCAGTGCCAGCGCCGCGGAGAGAGGATTTTTAAACGCGTCCGCTTTTTTCAACTGATCAAACAGCCCGTCGATCGATTGCGACGGCTGATCCTGGTAACGCTCCGAGTTCGGGCGCATGGCGGCCGGTAAAAAGCCGGACAGCTCCGCGAGCAAATCCAAATACTTGTCCGGCTCTCTCGCGATGCGGCTTCCGGTGGCGCGGAAAAATTCACGCGCCTCCAGCCGCGAAAGCGGTTCCAGCGCGACCGTCTCGAACCGCGAAAAAGCCGCCGGTTCGCGCGAGGTGATGAGAAGAAGGCAGCCGGCGGGCGGGCGCAGCAATTCCACAAACGGTTGCGGTCGCACATTGTCGATGAGCAGAATCACCGACCGGCCCGTCAGCGCCTTCTGATACTGCGCCGGCAACGCTGCCTCGTCCGCGGAGAAGGTCGCCGCTGGATTCAGCGTGCGCACCACCTGCCGCATCGCGTCCGCGATTCCCGATGGCATCGCGTCGTCCCCGCGCAGGTCCACGTAGATTTCTCCGCCGGAAAAGCGCTCCGCCAGCACACGGGCGAGCACCGATGCAAACGCCGTGCGTCCCACTCCAGCGAGCTCGCGCGCGGAGGTGATCGCCAGCGCCCGCGGCGGCTCCGGCGCATCGAGCAGCGCAAAAGCGCGGGCGAGCTCACTCCGGCTGCCGATGTAAAATGGCGGCAGCAACGGGACCTGATGCAGCGGCCCTTTCTCTCCCGGCTCTTTCAAAACGCGCGCCAGCTTTTTCTCGTAGCTCGCGGAAAGCGTGATCTCCCGCACCACCGTGGTCGAACGCGATGTCGTCAGTTCCTTCCGGCTCAAGGCCCGGACCGGCGACGGCTGCAGTGTCGGGATGGGGGCGCGCTTTGCGGGCTGGCGCTTCATCGCAAAAGCGATGAGTGCGACCAGCGGCGCGATGACTATTACTGGTATGAGGACTTGTGAAAAATCCATGGACCTTCCCGGCAGAGTGACAGCGGCTCGGGGAAATCCGCAAGCCTTAGTCGCGCCTGTTACTTCCCGAGCGGCTGCGAGATGTGGGCGTCGGCGGGCGGAGTGAAATCGAACGTGCTGGCCGGGATCGCCGTGGGTTTCTGATTTCGGTACGTCGTCACCACCCGATCTTCTTTCGGCAGCGTGGCCTCCGTCTTCTCGATTTTGAAATCGTCATCCACCCACACGGCCAGCTCTTTTACCATCCGCTTCAGCCCGCCGGATTTCGGCGTGAGCGCGAGGCGGTAGCCGTGGTCTTCGCGGAAAGCGTGGACGCGGTAGAAGTCATTCACGCGATCGAAATTCAGCCCGGCGGTGAGCGCCGCGATGGAGTCGTCGAAGAACGCCCGCTGTCCGAGTGTGTAAAGCTCGGCCTCCTTGAAATTCGGATAATAGATCCATAGCTTTTCCCCGTTGCTCACGGTCGTGCTTGGGTTGTTGCCCTTCAGTTCGCGGCGGAATTTGTTCGGCTTTTGAAAAGAGATCGTGCCACTCGCGGCGAGCGGTTTGCTGAGAAGGTGCGTGGTTTTTTCCTCCGAAAAATCCGCGGTGAGCGAGGGGAATTTCGCGCGATGCTCCTGGAGCTTTTCGAGAAGCGCGGTGGTTTCCGCAGTCGGGAGTTCCGCTGCGCGCAAAGTGAACGTCGCCGCACACACGAGCAGCGCGACAGCCCGCAGCGCCGTAGGCGCGACATGACTATAGAATCCAACCGCCACACAAACCAGACTCCGTAGGAGCGAAATGTCAGCGTGGACCCTTTCACATGCCGCTCCTACGGAGCTGGCGCTCGTCGCGCAGGGAAATTTTATAAACGTGTCGCGCCTACGGCGCTGCGGAGTTCCAAATGGGGACATAATTAAACCACTGCTCGGGATATTTTCGGATGATGTCTTCAAAATGCGTGGCGAGGTGTTGCGTGTTTTTGACGAGCGCCGCTCGTTTGTCTTCATGCGATTGAAAATCGAGCGGCGCGTCGGCGAACGAAATGTAGCGACCGCCGCTTTCCTGCAAGACAAACGCGGGTACGACCGCGGCGCCGGTGTGCTGCCAGAGCAGCGCAGGCGCGGTGGAAAACGGAGTGTCGCGTCCGCAAAATTTCACCCTCGCTCCGGTGTCCGCGTAGGGGCGATCCACGAGCATGGCGAGGATTTCGTTGCGACGCAGGACGTTCATCATTTCGACGAATGCAAAATCGTGTCCGGGCCCGACGGTGATCGTCTTGATCCCGAGTCGCTGCCGCAATTCATCGCGCCAGCGGGTGAGTTCGGTGCTCGGCTCTTCAAGCGTGATGACCGTCATCGGCAGCCCGCGCAAGGCGAGCAGCGTGCCGCCAAGCTCCCAGTTTCCCAGATGTCCGGTGACGAGGATGATGCCTTTTCCAAGCGCGCGCGCTTTTTCAAAATGCTCGAACCCACGCCACTCGTGCAGCAGCTCCGCCGCGCGCGCGGGATCGCCCGTGCCGCAGCGGAAGTAATCCGCGAGCATCCGGCTAAAATGCGCGACGTTATCCGCGCAGAGGGCGTCAAGTGCGTCTCCAGTTTTACCCGTGATGGCGCGGAGATTTTCGCGCAGCGCCGTGCGTCCGGCGGGATTGCGCGTAGATGCGGCGCGACCGATGACCGGCGCGAGGCGTTGCAAAATCGGTCGCGGCAAAAGACGCGCGAGAAGCCCGGCCGCTTGGAAAGCCCGCAACTGGTAAAGCGCCGGGCGCCCTTTCTTTCGATGTTCGATGTTCAATGTTCGATGTTCGATGTTCGGCCCGCCGCAGGCGCTGTGAGGGTCCGAATACGCTCCCTGATTTCCACCGCCGCTGCACGGGGCTGAACGTCGAACATCGAAGTATTTTCAGCGCGCCGCGCGCATCAGGCACGCGGGCAGGATGAAGAAGAACGTGGAGATAAGGCACCAGCCGACGCCGAGCGCGCAGACGATGCCAAGGCCTTGCAGCGCGGGATTTCTGGCCAGCGCGAGGGAGGCGAAACCGGCGGTGGTCGTGAGTCCACTGAGCAGGACGGGCTTGATGACGCTGCCGAGGGAGCGGCGCAGATCGGTGCCGGTGCGCATCGCGCCGACGATGTAAATGCCGTAGTCCACACCGATGCCGAGGACGAGGGGGAAGGCGAGGATGTTGAAGAGATTGAGCGCGATGCCGAGGATTTTGAGCGAGGCGAGCATCGCGCCGAAGGAGAGCGCGAGGCTGGCCATGAGGATGACGAGCGAGCTGACGCGGCGGAAGAGAAGGCCGAGCAGGACGACGTTGAAGGCGATCATGATCGCGCTGAGTTCGACCATTTTTCCTTTCGCCCAGTGGATGAGATCTTGCAGCGTGTAGGTCCAGCCGGAGATGTGAAACGGCACGCCGTCGGTGCCTTGCGCGAGGAGTTTTCGGAGCTGCTCTTTTTGGGCGTAGGTCGTGATTTTTTCGGCGGGGCGGATGAAGCCCGCGGTGATGTTTGGGTCCGCGCCGAAGAATTGATCGACGAGGAACCACCACGTCGAATTCGCGGGAAGGCGTGCGCGCCAGTCGAGCGGGGCGCGGTCGCCGGAGGAGATGGTGCTGAGCGTGGCGAGCAGCTTTTCCGCAGCGGGCATGGGTTGCGCGCCGGTTTCGGTGAGCACGTTCGCGAGCGCTTGGCGGGCGGCTTTGAAATCAACGCTTTTGGAAAGGAGCGCGATGTTCGTATCGACGATCGGCGGCGAGAGGACGAGTGAGCCAGCCATCATGGATGCGCCTTTAATTTGGTGATCCTGCACGAGCTTCGTCCACGCGGACTGGAGTTGCGTCCAGCCGTCGTGCGTCGCTTTTGCGTCCGGCGTTTCGAGCATCACGAGGAGCTGCTCGCCGAAGCCGGGGAATTTGTTCGTGATCAGTTGCAGCGCGTGTCCGGCGGAGCTGCCGGGCGGTTCGAGCGTGCGCGGGTTGGCGTCGAAGTGCAGCTCTTTGATCGGCGCAAACGCGAACGCGGTGAAGAGCACGAGCACGATCGTGGAGCCGAGCCAGACGCGACGTGGGCCGGCGAAAACCCAGCCGAGAAAACGCTCGCTGCCCGCGCGCATCGGGTCGCTTTTTCTCGGGCGAAAACGATCGCTGAGGAAGACGAAGAAAAGCGTCATCATGAGCGCGGCGGCGCAGAGGATGCCGAAGCAGATGAGCACGCCGAGTTGCGCGAAACCGGGGCAACCGCTGAAGACATGGCTGAGAAATCCCGCCGCCGAGGTGAGCGCGCCGAAGATGATGCTACGGCCTTGGCTGCGCAGCGCGGTGGCGATGGCGTCCTCGTGCGTCTGGCCTTCGCCGCGTTCGATTTCGTAGATGGAATACAGCATCATTCCGAAATCGACGCCGAGCCCGATGAGGATCGCGCAGAGGCCGATGGTGATCATATTCAGCTCGTGAAAAACCGCTGCGCCGAGCCCGACGGCAATGACGCAACTCACGAGCAACACATGCAGAATGGCGACGAGCGGACCGACACGCCGGAAGCCAAACCAGAACACGGCGGCGACGAGCAGCGCGGACGTGAGCAGCGTCAAAAGAATATCCGTCCGCATGATCTCGGACAGCTCGCCGACGTAGGCGGTGCGGCCCGTCACAAGCACTTCAGGCTTCGCGCCATCCCAGCCCGCGAGCACGCGCTGCCGGAAGTCGTCCACCTTCTTCATCATGTCCTGCGAAGCGTGTGCGCCGAGGTCGGTCTGGTTCGTGATCGTGAGGACGAGATGCACGGTGTTGTCCGGCGAGGTTAGCGAGAAAGTTTCCTCCACACCCGACGCGCCGAGCTGGCGAAACGCCGGGCTCAACACGCCGAGCGGATCGATTTCCAAATCGAAATGTTCATCGCGCATCGAGCCCGCTTTGAATTTCGCCATCGACTTGGAAATACGGTCGCGGATCGCGTCGGGCTGGAGCGCGGCGGCGACGGTGGCGAATTCGTTTGCGGGGCGATTGAGCAGCAGCGGGAGCAGGAGCGACTGCGATTCGAGCATCGCTTTGTCGTCGCCCATCGGGAGCTGATCCATCGCGCGGATGACCCACGGCTCTTTGCGGAGCGCGTCGCCGAAGTAGCGCGTGAATTCATCGAGATCGACCTCGCCGGTTTCATCGTGCAGCGCAAACGTGAGCGAGCGTCCCTGCGCGAATTCGCGATTGGAGATTTTCCAGACGCGCACGGAGTCGAAGTGCGCAGGGAAAAGATCGAGCACGTCGGAGTTGAACTTCACGCCGAAGACGATGAGCAGCGCCGCCGCGACGGTGATGAGCGCGGTGATGAAAACGACAAGCCGACGACGGTGCGTGACGAAATGGGCGACCGTGCGATCCAAGCTCATGGGAAAACGGCCCCCGAAAAACGCAAAAGGACGCGAAAAGGAAACGCGTCGCCACGAACTCCGGGGAGCACGTGCGTCTCGCGCGCTGGCGAAGGCGTCCCGCCTTCGCAGACTTTCATCCCACGTCGATCCAGATTTCGTTCTCGTTTCCAGAACCGACGCCGCAGGAAAGTTCGTTTCGGCGGGACGCCGGAACCAGCACGCGAGCCACGTGCGCTCCCCGGAACCCGCCGCGACGCTCCTCCAATTTTCGCGCTTTTCGCGTGTTTCGCGGGCACCACTTCGGGATCAGCGGCTAAAAACAAAATCAAAACGATCACCCGAGTTAGGCGGAGTGACGGTGAACCGATCTGGCTGCCGCTTCGCAAACGCCTCGCGCAAACCCACCCACCCGCGAAGTGGCTTCGGCGCGCGATCCGGCGGCCCCTGCCACGACCCGCGTGCGAACAATCCCTCCGCACGCGCCGTCGTGGCATCCATGCGCAATTTCAGCAACGGAAGCCCGCCGCCTTTCTGAAACTCGATCTGAAAATCCGCCGCCCCGTGCTGGCTAACGACGACTTCACCGACGAGCACGCGCTCACCGCTCGTGTATTTGAGCTGACCAGTCCGTGTCGTCCACGAGCGATCCGGCATCGTGAATTCGTGCGGGGTTTGGCAGCCAGTGATGAATAGGATGGTGACGAGCCAGCCTTTGATAGATGTCGATTGCATGGTTAATCGCTGACTTCCAGCCAGTGCGGCTGCCTCCGTGTGATTTTGGGCCAAGCCTTGGTCATTTCGGCAGGAATGGTGTCGTTCGAGCAATGAACATAAGCGAAATGTTTCACGGGGAAACCACCGACAACAAAGATGGTGGTGATGAGAGTGCCGTCGGTGATCCGGCTGGTCCAAACAGGCCCAGGCAGATTGGCGACCGCGGCAGGAACGGGAATCTGCTTGCTCTCTCCATTCGGTGCGACCTGCGACTTAGCAAATTGAACGATTTGCTCTAACTTCGGTAGATCACGAACGAAGAATGACTCGCGCAGTGATCCGCCAATCCTGGCCGCGAGAAGAAACAACACAGGCACAGTTAGCGGCAAAGCCACGCAGACGGAAATCCACCCACGAAACCGCCGCCGCTGAACCACGCTGGCAAGAACGAATGAAAGCGGAAAGAGGGCGAGACCCGATCCCATCATCACGAATTGCGCCTGAACTGTTGGCCGTGCTCCCAAGCTGACTGTGTATCCGAAGAAGATCAGCGCAACGCTCGCAAAGAAAACGTAGAGAATTGCGGTCACCGGAAAACTCCGCTTTCGAGTGAATGGATCGCGTCGAGAAGCCGCTTTGCGTTGGCACGATTTCTCATGAGATATGCCGTTTCCCGGAGCGACTGATAATCTTCCAGCGACTGAATAATTACTGATTGATTGCCCTTGCAGGTAACGATGACGGGAGAGTGATCTCTGCAAACACGTCTTATGGCGGACGCGAAATTGCGCCGTGCGGATACACGACGAATGGCCTTCATATCGGGCAAAGTCTTCTCAGGCTGCTTGCTCGTAGGAGAACTTGGGCAAGTCCGCCCTATCCTTGGCGTGCTCGACCGTGATCGCACAGATCTGGCCGTCCCGATCGAGATCGAGCAGCGTGTTTTCGTCGAGATCGCGCGTTTCGGCGACCTCCGCTGCGCGGAACTCAATGTGAAGCGTGTCGGTGTCGGCGAAGTATTGGATTTTCATGGGTTGAATGATCGGTCGAAGAAGGCGTTGTGAACGGTCTCGCGGTCGAGGAGCAATACTACTCGCAAATAGCAGTCGTCCATCTCGGCGATCGAAGTCGCGCACGGCAGATGTATCAACATGAGGGCAAGTCTTCTGTCGCGAAGCGACGCATCGTAAAAACTTGTTATTCTGAGCGCAGTTCCTGTGGGCGAAGGCGGGAGGGAACGAAGTCGAAGAACCTCTCGCATCCCGCGGACGGAGGCGGTTGGAAGAAGCTCCGCACTGCCTCCGCCCGCGGAAAAGTCAGAGGTTCTTCGGCTTCGCTCAGAATGACAGGTTTTTGGACGCTTCCACAGCAGCGACAAATTTCTCTCCTGCTGCGATTGTGCCGTCGGAATACTCATACGCATGCGCCGGACTGGAGCCTTTACGCCGCCCGCTCGAACTCCGGCTTCCCCATCGCCGGTTTCTCCGCCACTTTCGGACATAGCGGCAGGTGGCGCTGGAGGAAGAGGACGAGGTAGAAGACTTGCATCCGCCACCAGATCGCGAAGCTGCCGCCGACGTTTCCGGCGAGCACGGCGTTCACGGCGGGGGCGAGCTGGAGCTTGTCGGTGGGGTTGGTGAAGACGTCGATGAATTCCTCGCGATACCACGCAGTGACGAAGCGCAGATACATGTCCATCAGGCGATTTAGCTTTCGCTCGTATTTGGCGAAAAGGCCGGCGCGTTTGCCGGGACTCGCGAGCGCGGTGTCGAGCAGATCGGCGCATTGTTCGCCGGAGTGGATCGCGATGAAGACGCCGGTGCTGAAGATCGGGTCTATGAAGCCGGCGGCGTCACCCGCGAGCAACCAGCGGTCGCCGGCGAGACGCGTATTCCGATACGAATAATCGCCCGCCGAACGCACGGGCGACACGAGCGCCGCGTCGCGCATCCGTTCGCGCATGAGCGCGGAATCTTCGATAGCCCACGCGAGTGCTTCCTCGGGCGTTTTGCGCATCGCTTTGAAATCGGCGGAGTCCATCACCACGCCGACGCTGGTGCGCGTTTCGTCGATCGGGATCATCCAAAACCAGTATGCCTTCGCGCGGATGAGGCGCGTGAGCGTGCCCTCGCGGCCGGCGTCGCGCTGGGCATGCTTGTAGTGGGCGAAGATGGAGAATTTTTGCAGGTGCGCGTAGCGGACTTTGAGGTCGAGCTTCTGCCCAACAACCGCGTTGCGCCCGCTGCAATCGATCAGATATTTCGCGCGCAATTTCCGCGTCCCGGCGGCATCGCGGACGTCGAGCGTCACGCCTTCGTCGTCGAAATCCATCTGCTCGACGGCGGTCTCTTCCTGCACTTCCGCGCCGAGTTTGGCGGCGTGATCGAGCAGCATTTTATCGAAGTCCGAACGCTCGACCTGGTAGGCGCTCTGCACCGTCGAACGGAATCCCCTTTCAAAAAGAAACGACAGCGCTTTTGAGCCGCAAGAGGTCGCGATTTCCCCGCCATATTTGGGAAGGTAACGCGCATCCATCGTCTCGCGCACCCCGAGCCGGTCGAAGGCGCGCAGGCTGTGCGGGAGCAGCGATTCGCCGATGTGAAAGCGGGGGAATTTTTCGCGTTCAAAGACGATGACGCGGCGGCCTTTCATGGCGAGCAACGCGGCGGCAGTGCTGCCCGCGGGGCCGCCTCCGATGATGGCTACGTCGTAGGGGTCGGTCATTTGGGGCGGACGGTAGCGGCACTTTGGGAAAAGGGAAGGGTGGGGATGGAGCGCCGCTGCGTTCGGCTGACATCGAACACCGAAGGAGGAGTGCGGCCGCGAGGGGGTGTCCGCGGGTTGGATATTCCGAAGACTCAATGTTCGATGTTCGGCGCCGCAGGCACCGTTCGAGTGGCCAAAAGGGGGTGATTCAAAGCGAATCCAGGATGTCATGCGCCGAGGGGCCGGAGATCGTGCCCGAGGTTGTTTGAACGCAGGACGCGGAGTTGGCCGATGGATTCGGCGTTGCAGGGGAGCCATGCGCAGCCGGGTGGAAATCGTCGAGAGGCATACGATGCAGGCGGGATATTCCGCGTCGAGCGCGAAGGTCAGAAGGGATGCCGGTCGCGGGGAAAGCTGGCGCGGCGAGAAGATGCGGGCGATGCCATTACGCTTTCGCGGTGCGAGCGCCGCTGTCTGAATTTCCCGCTGAGATTCCGAGTAAAAAGACGGTCCAATCCACATCAGATTGCACGAGTTCGAGATTGCCGCCGTGGGCGCGGGCGAGTTCGCGGGCGAGGCTGAGGCCGAGGCCCTGGCCGGGTGTGTCGGGATGGGGATCGGAGCGGAAGAAGCGCTCGAAGAGTTGTGGGATGTGGGCGGCGCGAATACCGGAGCCGGTATTGGCAAACGTCACGGTTACATCATCGCCGTTCTTCTTCACACTCACGCGGACGACGCCGCGGGGACGATTATATTTCACCGCGTTGTCGAGCAGGTTGAGGACGATTTGTCCAAGACGCCGTGCATCGACGGTGGCGATGAGTTTGTCCGGCACGTCCTTCTCGATCGTGATCCCATGCGCTTCGGCCATGATGAGCGCGTCGTCAGCGCAGGCGGTGATGATTTCGGTCACGTCGGCTGGTGCGAAGTCCAGTTGCAACCGGCCCGCGTCGGCCCGCGAAAGCAGCAGCAGACTTTCGGTGATCCCGCTCAGGCGGCGCGTTTGCTCTAAAAGCGCGGACACGGCGGCCTGATCGGATGGAGAGAGCGTGGGCGATTCCATCAAATCCTCGATGCCCGAGCGCAGCACAGTCAGCGGCGTCTTCAGCTCGTGCGAAGCATCGGCACTGAAGCGCACGGCTTGTCGAAAGCTCACATCGAGCCGGTCGAACATCGCATTCAGCACATTGGTCAGCCGCCCGATTTCATCTCGCACGAGCGGCTGCGGAAGGCGGAGATCGAGATGCATGGCGGTGATTTTTTCCGCCGCCGTCGCGATCTCCTGCACGGGTGCGAGCGCCTTCCGCGCGAGCCACCAGCCGCCGAGCGCGATGATCGTCACCACGAGCAGCAGACCGCCCAGCACGCTGCCCACGACCATGTCCGAGTCCGCGTTGATCTCATTGAGTTCCGTGGCGAGGTAGAGAGTGAGCCGGTGCGATGCAGGAGCCTTGTCACTCGTCGGGAAGATGCCGAGGCGGACGTTGTCCTTGCCAACTTTGATGGTGTGCGTGCCCGCGCCAAGTCGTGGCAAACCGCGGCGATTTAGTTCCTTCGATTGGTAAAGACTCACGCCCTCCGCATCGACGACTTCGACGAATCGCTCGGTCCGTGTGATCGGTAGAATGGCTTTCACAGCCGCGCGGTCTCGCCAGTCCATCGCACCACCGTGGCGATCCACTTCGCCGAAAAAAGTGTGCGCCTCATTCCGAAGCTGATCGTCCAGCGACTCGATTTGCTCATCTTGGATAAAAAGAATCGCGCCGACTCCGCACACGAGGAGCGCCGCGCCCACCATGAGTGCCGACCAAGCCGTTAGCTTTGCGCCGAGTGGCCAGTGCTTCATTCGGGTTGCCGCAGCATGTATCCGACCCCGCGCACGGTGAGCAAAAGTTTCACCTCATATTCGTCGTCCATCTTCCCGCGGAGCCGCTTCACATAGACATCCACGACGTTCGTCCCCGTGTCGAAATGCCAGTCCCACACATGCTCGCAGAGGCTGGTGCGCGAGTGGACGGTGCCCGGCGAGCGCATCAAAAATTCGAGGAGCGCAAACTCGCGCAAGGCCAGTTCCACCTTCTTTCCTGCGCGCCGCACTTCGCGTGTGAGCAGATTCATCGTGAGGTCGGCGACTTTCAAAAGGGTCGCGCGCTCTGGAGTGTTCCGGCGCGTCATGGCCTGCACGCGCGCTAGCAGTTCGCGCATCGCAAAGGGCTTCGACATGTAGTCGTCCGCCCCATGTTCGAGACCGTCGATGCGCTCGGAGACCTCGCCGCGGGCGGTCAGGATGAGCACGGGCGTTTCGATCCGCCGCTCGCGCAGCAGCTTCAGCACGCTGAGCCCGTCGCGGCCCGGCATCATGATGTCCAAAATGACCGCGGCGTATGGCGTAACGCTGGCAAGGTCCAAAGCCTCATTGCCATCAGCCACCGAGTCGATCGCATAGCCAGCTTCCCGCAAGGCCTTGCGGATGAATCCGGAGATCTTCTTGTCGTCTTCGGCGAGTAGGATGCGCATGGAGTGGAGCGTGGGTTTTGAGGAACTAGTGGAAAGCAAGTCGTAGCAAACACCAAGGCGGAATGACAACCGGGCTTTGACGGCCTGACCGTTTCGCCATCCCTAACTCTACGGCAAGCTCGTTTGCACGCCCTACTTTTTCTGATCGAGCCCGTCCGAGCCTTTCAGTTTTCCCGAGTCCTGAAGCTTGCCTCCGTGTTTGTGCAGGTTGAACGCGGTGATCTCGCCGTCGTCGAGCTTGCCATCGCCATTGGTATCCAGCGCTTTCAGGGTCGGATCGGTCGCGAACGCTTTGCGCAAAGCCTCGCGTTCCGCTCCGGTCAACTCCTTGCTGTTATTAGTGTCGAATGCTTTCACCTTCTGCCGCAGTTCTTTCTTTGCGGCTTTGTCGCTCTTGGCGGCAGGATCGCCTGCAAAAACATTCGGCACCAGGGTGCTGGCGGCGAAAAGGACGGCGGGTAGCAGGCTGCTCTTGGTGCGAGCGCCCATCAGTAGGATGCACGAGGATTTCATAGTGGCATTTCCTTACCAGCCTCAAATGACGCAAACGGGTCGTTCGTGGTGACAGTTCAGTCAGCACAGGTGCGACGCTGGCACCACGGGCCCTACATGGCGCGGCCCGCGTTTATCAACGATCTCGATGACGGTGAACTTTGGATGACGGCTGCGAACCACGCCATTCCCCCGCGCCGTCCGCTGACAGAAGTGTAATGGCAACTCTCTCGCACTAGCCGCGCCCGGATGCTCCAATCCAAGCAGATTTAACGCTCTACTTTACCACAAGGGAGCTGCCTTGATCTTCAAAACTAGCAAAACCTCAGCCTTACACATATGACCACTACGCCCGCCCCAAAATTCCCCATTCTTTGGTACACGTTGACGTGCGCGTCGCTGCTCCTCACGGGCTTAGAGCAGGGGCGGGCTGCGGATTTGCTGGCAGCAGGAAAGCCGCTGGTGCTTTCGGGGACACGTGGACGTTTTGATTTTCTGGCGCTGGATGTGGAGGGTCGCAGGCTGCTGGCGGCCCACACGGGAAATGGCTCGCTCGACATCATCGACATCGACAAGCAGGAGGTCGTGAAAATCGTGCCAACGGGTGCGGCGCAATCGGCAGCGGTGGACGCGAAGGGGAAGCGTTACTTTGCAAGCGTGAGCAAGCCGCCATCGCTCGTAGTAATCGACGCTGTGAAACTCGAAGTCGTGGCGAAGGTCTCGGTGGGAGGGCCGGCGGACCTGATGGCGTTCAATGCGAAGTCGGGAATGGCGTATGTGTGTCACGACGACGGAAAAGATTTGTGGGTGATCGATCCATCGGGAAAAAGGGTAGTCGCGACGGTTGAACTACCGGGCGAAGCGCCGGAGGATCTCGGTTTCGATGCACCGTTCGCGCGCCTTTTTCAGGCGATGAAAACGGGGAGCGTCGTGGCCGTGATCGATGTGGCGACGAACAAGGTGACGGCAAAATGGCCGACAGCTCCCGTACAAGACCCGCATGGGATGGCGATGGTGCAGGAGTCCGACGCGTTTCTCGTGGCCGGCGCGAATGGAAAGCTCGCGATGATGAGTCAGAAAGATGGTCATGTGATGGCGTCGGCGGACATCGCTGCGGGCGTGGACCAGATAGCATACGATGCGGAGCTGCATCGCGTGTATTGCGCGAGTGGGAAGGGAAAGATCGCAATCCTGAACGTGGAGAAGGACAAGCTGGTGCCGGCGGGTGAGGTCGCATCCAGCGATGGTGCGCGCAGCATCGTCGTAGATGCGAAGACGCACACGGTCTGGATCGCGTATGCGAAAGGGGATGTGGGCGTGGTGCAGCCGTTCATGCCGTCGAAATGAATGGCTGCTTCCGATGAGGAAGACGCATGAGAGATGAAGAGTGGGGCACTTTGGAAAAAGAGCAGGCAGATACGTATTCCGAATGGCAACCGGGTGAAGAAGTTCGGACCGGTTGTCGTCATACTTAATAGCAAGGCTGCGAATCCAATGGTTGTGTGCTGACAGAAGTGTAATTGCAACTCTCTCGCATTCCTGGTGGTAGCATGCTCCTTTATTACCTCTTTCAAATGCTCAACTTCCCATCAGCGGGATGAAGAGCACTTTCTCCAACAACAGCAATACAATACCTACCCATGAATGCCCACCTGCTAACTCTCGCCACGCTCGGCCTATCGATCGTTTCCATCACCACACTTCGTGCCGACGAGGCCGCCATCGCCGCCAAGCTGGCGAAGATTCCACCCGCTGCCGCCGAGGCATTGAAGAAAGCCTCAGGCTCCGCGACGATCAAGGCGGTGGACATTGAGAAAGATGGGAAGGTAACCATCTATGAGGTCGAACTCACCGAGACGGGCAAACCGGATCGCGAGGTTTCCGTGACCGCCGACGGGAAGATCAATGCCTCCGAGGAAACCGTGCCGCTCGAAAAAGTGCCGGAAGCTGCGCGTAAATCCATCGAGGCTGGAGCGAAGGGCGCGAAAATCGATCGAGTTCAGAAAATCACCCGCGGAGGTAGTACCATTACTTATGAGGCTCTTTACAATAACAAGGGCAAGAAGACTGAGGTCGAGTATCTTGAGGATGGCAAGCTGAAGCCCGAAGAGAAATAGTTTCACCCAGTTTCGCTTCCGCCGCTGCCGCGCCCGCCCAAGTGCGCAGCGGCGGTCGCATTTTCCACGTCGAGCGTGGCTGAAGCGAATTACCGAAAAGTAATTCCCACTCATGCACTCTGTCATCGCAGCCTGTTAATTTCACCGCCCATGATTCCAAGCCATCCTCGTTATTTCCTCACCGCACTCTGCATCGGCTCCGCGTTCGTCTTGCCCCTGCACGCGGATACTGTCCTCGAAACCGAAACCGCCGAACTCGGCAGGAAAGGCGAGGGCTTGTTTAGCTTCTCCGTCCAGTTTGAAAAGGACAAGGACGGCAATACCACTCAGTTCACACTCACACAATTGGAGTATGCTCTTTCCGACCGTGCTGAGATTCTGATCGAGCCATTTTTTCAAGAATGGGACCAACCGAAAGGTGCCAAAAGATTTCACGGAGCCGGCGACCTGGAAATTACGCCGTCATATATGATCGTGCTGGAGAAGCCATACATCCCGGCGATCGTTTTAGCTTTCAAACTCAAGGTGCCCACCGCGCGCAATCGTGACATTGGCACCGGTAAGTATGATTACCTGCCATACATCATTTTTGGCAAGACGTATGGCAAGTGGGTCTTCAATGTAAATATCGGGTATAACTTCATCACTTCGCCCTCAAAAGATGAACATTTGAATAACCAGTTCATTTATGATTTCTCCGTCGAACGGAAGATCACGGACAAATGGAGTATCTTTGCGGAGGTCTTCGCGAATTCCTCGCCCGCCTCCGGGTCAAGAGGCACCTTCTCCGGTGCCATCGCTACAGAGTATCAATTTGGCAACCACTTCAATGCGTTCGTGAGCGTGGGATACGACACCGACCGTTTGTTCAATGTCCGGCCCGGCTTCAATATCCCGTTCTGATTCGGCGCGATCTTTATTTTGCCTCCCCAATTGCAGAAGGCTCCCGCAGTCTTCAGCTTTCAATGATTCGACCCTTTATCCTCGCAGCGTCCGTCGTCCTCGCTGGCGTGGGCTGTGCCCACTATACCGCGCATCCTCTGGACCCATCGCAAAGCGCCGCAGTGCTGGGGAGCCGCCGGCTTTCCTCGAAGACGTGGACGTTGCGTGCGCTCGCGGATGAGGCAGCGCGGAACGCGCCAGAGGTGGCCGTAGCTCGCGCGCAGTATGCGACGGCGAAGGCGGCGATTCGCACTGCGGGCGAGCGGCCCAATCCGACGGTCGCGCTTTCGCCGCAGATCGTGACGCCTTACAAGGCTTTTAACGCGGGGACTTACGGCGTGGATTTCGACTGGACGTTTGAGACCGCGGGGAAACGCTCGCGCCGGCTCGATGTCGCACGCGCCGGTGTGAATGCGGCGGCAGCGCATGTGATCGACGCGACTTGGAAAGCGCGCGTGGCGGTGCGCAAAGCGCTGCTCGAACTGTATGCCGGGGAGCAACGCGCGCGGCTGCTCGGCGATGCGATCGGGCAGCAGGGCGATCTGCTCAGGCTGCTCGACGAACGCATCAAAGCCGGCTCGGAAGCGCGCACGGTCATCGCGCAGCCGCGGCTCCTGAGCGCGCAGCTCCGCATCCTCGGCGCGGACGCGGCGAAGAACGCGGCACTCGCGCGGGCGGCGCTCGCGGAGGCTATGGGCATGGGCGTGAGCGGACTGGCGGGTGCAAAGTTTTCGTTCGCGCCGTTTGAAGGTGTGCCAGGAAAACGCACGGCGCATCGCCGCGCGGCGCTCACTCATCGCGCGGATGTACTCGAGGCGCTGTCCAATTACGCGGCGGCGGAATCCACCCTGCGGCTGGAGGTCGCGAAGCAGTATCCCGACATTCATCTGAATCCCGGCTACGCATTTGATCAAAACGAAAACAAGTGGGCGCTGGGCATCGGGCTGACGCTGCCGATCTTGAATCAAAATCAGGGCGCGATCGGCGAAGCGGAAGCGAAGCGGAGAGAAGCCGCGGCGAAATTCAATGCGGTGCAGGCGAAGGTGCTCGCCGATTGCGACCGCGCCGCCGCTGCCGTGACGGCTGCGCGTGCGAAGATCGCCACGACGGATGAGATGATCGCCGAGCAGGAAAAAGTGCTCGCGTCCGAGCAGCGGATGGTCGCCGCTGGCGAGGGCGACAAGCTCGCATTGCGCAGCGCGCAAGTGGAGCGCGCGACCACGCTGACCGCGCGCCTCGATGCGCTCGTAGAACTGCAAGCTGCGCTCGGAGCGCTGGAGGAGGCGACGCAATCGCCGCTCGATAAATGAAGTCGATGAACAGCGCGTCCCAACCTGTCATTCTGAGCCTGCGAAGAACCTCTGATCTTTGCCATTCTCCACGGCGCTTTCGAGCGGGTGTCGGGCGCCGCTTTTTCCGCACACGCGGCGAAGAAAGACAGAAATCAGAGGTTCTTCGCAGGCTCAGAATGACAGGGTTGGAGCGGCTGCGCCGCCGTTCGTTTTGCGCCGCGCAATTTCCCTAATATGAAAAAGCTCGCCCATTTCATCCTCACCGCCTGCGTGCTGATCGGTCTCGGCTGGACGCTGTGGATCGGCGTGCGGAAGCAGAAGGAAAAGCCGCAAACCGAGTCGGCGGAAGTCGCGGAAAAGAATCCCGACGGCACGCCGAAGGAGGAGGAGAAGCCGGAGGATTTCGTGGTGAAACTTGAGAAAGAAAAATGGCAGGCGCTCGCGATCGACAAGGGCGAACCGGAGAAGGCGGAGCTGAAGCCTCAGCGCATGGCTTTCGGACGCGTGCTCGATCCGACGCCGCTCGTGACGCTGGACGGTGAACTCGCCGCCGCCGAGGCCGCGCTCGCCGCTTCCCGCGCGGAAAATGAGCGCACGCAAAAGCTGCTCGCTGCCGGCGAAAATACTTCGCGGAAAAGCGCCGAGACGGCGGAGGCGCAGTTTCGCGCGGATGAAATCAAGGCCGACGGTTTGCGCCGCAGCGCGCGGCTGGAATGGGGCGCGGCAATCGCGGCGCTCGATGCGGCGAAGCGGCGCGAGTTCGTCGAGCAACTCGTGCGCGGCGACACCGCGCTCATCCGCGTGGACATCCTCCCCGGCGACGCGCTCGCCGATCAACCGAAGGCCGCGCGCATCCTCGTGATGGGCCGCGAGCAGCAGCCCATCGAGACGCAAAACATCACGCCCGCCGCCGACGTGGATGCGAAGACGCAGGCGCAGGGATTCATTTTGCGAGTGGATGCGCCGCCGTTCGCGTTGCGTCCCGGCATGGCGCTCACCGCATGGCTGGAGCTGCCCGAAAAGCCGCGCGCCGGATTCGCGATCCCGCGCTCGGCGGTGTTGCGGCACGATGGGCGCGCTTGGGTTTATGTGCAGGAGGAAGAGGAGAAATTCGCGCGCAAACCGGTGACGCTCGACACGCCTCTCGATGGTGACCGCGGCTGGTTCGTGGATGAAAAATCGGGCGGGATTAAGGCGGATGATTTGCTGGTGACGATGGGGGCGCAGTCGTTGTTGAGCGAGGAATTGAAAGCGCAGGGCGGCGGGGGCGCGGATTGAAAATGGGCAGAGTCTTTTTGAAAGGCGGAGGCCGCTGCGCGGGGCTGAACGTCGAACATCGAACTTCGAACATCGAACGTCGAAGTGACGGATTACGTGGCGTTATCGAGTTCAGTATTTCGATATTCGATGTTCGACGTTCGACGTTCGATGTTCAGCCCGCCGCAGGCGCTTCTCCTCTCGCACTCGCGCCCCCATGCTGAGATTCATCGTCCAGCTTTCCCTCCGCCACCGCGGCATCGTCATCGCCCTCGCGCTGGCTCTCCTCGCGTGGGGCAGCTACATCGCTTCGCGCGCTTCGCTGGATGTGTTTCCGGAGTTCGTCGCGCCGCAGGTCACGATCCAGGCGGAGGCGCCGGGGCTCTCGGCGGAGCAGGTGGAAGTGCTCGTCACGCGGCCGGTCGAGAGCGCGGTGAATGGCGCATCGGATCTTTCCTCGGTGCGATCGGAGAGCATTCAAGGACTCAGCGTCGTCACCGCCGTTTTTAAAGACGGCTCGAATATTTACCTCGCCCGCCAGGCGCTCGCGGAAAAGCTCGGCACGCTCTCGCGACAGCTCCCAGACGGCGTCCGCGCGCCGACGCTCTCGCCGCTCACGTCCTCGACGATGGATCTTTTGAAGATCGGGCTCGTCTCCGAAAAAATGTCGGGCCGCGAGTTGCGCACGTTCGTCGATTGGACGCTGAAGCCGCGCCTGCTCGCGGTGCAGGGCGTGGCGCACGCAAATGTTTTCGGCGGCGAAGTCGAGCAACTCCAGGTGCAGGTGCTCCCGGAAAAACTCGCCGCCTTCGATCTCACGATGACCGACATCCTCGACGCCGCGAAGCTCGCGACTGGCGTGCGCGGCGCGGGCTTCATCGACACGCCTGGACAGCGCATCGTCATTCAAACCGACGGGCAAATGTTCACGCCCGAGGAACTCGGCGAAGTCGTGCTGCGCAAAGGCGCGCCGGTCGTGCGGATGCGCGATGTCGCGCGCGTCGTGCTCGGCGCGGAGCCGAAATTTGGCGAGACGCTCATCATGGGCGGACCGGGCGTGCTCATCACGATGGCCAGCCAGTACGGCGCGAACACGCTCACCGTCACGCACGCTTTGGAAGACGCGCTGGCGGAACTCAAACCCGTTTTCGCGAGCAAGGGCATCAAGCTCTACGACCATCTGCACCGGCCCGCGACGTTCATCGAAACGGCGCTCGGGCACGTGCAGGATTCGCTGCTCATCGGCGGCGCTCTCGTCGGCATCGTGCTCATCCTTTTCCTTCTCGATTTGCGCATCGCGTTTATCTCCTTCATTTCGATCCCGCTCTCGCTGCTCACCGCGGTTTTGATTCTCGATTGGTTCGGCGTTTCGCTGAACACGATGACGCTCGGCGGCTTCGCAGTCGCGATCGGCGTGGTCGTGGATGACGCGATCATCGACATCGAAAACATCCTCCGCCGCCTGCGTGAAAACGCCGCGAATCCCGTGCCCAGGCCGCTTTGGCGGGTGGTGCTCGATGCGTCATTGGAGGTCAACAACTCAGTCGTGTATGCGACCTTCATCGTCGCCGTCGTCTTCCTGCCGGTGCTCACGATGTCCGGTTTGCAGGGCCGCTTTTTCGCGCCTCTCGGCGTCGCGTTCATCCTGTCGATCATGGCGTCGCTCGGCGTCGCGCTCACCGTCACGCCCGCGATGGCGCTCGTCTTTCTGAGCCGGGCCAAGGCGCACGAAGAACCGCGCTGGGTGGGTTTTCTCAAAACGATCCATCGCGACTGGGTGCTGCTTTTCGTGCGCCGTCCGATGCTCACCGTGCTCGCCGCGCTCGTGCTCGTCGGCGGCGCGTGCTTGCTTGTGCCGTTCTTCGGCGGCGAGTTGCTGCCGGAGTTTCGCGAAGGCCATTTCGTCATCGGCATGAAGGCGCGGCCCGGCATGTCGCTCGAAGAAACGCTGCGCACCGGAAAGTTGCTTTCCGACAAGATGCTGGCAAACGAACACATCGCGACCGTCGAGCAGCAGGTCGGTCGCGCGGAGGCGGGCGAGGACACGTTTCCGCCGAACCAGAGCGAGTTTCACGTCGATCTAAAACGCGGTGTCACGCCCGAAGAGGAAGTCGAGACGCAGGCGTTTTTGCGCGACATGCTGAAAGACTTTCCCGGCGTGCAAAGCGAGGTGCTCACCTTCCTCGGCGATCGCATCGGCGAGACGATCTCGGGCGAAACGGCGAGCGTGGTCGTCAATGTTTTCGGCGAAGACCTCGACCAGATCGACGGCGTCGCGCGCAAAATTTCCGCTGAACTTTCCGCTGTGAAAGGCAACGCCGATGTGCAGGTGAAAGCGCCGCCCGGCGCGCCCGTGCTCGCCGTGCATCTGCGGCCCGAGCGGCTCACGCAATTTGGCTTCCGCCCGCTCGAAGTGCTGGAAGCTGTCGAGACCGCTTTTCAAGGCGCGGATGTGGCACAGATGGTCCGCGGCAATCGCATCCACGAACTCGCCGTCATCCTCGCCAACGAAGCGCGGCGCGATCCCGAGACGGTCGGCGATTTGCTGCTCACGAATGGCGACGGCCTGCGCATGCCGCTGCGCCAGCTCGCCGACATCGAACTCACGAACGGCCGCCCGAGCATCCAGCACGATGGCGCGCGCCGCCGCCAGACGGTGACGTGCAATGTCGAGAAGCGCGATGTCACCAGCTACGTCGCCGAAGCCCGCCAGCGCGTGGACGAAAAAGTAAAGCTGCCCGGCGGCGTGTATCTCGAATGGAGCGGCGCAGCGGAGGAGCAGAAAAAAGCGAAGCGCGAACTCATCATCCACTTCAGCGTCGCGCTCGTCGGCATCCTGATTTTGCTCTCGCTCGTCTTCCGCCGCGCCAGCCACGTCGCGCTCGTGCTCGCGAACATTCCGTTCGCGCTCGTCGGCGGTGTGCTCGCGGTTTTTGCCAGCGGCGGCTCCACGTCGATCGGCTCGTGGGTTGGCTTCGTCACGCTCTTTGGCATCAGCACGCGGAACTCGATCATGCTCATCTCGCACTACGAACATCTCGTCGAACATGAGGGCGCGGAGTGGTCCATCGAAACCGTCGCACGCGGCGCGGGCGAGCGGCTCGTCCCGATTTTGATGACCGCACTCGTCACCGCACTCGGCGTTCTCCCGCTCGCCATCGGCAGCGGTGAGGCAGGCCGCGAGATCGAAGGCCCGATGGCCATCGTCATCCTCGGCGGCCTCATCACGAGCACCGTGCTGAACCTGCTCGTCCTCCCCGCGCTCGCTTGGAAGTGGGGACGCTTCGCCAGCGATGTGAAAACCGAAGACGGGCCGTAGCGCGGCAGTTGGGAGAGACAAATTCGGCCGGCCCGCCGCGAGACACGGATTTTTTTCAACCGTCATCTTCCCATCATGCTGCCCCGGCCAGAGTGCGTATCTCGACGGGCCGCATGGCTTGCGGGACTAAACAAAAAAACTACTCCCATATGAAAACCACCCACATCATCACCCTCCTCGCCGCGCTCGCGGTGCCGCACTTCGTCCTTGCCGAAGAAGAAGACAAACCCGTCAACTTCGGCGACCTGCCCGCCGCCGTAGCCAAGGCCATCAAACAGGCGTCCGGCGACGCGAAGCTCGGCAAGGTGACTCTTGGCGACGAGGACGGCACGCAGGCTTACGAGACCACTTGGGAAGCCGGCGGGCACAAGCATGAGATCGCCGTCGCCAAGGACGGCACCGTCTTGAGCCTCGAGGAAATCATCAAGCTCGACGAAGCACCGGAGGCGGTGCGCGCGGCCATGAAAAAGGAAGCCGGCACGAACGAGATCGTGGAAGTTGAGAAGGTAGTCGAAAAGGGCAAGACCCACTACGAGGCGGTAGTTAAAAAGGGCAAGGGTAAGGAAGAGGTGAGCTTCAGCGCCGATGGCAAAGTGCTAGGACGCGAGAATCCCGACGCGGAGAAAGACGAGAAATCCGAGAAGGGCGAGAAGGGCGAGAAGGGCGAGAAAAAAGAGAAGAAGGACTAAGCTTCGTCACGGCTTGCAGGTTCCGCTGTGCTTGCCGGCGCGGCGGAGCCTGCTTTCTTTTCAATGCTCACGAACTACTCCCTCATCAGACTTATGAAACTCCTTTCCGTCATTGCTCTCGGCATTTCCGCCGCCGTCACTGCGTCCGCACTCAGTGCGGATGCCCCAATTTTCATGGAAAACTTTGCAGTCGAGAAGAGCGACTTTTCTTCTTCTGGGCGGAGTGACTACTTCGTGCTGGAACCTGGATTCGTTTCTGTCTTTGAAGGTGAGGAAGATGGTAAAAAGATCGTCCTGACGATCACCGTGACGGAGCAGACAAAGACCGTGGACGGCGTCGAGACGCGCGTGGTCGAGGAAAAGGAAATGGCGAACGGCGAAGTCGCGGAAATCAGCCGCAACTACTTTGCGATCTCGAAGACGACCCACGATGTCTATTACTTTGGAGAGGATAGCGACACTTATAAAAGCGGCAAAGTCGCCAACCACGAAGGCTCATGGCTGGCGGGCGTGGCGGGTGCGCGATTCGGTCTCGCACTGCCCGCAAAGCCAAAAATTGGCATGGCCTATTATCAAGAACTCGCGCCAAAGGTGGCCATGGATCGTGCGGAAGTCGTGAGTGTGACGGAAACCGTAAAAACCCCCGCTGGCACCTTTAAGAACTGCGTGAAGACCAGGGAGACTACGCCGCTTGAAAAGGGCACCGAATACAAACTCTACGCACCGGGCGTGGGCCTCGTGCTGGACGGCGAACTCAAACTAGTCAAGGCAGGTGCCGCTACTAAAACCGGAGACAAGCAAAAGGCGAAGGCGGCTCAGAAAGGAGCGGCTGCGGCTGGATCGGCTGGCAAGCTTGGTAAGTCACAAGTGCAAGACCCTCTGGCTCGCGTCGCTTTGAGTTATGTGGGGTGGGACGCCGAGGCGAATGACTACTGGGTCTCCGCGATCAACGACCCAAATCTTCCAGCCAACGAACGCAAGGATCTTATCGAAGACTTGAACGAGGACGGCCTGTCGGACCCACGTCACCCTGCCCCGGAGGACATGTGGCTGATCGCCAGCAGGGTCGCCATGATCGAGGAGCTGGCACCTTATGCCATGGACAAGGTAAATTATAACGCCTTCGCGGAAGCTTATAAAGACTTGGTTAACCTGCTGCGAGGCCAGCCCGCGCAGTAGCATCGGTTCGGGGCGAAGTCGCGCAACCAAGGGTCGCTATGCGTGTCCTTTTCGTCGAAGACTCCGGAAGCCTGCGCCGCTCGGTCCGCCGCGCTCTGCGGCACGCGGGCTTTGCGGTGGACACCGCGGCGGACGGTGAGGATGGCCTCGCGGCAGCAGAGTCGAATCACTATGACGCGCTCGTGCTCGACGTGATGCTTCCCAAGCTCGATGGCCTCACACTGCTGCGTCGGCTGCGTGCGGCGGAGAACATGACGCACATCCTTCTTCTCACTGCGCGCGACACCGTGGCCGACCGCGTGGAGGGATTTCGTCTGGGCGCGGACGACTATTTGGTGAAACCGTTCGCGCTCGCCGAGCTGCTCGCGCGTGTGGAGGCGCTCTGCCGCCGTGCTTACGGGGCAAAGGCTGGCGCGCTCCGCGTCGGCCCGCTGGCGCTCGATCTCTCGGCGCGACGCTTGCAGCGGGACGGAGCGGAGGTGGAGCTGACGGCGCGCGAGTGGCGACTGCTCGAATACCTCGCGCTGCGACGCGGCCAAGTGGTCCCGCGCGCGGAAATCGAGGCGCATATCTACGACGAACACGTCGAGCCGATGAGCAACGTCGTGGATACTGCGGTCTATGGTCTGCGGCGAAAGATCGGCGCGCATTTCATCCAGACCCGGCGCGGGCTCGGCTACGTGCTGGAGGCCGAATGAAGTCGCTCCGCGCCCGGTTGACCCTGCGCCTGCTTCTCGGCGGCGCACTACTTCTGGGCGCGGCGGGCGCGGTCCTGCACTGGCAGATGCGCCGCGCGCTCACGGATGAATTCGATGCCACGCTGCGCGCCACGGCGCAGGCGCTCGCGAGTCTCACCGAACAAAACCACGGCAAAACGACGTTCGATTTTGCGGGTGAAAATATGCCGCAGTTCGAGCGAAAGAACGGCTGCGATGTCTTCCTCCTTCGGACTGCGGACGGGCATGAAATCGAACGGTCTCCCTCGCTCGGCACCGCGACTCTTCCGCTGCGCGCGGGCTCGCCGGAGATGCCGGAGTTTTTCGACACCACGCTGCCGAATGACCGCGCATTGCGCTGCGCGGGGCTGCTTTTCACCCCCCAGATCGAGGACGACGACAAGACGACGCTTCGCCTGCCAAAGATGGAGGCGGTGCTTGTGGTCGGTCGCGATCGTGCGCCACTTGATCACGCGATCGGGGCATTGCGGACCAGCCTGCTGCTCGTCGGCATAGTGGTGCTTGCGGCGCTCCCCGGCTTGGTAGGGTGGGGCGTGGGCGGTGGCCTCGTCCCACTCGACCGGCTGGGCGAAAGCGTCGCCGCCGTGGAAGCCGCATCGCTGGCCACGCGCTTCCCCGTGGAGCTGCTCCCCGCCGAACTGCGACCCATCGCCGCGCGGCTGAACGAACTGTTTAGCAGGCTGGAATCGGCCTTCGCCCGCGAGCGCCGGTTCACCGCCACCGCCGCCCACGAACTGCGGACGCCGCTCGCCGAACTGCGCGCGCTGGCCGAGGTGAATCTCACGACGCCCTCGACCGACGCCGAGCGCGTCGAGTCGTGGCGCGACGCTCTGGCGACGACGCTCCGCATGGAATCCCTCGCGCTCCGCCTGCTGGAACTGGCGCGGGCCGAAGACCTGTCACGCACGCTCCGTTTGGAGACCATCGACCTCGCCCGCGCTCTGGCATCCGCCTGGCAGCCGTGGGCGACGCGAGCCGCGGAGCGTGGCGTCGCGCTGGAAGCCGCGCTGCCGCCCGGCCTTGCTGTAAAAAGCGATCTCGCACTGCTCGGCGTGATTCTCGGCAATCTCTGCGCCAACGCCGTCGAGCACGCTCCCGCCGGCACACCGCTCCGCGTCCACTGCACCCGGCAGAACGAAGTGGTGACGCTGCATTTTCAAAACCGCGCGGGAGACCTTTCGGAGACGGACGTGCCACATCTCTTCGAGCGGTTTTGGCGCAAAGACACGTCGCGCACCGATGCCCGGCATCACGGCCTCGGCCTTGCCCTTGCCGCAGATTTTACCGACCTGCTGGGCGGCACACTCAGCGCCCACATCGAAGCGGGAAATTTGGAGTTTGCCCTGCGCCTTCCCGCCGCACCCAACCCGGCCTGAACTGCACCGTAAACTACGCAACATCAGCGAAAATCCGACCCAATCGTTACAGGAAATAGCAAACGGTGTGCAGGCATTTGAACCGGAATGCCTCTGGCCGATGGTAGCGGCTTAGTTTGGTGGCGTGACCCGCGGCGCGGGTCGCGGAGAGGCCGCGCGTCCACTCCCGCATCCGCGGCGCGGGGTGATTCCACCGCTGCAAACTGAGCCACGATCGACCCGACGGCGATACTTGCAGATCTCGTGCCAGTTCCGAATGGCGAAAAGGAATTCCTTTTCGCGCAAAGGAATTCCAATTGCGCCAAAGAGAACTCTGTTTTCCCGAAAGGAATTCCTTTTGGTCACAGAGGAATTCTTTCCCGCGTGAAACCATTCTTTTTTGCTCAAACAGAATTGCCGTGGGCCAGGAAGGATTCCTTTAGTGGCCAATGGAATGCTGTTTTCTCAATATAGAGTTCCTTTCCGCCCGCAAGGACTCCTTTTTGAGAAAAGGAATTCAGGTCGGTCTGAAAGGGATTCCTTTTGAGTGTAATGGAATGGCAATGGGCCCGGGAGAATTGCGTTTGCGCGAAAATGAAGTGGGAGAAGCA
>JBBRPM010000030.1:0-47458 GCA_038228115.1 Chthoniobacterales bacterium
GCTGGGCGGCAAATGGCTCGGCGAGCTTCCCTCCGAAGCCGAACCTCTCCTCTCCGGCTGACCACAGCCCCCGCCGCCAGAAACTCCCGCCGCAAATCCGCCGACTCCCCGACGGCCCCGCTCTCCAATCACGTTTTTAGGGTTAGCGGAGTAGGGAGGAGGAAGTAAGAAGTGAAAAGTAGTCAGTAGTAAGAAACAGAAGCGCACATCACATCTCCTTCCGCTGACTACTAACTACTTCTTACTTCTTACTTTTTACTTCTTCCTCCACCTAATCCGCGCGCTTCGCCGGTTTCTCCTCCCCATCCGAGTCTTCCTTCGGTGGTGCCTTCTTTTTCCGCGGTTGCTTCTTCTCTTTCTCGACTGGCTCCTCCTTGAAAAGCTGACGCATTACTTTTCCAATGAGCGGCGCGGCGACCGTGCCGCCATGCACATCGTCGCTATTCTTCGTGTCGCTCTCGAACACCACCGAAAACGCATAACGCGGCTTGTCCGCAGGCGCGAAGCCCGCGAACCATGCCGCCGTGCGTTCCGCATTCTTCGGCCCCCATTGCGCTGTGCCCGTTTTGCCGGCGAGCGCCACGCCCGGCACCTGCGCTTTTCCCGCCGTGCCCGCGGGACTGGACACCACATTAGTCATCGCCCGCCGCACTTCCTTCACGATGTCCTTGTCGATGTCGATGAACGTCCGCGGCCGCACGTCGTAGGCGGTCACGATCTGGTTATCGATGGACTGCACCTGCTTCACCAGCCGCGCCGCGTAAAGCGTCCCGCCATTGCCCACCGCCGCCATCCCCATGGCCATCTGCAGCGGCGTCACATCCACATCGCCCTGGCCGATGGAAATATTCGCCGCATCACCATTCAGCAGCTTCCGCTTGTGCGCCTTCATCATGTAATCGTCGCTCGGAATCAGCCCCGCCGATTCCGCCGCCAGCGGCAAACCGGAGCGCTGACCGAAGCCAAACTGCTGCGCGTAATCGCACATCACATGCGGCCCGATTTTGATCCCGACCTGGTAAAACCACGTGTCACACGATTGCGTCAGCGCCATCGAAAACGCCATCGAACCCGCGTCGGAATGCTTCCAATTGCGAAAGCGCAACCCGCCGATTTCCATCGATGCCGGGCAACTAAACTCATCGTCCTTGTCCACCTTTCCGCTCTGCATCGCGGCGACTCCCACGAAAACCTTGAACGTCGAACCCGGCGGATACGCCGAACGATACGCGCGCGGCAGCAGCGGGATATTCGGATCGTCCTGCAGCATCTTGAAATCGGTCTCCGAGATTTTCGGGACGAACATGTTCGGGTTAAAACACGGCCACGACGCCATCGCCAGCACGTCGCCCGTGTTCGGATCGACGATCACCATCGCCCCGCGTTTCACCCCGTGCGCCAGCGCCTCCTCGCAGATTTGCTGCATGTGGACATCGAGCGTGGTGACCAGATTGTAACCCGGCTGCGGCGGGATGGTGATCTGCTCGGACGACTTCTTCCCCTCAGCGTCGAACGATATATTATACTGCCCGTTCTTCCCCTGAAGCTGGTCGTCAAAGCTCTGCTCCAGCCCCTCGCGACCCTCTGCGTTTGGCCAGAGTAGCTCGTTATTTTCGATCGGCCCCTCCAGAGTTTTTCCCGCACGCCCGGCGTATCCGATGATGTGTCCGGCCAGCGCGCCATTTGGGTAAATGCGCTGATACACCGGCTGCAAAACAAGGCTCTCCGACTTGCCGCGTTTGAACGCCTCCATCTCGCCCGGCTTCAAATCCTGCGCGATCACCCACGGCAGCGCCGCGCGATTTTTATAATGCTTCAGCATCGCATCCGCATTGAAGGCGATCGGGCGATTGATCAGCGCCTGCCCGCGCAAAACCTCGCGCTTTCCAAACGCCAGTGCCTCCGCATCGCTCATCGTCGGCGGAGCGGGAAAAGCGACCGCGAGATTGTGGCTCACGCGCGACTGCGCCAGCGGCGCGCCATTGCGATCCGCGATCTGACCGCGCGGCGCGGGAATCGCGAGAACGTAGGCATGCGCATGCTTCTGCGTCTCCCACGTCGGCGTCAAAACCGTGTCCCCTTTTTTCCCGCTCACCGGGGCCGGCGGAGCAGCGGCAACAGTCGGAGCCGCGGCACCAGCAGTCGCGAGCGGCGCAGACGGTTGCTGCGCATGGCTGTCGGACACAAGGAAAGACGCGGCGAGGAAGAGGGAGTGGAAGCGGGACATTTTTAGGAAGCGACGGCGACTTTAGCCTCAATCCACGCGCCGCTCAAGGAAACGGTGATGCTCAAACACTTATCGAAAAAACACCCGCAACCCTCTCCGAACCAAGCCCGGCACTACGGCGAAAACCGCTTCGTGCTCACCACCCGCATTTTGTAATACTGGTCGATGTTCAGCGTGGGGTCAGCCGCAAAATCCTTGATTGGATTCGTCGGATCATTGAGATCGATATAACGCTCCAAAATAGAGGAACCGCGATACTCTCCCACCACCTTGTCTCTCGTCGCATCCCACTTCGCAGGCTCGCCGCCCGGAGCCTTCTTTAAAGTCTGAACCCGTACATGGACCGTGAAGGTATTCGACTTCGTTGTCAGCCGGGAATAAAGATCCACGTACGGCTTTTCCCGCAGGTTGTCACCGGTTAGCTTGTTGCTGTTCCAGAATGTAGCCATTGGTGGACCATAACTCGAAACCTCCGGTGGAACCAAGTCCATCTCACAGATCTGTGAAGCAGACCGGAAAATCTCTTTGTCATTGGTAAACTTATCCTCAAAAGCTGCCAGCGTCTTGACCATGTTAATGGTTCGCCTGCGGTTGGCGTTAGTAGGTGAATTAGCAGATTGATCACGAGGCTTATAAGTAGTCGCGTCGCTTACCGGCAGTGCCATAAACTTTGTTGCTTTCATCACTGCATACAAACCGGTCGAGCGGTTGATGTAAGTGAATGGCAAGATTTGGTAATTCATGTTGATTTTGCCATTGGTCGCGAACGGCTGGCTAATCGCGTAGGGCTCGACAACTGGCATCCAGAAAAGGTCTGCAATTAAGTGATCGGGTGGCAGCGTATATCCTTGGCCTGCATCAGGCTTTACCGGCGTTCCATATCCCGGATGCTTCATATCTTCAGGCCGATGGTGAAATAGAAGCGTCTGCCAAGGTTGCATGCGCTGCACTCCCGTAGGGATGGACCCGAACACCAGTGGTGAAGGAATCTGGCGGTTCGGTGAAAAGTAGGTGGAAGTCGCAGAAGCATATCCTTTCGCATAACCCAGCATGTACGGCAGCCGCTGTGTGTTGCCAACGGCGTCCGAGAAGGCGGTATCGCCTTCATCGGGTTTATTGATGTAGGCTCCGTCTCTCTGATCCCCAAAACCTGTATCCCAATCACCGGGGCCACCGTCTTTGCGTTGAACACCTTTGGCGGCAGGAACGCGACCCGGCACGTCCGGCTGGCGCCAAATACTTCCGGTTGATTGCAGGTAGTTCGCGCCAGGAGCCAGCGTCCCGAATGTTCCAGCCTTGGGAGCGAGACCTCCTCCCGAATTCAGGAGTTCACCCGTGGAAAGCGTGAGCGAGTGGGCATACTGGGCATTTGCGGTCGTGTAATCGTTATGCGCCCGAAATCGATCCGCGGGGACGTCGCTCATTGAGTTAACCATCCGAGTGTCGCCAGCAGTAGGGTCATCCGCCTTCGCTGGACTGGCGTTCGCAGTGGCTTCTGCACCTCCGACTTGAAGAGAGACGATGGTATCCTTGTTATCGAACCAATTCTCAGATCCTGCCTGTCCGCCAAAACTGCGCGATCCAAAATTATAACTTGTACCAGAGGTAATTCCCGGCAGCTTCAATGGTCCAGGCGCACTCAAGGGAAATTTGAGATGGATTGTTTGAACCAAAGTGGAGGCACCGCCTGCGTCTTCATCCGATTCGATTTTTACGGTAACATCGGCACCCGTCGAAATGGTAAAGCCCGTCTGTCCGGTAGGCACAGCGACGTCGCTAATTGAAAAAAACGGGTAGTATCCGGTTGACTTGGAATCTTTTCCGGCGACCGAATCCGGCCAATCTCCGGAAGTGCCCTTCATAACGGCTTGTTGGGCGGATTCAGACCCACCCACATCTCGCCCACCCCAAACAGCCATGTCAGCTCTTGTCATCCGATTAGTCCCTCCCGCGGGAAGATTGAGTCCGACTTGGGAACTCCCAATCGTTACCTGAAGCTTCTCCATGCCCGTAACCGTATATTTCATGCCACTTCGCATCGCAGCCAAACCCTGCCCTGGGCTGGAAAACTGCAGGAAGAAGAGCGCCCGCATGGCGGTCACCTTGCCAGTCGAGTCGGCTTTGGTTCCGTAAAAAATGATGTTTGCCGAAGAAATGCTCAGAAATCGGCCAAACCCCTGAGTCTTGCTATCACTGATACTAATTGGAACGACTTCGCCCGCTCCAAGGGTCGAATAAGCCGGCGTGTAACTCGCATTCGCCCCAGCAGTCGAATCCTGTAGATTTGTGCAGCGGATATAATCGTAAATATAAGTCAGGATTTGATCGCAATCGGTAACATTGGCTGGTCCGGCCCCATACTTTTTAAGAAAGTTGCCCCCAAAGCCTGGCACGTCGGTCTTGGTCAATGTCTGGAGATATTGATACAACTTCTGATTTCGCGCGCCGTAATCGGCGGTGCTGCTGCGCGCTCCTGTTCGAGGCGTGCGAGTGAAGTAGTATTCTTTCCCGCCAATGGTTGAGCAGAACGCCAAAAGCGCATCATACGCTGTGCGCTGGGCGGGATTGACCGCAACTGGCCAGACGGCGACGCGCGGCGTGTTATTGAGCGTCACTTCCGGTGCGGAGCTATTGGCAGTGAGAAAGAACTTCGCTTTCTCCAAGATTCCTTTGGTGATTTTCGTCGGCGCAGCCGTGGTTGACGTGTTTGGAATGCGCGACGCTGCAGCCAGATTCGGCGTGAACATCAATTCATCGACGGTGGTATAAAGCCGGTCAGCGTCGGTAACCACCGGTGGGTTGTTGGCAATAGCCGGCACTGATCCCCCTTTTGATCCTTCTCCCGCGATTCGCGGAGCAATTTTGTAATAGGGATCGAGCTTCACCCCATCTGCGCCGGTCGGATTTGCGGGATACGGATAACTCACTGGCAGGAGGCTTCCAAAAACCGGGCTCAGGCAGGTCGTGGCCGGGTGACCTGGATAACGTTGAAACTCCCGAAGCAACGGCTGCGATACCGCGAATCCCTGAGCTCCCGAATTAGTGCCAAAATCTTCAAGGGAAAAAATCCTCGGAACATCCCAAAAAGTGCCTTCCGAGGCAGTATTGATATTCACCTTACAGGTCTCGTCGTCGGCCCAAAAAGCGATGCGTCCGACGATTGGATTCTCTTTCGTTGCGTCCTTTACCGTCACGGTTCCCGCATTCGGATCGGATGGCGGCTTCAATTGGCCCTCTTTTAACACGTATATCCATTTCACCGGCATCGGTGCTCGGTTATTCACCGCAGACTCCGGCTTGCCTTTGACAAAACCAGGAGGGGAATTCAGCGAAAATCCATCTACTTTGAAATCGTCTTTCACCCGTCCGGGAGCCGCGGTTCCATCCGCTGAGGGATCGATAATTGGGTAGACGAGCAGTCCTTTAGAATCCACGACGGGCGTATTCAGGTCGGTATAGAGTTCACTGTTCACCGGTTCTTTCCAGTCCACTGGCGGCGAGTCATCGGAAGGCGAAAATTTACTCCCGTCCACGACCATTTTATCCGAAGAGTAGAGCTTGAAAAAGTTCTTTGGCTTTCCTGAGGAATCGAACGTGCGAATCATGCCGGGCTGCGAAGCCCAAGCGAGGTTCTGACTGGAAGTATCCTGCTTTTTAGTGGCATCGACCATCTGAGCCATAACGACATTGACGGCTGAGTCTGCCAGTTGGCGGGTATTGGCCGTGTCGGCGGCGGTTTTGGAGGAGGATAACTCGGTCCCGACGCTGGAGAAGAAGGCTACGACAATGCCGGAGAGGAGAACTAAAAAAGCCAGGACGATGACCAGTGCTATGCCGGCATTGTTGCGATCACTGTTGGTTGGGAGAATCGGTGTTTTCATTTGCTGCGGCTCCATTTTGCCCCGCGGATGCTAACGTTGGTGGTGAAAATTCGGAAACTGATGGGAGGAGTGCTACTGGACAGGACATTTTGGAGCGTGAGCAGGTCTTCTGCGAATTTGGTTTCGCTGCTGTCCAGAAACAGGGTATCGAGGCCCGCGTCCAAGGCGGGGCGAAGAGCGTTGTTGGCGATGCGGCTAGCGGAGGCTTCGTCGATGGCCACCATGGTCACCTGGACGATGGGTGGCAGTTGATTCTCGGTGATCGGTTGCACCGCGGAAGGTGTCGTTGAAGCGGATTTATACTCAAAGTTTTTCGATAATTGAGCTCCGGTGGCGTCTTCCTTCTTCGAGAGCTTTGGGAGTAATACCATGGCGATGACGTTTTCCGCCAATACATGGGCGGAGGGAGAAAGGATCGCCGAACCGGACGGAACCAAGGAGTCTGAGAACCATTTGTTAGTGCCGTTATAGGGCGCTTTGGTGGCGGTATCCGTGCCGTAAATCGTCAGCATGTTTGAAGGCTGCATCAACTCCATCAGTCGATATCTATAACGAGGCGGAGGTCCGCTTGTGCCCAGATCGTCGATGAACTTCGGACGGACATCCCGATTGAACTCGACATAGTAACCCCACGTATTGAGCAGATTCGTCAGTCCGCTGAAATTGTCCCGCGCATCGATTTGGTTGGGTGCATTATCGACGAAGCCGAGAGGGGCTTGGAAGAAGACGCCTTTGGTGGGGCGTCGTATCGTCTTGGTGCCAACCAGGGTTTCTGTCGCGCCGGTCACAAATCGCAAATCGGACTGACGTCCGTAATGATGGGGCACAAAGTTGGTCGTTGCCGCCGTGCGCGCTTTTCCCGCTGCATCGAAGTAATCCCAATAGGTGTTGAGGGTCGCCTGACTGAGCCGGCGGGTGACGGCTTCAAAGGCTGCGTCCGCTCCGCGGAATTGCTCAATCCTGCTAGTCGTGTAGCGCCAGGTGGCGGCGGTGGAATTGGTCGTGCTAACGAGCAAGACCGAAATGAGGGCTATGAGCGCGGTAGAGACGAGTAATTCCACCAGCGTGAACGCTCGCCTCGTCGCCGCCGTTGGAATGAATTGTCTCATTGGTTTTTAGCGATCATGGCTGTGAAGGTATCGAACGGAACTCCACTCCCGGATGCGAAGGGTCCGACTCGGTGCGATGGATTGTTGGCCAGCTTGATCGTGACGGTGGCTAGGCTCGGGGTGGCAGGTGTGATGGAGTTGGGGAGTTCGGTCGGTGCCACGACAGAGACTTCCGCGGAGTAGAGGTAGTCCTTGTCGTCCTTTACCTCGTTTCCCTGATCGTCGAAGTAACGGAGCATCGGCGCCTCAGGGGTGATTTTGATCAGCTCCGAGTAGTCGGTTTGAATCGCTTCGTTCGTCAGCCGGGATACGATCTGCGTCCCGATCGAGTAATCCATGGCGCGCCGAAAGGAAGTGAGGCCTGCGGGCAGAAGCCCGAAGATGGCGACGAAGGCAAAGGCGATGATGCCGATGGCGAGAGTCACTTCCACCAGCGAAAAGCCGCGTGTTCGCAGGCGCACAACCATTCGACGCGCTCGTCCACTCGGATCGCGTTCAGCTTGAAGAGAAGCCGAATGGCGGTGACTCGCAATGATCGGAGGTGTCATTTGAGAGGGGGAGGGTTTGACTTTGCATGCACAATGTATTTTCCAGGAATAGAAAATGCAAGTGACGAACCTGTTAAATTTGCGCGTTGAACTCGCTCCGTCCTGAGATTCAACGGTCTTGAAAAACAAAGATTACCACACTTTTCACTAAAACTGCTTCTGATTCCGCCGATTCCCCTTGCAACACAGCCCACTTCTCTATGCTCCTCATCATCGGATACATCATCGTCATCGGCGCAACCCTCGGAGGGTTCATGATGGCTGGCGGGAGCCCCATCGTCCTCATGCATGTCTCGGAATTTGTGAGCATCGGCGGCATCGCACTCGGCGTCGTCATCGTCTCTACACCCGCCGCCACGCTGAAGCTCCTCATGAGCCAGATCATGGCCGCGCTCAAAGGCAGCTCTTCCAAAAAGAGCGATTACACTGACCTCTTGAAAATGCTCTACGAGATTTTCGTCATGGCCCGGCGCAATGGTCTGATCGCGCTGGAAGATCACCTCATGGAGCCGGCGAAAAGCGCGCTCTTTAGCAAGTATCCGTCGTTCCTCGGCGACCACCATCGCTCGGAATTTCTGTGCAGCGGACTGAAGCCGCTCATCGACGGACGCATCAAGCCGGAGCAAATCGAATCGCTTTTAGAAAACGAAGTGGACGCCAAGGATGAGATCGCGAACGGCCCGATTCACGTGCTCCAGCTCGTCGGCGATTCACTTCCCGGCATCGGGATCATCGCGGCGGTACTCGGCATCATCAATACCATGGGCGCCATCGCAGACGGACCGGAGGCGGTCGGTGAAAAAGTGGCTGCGGCACTCACCGGAACGTTCCTGGGCATCCTCGGTGCTTATGGATTCGTGAATCCACTCGCCGCCCGCATCAAACACAACAACACCATCGAACTCCAATATTACAACGGCATCTTGAAAGGCGTGAGCAGTTTTGCCACCGGCATGGCCCCGCTCATGGCGGTGGAGATCGCGCGGCGGGCGCTGGATCACTGCGTGCAGCCTGGCGCGGAGGAACTAGAGAAGATGGTGAAATCGCTGAGCCCCGGTAAATAGGATGGCCAAGAAGAAAGCCGAGGCTCATCACGGAGGAGCATGGAAGGTCGCTTATGCGGACTTTGTGACGGCGATGATGGCGCTTTTCATGGTGCTGTGGATTTGTTCGCAAGACAAAAAAATCCTGATCGCGACGTCGAAATACTTTAAACAGCCCTTCAATGCGGTGAAGGAAAACGCGATCGGAATCATGGACAAGAACGAGGGCGGAACGAAGGGCAAGGATCGCGACATCGACACGACCACCGCCACCAATCTCGCCTTTATGAATGCGCTGGCCAGCGAGCTGAACCGGATGATCAACATGAACGAAACGGACAACGAAAAACCGATCGATATGGAGGTCACATCGGACGGATTGAAGATCACGCTCTACGACCGCCCGAAGCATGCGATTTTTCAAAAAGGATCAGCCGAGATCACCGAGTGGGGAGGATTTGTGATGCAGAACCTGGCGTGGATCATCGAGCGGAACAGCCTGAAATTACATATCGACGGCCATGCGGCGACGGGCAGCGTGCCGACGGCAGCGAGTGCGAATTACGGGCTTTGGGAGCTGACCGCGGATCGCTCCAACGCGGCGCGGCGTCTGCTGGTGAAGTATGCTGTGAATCCAAAAGAAATCGAACGCGTGACCGGCTACGCCGACACCAAACCGCTCCCAAATCTACCGCGTGAATCCGCGTCCAACGAACGCATCACCGTCAGCCTCGCCGTGAATCGCTGACATGCTCCAGGATTTCCTCGCCAACCGCCCCGGTGCCTCCTCCCAATCGACGGAGACACAGTCGGCCTCCACCGGATTTCAGTCCCTTTTTGCCGCTCGCGCGGCAGGACTCGCCTCGCCGCGGCGCGAGATCGAGCCCGTCGTCGAAACCAAAAAACTCGACGCCCCGGAAATCGAACTCGTCGAGGAAGCCGGCCAGTTGCGGCGGATCATCGTGACCTGCACCTGCTGCGAAAAAATCACGATCGACTGCGAATACTGAGCGCCACCAGGCGGATCAATCCCGGTCCTTGTCGTCGTCTTTTGCTTCTTTGGTAAAAACGAACGCCGCTCGCACCGGCGGCGGCATCGGGCTTTTCGGGCCGCGGACGGAGCGCCAGATCAGCTCGTTCAGTTGCAGGTCATCCACCGCGTCCTCTTTCGCAAAATTCATCTTTCGCGAGCGGTCTGCGCCCCACGCCGTTTTCGCGTTTTTCTCGTCCAAATCCACAGCCACCTCTTTCGCGACATACGGCTTCAAGTCCGGCTCCGCCTGAAAGCTGGCGAACATCGGGATGGCCGCGGCGTCGAACTGGCTCATCGGTTTCAGCCCGAGGATCAGCTCCATCGTGCGGAGCATGGACGACGTCGAATACAGTGTGCTATCCCGCGCGCCGCGCTTCACGTAGGGGCTCGCGGCGAAGGCGATGGTGCGGTGTGCGTCCACGTGATCGGGTCCATTTTGCGCGTCGTCTTCCACGCAAAAAATCGCGGTCTGCGGCCAAAACTTGGATTTGGAAAGCGCCTCGACGACGAGACCGAGAGCGCGATCATTGTCGCCGACGTGCGCGATCGGCGTCGGTTTACCGGGGCTGGTCCCGCTGGTGTGATCGTTCGGAAGGCGCACGATTTGCAGGCGCGGCATCTCGCCTTCCTGCTCAAAACGCTGCAACTCCGAGATGAAGCGATCGGCCCGCTTGGCATCGGGATAGGCCATTTCAAAGGTGCGGTAAAACGGGTCGATGTGGCCGATCAAAGCCTTCGCCTTCGCGGTGCCGGGCTCGCCGGGTTTGCGTCCGTTGGTCACCCATTCGCCGTAGCTGCGATAGGTCACGCCGGCTTCTTTCGCGCGATCCCACAGGTAGCCGCCGGCAGGCGTCGCGAGCGCGAAATTTCCCTCGGCGGGATACGGATATTTTCCGCGCCGATCGTGTCCGTAGCTGAGCGGCCACGTCTTTTCCACGAAGTCGCTGGCATACGCGCCCATCGTCCATTCGTGGCCATCGGCGGAGACTTCGCTTTCGACGTAGAAATTATCGAGGAGCACAAACTCGCGCGCGATGGCGTGATGATTGGGCGTGATCGCCTCGCCAAAAAGGCAGAGCGACGGATCGCCATTTCCTTCCTTCATGTCGCCGAGAACCTGATCGTAAGTGCGGTTTTCTTTCACGATATAGATCACGTATTTGAGCGGCGATGTACCACCCGCCTGGACGGGAATGGGCGACGCGGCGCGGTCTTCCGCGGCTGCTTTCGGCACGCAGGCGAAGGCTGTCGCAGACCACGCGGCCATCTGCGCGTCGAACTTTTCCGCGACCGGCAAATCGATCAGCGAAATCGTGCCCTGAAGCAGCCCGGCGATGTATTCACTGACCCCGCCCGGTGTCTTGATGCCCGGCTTTTCACCGTGACGGTTGGCGCGTGAAATGGAGCCCTTCCCGTTGGCGACAAACAGCTTGTGCCCATCTGACGAAACGCGCACCGAAGTCGGATACCAACCCGTCGGGATGAAGCCGAGCGAGCGCGCTTTGCCGGTTTCCGCCACATCGAAAACTGCGAGCGTATTGATATTGGCGTTCGCCACAAAGAGCCGTTTGCCGTCCGGCGTGAGCGCCAGAGAGTTCGGAGTATTGCCGGAAAGTGCGCCCGGCTGGAGTTCCGCCAGGAGTGTTTCGGAAGCGCGGCCAGTGGCGGTATCGAGCACGGTCACGGTGTTGCGATTGGCGTTCGCGACGAAGAGGCGGCGACCGTCTTTGGTGAGCACCATTTCGTTCGGATGCTCTTCCACGGGCCACCGCTCCCGCACCGCAAAAGTCGTGGTGTCCACGACCTCGACCGCGGCTTGATTCCACAGAGAGACATAGAGCCGGCCCTTCTTTTCATCGAGAAGACACGCGTAGGGAAATGGGTCGGACGCGCCAGTCGCGTCGAGCAAAGCGCGTTCGCGTTTGGTAATGCTCGCGTCGTCCGTGCTCGTGTCCGCGGGCAAAGGCGTCGTGGCCGCGGCGTTGTCGCTCAGCTTTAGTTCGGTGATGACGGGTTCGCCTTTCTCGAAACGCACGCGCGAGATGGAGTGTGCCCAGAGATTGCACACGTAGGCCGTGCCATCCGTGGCGATCGCCAGCCCAGACGGAACGCCGCGCAACTTCGGATCGCGGAGCGGGATCAACCTGTGATCGGCGAGGTAACCGTCGGCGAAAGAAAAGGAATGCAGCACTTCCGCGCCGCTGCCCGAAGCGTAAAGACGCCGCCCGCCGTCGGCAAAAGTCAGTCCGTAAAAAGCTTCCTCGATGCCCACGCGCGAGACGATGTCGCCCGTCTTGCAATCGAGCACCGCCACCTCATGCGGACCGTAACCGGCGTGAAGGACTGCCATCCACTGACCTGATGGATGCACCGCGATATTGACCGGGAAATCTCCGGCGCGAATCTGTTTTCCGGCGGGCCGCAGCGACCATTGATTGGGCAGCAAAACGGAACCGTCGGCGCGGACGCCGGGCACTTCGGGAACTGGCTCCGCTGCGTGAATCAGAGGCAGCACGGCGAGGAGCGGGAGGAGAAAAGTCGGGCGCATGGCTGCTCTTCTAGGCCGGTGGAATCGGCGCGTAAAGCGCAAGCCGGCCCCCGGCATCATGCAGCGGTGAGACTTTCGCAAAATCCGCGTGGCGGGAAAGCGTCCGCTGCGCGTAAGTGAACCCTCTCCCGATGACCTGGCTCCGATTTTGCAAAATGCTCCCTTTCGCCGCGCTCCTGGCGGTGTCCGCGCGCGGCGAGGACTTTCAAGGCTCCACGCAGAAGCTCGAGTACGACGAGGAACCGGTCGCGTATTCTAAAAAGGCTCCCGACGATCCGATCGCCCGACTGCAGCGGAAGCTGGATGCGGGCGAGGTGAAGCTCGGATGGGACGATCATTTCGGCTACCTGCCCGGAGTGCTCGATGCGCTGGGCATTCCGAAGTCGTCGCAGATGCTGGTGTTTTCAAAATCGTCGTTTCAGCGGAAGCTCATCTCGCCATCGAATCCGCGCGCGCTGTACTTCAACGATGAGGTTTACATCGGCTACGTGCCGGATGCGCCGGTGATGGAAATTTCGTCCGTCGATCCGAAGAACGGCGGCATGTTTTACACGCTCGATCAGGAGAAGGTGCGGAAGCCGAGGTTCGAGCGAAATCAGGACTGCCTGCAATGTCACGGCGCGCAGCGATCGCTCGGGGTGCCTGGTCACTTCGTGCGATCCGTGCCGACGGTGGCGAGCGGCGAGCTGGACTCGGGAAATGAAGTCGCGGACATCACGCACTGCACACCGCTCGCTGACCGCTGGGCCGGTTGGTATGTGACCGGCCAGCATGGGGCGCAGACGCATCGGGGAAATTTGATCGGCGAAGAAGCTTTTGCGCGCGCCCAAGCGGAGCCGAACTATCTCGGCAACCTTTCTGAACTCGGAAGGTTTTTCGACGAAACGAAATATCTCAAACGGGGCAGCGACATCGCCGCTCTGATGGTGCTGGAGCATCAGGCGCACATGCACAATTACATCACGCGGCTGAATTTCGAGGCGCAGATGATGACCGCGATGTACGGCCACCTCCGCTACCTGCGTCATCAGGAGGATGCGTTTCTGCGTTACCTTCTTTTTACGGAAGAGGCTCCGCTGACGGCGACGCTGGCAGGGAATCCAGAGTTCGTATCCGCTTTTGAAAAAGACGGTCCGCGCGACTCGAAGGGCCGTTCGCTGCGTGAACTGGATTTGCACACGCGGATGTTTAAATACCCGTGCAGCTACCTGATTTATTCGGAGGCATTCCGCGAAATGATGCCGGTCATGAAGGAGGAATTACTGCATCGTTTGTTCGCGATCCTCGTGGGAAAAGAGGCTGCACCCGACTTTGCCAAAATCTCCGCGAATGACCGGCAGGCGATCCTGGAAATCCTGCGTGAGACGATGCCGTCGCTGCCTGAGTACTGGCGGCAGGACGCGACCTCGGCGAGCGCGCGCTAACCGACGGCGCGGCGCTTGAGGTGCGCGATGACTTCGATCTCGGCGGTCTGCGGAAACATGTCGAGCGGCGTGACCGACGACAGCTCGTAGGCGCTCGATAGCAGCGCGATGTCGCGCGCGAGTGTGGCGGGATTGCACGAGACGTAGAGGATTTCGGACGGCAGCGCGCCGAGCAGGATGTCGGCGACGCGGGCGACGATCCCCGTGGCGGGCGGGTCCAAGATGACGGTCGTGCGTGCGGCGTCGTGGAGCGAAAGCAGATCGCCAAGGATGGCGGCGACATCGCCGGCGACGTAGCGCTCATGCGGTGCGGCGGTGCGCGTGGCTCGTTCGACGGCGTTGAGATTTTCCTCGATGCCGACGACGATTTCAAAAAGAGGCGCGAGACGTTTCGCAAAAATCCCCGCACCGCAATACGCATCGACGAGCAGGAGCTGACCGCGGCGCACGAGCGATTCGGTGAGGGAGAGCATCGCGGCGGTTACAGCCGCGTTGGTCTGTTCAAAGTATGGGCCGCCGCCTTTCGCGCGCAGCGAGTAGTCGCCGTCGCGCACCGGCGAGTTGCGGAGATTTCGGAGTGCTGCATTCACCTCCGGCGAAGCGATGGCGCACTGCTCGACATCGACGATCGTGTGCTCATCGCGCGCGAAAAATCCGGCCACGCCATCGGCCACATGGACGCGGATGCGATTGCGATATCCATACGGCTCGGGCGCTCCGATCGCGGGGTGCATCGGCACCTCCTCCAGGCGCCCGACCCGCCGCAGAGTCTGCTCGACCTGCAGCGATTTCAGCGCGAGCTGGCGCTCGTAGGCGAGGTGTTGGTAGCTACAGCCACCGCACGCGCCGAAGTAGGGACAGGGCGGCTCGACGCGATCGGGCGATGCTTGCTCGACTGAAACGAGTTCGGCTTCGGCAAATTTTTTCTTCTCTTTCACTACGCGCACCGTGACGACGTCGCCCGGTGCGACGAACGGGACGAAGAAGACTTTTCCGTTGTGACGCGCCACGCCTTTTCCGCCGAAGGCGATATCGGAGATCGTGAGTTGAAGAGTTTCGTTCATAGAAAAAAAAGAGGCTTCCGTCCATGAACGGAAGCCCCTTTTGGAAGGAGTGTTTGAAGACTTAGTAGCCGAAACTGGAACTAACGTAACGGTAGCGAGACTGAAAGCCCAGCTCCGGTGGGAACTCGGACATGCCGCCGTGAATCCAAGGCACGTTGCTCTTATACGGAGCGCGATAGGAGCTGCGCGTCGTCGGGAACGGGAACGTCAGCACATCATACACACCGTAGCGCATGCGCAGCAGCGTCCGGCCCACGCCTTTCACCACGCCGTAGGATGCTGCTTCGGAGTTCCCTTCGCGATCATTAATACTGCAAATGGTTTCAAAAAATTCCGTCGATCCAAAGATGATGTTTGCCAGTCCGCGTCCCAGCTTGCGCGTCGGGCCTTGATCATTCATCGGTGGGTCCTGGATGTCAGCGAAGGCGCTGGCAGCGAGGGCGGTGAGAGCACACAGGGAGAGGAGGGTTTTCATGGTTGTTGCTTGCGATATATCGGCGGGATTTGGAAAGGCAATGCGGGATTTTAGAAAAACGAGCCGCTACACAAAAAGATGCCAAATCCAGCGCAGCGTGGCGACAAAAGCATTCCACCAAAAGGCAATGTAAACCCAGGAAAGTGCCCCCATGACGTAACCCCAAAGCACGAGTAGTCCGTCGCGCTCCATGAGCCCGGCGGCGAGCAGCATGATGGAGATGGCGGGCAGCGCATTGCTGAAGGGAATCGGGAGCGGCAGCGAAAGAAGGAAGGCGCTGGAAACAATGCCGACGCCAATCAGATTCACGGCCCATGGATGCTCCTGAAGAAAATGCATGCGCGGGCGAATGCGCTTTTCAAAACGCTCCGCGATGGAGGCCAGCGGAGAGATGACGCGGTCGAGCGTTTTATAGGTGAGCGTGCGTCGCAGGAGGAAGCCGGGAAGCAGCGCCTTTTGCCCGATCGCGATGCGCAGCCCGAGCAGCATCAGCGCGATCCCGAATGGTACCGACAAGCCCGGAGCCGGCACGATGAACGGCGCGGAAAGCAGCAGGATGAACATCGCGAAGCCGCGGCCTTGCAGGATCGACTCGAGTTCGGCCACCGTCATCGCGCGCCCGTTCGCTTCGCGAAGAATCGCGCGCAAATCCTGCGACAGCCGGCGCACCGGCGGCGGGACTTTTTGGTCATCCGCAGAGGAAACGATTTCAGTGCTCACCGCAGGCATGCCCGATCTTTAGCACGATTCGATTCACGCGGCATGGGGGTTTGGCGTCATTTCGCTTTTTGCACCGCGCGGGAGTTCGTCCACCAGCCGAGGACCGCGACCGCCACGCCCAGAATCGCCGGGGCGACGCGGTGCAAGTTTTTGAGAGCGCTGCCCGTTCGTTCGATCATCCAGGGGTCTTCTAAAATCATGTGACCGGCCACGAATCCCAGCACGCCGCCGCCCGCCCAGATGATGATGGGAAAATGGTTCATCAGTTTCGCCAGCAACCCGCTGCCCCAGACCACGAGCGGGATGGAGAGCAGCAGCCCGAAAACGACGAGCTTGAAATCGCCCTTCGCCGCGCCAGCGACGGCGATCACGTTGTCCAGACTCATCGCCACGTCCGCGACGATGATGATCCGAATCGCCTCGCCTAACGTGCCGCCGTGGCGCGCGTGATCCTCCTCCGCAGGCGAAGGCAGCACGAGTTTCACCGCGATCCAGATCAGGACGAGGCCGCCCGCGAGTTGGAGAAAAGGAATGCGCAGCAGCACCGTCACGATCGCGACGAAAGCCAGGCGCAAAACGACTGCGCCGCCCGTGCCCCAGACGCGTCCCCAAAACTGGTCGCGCGTCGAGAGCTTGCGCACCGCCAGTGCGATCACGAGCGCGTTGTCGCCCGCGAGCACGAGATCGATCAGGACGATTTGGAAGCATCGCGCCCAAAACTCCTTCTCCACTAAAAAATGGATCTCCATCATTTCGAACCAATCGAAACGCGACGCGCAGGCGCGCGCCTATTCGCGCACTTCTTCCACCGGCGTCGGCGTCGCGATTTGCGGCTCCACGCGCTCGGGCGCCGGCGCTTCGGAAGCGACCGTCTCGTCCGCCACAGGCATCGCGTTTTCAGGCACCGCGGGCGCTTCCGCGGCTTCCTCCTCCGCGCCGGATTCCGCCTCGACCGCTGATGGCTCCTCCACGCTCGGCGCAATGTCTCCCGCTTTCACCGCAGGTTTTGCGGCCTTCTCCACCGGCGGCTTTTCTCCCGGCACGAGCGGCAGATCGAGCGTGCCGTCGTGAAACTCGATCACGTGTCCCGCCTGAATCAGATAGTGCAAATCGGACGCCATCTCGGACTTCTTCGGCCCAGACTCTTCCGATTCGTGTGCTGCGCCCAAAATCTTCACGGCGAGATCGTGCCGCGTGCATTTTCCCGCCGCCTCGATCGTCGCCAAAATCGCCGCAATGCCATCGGAAAAAATCTGTCCCTTTGGCGCGCGCGCAGGCCGGATCGACGACACGAAAATCATCCGCTTGCGATGCTTGATGTAATGCAGACCCGCGTCGTGAAAAGCAGGACGCATCAGGTTCACGACGTTCTGTGGGAAGTGTTTTTCGTTTTCCCAAGCCGCCCGCAAAGCAGCATTGATCACCCGGTCGTTGCTCGCGCGACTCGCCGGCCCGGATGTTTCCAAAGCCACCCCCGTCTTCACCATTTGCGGCAGGTACGTTTTGCGAAAATGCGCCTCGGCATCGGCCACGCTTTTGAACGTCGCCGGCTCCGTTTCCTTCAACGTCACGTATGTCGTCGTCGTGCGAGCCTGTTCCTTCCAGTCCGCCACGACTTGCGCGTCATTCACGACCTCGATCTCGTGCTGCTGAAATTCCGGGAACGACATGCGCCGGCTGAAACGCTCCTCGTAAAGTTTGCGCAGGCCCGGCTGATACGCGTGATGATTCGTCGGCCCCAGCAGCGTGCCAGTCGAGCGGCAGCGTGCCACGTTCGAGAAATTCCCTTTCAACGGCTCACCCTCCACCACGTCCTCGCGGTAATAATCCGCCCGCGCTGCCCGAAATGCCCCGCGTTCAATCGCCGCGCGATCGAAGGAAACCGGCCCATCCTCGATCTGATACATCGGAACTGTCGCGTCGAGCGAAGTGATCCGCACGCGATGCCGCTCCGGGCGCTCGAGGAAAAGGCGCGCCGTTCCAAAAAGTGGATAGGCGCGATTGCCGGCCTTGATCTGCCGCGTGATTCCTTCGAGCCCTTTCGGCTCCGGTAAAAATTCGATCCTCACCTCAGCCGTCCGCACCACCGGTGCCGCGGGCTGGCGATCCGGCTCGCGCCGCTGCTCAAAGGGACGCCCGCCTCCGCGGCGATCTCCCCCGCCCCGCTCATCGCGACGCCCTTTCGGCGGCCCGCCGGGACGCGGCCCACGTTTATCATCGCGCCCACCACCGGGACGCGGAGGTCCATCGCGACGCGGGCCGCGATCGTTCCGGTCGCCTCGCGGAGGTCCACCCGGCCGGCGGTCGCCACCATCGCGCCGGGGCCGGTCGCCCGTGTCGCCCTGATAATCGGCATAGCGATTCGGAGCCGGGGTTTCCTTCATCCAATCGGGAAGGAATTTCAGATCAAATTCGACAGGCGCATCGCTCATTGAAGTCGTGTTACCCCGTTTTCTGACGATTGTAAATGAGCCGCTTCCGCCGGTGTTTTGCGCCGCTGAAAAATTGCGAATTATTTATTGCCATCCATTCGAGCCGCTTCTAAAGCCTAGCCGCGAAGTCCAACCAAACCACCACACAGCACCACTCATTTTATGTCGGAAAAATCCATCGAGGAGAAAGTTAAAGATATCATCGTCGAACAGCTCGGAGTGAATCCCGAACAAGTCACCCCCAGCGCTTCTTTCATCGAAGATCTCGGTGCCGATTCCCTCGACACGGTGGAACTGGTGATGGCCTTCGAAGAGGTCTTCTCCGTCGAAGTGCCAGACGAGGACGCGGAAAAGCTGCAGACCGTCGGTGATGTCGTGAAATACATCGAGGACAAGACCTCGAAGTAAGCAGCGACTTCCCATTTCATTTTTAGAAGAGCCACGGTCAAAAGCCGTGGCTCTTTTATTTTTCGCGCGACGCTTCTTTGGAAAATGGATGGAACTTTTCGCGAGCCGCGGAGTTTTTTCCGGCCATGAACAAATCTCATTTCACCCTTCCCTTCATCACCGCAGCCCTGCTCACCGTCGCGCCGTTCGCCTTCGCGGAGGACGAAAAACCAGCCGCACCCGCCGCCACTGAAACTCCAAAAGGCCCAATCGCTGGCCGCGCCCCCGGCGAACGCCTGAAAGAAATGAGCGAGAAACTCGGACTCACCGAGGAACAAAAGGGGAAAATCAAAACGATCTTTGAAGCGAACATGCCGAAGTTCAAAGAACTCCGCGCCGACACCGCCCTCTCCGCCGAAGATCGCCGCACCAAATCGCTCGCGCTCCGTAAATCCGAAATGGAAGAAATCCGAGCCGTCCTGACGCCGGAGCAGCAGGAAAAAATGAAGGAGCTGCGGACCGCCGGCAAGCCAGCGAAATAAAACCGCCTTCCCCGGGACCGCGCCTACGGATTCTTTAGACTTGCGACGTACTCCACGATGTCGCGGATCTCGCGCTTCGTCAGGAGTTCTCCGAGATTCGGCAGCATACCGCTGGGCGCGTTTTCGCGGGACTTGATGTCCGCTTTTGCGACGACAGTCGGCGGCACGCCGGGGGCCGGAATTTGCAGGGTGATCGCAGTGTCCGTTTCGGACTTCACGAGGCCAGCCTGCACCTCGCCGTTTTTCTTCGTGATCATCACCATCTGGAAACCCTCGGCAATTTGCGCGTTCGGCGCGATGATCGATTCCAGCAGGTATTTGCGGTCTTTCCTCGAAGCGATGCCAGTGAGATTCGGGCCGGCCTCGCCGCCGACTCCGTTCACCATGTGGCACCGCAGGCAAGCGGCGATGGCGTGCTCTTTGAAGAGGCGTTCGCCTTCCTCCTTATTCCCTCCCGTCAGCGTGGAGGTAAAGGCGGCGAGCGGATCGTTTTTTGGGAGGTTCGCCTTGTAGGCGGCGAGCTTTTCTTTCACCTCGGGAGCGCTGCGTTTGCCGGCGGCTTCGAGAAGTTCGAGCTGCACTTCGGCGGGAATTTTACCGGCGACGAAATCATCGAGAAGGCCCGCGAGCGACTTGTCGGCGGCAGCGCTTTTCGAATCGGCGAGCGCCAGCAGCACCGCTTTTTTTTCCGCCAAAGCCGCGTCTCCGAAAGCCCCGGCGAGCTGCCTCGCGGCTTCGTCCGGATCGAGTTTCCCGAGCATCGAACTGGCTTCGACGCGCAGCGAGGGATCTTTGTCGCGGACAGCGAGCTTGATCGCGTCGGCGAGCTTCGCATCCTGGAAACTTGCCAGCGTATGCAGAGCCGCGGCGCGCACTTTTGCCGGCGCGTCACTTTTGGCCATGAGCGTCAGAAGCGCCGGGCCGGCGTTCTTCATCCCGAGCACTTGGGCGGCTTCGATGGCGGCGATGCTGACACTGCTCGATTTGGCGGCGAGCAGCTTCGGCAACACTTCACCGAGAGCGATCTGGGCGGGCTCCGCTGAGCGCTCGGGAAGCGGCCGATAAATGGCGGCGACGCGATCGCGCGCGGCCGGTTTGGCGAAGGTGCCGAGCGAAGTCAGGGCTTCGACGCGGAGACGCTCGGGCTGCGCTTCGTCAGCGGCGAAAGCCGCAATCAAGGCGGCATTGCCCAGACGGAAGTTGGCGTTCAAAACGCGCAGCATCAGCATGTCGTCGCCGCCCGCTCGCTCGATCAATTTCGCCAGCACAGGCAGCGCGCCATTGACCGGCGCATCATTGATCGCGCGCGCCGCTTCGCGGACGAGCAGCAGATCTTTGTCGTCGAGAAATGCGGCGATTTTTTCGCTCTGCGTCCGACGCATCGCGAGCAGCGCGGCGAGGCGGACCGGGCGGGATACATCCTCCGCGAGCTTCGCCACGGCGGCCTCCATGCCGGGAGCGACGAGCACATTGACGCCAGCGAGACGCAGGAATTGATCGCGGTCATCGTTCTCGCGAAGCATCGCCACGACCGGCGCCACCGCATCTGCGCCCCCGATTTTCGCGAGCGTCTGCGCGACGAAAAAGCGCACGCGCTTCGCCTCATCCTTCAAAAGCGGCACCAGCGCCGCGGCAAACTTCTCCGCGCTGGCTGGCACAAGGCCGATGTCGCCGAGGACTTTCGCGGCCTGCGCGCGCACTTCGGCATCCGTATCCGCCAGCAATTCCGCCAGCATCGCGGCAGATTCCGGCCGCGCATTCGCCGTGCGCCGGGCGACCTGGCCGATGCCCCAAATCGCATGCAAACGCGCAAGCGGCGCGCCCGCTTTTGCCACCGACGCGAGCGCCGGAATGCCGTCCGCTTTTTCCGCGAGCGCCCACTGCGCCTCCAGGCGGATGCGCTGGTCGGGATACGCGAGCAGCTTCGCCAGTTCCTCGTTCGGGCGCTGCTTGAATCCCTCGCCGAGCAGCTTCTTCACCTCAGCGATTTGCGCCGCCTGCTCCCGCTGCGCCGCCACGTGGCTGAGGCTGTAAATGCGCCCGGCTTTCGTGCTCTCCCAACCCTCGCCCCACTCGCTGAAATACATCTTCGAGTCCGGCCCGAAATCCACATCGGTCGCCTGCACGCTGCCGAGAAAAGTCGATGGCTCGCGCACGACCGAAAAGCCTGCGCCGTCCTCTTTCACCTGTAACGAAGCGATCGCACTGCGCGCGCTCGATCCCTTGAAACTGCATACGAAGAAACGGTCCGCGAATTCAGCAGGCAGGCCGGTTCCGGGGTAATGGACGACGCCGCTCGGGCCATCGGGCAGCAGCACGATCGGCGAGAGCACATAGAACGGCGTGCCCGTCGTCCGCGGCTCCCAGAGATGCTCGGTCATCCACGGATTTCCCTCCTTCCCGAGCAGCGGATGCTGCCAGCCCACGCGCCATCCGTAGTCGCCGCCTTCCACCAGATATTCCCAGCGTTCGCGGTCGCCCATGTCGCCGTCATTATCGCCGGTGAAAAAATTCCCGTGATCGTCGAAAGCGAGTTCCTGCGGATTGCGCAGCCCGTGGCAATACATCTCCAAATTCGAGCCGTCGCGCTCGCAGCGGAAGACCGCGCCTTCATCGGGAAAGGCGAGCGTCTTGCCTTCCTTTGTCACGACATGCGCGCCGCGATCGCCAAAGGAAAAATAGAGCCGTCCATCCGGCGCGAGCTTCAGCCCGTGCAGGTCGTGACCGGTGAAGGAAAAACGCACGCCGTAACCGGAGCTGAGCACTTCGCGCTTTTCCGCGCGGCCATCCGGCGTGAGTCCGCTGAAGGCCCAGAGATTTGGAATGTTCGTACACCACACTTTTCCATCATGCGCGAGGACGCCGGAGTTGATGCCGTCGAGCAGCGAATTCATGCCGTCCGCATACACGCTCGATTTGTCGGCCTTGCCATCTCCGTCCGTGTCTTCCACGCGCCGGACCATTTCGGTTTCGATCCCGAGCTTTTCCCATTCTTTGGGAAAGTTCCGTTTGATCGACGCGATGCGATCCTCCGTCGTGCGGCACGCGAGATCATCCTCCAGCATGAACATGTAGTGGCGGATATCGAGGGCGCTCGTCCGGTAGCGATAAGTCTCCGCCACATACATCACACCCTTTCCATCGATCGTGAACGCGACTGGATTTGCCACCAGCGGCTCCGCTGCGAAAACATCCACGGAAAAACCCGCCGGCACCTGCATCTTCTTCATCTGCTTTTCCCATATATCCGACGCAGGCGCGACCTGCGGAGTGGCCACGCGTTCCGGCGGCTTGAGCCCGTCATTTCCCGGCGCGACCGCGGAAATCTCGGCAGCATGCGCGAGGGAAATGGACAAACACGAAGCGGAGAGGAAGGCAGGAAGGCGGGACATGGGCGCGGAAGATAGACAGCGGGGTTTACGAATCAAGACGGCGCGTGAATGCATCGAAAGTGAATTGAACACACAGCCTTTCACCGTGTCAGATGCGGAACCTAAAACATGAAAAGTATCTCCACGCTCAAACCTCTCGCTCTTTCCATCGCCGTCCTGCTCACCTCGTGGCCTGTTTTGGCGGAGGAAAATTTGGACAAGAAAACGCCGACGGTCACCGTCGATCCGACGCCGGTCGCGCCGAAGCCCGGCATGTTGACGACCTTCGCGCCGATCGTGGAAAAGGTGTCGCCGAGCGTGGTGACGATTTCCACCTCGAAGATGGTGAAGGGCGGTTCCCTGCGCCAGAATCCGATGCTTAACGATCCGATGTTCCGCCGCTTTTTCGGCATCCCGGATTCCGGTGAAAATGAGGACGCGACGCCCGCCCCGAAGCGGAAAAATGGTGCCAGCAAACAAGCCGACAAACCGCACAAGGAAGGCCTCGGCCTCGGCTCCGGCGTGATCGTCAGCCCGGAAGGTCACATCCTCACGAATAACCACGTCATCGATGGAGCCGACGAGATCATCGTGAAACTCGGGAACAGCGAACACGAATACAAGGCGACGAAAATCGGGTCCGATCCCGACGCCGACATCGCGGTTTTGAAGATCGAAGGGAAAAGCCTTCCCGCGATTACTTTCGCCGACAGCGACAAAGTCCGCGTCGGTGATGTTGCCATCGCGGTGGGAAATCCGTTCGGTTTCACCCAGTCGGTGACCATGGGAATCGTGAGCGCGCTCGGACGGGACATGCACAAATCCGGCCTCGATCTCAGCTTCCAGAGTTTCATCCAGACGGATGCCTCCATCAATCCCGGCAACTCCGGCGGTGCGCTCGTGGATACTGAAGGGCGCTTGATCGGCGTGAATACTGCGATCTTCAGCCGCAGCGGTGGCAATCAGGGAATCGGCTTCGCGGTGCCCGGAAATCTGGCGCGCGCGGTGATGGACAGTCTCATTAAAAATGGCCGCATGATCCGCGGTTATCTCGGCGTCGTGCTCCAGCCGCTCGATGAAGATCTTGCGAAGGAATTTAAAATCGAAGGCGACAAAGGCGCGCTGGTTGGCGACGTGAGCAAAGGCGGCCCAGCCCAAGCCGCAGGCATGCAAAATGGCGACGTCGTCTTGGCCGTGGACGGCAAGCAAGTGGAAGGCGTGCGCGAGTTGCAACTCATGGTCGCCGCGAAACCTCCGGGTACCGATGTGAGCGTGAAACTGCTGCGGGACGGCAAAGAAAAAGTGATCACCGTGAAGCTCGGCGAGCGCCCCGGTAAAGATGAACTGGCGAAGAGCGACGCAGTCGAGTCAGACCCGGACGTGCTCGATGGTGTGACCGTGGCGGACATCGATGCCGACACGCGGAAGAAATACGAGATTGCGGACAACGCGAAAGGCGTCGTCGTCACCCAGATCGATGCGGAGTCCGCGTGCTACGGGCAAGGGATTCGCGAAGGAGACGTGATCCACGAGATCAACCGGCAGGCCGTGACTTCGTCCAAACAAGCGGTCGAGATGAGCGAGAAAGTGAAGAAGGACAAGAAGGTTCTGCTTCGCGTTTCGAGCAAGGGAGCGAGCCGGTTTGTGGTCGTCGCGCCGAAGGAATAACCGGCCGGTCAGTTGTAAAGACTCTGGAGATCCGGATCGACTTTCGCGTTGCGAGCCATCGCGGAGTTGATCTGGATCGCCGTGTCGATACAGCGCCTAGCCATCGAGAGATCGCCGAGACGCGCCTCGTAGCAGGCGAGATTGTAGTGGAGAATGCCGGTGCGTTTGATCCACGCCGGAGCCGCCTCGATGGCCTCAATCGCCACGTCCGCGGTCTCGATGCGGCAGAGCGCGCACGCCCGCTGCACGGTGAACTCCTCGATCTCGGGGAAAGCCTCGACACAACGACTCGCCATCTCCTCCGCTTCGCGCCAACTGCCGCGGTGCAGCAGGACGCGAATTCGGGCGAGCAGGACGAGGGCGTCGCCTTGGGCGAGCAGCGGCACGTTGTTGAGTTCGCCCATCGCCTCCTCGTGGAGCCCGAGAAAAAGGTAGCCGTCCGCCGCTCGTAAAGCGTGCATGGCGGCCTGGCTTTCGACACGAGGTTGTTGGGCAAGGTAAAGCATCGCAATAAAAGGGGTGCCCAATTTAAAGCAGATTCCAAGCCACCACCCCGAAACGCTGGCAAACACCGCAATAAACGAGCCGCCGGCCGTCATTCCTTCGCATCTCTGCGAATCGCATTCGATTCTGCGATTCGCGTCCAGCCGGCACTACGGCGCGACTTCCAGCTTCAAATCCTGCAAAGCCAGCTCGGCACCTTCGCCGAGAAGGTAGAAAGCCGGCACGGTACGCTGAGGTCCGGTGGCGGCGGGGATTTCGAGGACGTCTTTTCCTTCGAGGCGGAGGAACAGTTTCGGCCCGCGCGACTCGATCTCGCACGCGATCCATTTGCCCGACGCCATGGCCGGGCCGGTCATGACGGAGCGCGGCTTCGCAGCGTCGTAGCTCCACACATTCGAAGGCGACGCTCCGCCGACGCTCCATGAGAAACCGCGAAACCCCTCCGGCCCCTCGTTTCCGCGCAGCACGATTTCCGCGACGGCGTCCGCGCCGTTCACTTTCACTTTCACGCTCAGCTTGAAATCACCGGCCACCATCTCGCTGCTCAGCGACACAGGCCGCACCGTATTTCCGCGCGCGACCATCGCCCCATCGACGACACGCCAAGAGTCGCCGACCGTCCGCCAGCGCGTGAAATCGCGACCGTTTGAAAAGTCGGCGGTATTCAATGAAGTGGCGAGGACGGGCACCTGCCGCGGGCTGCCGAGATAGGCGAAAAGATCACGCACCTGATCGCTCGTCAGCGCGGAAATCAGCCCTTCGGGCATCATCGATACCTCACTCACGACGACACTTTTCACATCGCCACGCGGCACGATGATCGCGCCGGCGAGCGTCTTGAGCGTGACGGCGCTCGCGTCCTCGCTGCGGATCATGCCGACGAGGATGCGGCCGTCGGACGTTTCGATGGTGGAGCTTTGGTAGTCTTTTCCGATCAGCGCGTTGGGATCGAGGATGTTCTGGAGCAGGTAATCGACATCGGTGCGATTCGCACCGGTGAGTTCCGGCCCGATGTCCGCGCCCGCGTCGAAAAGGTGATGACACAATGCGCAGCTTTGGGAAAACAAAGCGCGTCCACGGCTCGCATCGCCCGCGCGGATCGCCTCAGGAGTCAGCGTGGTTTTGAGGCGCGCGATTTCCCCCTGCTTGTTGGAAATGGAAATCGTCAACGCGGGATGCGCGCGCAGCCAGTCCACGATCGGCGCGTCATTGAAACCCTTCAGTTGCCGGATCTGCGGAGCGGCGAGATCGGCGAGCGGGATGCTGCCGCCATCGAGCGCGGCGGTCAGCGCTTTCGCGGAAGTGGCCCGCGCGAGCAGCGTCGCGAGCACCTCGTGTTTTTCATCCGTATCCAGCGATGCATAAAGGCCCACGACGGACGCCGGCACCCGTGGATCATCGTAGCTGGAAAGCCCGCGCAACGCCGCGCGACGGAGCGGGCCCGGCGCTTTCGCGAGATCGAGGAGAAGCGGCAGCGCCTCCTTGTCCTTCGCCGCGAGCAGCGAATCCAGCGCCTTTTCACGCGCCGCCCGGTCCGCGGAGACATCGCCCAAAATCTTGCGCATCCCGTCCATCGCACCGCTGCTCCCGAAGACGACGCCGAGCGTCTGCACCTGCTCGCGCACTCCAGCGTCCGCGCTCTTCGCCAGCTTTTCCGCGAGCGCCTTCCATTCCGCCGGCGGCGTGACTTCGCGGTGGCCTTCGAGCGCCTTGTTGATGCCGCGGAGCAAGTTCACCTGCGTCTCCGCATCATCGCTCTCGTCCAGCGCCTGCATCAGGAATTTCAGCGCAGGCGGCGCGTCTTCCGCCCGGGCAAGCGCGAGCGAAAGCAACAGCATGAATGCAAACGGAATGGCAAATCTCATGTTCATTTAAAATCAGTCGATTCGAGTCTCCGTGAACGCGTCGAAAGCGCAGAGGGCGTCAGGCAGCGCGGGGCCAAAGTCACGAGAGCAGTAACGTGATGAACTTCACTTCTTTTCGTCGGTGGAAGCATCGTCACCCTCATCAAACACCGGCGGATCGATGGCCGGATCGTCGTTTTGAAAAATCAAACTGGCGAACTGTCGTTTGTCGCCTTTTACGGCCTTCCACAAAACCCAGCATCCGCCCGCGACCATCGCCAGGCCTACGCCCGTAAGCGTCAGCACTGCCGTATTCATCGCGTGATTCCACCACAGCACTTTCGGCGTCTTCAGCGGCAGAACGTAAGAACTGGAAAACGTCGTCACGTCCTTGATGGGATCGCCGCCAAACTCGCGTTGAAAATCCTTCAAGAGCGCATCGAGTTTCGCCAGCGCGATGTCGCGCGTCGGCGCGATCAGCCAGACATCGTATCGGCGCGACTGCCAGTCGCTTTTCTTATAGTTCATCCCCGCTTCGACACCTTGCGAAGTAAGCGCGCGTGCGAACGCGGCCTCCGAGCGATCGTCTGATTTGTCCATGACGAAGATGTCGCCCGTCGCCACAAATTTTTCTGCCGCCAGCTTCCCTGGAAACTCCGAGGCATTTGAAAACGCGATGGCCAGCATCACCAGCATCACTCCGAAAAAAACGAGACGAACCCCCCACGCCTGCGGCACGGGAAGCAGCTCCTCGGCTTGAGCGAACGGATCGTTCGGCGCAAAAGGATCGGACATCGGATCAGAAATCGCTCGCGCCTTTTTGCATCTGCTCGCGCGCGCGGCAAATGGGGCAATTGTCGCCGGGTTTCGTATGCAAAAGCTGGCTCACATTTGGCAGCCCAAACTCGCTCGCGTCGCCGGTTCCATTGATTCCGAAAAGCTGCATTGCTTTCGCGCGGCAGACGGGATTTCGCAGCGCGCGAAATTTCAACTCGGCATCCGAGGTAAGGGCAAACATGCGCTCGGGAGCGACTTCGCGGAGAAGCCCGAGCACATCGATCGCGAGCGCGACTTCATCCGCGGTGGGATGCGTTTCCGCACTCGCTTTCGGGCCGCGCCGGGCCGCGAGATATTTTTGCCACTCGGAAAACTTTATGTCTTCGAGCAGGCAAAAAACCGCGAACTGCGCCGTCGCCCGCGGCAAATCCTGCTGACCGGCGAGCCTCTTCAGCAAAGGATCGAGGCGCGGCTCGATCGCGTCGGAAACGTGCAACACTTTTCCCGGCGGCGGACTTTTCGACGAAATCACCGCCGCCGGCAGCAGCGCCTCCGCGGTCTTTCCGGCCACGATGAGGAGCGTGGCGGATTGGAGTGCGACGAGCGGAGATGTACCCTCCGCACCGACGGCCATCGTGCCCGCGGGAATCGCAACACTGACCGCTTCCGCACTGGAATTCGTGATCGCGAGGGTCATCCGATCCGGCGCGCTGCTCGTGAGTTCGCACTGCAACTCGCGCTTCCCGAATGCATCGCGGAGAGTCGTCGGCTCCGCACCGCGCACGGCCATGGCGAAAGTGAAGAGCAGGGCGAGGCGCGGATACTTCATGAAAGCGGGAAACCGATAGTTCCCACGCGCCGCCGGAATGCGCAACGTGGCAATCCCGAGTGGACTTTCCGACGCCGCCAAACTAACGAGTTTGCACTCCTCCGAAATCCCATGCGCCTTTCCCTTCGCACCATTTTCCTCACCACTCTCGCGGCCACTTTTTCCAGCGCGGCTTTCGCCAAAACAGCCGACGGAAAACAGAAGCTCGTCATCATCGCGGGCAAGCCATCGCATCCGCCGCGCGAGCATGAATTCAACGCCGGCACGCAGCTTCTCGCGAAGTGTCTCGCGCAGGGTGCGCCGGAGCTGCACGTCGATTTCGTGCTGAATGGCTGGCCGTCCGACGAGAAGATTTTCGACGGCGCGGACGCGGTCGTTTTCTACATGGACGGCGGGCCGAATCATGAGGTCGTGAAAGGCGACGGCTCGCGACTGGCGAAGGTGGACGCGTGGGCGAAAAAGGGCGTCGGCATCGGCTGCATGCACTACGGCGTGGAAGTGGAGGCCGACAAGGCGGGCGAGCAATTCAAGCGGTGGATCGGCGGGCACTATGAGAAGGATTTTTCGTGCAATCCGATGTGGGAGCCGAACTTCACGAAGTTCCCCGAGCACCCAATTACGCGCGGCGTGAAGCCGTTTCAAATCAAGGACGAGTGGTATATAAATATCCGCTTTGCGGACGGCTTCAGCGCGGATGGACCGAAGACCGTGGCTGGGACAAAGTTCACGCCGATCCTCGTCGCCGCCCCGAGCGATGCGGTGCGCAATGGACCTTACGTCTGGCCAGCCGGGCCGTACCCGCACATCCAGGCCAGCAAAGGTCGCGAGGAGGCGATGATGTGGGCCATCGAGCGGCCGGACGGCGGGCGCGGCTTCGGCTTCACCGGCGGCCACTACCACGACAACTGGGGCAACGATGATTTCCGCAAGACCGTGCTGAACGCGCTGCTTTGGGTTTCCAAAGTGGAAGTGCCGAAGGACGGTGTCGCGTCCTCCGTTTCCAAGGCTGATCTCGACGCGAATCTCGATCCGAAGAAAAAGTAGGAGTAAGAAGTGAGAAGTAGTTAGTCGGCAGATTCTGACGACTGACCACTGACGACTTTTTACTCCTGCCCCCGCGAACTGCTTGCGCCTCCCGGCGGGCGCGCTTAAAAGACCGCCCCATGTCGCTGCGCCACCTTTTTTCCGCCATCATCCTCGCCGCTCCCGCACTCGTGCGCGCGGAAGATCCCACCACTTTCCCAGTCGGCGCGCTCACCTTTACGCGGCCCGCGGATTGGAAATGGGTGCCGGTCAATTCGCCGATGCGAAAAGCGCAACTGACCGTCCCCGGTGCCAGCGCAGACAAGGCGGCGGACATCACGTTTTTCTACTTTGGTGAAGGCGGCGCGGGCGGCGTGGAGGCGAACGCGCAGCGCTGGCTGAAGCAGTTCACCGGCAAGCCCGAGGCCGAAAAAATCAGCGCGCAAGACATCGCGGGGGTGAAGGTGACGATCGTCTCGACGGAAGGAACTTTCACCAGCGGCATGCCCGGCGGCCCCGCGACGACGATGGAAAACAGCGCGCTGCTCGGAGCGATGATCGAGAACCCGGACGGACTCGTTTTTGTAAAAATGACGGGCCCGGACGAGACGGTAAAAGGCGCGCGCGAAAAGTTTTTGGAGTTCCTGAAAACCGCGATCAGCGCCAAGAAGTAACGTCCCCTGCCCCACCGTCCGCCACGTCGTCGCGACCCGATGAGTTACTACGTCACCTCGTTTATTTCGATCCTGCAATTTGTCAGTGAAGACCTCGTGCAATGCGACGCGACCACGCCCGTGGGCGAGTTGTTTTGCGATGAGTTCGACGACTTGGATTTCGAGCTCGCGCTCTGTTGTTTCGAAGCCACGCACAAGGTGGCCTTTCACGATCGCCTCTGGGAAATCGAGCCGGAGGAATACGAGGAACTGACAATCGAAGAATTCATCGAGCAGTTCGTGAATGGATCCGAACAACGCGATCCGCTCTTTGTGACGAAACGGTTTCTGATGTTCCAGGATTCGCTGACGAAAGCGCTGACCGACGAGCAAAACGAACCGCCGCCGGACGAGGAATACTGAGGCGGTTGGCGAGTCGAGGAGGTGTGGCGAACTCCGGGTAGCGCGCGCGTCCCGCGTGCTGGCGAAGGCGTCCCGCCTGCGCGGACTTTCCATCACGCATGGTTCGGATTTCGTTCCTCTCCATTGCAGTCGTGCGCCGAGAAAGTTCGTTGAGCGGGGGCGCCTCAACAGCCTGTTGAAAATCTGCTTTAGCGCCGTAGGCGCGACATGTTGATAGATGTTTCCAGCAAACAAAACACAAGCTCCGTAGGAGCCACATGTGCCGGGAACCAAGCGCGTATGCCGTTCCTACGGAGCTTTGGTCGTTTTGCTGATGGATTCTATAAACATGTCACGCCTACGGCGCTGTGGCGCGAATCGCGCATTTGGCAGGTAATTTCAACCGGCCGTCAAATACACGCGGGACGCGCGCGCTACCCGGAATTTCCTGCCACGCTTGTTTAGCTCTCGGTCGGGATGGCGATGCGGACCTTGTAGAATTTCGGACCCGCGCCCGACGCCGGGTCGAGCCAGCCCGTGGTGGCACCGGCGGCGGGGATGGAAAACGGGCCGCTGATAACAGTGAACGGGACGGCGAGATTGGTGGTGGCGAGGACTTCGTATTCGACGCCCGGCACGCTGCTCCAGGTGAGCTGCACGCTCGTTCCGCTCAGGCGCGTGATGTTGACGACTCGGAAGACCGAGGCGGGATCGAGCGGGTTGGTTTGCGCGATTTCCTCGGCGTCATTCCGCGCGCCATCACCGTCGCGATCACCGAGCGGATCGAGCGCGACGGTTCCCCCAACGCTGCTGCTCGCCGGGCTCTCGATGCCGGCGTTGTTCACGGATTTCACGGTCGCGAAAAGTGTCTGGCCGAACGCAGCCGTCGCCGTCTTGCTCGTGCCATTCACGATGCCATCGAAAAGCACCGTGCCCGTGCCATTCGCTCCCGTACTGATGACGACGTGATAGCCACTGATCCCGCCTTCCGCATCCGTCGCGCCGGTCCATGAAAACGTGATCTGCGTGCCGATCGCGTACGGCTTTTGCGTAAAGGGAACGCCCGTCGAGGGCGGCGGCGTCACGTCATAGAGCTTCAGGTATTGCGCCTCGTATGGCGCGGTCGCCCACGCAGCATCGGCGGTCGGCACGCGGTTCATGGAAACGAAAAGCCCCTGCCCAAGCAGATCACTGCCGAGGATTCCGCCGGGGATGAGAAACGTGTCCCGCCGCGTCAGATCGGTGCCAAGATACGCCGCGATATTTTTCACGTTGTAGCGGCGCGCGGGCTTGATGCCGAAGTCGTTCATGCCATTCGCGTCGGTGTCGATATTCACGTTGAACTTGTTCGCGCCCACCGTTTGCGGGCTCGCGTTGCGGTCGAGATTTACGAAGCACAGCACCGTGTCCGAGAAATTCGGCGCGCCATTTTTCGCCTCAAATTTCGCGACGGAAAAAATCTGCCCGTGCTGCGTCGTGTCGTTGAGATTCAGATAATACCGGTTCGACGAACGCAACGCCGCGCTGAATTTCCGCGCCTGCCCGATGCCCGAATACACCGCGGAAAGCTGCGCGAGCCCGTAGTTATAAGTCGCGTGACCGACCTGCGTCTTGAGCCACAGCGGCATGAGCGAGTTAAACTTTTTGAAGTGCGGAATCGGCTTCCCGAAATTCGTCTCGTAGCGGTCGTAACTCGTCGGCGTGATCCCCGCCTGCGTGTCGCCCGGCGGCACCACCGCGCCGCTGATCCCGAGTTCCTGTCCCGGAAAAATCATCGGCACGCCGTCGATCGTCGAATTCGCCGCGAAGCGGATCAGCGCGTGAAAGGGATCCTGATAATGATCCTCGTCGTGCGAGCTGGAATTCAGCAGCACGAGCCCCTGCCCATACGCATTGCGGCGCGCGTCGTAGATATTGCGGTAATCGTTCGTCGTCTGCGCCGCGTGCAGAGGGAAAACGATGTTCTCATTCAAAATATCAAAATGCCGCGCGCTCCGATACGTCACCGCGCCGCCATCCAGCGACTCCGCCATGAAGACGAAGTTCCACTTCCGCGTGCGCGTTTTGTTGATGATGTATTCCCAGCACTGCGGCGGCAGCCCCTGTCCGAAATCTGCCCGCAAAGCATCGATCCCCGCGCTTGAATTCAGCGAAGCGCCCGCCGTGTTCGCCGGATAGCCCGTCTGCGTCAGCCAATGCAGCGTGTAGCCCGCAAAGTAGCGCCACACGTTTTGCGTGATCGCATCGAAATGCCCATCGCCCGCCGTCCCTTCATTGCCGATCGAGTAATCGAACCAGTCCCCCTCGTTCGTGAAATTGCCCGACTGCGACGCGTTCGCCACCAGCGCCGCATAGCGTCCGTAAAACACTTCGTAAGTGTCCGCAAATTTCCCGAAATCGTAGCGATCCGGCGCCAGCGCGATGCTACCCGCGCTGAAGGCCCGCATATCGTACGCATCCGTCCGCGCAAAGAAGCGCGCCTCCGTGTTGCGGACCTCATCGGTCGCGCTGCCGCCGCCGAAATAGGTCTGCCCGAGCGTCGCCAATTCGGAGTCATAGCTCGTGTGGTTGAACGGCGCATCGAGCATCACATCCACGCCCGCGGCATCCGCGGCGGCGGTAAAGCTGGCAAACTCAGCGCGGGCTTTGCCACGAGGACTCGCCGCGTAACCCGGATCGGTATCCGGCACGGGAGTCGGATCATTCTGCGCCGGGGTCGCATTCGCCGTCGGCGTAAAGCCCTTCGCCATCAGCGGCATCACCTCAAAGAAATTCTTCACCGCATACGGCGACCCCACTTCAAAAGGCTGCGAAGTCACCGGATCGATCTGCCGCCCCGCGATCCCATTCGGATGGATCGGCTGAAACCACAACATGTTCGCGCCGAGATCCTTCACGTATTGCAAATTAAACCGCGGCCCACCCGCCACGCCGTTCGCCAAATCCGCAAACGTTCCTCTCTGCGAAGCCAGCGTCCCCGTCGCGATGATCGTCAGCGGATTCACCTCGTAGAGTTGAATGTCGCGCGCTGCCTTCGGCGAAACCACCACCGCATGCGCGCGGAAACAAAGATCGCCAAATGGATCGGTGAAATAACGATAAGTCCCCGGCGCATCGCCATTCAGCCGATAACGCGCCGTCAGCCGATACGCCCCCGTCTTCTCCGCCTGCAGCGTCACTTGAAACCCGCCCGACACCAGCGCCATCGCATATGCCTTGTAATAATTCGCATCATTCCCCACCGCGATCCCATTCCCCGGCGGCGGCTTGATTCCATCCTCGATCCCATCCCCATCCGCATCCATCCCCGCCCGGTCGCGCCGGTTCAGATTCGTAAAAACCTCCGCCGTCTCCACCCCATTCGTCTCTGGATCAAAGAACACCGTCACCGGAATCGAATCCCCCGCCACCTCATCCATATAAAGATGCGTCGTCGTATAAGTCCCATCCAACTCACTCCCCGCCCGCACCGCCGAGTTCGCGCTGATTTTCAAAACCGCCGCCCGCGCCGAAAACACCAACGCGAGCAACACAGCGACGCATGACAGAAAGTGGCGGGCAAGTTTCACCGCGCAACGATACTCCACTCGCCCATGCTGACACGGCTTTTCAGCCACCGCGCAAAATGAGCGCCCCACCCCGCGCCCCTCCGTTACATCCGCCGCACCACCATCGGCGCACTCCCCCGCTCCCGCCCCGTCTCCGTCGGGGTTGCATCCCCATCCCACCCCACCCGAACTTCCGATGCAACCCTGTCAGGGTTGACCCGATTCCTGCCCGTTTAACCCAGGGTTGCGACAACCCTAGGCTGCAAGATAGAAGGCCGTTGGCCTTCCTCCGCAAAGCTTGCTCCGGGCCTGTCTATCCTCCCATCCAAAGCCACTATTTTGCTTTCGCCACCCGCTATTGCCGCCCCGCCACCCGCTATTGCCGCCCCGCCACCTGCTATTGCGGCTCCCCGACTCACTATGTTGGTCCTGTCGGGAGCTATTGTCTAAGCCCCATCGACTATTGCCGCCCCACCCTCCGCTATCTCGTGACCTTCGCCGACCGCTGCTTCTAAAATCATGCCATCCACCCGCGTGCGCAACTCTGGGAAGGTGGAAAGAGTGTGCAAGGCATTGAGAATGCATGCGCATCCAGGTGAAATGATGCCGTGGGGCCAAATCAAGCTGGAGGCTTGAGAGAGATTAGCCGGTGGTGAAGCGAGTCTGCGAGCGGGAACCACCGGACTGGCATCGCCACCACGAAACCGCCCCAGCGGGGCGGAAGAAATCCGCACGATTCGCACCGTTTCTCGCGCCCCTGCCGGGGCGCGGGCGTGTTTTTTGGATCGGTGTCCGGTGGTTTCGCTGCGCTTCACCACCGGCTAATCTCTCTTGTCCCTCCGGGACACCTTGCGCGAAGCCACGGCCCTTCCCCGCAGCTCCGGGAACGTGGAAAGCTGTGCCATAAACCACGGCGCAATCCCCTTTAAGGGAGAGCTGCTGGCCATCTTCAGCCAATTACGAACCTTCCTCGCTATATCGGATGGGGACGGATGCGATATGGAGACGCCATCCGGCTTAACGCGAAGAAGTGCGATTAGATTTTCGAGTGACCGGTATGCATATTCGTGATCGGAATCGGCGTCAGAGATCACTGCCTGTATGAGCACTGGAAATTTCCACGCTTCTCTTCCCAGATTGACTACGCTGGACACGACCCAGCGCCCCTCTCCCTTCTTCAAGTCCGAAACGAGTTCGGCAAACCTCGGAGTGATCGTAGCGCGATCCAGAGCTGGATCAGACTCAATCAGAGCAACCGAGAATGAGCGCGCCGTTCCCAAGTCTGCGCCGTTGATTCCGCCCATCAGGAAAGCCCTTGCGTTCGACCGATCCGCCTCGCCGCCCTGCTTCAGCAAAACCTTCGCGGCAGCGAGAGAAACACGGAAATCGGTCGATTTCATCAAGCGTCGAACCGGCGTCCAGTCCACTTCGGCTGATCGGTGAGCGACGATCTTTCCCCACGCTTCTATATCTTCTTCTCTGACGGTCCTCTTTTTTCCAGCGAAAAGGTCTGAAAACAGGGCATGACAGACCGGAACATCGGCCAGAGTGCCCAGAGTTTCTAATAGTGAAGCTGCATCGGTACAAATATCGCCTCTCTTCTCCGCAAAATCCTGGCACAAGATGGTCATCATCCTGGCTTTATCCTCCTCCGTCCCATGGCGGATTAGCACTTCGATCGCTCGTTTTCGATCGAAACTACGATTGCCGGAAATGAGATGACGCCACCACTCGCGGGCGAGTTCGTTAATGGTCTCGTCCTGTAAAGCAAAGATGCTGGAGGCAAGATCACCGTCTAGTGTGAGGCCCAAGGCGACGAACGCTTCACGGAAAACGACAAAGGAGTCGGCTCGCGTCTTCACGGGTCCGTGGAGGAGGGACAGATACGCTCCGTGATACCGGAGGTTGGCGTCCCGCGCTCCGTGGGCTGTAGCAAACGCCACCTTTAATGGTCCATTGAGGGCCGACGGGGAAAGTTCCGACGCGACGGAGAATAGATAAAACAGCATCGTTTCGTTGCTCACGGAAACTTGCTCCGACAAGACCTCTGCAATCGCTTGGGCGGCGTGGTTGTTGCCTAAATTTTCCAACATATCCCGCAGGCCAAGGGACCATATGGTAACCTCCCTTCTTGTTAATTGATGCACCACACTCTTCGCGAGGTCAGTGGCGAGAATCGGATCTACCCCCGTCGGTGCCATGTCACTGAGCGATCGAAAGGCCAGTTCCAGATCGCGGGAGAGCACGTCCTCGCTCCAAGTGCCGGCGTTACGGATGCCGCGGAGCCACGCGGTGGTGTTAGCGCGCTTTTGATGAGTCTTGGCTCGGCTAAGTTCGCCGCCACAAAGTAGGATGACTTCGCGCCACCACGGATCGTGGAGGTGCCTTTCGACCTGTGCAAAGGGCGCTTCGCCCTGCGCTATCTCACTGGCGGCGAGGTATTCCTGGAAGGTGAGGTGGACGAAGCGGAAGCGGCCCGCTTCGCTCTCCTGCATCAGCCCGCCGCGCTCGACGATGAGCCGCAGGAAGGCGCGCGCGTGCCGGCGGGCGCAGTCGGGCGGCTCGTTGAGGACGGATTGGAAGCGCGCGGTGAATTGATCTTCCAGGTCACGCTCGCCGGGCTCGATTTGCTCGGAGCCGAGCCGGTGCATCCAGAGGGCGACGGGCTCGAGGAGTTGGCGTTTCGTCTGCCGGTCGTGGCGCGCGACTTCGTGCAGCTCGGGGTCGGGATCGAAGCCGACGATTTCATCCCAGTAGCCGAGCATGAATTCGATGCACTCGTGGTAAAGCTGGCTGCGCTCCTGCGGCAGGCCGACGCCGCGGCTGTGGACCATGGCGAGGATCGAGAGCATGAGCGGCGTGGCCGCGAGTTTGCGGATGCGCTCCGGCTTCACCGCGCCGATGAGATCGACCGCGCGGCTCTCCGCGTGCCCGCGCGCGCTGGCGGAGTCGCCTCGGGCAACAATGGTGCTGGCGAGATACCAGTGGCGGACGAATTCCTCGATCTGCCCGTCGTCGAGATCGCAGATGCGCGCCTCGCCGACGCGGCTGCCGAAGGCCGCGCGGCCTTCGCTCTCCCAAGCTTTCGGGCGCGAGGTGAGGATAACGCGGGCGTCGCGCCAATCGTCGAGGGCCGTGGCGACAAGCGCGGCGATGGCGCGGCGCTGGGCGGGGTCGGCGATTTCATCGAGGCCATCGAGGAGGATGAGGGCTCGGTCGCCGGGCCGATGCCGCGCGGCGGCGGCTTCGTGGCGGGAGGAGCTGGGACCGGTGTTCGTCTTGACGCACAATATCCGTTCAAAGAAGCTGGGCGGAAGTTCGGGTGCGCCCGTTTCGTCGTGCCAATGATTAGCGAGGAACTGGGCAAAGTGCGCTGGCTTCAAGTCGCCGAGTTTTTTCTCGTGCCGTCGCTGCTCAACCCAGCGGTGAAATTGGTGCAGGCGGATGAGAACAGGCAATCGCGGGCCGAAGCGGTAAAGGCGCTCACTTTGTTTGCCACAAGCGTAGGTGAGGAGGAGATATTGGAGTAGCGTGCTCTTGCCCGAACCGGGCAAGCCGGTGAGTGCGAGGTGGGCGTGTTGTGCTAGGAGATCGGGAAGAGCGATGGGCGGCGGGGCGGCGGACACCGGCAAGATGCTAAAGACAAGTCGATCCTTCGCATCTTTCAAAACCGTCCACCGCTGATTGAAGCCCGGCAGATCTTTCCCTGAGTCCATTCGATGCAAACTATTTCGATCCTCCTCATTGAGGATTTGATTTTCAATCCGATCTAACTCGCGATCTCGGAGGTCGCTATCCACTCGTAGCGTCGCCGTTAGCTTGATGAATACCCTCTCCAGTTCGACCTCGACGCGCTGCCGCCCCGATTCAGCGGTGTGACAGGTGATCATCTTCTGCGAATTGATTAGGTAGTGCCGATAACTTTCCTCCGCTGCCGCCCAATCCGGCTCCTTCTTCCCCACACGCACCACTTTCGCCCCCGAAATAGCGGACTTCTTCGCCGCCTTCCGCAACCCCACGGCGACCTTCACGATGTCCTGCGTGACGCGCTGCTTCAGTTCTTCGGCAGTCTTGAAATCCTGCGAGAGCGCGGGGCGTTGCGCGCCGGTCGCGGTCTGTTTGAAGAACTTCCGAACGCCCGCGAACTGGTCCATGTCGAAGTCGATGGGGAGATCGCGCGCGCAGCGGTAGAGAAGGATTTGCGGGCGCTTTCCCCCGCTGGCGAGGAAGGCATCGTATGCGCCGGCGAATTCCGCCTCGGTGCCCGTGAGCGTCTCGCCGGAGAGCGGATCGACGATGCCGCTGGGGACGCCAAAGCGCGTCCAGAGGAGGCCGATGAAAATATCCCAGTCGGCGATGGGATAGTGGTCGAAAATGACTTTCTGCGCGTCGCCCGCGCCGGGTGTGGCATTTTTCCAAATGAGAAAGCGGACGGGACAGCCCAGCTCATCGAGGTGATCGCGCAGGCTCAGCAACGCGGCGCGCTCGGGGGCCATGTCGCCGGGGCAGCCGATGAAGACTTTCAAGGGTGAGTTAGTTTTCGATGGCATGGCGCGTCGTGGCTCTCGCGGTGAGTTAGGTGGGCGGCGCTTCGTTTGCGAGCGAAGACTCGGGGGCGAGCTTTCTCTGGAGGCGCAACTTTCCAGGCGATGCCTCCATGCGGGGTTTATTCGTTTCATCCACCGGTGGGATCGGTCCCGAAGCGGACGGTGAGCTGGCGACTGAGGCCGCGGATGTGCGATCGCCGTGAGGATGTCGGATTGCAGCTCGGTGAGATGCGAGTATTCTCGCCGTCCACCTGATGAATGACACTAAAGATACCCCGAAGATTGTAGAGCGTGCGTTGCTGGTGGGCGCTTACATTGATGTGGCGCAGAAGGGGGAGACGCAGAGTTTGCTCGAAGAGCTGGAGGAACTGGTGAATACGCTCGGCATCCCGGTCATTGATCGGATGCTCGTTTTCCATCGCGAGCAGCACGCTCGGTATCTGATCGGCTCGGGGAAGGCGGAGGAGATTTCGGCTTTTGCGAAGGAGCATGCGCTGGATGTGATCGTGTTCGATAACGAGTTGTCGCCGAGTCAGCAGCGGAATTGGGAGGCGCTGACGGGGGTGGCGGTGATCGACCGGCAGGAGGTGATCCTGGATATTTTCGGGAAGCGGGCGAAGACGCGGGAGGCGCGGCTCCAGGTGGAGCTGGCGAAACTGCAATACTCGATGCCGCGGCTGACGCGGGCTTGGGGGCATCTGGTGCGGCAGGGCGGCGGGATCGGGGCGAAGGGCGAGGGCGAATCGCAGCTCGAGCAGGATAAGCGGCGGATTCGCGGGGCAATCGACCGGTGCAAACGCGAACTCATCGATGTGAAAGAGGCGCGGGCCACGCAGCGGAAGGATCGCAAGCGCACGCCGGTGCCGAATTGCGCGATCGTGGGCTATACAAATGCGGGCAAGTCTTCCCTACTGCGCCGGCTGACCGGGGCGGATGTGTTGATCGAGGACAAGCTTTTTGCGACTCTCGATACGACGACGCGGAAGGTGGCCTTGCCGAACAATCAGCCGCTACTGCTAACGGATACGGTGGGATTCGTGCGGAAACTGCCGCATCGGCTAGTGGAGGCTTTCAACGCGACGCTGGAGGAGGCGGCGATGTCGGATTTTCTGATTCACTTGCTCGACGCGAGCCAGCCGGGGGTGGTGGACTTCTATAATACGACGCTCAAAGTGCTCGCCGAGCTGAAGGCGGATGGGAAGCCGACGATCGTGGCTTTTAACAAGATCGATAAAGTGGAGGACCCGGCAATTCTTGCCGGATTGCGCCAGCATTTTCCCGACGCGGTCTTTCTGTCGGTGCATACCGGGGAAGGGATCGACGTCTTGCTGGGGCGGATGAGCGACCACGTTTCCAATGGGGCGGCGGTGCGCACGCTGCGTTTCCCGCAGAGCGCGGCGAGCGAGATCGCGCGGCTGCATCGGCAGGCCAAAGTGATCGCGACGCGGTATGAGGGCGAGGAGGTGTGGATCGAGGCGCTGCTGCCGGTGCGGGTGGCGGAAGAATTTGTCAAATTTCTGGTCCCGCCGGGCGCGGAAAAAGCTATCTCGAATTCACATTCTTTAGCGACAATCTAAATCTCGATAGGTAAAGAGCCGTCCGTGCAACCCAAACCGCGCCCCACATTTAAAGCCAACGCATGAAAACATTCCTGGATCGATTCCGACGCAAAGGGAAGGGCGACGAGCCCTCCGATGGCGTCGCCGATCTTTTTGCGAATGCGAAAAGCGATTCGGCAGAAGCGAAAGCGAGTGAGGCGCTTGCATCGGAAGGCGCGGGCGGAAAGGGTCAAGGTCTCGCGCTCACGCCGGTCCCGGCGAGCCCGACGGCGTCGCAGGATAATCACGTGCGGCTGGAACTCGGCGACTTCCTGCATCGCATCCCGCAAAACCTGCTCCGGCCCGGCCCGCATGATGTTTCGGCGGAGCTGCTTTTTAATATCAACGACCTGTCGTCGCTGATCGCAAACGGGCAGACGAGTATCAATCTTGCGGAAATTCATCGTCGCGCGCCGTCCGTTTTTCGGAGTGAAGTGAAGGCGGAGGACAAGATCGAGGTGCGTTTCCCGTGGCAGAAACTGATGCATCTGGTGAAGACGCCCGCCGCGAGCGGAGACGGCGTGCCCGGCATCACCCCGGCCGCGGCCGAGGCGCTGGCGCAAAAGATTCGCAGCCGCCGGCCAGCGCGAAATGTCGTGCCGGCGGCGGGAAGTTCGCCGTCGAAAACGCCCGCTGCGCCGCCGACTCCCGCCTTTCGCGAACCGAACCCGGAGGATGTCGAGCGCGCGGGAAAATCGTCCGCGACGAATCCGCAGCAACTGAACTGGTTTGGCAAACAAGGGGGCGAGAAGCCGCTCGTCGTGCCGACGCCGCCTGTCCGTGAAAAGGCCGCGGTACTTCCCGCAGCCGCACTTCCAGCAGCCGCGCTTCCAGCTACCGCGGCTGAGGATGCCGCTGCGGTCGGGCATCGGGAGGAATTGGTCCGCGCTCGCGATGCGGCGATGGTGCGGCTGGCGGAGATCAAGGCTGAGTTTGAAAAGCGGACGGAAACGCTGGCAGCGGAATGCGACACGGCGACGGCAGAGCGCGATCGTGCGGTGGCGGAACTAGCAACGGCGAAAACGGCGCTAGAAGCGAAGATTCATGAGAGCGCGCAGCACGATGATCTGGGCGCGCGGCACACGAAGGAAGCCGGGGAAATTTTGGCGCAGCGGGATGCTTTGCGGGAAGAAATCGCGCAGAAGGACGCGAAGCTGGATGCGCTGACGGACGAAATCAACGCGCTGCGAAATCGCGGTGAAGCAGCCTCGCACGAATCCGTGCAGGAACGGGACGCGGTGCTGGCCGACCTCGCCAGCGTGCGCCGCGAACTCGCGGAGAAGCACGAGCAAATCGACTTTCACCAGAGCATGGGCGCGAAGAGCGCGGACGACGCCGCGAAGCTCGCAGCCGAACGCGAAGCGCTGCAAAAGCAGGTGGCCGAACAGGGCGCTCAGTTGGAAACGATCAAGACGGAACTCGATGCCCTGAGGCGCGGCGGCGGGGAAAAATACGCGGCCATCGCCGAGGAGCGCGACCGCATTTCCACCGAACTCGCGACGGCGCGCCGTGAGCTGGAGGAAAAAGCCGGCCAGATCGAAACGCAGCAAACTTTAAGCGGGAAAAGCGCAGAGGAAGCAACGCGACTCGGCGCGGAGCGCGATGCCTTGCAGCAGGCGCTGGCGGCGAAAGGCGGCGATCTCGACGCGATCAAAGCGCAGCTCGATTCGCTCACCGCGAGCAGCGCGGAAAAGCTCGGCGCGATCAGTGAAGAGCGCGATCGGATCGCGAACGATCTCAACCGCGCGCGGCAGGAACTGGAGGAGAAGGACGGCCAGGTGGAACTGCATCAAGGTCTCGGCGCGAAGGCGGCGGACGATGCGGCCAAGCTGGCTGCTGAACGCGAAGCACTGAAGCAGGAAGTGGCGGTGAAGGTGGCCGAGCTGGAGTCGATGCGCCATGAGTTGCACGAGTCGCGGAAAGGCAGCGGCGAACAATTTGCGGCGGTGGCAGAAGAGCGGGATAGCATTCGCGCTGAACTCGGTCGCGCTCGTGAAGAACTGACCGCCAAAATCGGCGAAATCGAGACGCAAAGAAGTCTGGCCGACAAGAGCGCGGAGGATGCGGCCGCCATTCACTCCGAACGCGAAAATCTGCAAAAAGAGGTCGCGGACAAGTCGCGTGAAATCGACGCGCTCGCGGCGGAAATCGAAACTCACAAGCGGAGCGGGAGCGAAAAAATCGCGGCGGTCGTGCAGGAGCGGGACGCGCTTTTGCAGCACAAGACGAAGCTCACGGACCAGCTCGCGCAAACGACGGCGGGGCTCGCGGCGAAGCAGAAGGCGGTGGTGGAAGTGGATCTTTCCCGGAAGGAAAACCAACGGCAGCTCGATGAATTACAGCGCCGGATTGTGGCTTTTGAAAGCGGCCAGCGCGCAACTTCTCAGGAACTCAACCGGGAACGGGAAACGCGGATCAAGGCCGAGCGCTCGCTCGCCGCGGCGGATCGCGCCCGGCAGGAGGCGACGGCGCTCATCGAGTCGATGCGCTCGGAGACGAAGCGGGATTCCGATGCGGCGTCGCGGAAGCGCGAATCGGAATTTGCGCGCGCGCAAAAAGAATTGCAGGAGCGAATCGAGACGCTGACGGAGGCCAATCGCAAGGCGATCGCCGAACGCGATGAGCGCATCTCGGACGTCGAAAAGGTGCGCGCAGAAGCCGCGGCCTCCATCGAGGCGATCAAGGCCGCTGCGACCGCGGATGCGGCCAAAGGCGCGGAATGGGAATCGCGCGCGGTCGCCGGCCTCGAGCAAGACATCGCCAAATATCGCGAGCGGATCAAAGCGCTGCTCGGCGAGCGGGACGCCGCGACGAGTGTGGCCAAGACGCAACTCGACGAGCTGACGCGCGCCCGCGACGCGGTCGCCCAAGAGCTTCAGCTCACGACGGCGGCTCACGAAAAATCGACGGAAGAACGGACCTCCGCGCTCAACGAACTGACGGCCAAAGCGGCGGCATTCGAGTCGGAAAAAGTGGCGATCCTCGAAGACCTGGAGAAGACAAAGCAAGCGCTGGTGGAGCGCGGGCAGCAGCTCGAAGCCGCGCAGTCGCACTCCAAAATGGGAGACGCGACGCTGACGGAGTTACAGCAGCAGTTGGGGAAACTGACCGCAGACCGCGACCGGTTGCAGTTGGATTGGGATAAACTTTTTGCCGAACTCGAAGCGGCGAAACACGAAGCGGCTCAGCAGGCGGAACGATTTGCCGCCGAGCGCGCGGAGTTGGGAAAAGCCGGGGACTCCGCTCTTGCCGAGGCCCGCAGCCAGAACGCCACCTTGCAGAAAACGCTGGATGCGACCGCGGCTGAGCGCGCCGAACTTCACGGGAAACTCGACGCGATTGCCGGCGAATTTGACCGCGCGCAATCCGACCACGAGCGCCAATTTGCCGATCTCCGCGCCGAACATGCCGGCGTGCTGGCGGGCCACGAATCCGCCGCGGGCGGTGCGGCGAAAAATCTGGAGGAACGCGAGAAGGCGCTGGAGGAAATGCGCCGGGAAGTGGCCGGTCTCAAGGCTTCGCTCGATGCGACGCACGGCGAGCGCGAGGATTTAAAAAAGCAGCTCGGAGAGGCCGCAGCGCGTCTGGAAAAGGCGGGCGCGGAGTACGAAGCGCAGATGGCGCAACTTCGGGCGGCTCACGACGAGAAACTGAAAAATCAGACTGGAGCGGCAGACGCGCTTTCCAAAACGATCGACGAACACCACCGGGCGATTGCGGATCTCGGGCAGCAGAATGACCGGTTGAAATCGTCGCTGGCCGAAATCACCGAAGAGCGCGCGCGGATGCAACGTGATCTGGACGCGGCGACCACTTTGCTCGATCAGGCGCGCGGTGAACACGACGCGCATGTCGCGAAACTTCATGCGGGCCACGCCGAAACGCTTTCCGAGAAGAAGGCGGCAGCGGACGAACTCGCGAAGTCCATTGGCGGGCATCTGCAAACCATCGCCGATCTGAACCGGCAGCACGACGAACTGAAATCGTCGCACGCACAACTTTCCAACGAACGCACGGGCGTCCAGCGTGATCTCGATGCCGCGATGGCGCTGCTCGATCAAGCACGCGCCGAGCACGAAGCGCGGGTCGCGACGCTGGAGTCCGGCCACGCCGAAACGCTTTCCGAGAGGAACGCGGCAGCGGACGAACTCGCAAAGTCCATCAGCGGGCATCTGCAAACCATCGCCGATCTGAACCAGCAGCACGACGAACTGAAATCGTCGCACGCACAACTTTCTAATGAACGCACGGGCGTCCAGCGTAATCTCGATGCCGCGATGGCGCTGCTCGATCAAGCACGCGCCGAGCACGAAGCGCGGGTCGCGACGCTGGAGTCAGGCCACGCGGAAACGCTTTCCGAGAGGAAGGCAGCGGCGGATGAACTCGCGAAGTCCATCGGCGGACATCTGCAAACCATCGCCGATCTGAATCGGCAGCACGACGAACTGAAATCGTCACACGCGCAACTTTCCAATGAACGCACGGGCGTCCAGCGTGATCTCGATGCGGCGATGGCACTGCTCGATCAAGCACGCACCGAGCACGAAGCGCAGGTAGCGACGCTGGAGGCGGGCCACGCGGAAACGCTTTCCGAGAGGAACGCGGCAGCGGACGAACTCGCAAAGTCCATCAGCGGGCATCTGCAAACCATCGCCGATCTGAACCGCCAGCACGACGAACTGAAATCGTCGCACGCTCAACTTTCTAATGAACGCACGGGCGTTCAGCGTGATCTCGATGCGGCGGTGGCGCTGCTCGATCAAGCACGCGCCAAGCACGAGGCGCGGGTCGCGACGCTGGAGGCGGGGCACGCGGAGACGCTTTCCGAAAGGAAGGCGGCAGCGGATGAACTCGCGAAGTCCATCGGCGGACATCTGCAAACCATCGCCGATCTGAACCGGCAGCACGACGAATTGAAATCGTCGCACGCTCAACTTTCCGACGCGCGCACGAGCGTTCAGCGTGATCTCGATGCGGCGGTGGCGCTGCTCGATCAAGCGCGCACCGAGCACGAGGCGCAGGTGACGAAAATGCAGGCCGGTCATGCGACGATCCTTTCTGAAAAGCAGGCAGCGTCGGATGAACTAGTTGCAAAACTTTCCGCGCACGGGCAAACGATTTCCGATCTCGGGCGGCAGAACGATGAACTGACGGCGTCGCTTTCCGGCGTGAACGAAGTGCGTGCCAAAACGGAATGCGATTTGGAGGCGGCCACGGCGCTGCTCGCGCAGACGCGCAGCGAGCACGAGGCGCAGCTTTCGGAGCGGGAGAAAACGCACGCGGAGGCGCTGGCGCGGCATCATTCCGAGGCGGACGATTTGCGGAAAACAGTGGCCGAACGGGCGAAGGCGCTGGACGGATTGCAGACCAAAATCGGTGAACTGCAAACCGCGATCACGACGCAGACGGCCGAGCGCGCGCAGCTTCAGAAGAAGCTGGAAGCATCGAAGGCGGAGGCAAAGAAGGCGAAGAGCGAGTTCGACAAACAACTCGCGGCGGCGCGCGCGGAGCACGGAGAATTGCGGGATGCTCATGCGAAATCGGCGGAGGAATTTGGGCAGGCCCTGCTGGCGCATGAGGGCACGGTCGCCACGCTGAAGGAGCAAATTCAAGGTCACCTCACGAGCGCGGCGGCGGAGTTGGAGGACACGCGCGCGGAGCACGCGATGAAAATCGGACAGGCGCAGTCGGATCACGACGACTTGCGCTCTAAATATCGGGCGGCGACAGAGGAATTTGCGAAGGCGACGCGCGAACACGAGAGCGCGGTCTCGGGGCTGCAGCAGGAGCTTTCCAAGACGAAGAAAGATGCGGCGCGGCAAACCGCATCGGCACAAGATTTGGAGAAGAATTTGCGCGCGCAGATCGCAAAGCAGGAAGAGCTTTTCAATGAGACGAAAAAGTCGCTCGAACTGCGGCTCGCGGACGCGGAGCAAGCCGCGGCGCAAATCGCCGACCGGGCGCAGTCGCTCGATACGCTGGCGCGCAACCGTGAGGTCGAGCTCAAGCATCGCGATGAGGCCATCGCGAATCTGAAGAGCGAGCACGCGGGGGCGGTCGCGAAACTTTCGCACGAACACGGCGCCGGGCTCGACGCGCTGACCGCGGACAAGGACCGGCAGCTCGCCGCGCTCACCGTGGAGCGGGCCAAAGCTGTGGCCGCGCTCAGCCGCGAATGCGAGGAGCTGGCGACAAAGCTGGACGACATCGAACATTCGCTGACGACGCAGATCGTTTCGCTTTCCCAAGCGCGGGATGAAGCGATCCGCGAAAGCACTGCGCTCGCCCAGCGGCTCGCCGCACTCGCGCTGGAGTCGGATGAAAAAATCGCGGGATTGGAGCGCGCCCATGCGGAAGCTTCCCGGGACCGCGAACATCTTTCCGCGGAACTTCAGGCCGCGCACGATCAGCACAAGGCGCAGAGCGGAGTGTTCGCGCGCGAGTTCAAAGGCGTGGTGAAACAGCGCGACGAATTCAGCACCGCCTTGGACGCGGCGCGGGCGGAGGTCGCGGAGAAATCCGCGGCGGTTGCGCGTGAAAAAGCGAACCTGGAAAAAGTGGAAGCGGAAATCAATGCACGCGTCGAACGCGAGATGACGCGGATGCGGCGCGAGCGGGATACGCTGGTGCGGCAACGCGATGAGATGCACGCGCGGATTTCAAAAATGGTGGAGGAACAGCGGCAGTTGCTCGACGAACTGAACTCGCAAGCAAGCCGTCAGCCGGCGGTGCAGGCCGAAGTCGTCGAGGCTCCGCGACCTGCAAAGCAGGTGAAAAAGACGAATGTGATCGAGATCACCGCGGCGGAAATCATGCCGCAGCATGTGGACCACGAGCACGGCATCAATCTGCCGCGCATCCGGCCCGTCACGATCCCGCCGCCGAACGTGCGGATTTTGTAACCGAGGCCGCCGTCCGTGGGCGGTTTGAGCCGGGGTGTGATTAAAAGTGGTGCAGGTGCGAGAGGGTGGAGGCCAGCGTGCCTCAGGGACCTTCACTTCGGCGGCAGCCTCCAAAACCTGTCATTCTTGTATATCGCCAACCTCCGCGAGTCTTGCTGATTTGCGGGGGACCCGCGTGAGGGGTGGGGCGCGTTGCAACGCGCCGCTCACCGCCCCGGAGTTGATCGTTGTCATTCTCAAACGGTTTTGCCGTTCGTCCTCAGCCAGATCGCTCCGTGGCCTGCGGGTGTTTGCTCGAACCGTTTGCCGGAACCGCCCTTTGCCAGGCGTGTTCGCAGGACAAGACAGAGTTCAACACC